>NZ_BAAHXA010000001.1:0-770000 GCF_054657235.1 Fundidesulfovibrio butyratiphilus
GGCCAGCCCCCCCACGGGGGCTGTTGTCCAGGCCGTGCTGGACAAGGCCCTGGCCGACGCGGCCTCGCTGATCCACGGCTACGCCCGGTCCGCCGGCTACGAGGTGCCTTTCGGCTCCCCGGCTCCGGACCCCGTGCCGCAATGGCAGGCGGACATCGCATTCTACCTGCTGCACCGTGGCCGCCAGCCGTCCGATAGCTTGGTCAAGGACTACGACCGCGCCCTGGCGCAGCTGCGCGACCTGGCCGCCGGGCGAATCAAGTTGCAAGCGGCCGGCGTTTCGGCCCCGGCCGCCAGCGAAGACACGGTGGTGTTGTTTGAAGGCCCGTCCCGCATGTTTACCGACATGGGAGGGTTCTAGCGGTGGCCGGCGTGATCGAAATCACGGTTGATGACATGGCGGTCAAGGCGCTGCTCGCCAATGTGAGCCAGCGCCTAGGCGACATGTCCCAGGCCTTTGACGACATCGGCTCGGCCTTGCTCCTTCGGGTGCATCGCTCGTTTGAATTTGAGGAAGCGCCGGGCGGCGGGAAGTGGGCTCCTTTGACCTCGTTCGCCCCTCTGTCGGGGAAGCTCCTGCAACGGACACAGGCCCTGCTGAGAAGCGTAAACTACCAGGCCACTCCCACAAGCGTGAGCGTGAGCGTGGGCGGGCCGGGCATTTCGTACGCCGCCATCCACCAGTTCGGCGGGACCACAAAGGCGCACGTGATCAGGGCCAAAAACAAGAAGGCCCTGGCCTGGGCCGGCGGAAAGCATCCGGTGCGCCAGGTCAACCATCCGGGCTCGAAGATCCCGGCCCGGCCCTACCTGTTCGGGGCTGACGGCGATCTGCCGCCGGCCTGGCTGCGGGCCGTGTCCGACATCCTGGGAGATTACCTGGCGGAGGGAGCCTGATGGCCAAACGCAGCCTGCACGAAGTCGAAGACGCCATCCTGGCCGCGCTTTCGCCGCTCAAGGCGGCCTTGGGCGTGCGCCTGGTCGCGCCCTACGGCGGCGAGTTGGAGCCGGATCAGATCGCTCAGGCCATGGCCACGTTCCCCGCTCTGCTGGTGATCTACGCCGGGTCGACCACGGAAAGCCACGGCTCGCGCAGTGAGGCCAGCATGACCTGGACCATAGTCATCGGTGACAAATACCAGGGCGACCTGGTCAAGGCCCGGCGCGGCGACGCCACCACGCCGGGCGTGTACCGGCTGCTGGACGCCGTGCGCCAGGCCCTGGAGGGCAAACAACTCCTGCCCGAGCTGTTGCCGGCCGAGAGCCTGGGCGACTGGTCGCTTTTGCAGGCCGGGGGCGTGGCGGTCCATGCGGACCAATACCGCATCCCTCAACCCTACTTCAAATAGAGGAGACGCCACATGGGCGCGCAACAGTTCAAAATCATGGTGGTGCTGGGCAAGCTCCACAATCCGGGCGAGGAGGTCACTCCCCTGGCCACGGACGCCCTGCGGGTCGACGCGGACGTGGAGTGCGCCCCGGACGGCGAAAAAATCGAACGCAACATTGTGTCGCGGACCTTCAGCAAGGAGGGTTCGCGCATCGGGGCCAAGTCCCAGAAGTTCACGATCAAGCACGAGGCCTGCGGGGCCGGCCTGGACGGGACCGGCGCGCCCCTGCCGCCATATTACGACGGCCCGTTGCAGGCCTGCGGCATGGCCCGGGCCGACGGCCTGCTTTTGCTCACGCTCTCCGACCAGGTCGGGACCTGGACCGTGGGCGAGACCATTTCCGGTGGCGACCCCGTTGTCACCGGCGTGGTGCGCTTCGCCTGCGGCGATCTTTTGGTGCTTGAGGCCGGAGCCGGGGAGTTCGCGGCCGCCGACGCCCTCACCGGCGGAACCAGCGCGGCCACGGCCACGGTGGTGGAAGCGGCCAAGACCTTGGAATACACCCCGGTGACCCAGACCATCGCCCAGCAGAAGTGCATGACGTACTTTTTCCACCGCGACGGCGTGCGAAAGAGGCTGCGCGACGCGCGGGGATCGTGGAGCCTGGATTGCCCCTCGGGCCAGATCGCCAAGTTCACGTTTACCTTCCAGGCCGCCTGGCTCGACCCGGCCGACCAGCCCCTGCCCAACCCCACACTCCCGGACATCGTTCCGGCTGTCTTCACCGACGCCCACGCCACGCTCGGCGCGTTTACGCCTGCGTTTACCCAGCTCAAGCTCGATTTGGCCAACGAGGTCAACCCCCGCAAGAACGCCAACGCGGTGAGCGGCATCTCGGAATACTACATCTCCGGCCGCAACCCTACCGGGTCGCTCGACCCGGAAATGGACGATCTGTCCAACTTCAACCCCTACGCCCTGTGGTCCAGCTCGACCCCCAGCGGTTTGGTGGCCCGCATCGGCCAGACCGCCGGCAACCGCCTGATCGTGGCAGTGCCCAAGCTGCGCGTGACCAGCATCAGCGAGCGCGAGCGCAGCGGCCTGGGGGCCTACGATCTGCCCTTCGAGGCCACGCGCGACGTGGCCGGAGACGACGAATTTCGCCTCTATTTCGCCTAACCCAAATCCGAAATCAGGAGACGCACATGCCCTGCAATTTGACCGCCGATCGTCAGGTGCTGGAAATGATCGACTTGGCCGGCGAAGAGTACAAGCTCTACTACCGCCTGCCCACCAACCCCCAGAGGATGGCGTTCAGCGCCTCGCTTTACACGAAGAGTGGCAAAAAAACCGTTATAAAGAGCAACATCTTCGCCGAAGAGGCGGCCCTGGGAAAGAAGCTCGTCACTGGCTTCAGCGAAAGCTACTTCATGGACGGCGACGATTTTATCAGCTCGAACCCGTCCGAGGCGCACTACCGCGCCAACTGGAAAGACCTCTTGGCTGCGGCCCGTCCGTCGGATCTGGCCGCCGTCGCCCGCGCGGCCCTGCGCCCGTCCCAGGTCTCGGCGGGCGACGAAGACGAAATCGACCTCCTGGCCGGGGCCGAAGGCGAGGCCGACGCCGACGCCGAGGAGGCGACCGAAGAGACCGACGCCCCTTTGTCGAGCAGCTCCGAGGCCAGCTCGAACGATGCACCCCCGCAGACCGACGCGACTGTGAACGCCTAAACGGCGACTGGCTAGCCGCCGCCTGCGCTAAATGCCCAAAACGCTCCGGGGCCAAGCCGTCGCAATACCTGGGCTGGCTGCTCGCCCTGCGCCAGTACCAGCTGGGCGGCCTGGCCCTGGAGCCTGACGATCTGCCCCTGTGGATGTGGGCGGATCTCGGCATGGTCAAGGAAATGATCGACAACCACATGGCTGCCGCCCAGCGCGTCAGCCTGTTTTGAGAGGACCCTCCCCGTGGCCGGCGACAACGTCATCAAGCTCACTGTGACCGTAGATCCCACCAACGCCAATCAGGCGTTGGTGGATCTCGGTCAACAGTTAGTAAACGTCGGCGGCAAGGGCGACACCGGAGCCAAAGTCGCCACGGGCGCGCTGTTGGAGATGGCCCGGGCCGCCACCCAAGTGCGGGAGCTGCTGGCGTCTCTCGGCCAGCAGTTGCAGACCGCCGGGCAACAGGCGGCCAGCTTTGGCGGCGCGGCGGCGAGCGTCAAAGAGCTGGGCGCGGCCGCCGGCAGCGCGCGGGAGGCGATTACCGGCCTGGGGCAGCAGACCAAAACGGTCGGAGAGCAGGCCGGGGGCGTGGACAAGGCGTCGGCGAGCGTCAAGGATTTGGGACAGGCCTCAAGGCAGGCAAAGTCCGAAATGGGGGAGTTGACTTCCTCTGTTGACGTTTTGCGAGACGTGCTGGTCGCCCTGGAGCTCGCCAAAGCATTCCGTGAATTCGTATCAGCCATCCGCGACGCCATCCAGGCTGTTGACGACTACCGCGTGGCCACCATCTCCATCGCCGCGAATTTGACCGACATGAACCGGGGCACTGACGCGGAACTGCGCCAAATTTACGCCCAGAACCTGCGTTACGCCGAGGAAACCTACGCCAAAGTCGAAGCCGAAGCGGCCAAACATTTCGCCAGCGGCAGGGAGATCATAGAAGGCTGGCAAATCCTCACCAACAAGGGGATCACCCTCACCAACGATCGCGACATCGAGAACCTTGGCGTCATTATCGACAAGATCAAGTTGATGACGCAAGGGCAATCCTCCTCCCTCCAGATCGCCCAGGAACTGCGCTCGGTAATCACCGGACAGGCCCGAGCCGGCGACCAGCTCGCGATGCTGCTCAGGGACCGTCTGGGGCCTGAATGGGAAAAGCAGCTAAACGACGCCAGGGAGCAGGGCCGGACGCTCGAGTTTTTGCGCGAGCAGTTTGGCGGGCTCGCGGCCGCCCAGGAGGACGTGGGCAATACCATCAACTCCCAAATGTCCACCATGTCCACAACCATGGACCAAATCAAACGGTCCGGGTTTAAGGAAATGTGGCAGGACGTCGCCGGCACCATCACGACCATAAACCGGCTGCTCGCGGAAAACAAAAGGCTAATCGGCTCGGCCATCGCGCGCACCTATGCCGCCTTCAAGGACGCATGGCAGGCCCTGCCGCGAAATTTCTTGCAAATATTAACCCCGGGCTTTGACCAGTGGCCAGGCGGCCCCAACCTGAAAAAACGCCTTGAGCAAGAGAACGCGGCCAGGACAGAGGAGGAGGATCGCAGGCGTTTGGGCGTCGGCGATGCGCAGCCTGTTGTTACCAACAAGCCCCAAGTTTACCCCGACGGCATATCCAAAGACCGCCAGACCGCGCTGGCCAGGCTGGGCGTGGCGTCGGCGGCCTCTACAGTGGAAAAGCGCTTGGCCTCCGTGGACAAGCAGATCGTCAGCGAATGGGAGCAGACCTGGAAGGATTATAAAGGCGGTCTGCTCACTGAAAATGAGTATTGGACCTGGGTCGGTAAATCTAATTCCTTGAGGGCCAATCGCCGGCAAGAGATCCTCGACCGGGATACCCGCAAGGGGGCCTCTGCCGCCACGGCGGGCGCGCGGGCCGACATCAAGGCCTCCGGCGTCCTCCAGAAGATCGAAGACGAGATCGCCGCCTACGAACAGTCGCTGGGGGGCGACCGGCTGGGCGCGGCCATCGCCAAAATCGAGCGGGAGCACAACCAGGCGCTCACGCGCATTCAAGCGGATCTGGTGGGGGCCAAGGGCGGCGTCGAGGCGTTGCACCAGGCCGAAGCTCGTCTCGGCGACCTGAAGGCCCTCAAGATCAAGGCCGCCGAGCTGGCCGAGTACAGCCGTCAGCTCGACGACGCCGCCAAGCACGAATCTTCGCTATACCGCGACACCTACGGCGCTCAGGGTTCGCAGCTCAAGGCTGACTGGCTGCAAGGGTACAAGCAGTACCTCCAGGAGTTGCAGCAAGGTGGCTACGGGACGGATCTGGCCGATCCCCAGAAGATCGCCACCGCCGAGGAGCGCTGGCGGGCGCACGAACAATTCATGCTTGACGAAGATGTGCGTCGCCTGGGCGAAGGCGGCAAGCTGTCTGACGAGTATTGGGACGCCGAGGGCCGCCGCCTGGACGCCCATCTTGATCAGGTCAAGAAGCACGTCAGCGACGAAAATGCCTTCCAGGTGTACGCCAGCCAGCAGCGCTCCGAACTGCGCCGCAAGGAGCTGGAGGCCCGCCTCGGCTACGAAGATGACTTTCTGGGGTACCTCCGCGACTACCTCGCCCTCGAATTCAAAGCCTACCAGGACGAAACCGCTCGCAAGCGGGCCATGTGGCAGGACATGGCCAAGTCCACGGCGGACTACATCCGCCAGGTCGGCGGCGACGTGCAAACAGGCATCGCCGACACCTTGACCAACCTCTGGGAAGGCAACGCGCAGAAGGCCCGCGAAAGTTGGGCCAACATGTGGACCAACCTCGTGCGCGACACCATCCGCTACGTCACAAGCCTCGCCGCGACGCTGGCGAAAAACGCCCTGCTCATGCCCATCGTGGCCAAGGTGGTGGGCACGGATACAAGCGCACTGCAAGGCCTGACCGGCCTGTCCGCCTCGGCGGATCAGGGGCAGACGTCCGGGAGTGGTTTCTCGTTGTCGGACCTGTTCAAAAATGGCGGGTCCGCCAAGACCACTTACGACATGGTCAACACCGGGGGCACGTGGACCCTCAACACTGGCCAGGCCGAAATGTACGAGACCCTGGTGGCGGCCGGCAAGGAGCCGGCCGCAGCTTGGCAGTCGGCCATGAACCTCGGGCAGGCGTCCTCCACGTCCACTCTCTCCAACATCATGAGTGTGGCCGGTCCCGCCCTGGCCAGTGGGGGAATAGGCTATGCCGCCGGCGGATTCATCCGGCCGGACAACCCGACCGCCAGCTACGTCGGAGCCGGGACGGGCCTGCTCGCCGGCGGTGTGGCGTCTGCCACAGGGCTCGGAGCGACCATCGGCGGCGCGCTCGGCATCGGCGCGGGTTTGGCGGCCACGGGCGTAGGCGCGTTGGTGGCCATCCCGGCGGCCCTGTTGGCCGGGGCGCTCACACCCAATACCGAGACCAGCAAGTGGGTCATTCCGGCGGCCAGCAAGCAGGCGCTGATGTTTGTGGATGGCGAGTTGGTGCCATCCAGCTACGGGACTATAACGACCACGTCCCGGGAGATGTTTGGGGACAGCTCCACCCGCCACTCGACGATCTATTCGCCAGCTGACGCGACTATGGCCACTGCGGAGGCAGAGGCTTGGGAAAAGGCCACAGCTGGGCTTACCGACTTCGCCGACGCTTTAGGGCTGTCAGAGGACGCCCTGAAAGCCTCACAAAAGGGTTTTTCGTGGGACGTTACGGCCATCCCCGAAGGACACGAAGCTGAGGTCTACAGAAATTTGGCCAACGCCATGTCGCAGTATAGCCTGACCTCGCTTGGATTGCTGGATCAGGTGCAGGCCGTCGCCGCTCCCGATGAGGCCTGGATTGATACTCTAAGCCGCCTTAGTTCCGCCATGACGTCCATGGACGCTATCGCCAGGGCGACGGGGTACGATTTCGACGGACTGACGCAGGGTCTGACCAAAATCCAGGCCGCCGACTACGTGTCGCAGCTCTCCGATGCTCTGGGATCTATGGACGCGGTACAGACCGCGCTGGGGTTACTGACAAAGCACACCACCGACGACGCCGGCCTGCTCCAGGCCCGTATTGACCAGTCCACCATGCAGGTGGGTCCGGCCCTGGCTCAACTGGGCACCGATGTCGAGGGATTTTGGTCCGCCATGCAGGCGGCTACGACAAATGGCCCCCTCGACCCAGATATTTTTGCGGCTTGGTCCGAGGCCGCCACGCAGGTGGATGCCATTGACACGCTGGCGGACTCGCTCCAGCAGGTCGAGGCCCAGGCGGACCAGACGGCCACGTCCATGCGGCAATTGGGCCTGAGCCTGGAGGCTCGCGCCCTGACCGCCCACGGTCTGGACTGGCAGGCCTCGCAGGTCTCGCTCCTGGCCCAGCAGGAAGCTGAGCTGGCTCAGGCCCGCCAGGCGGGCTACGACGCCGCCACCATGGCCAGGATCGCCGAGGTGCAGGCCCTGGAGACGGCGGCCGCCATCCGCCAACACCAGGAGGAGGTCGACTCCACTCGCTCCAGTCTGCTCTCGCGCATCGCCTCCGCCACGGGCGACACCATGTACGAGATCTACGCCATGGTGGCCTCGCGGTATCAGGATTACGTCGCGCTGGAGCGCGAATATGGCGAGGAAATCGCCGCTCTGTCCAACGATGCCTACAATGCCGAAATCAATGCGAAATTGGCGGCCATGGCCGAATCCAAACGGCTGGCCGAAGAGAGCTTTCGCTACGATATACAGGCCCGCAAATTGGTCCTGGAAGGCCGCGACCACGAGGCCGGCGCGGTCAAACTGCTCGCCCAGCAGGCGCAGGAGTTTCAGTCCGCCGTGGCCTCGGGCCTGGGAGCCATCGACCTCTCCACCGTCCTGGACGTGCAACGCCAGGAGTTGACCAAATATTGGGATGATTTAGTTGACGATCTCCAAGACGCGGCCGACGCCATCCACAAGACCGTAGTAGAATTGCGGGGCGGGGATCAGTCGCCGCTGTTGCCGGACCAAAAATACGCCATCCTGCGGTCGCAATTCGACGCGGACCTGGCCAAGGGCCTGACCGGCGACCGGGACGCCATCAGCGAGGCGCAATCCCTGGCCACGTCGGTGCTGTCCGCCAAGATGGACGCCACCACCGATCCTGCGGAATACACAAAAGTTTTTAATGAGATAACGTCCGCCCTTGGCTTGCTGGCCGAGGCCCTCCTTGGCCAACAGCAGGCGGACACCATCGCCGAGGCCGAGGCCACCTATCAGCAGGCCGTGCAGCAGGCGAGTCAGGTATTTGCCGCCTCGCTGGAGGGCCAGATCACCCAGGCCCTGGCCTACACCGGGGCGGGAGCCGAGGCCGCCTACCACCTCGGCGATACAAATACCCCGGACGGCTCTCCCACGTGGGACGCCTACCTGCGCTCGCACCCTGACCAGAGGACCAACTACCTGTCGTGGTGGCAACAGTCGTACGGCATATCCGGCGATGGGCAGTACGACGCCTGGTCGATCCTGAGCGGCCTGATCTCGCGCGGCATCACTCCGGCTGGCACCGGCGACCTCTACCAGGCCGCCCTCGACGCCCTGGACAACCTCAAGTCCGTGCGGGGGTATGCCACAGGAACCATTACCAGCGGTCCGGAGCTGGCCATGATCGGCGAGGCCGGCACCGAGGCCGTCATCCCAATGCCCAGCGGCCGGGTGCCGGTGCAGCTGCTCGGCGGCTCCAACGCGGCCGTGGTGGCCGCGATCCGCTCCCTGGAAGCCGCCGTCGCGCGACTTACCGACAAGGTGGGCCAGGGCAACGCCGCGATCAGCTCCAACACACGCGACGTTGTGTCGCTGCTCCGCCGGTGCGGCGGCGATGAGGGCGTGATCACCACGCGTGTAGAGGCCGAGGCATGAGAGTCGGAGCCCCCCGCCCGGTGACACTCCTCTCCACCAACGTGCCGGAGGACGATGCGCCCCCCTATGACGAGGCCATCGAGTACGCCACGGACGCCATTGTCATGGTTTTGGCCACGCATCGCCTCTACCAGGCCCTGCGCACCACGGCCGGCGAGTATCCGCCCGACAACCTGGCTGATGACGATCCGGCCTGGTCTGATTTGAGCGCGACCAACGCCCGCGCGTGCGTGGACGAGTTCGTCGGCACACAGACTGTGCATCCCGAGCTGATCGACATAACCATCGACGCCTCGCGGTGCGACGCCCTGGCGCTTTTTGGTGTCGAGGGACGTACGCTTACGCTGGACCTGGCTGTCGGGGAGACGGTGATATTCTCGCGGACATATCAAGTGCTTCAACCGGTTTATACTGTTACAGATTATTTCTTTAGCGACGCACGATTCACCCGGAACTATTTTGTCCCCTTGCTCGTGAGGGCTCAATCCACGTTGCGCATACGCGTTAACGCAGGCGTTGATGGCACGGCAAAGTTGGGGAATATTGTTCCTGTGCTGTCCGCATCTCTTGGGGACACAGAATGGGGAGTTGAAATCGGTTTCCTTTCCTACAGCAAAAAGAACACGGACACATTCGGACGTACATCCCTGAAAAAAGGGGCGAATAGCAACACAGTCAAGTTCACGGCGGAAATTGAATCATCGATGATAAGTTATGTGAACGGAACTCTTAGTTCTCTTGACGGAATAGCCGCTCTCTACGTCGCGCATAATGAGAACGGATTCGAGCCGGAAGCGCTGATAACGTACGGATTCTTTAACGAATTCAGTATTACAATACCAGGCCCTATACTGTCGACCGTTGAATTTACAGTCATTTGTATCATATAGGAGAGTCAATGACGACCATACCAAAGACATCAACGCGTGTAGATGCTCCCAGCAGAGGCAGCGACAACTTCGAGACTGCCATGGCCGCCGCGCTGACGAATTTCGATACCCTGGCTGACGAGATCAACGCCACGGCGTCCGGCATGGACGCCTTCTCGTTGCAACTCGGCTCGCTCTCCAACCTCATCATTGAGGGCTCCGGCCCGCCGGACGCCGACGCGGGCCAGGACGGAAACTTCTACTGGGACACGGCCCCGGACACGTTCGGCGACATCTATTATCGGTCGGCCGGGGTATGGACCAAAAAAGGCCGCGTCGCCGGGGCTACGTCAATCATTCATGCCGCCGACTCCGGCGCTGCCAACGCCTACGTCATGACTCCAACCCCGACGCTAGGCTCCCTTGATCCTGCTAGACTTTACATGTTTCGTGCGGCCCACGCCAATACCGGAGCGAGCACGCTCAATGTCAATGCTCTCGGGGCCAAATATATTACGGACTCGTCCGGGGCCGCTCTCGCAGCCGGAGCTATTGTCTCCGGCCAGCTCGTGCTCGTCGGATATATGGTCGCCACGGACTCATTCATGCTGTTGAGTGGAGGGGGTTCGTCCGGCGTGACCAACGCCGGAGCCTGGACGACCTTCGAGGCCCTTCCCACGCGCACGAACGACGCCACGTTCGCGGTGGCGGACATCGCCGCGAACCAGGCGATTTTCGCGCCCGGGCGCCCGATCCGGTTTCGGCAAAACGACACCACGTCCTGGGTCTACGCCCTGGTCACGGCCTACAACGCGGGCGTGGTAACCATCGCCGGAGCGCCCTACACGTCCACTATCGGAGCCGATTCGGGGCGCGAGATGCACTCCGGCGACATGGCCCGCCTGGTACAGGAAACTGTCGCCTTTGCCGGACGCTTCGCGGCCGTGGCCACCACCCAGGCCATCCAGGATATGCTTTTGCTCCGGTACGTCTGGACGCGCGGCGCGGCGCATTGCGTGGGCTTCCGGGTGCGCCCGCTGGTGGACGATTCCGGCGCAGACCAGCCCCACGTCAACGTCTCGTGCAACGGCGCGCTGGTCGGGACGGCCAACGCGGGTGCCGGCCTGGCCGTGAGCGATGCGGCCTGGACAGCCACCACCACGGACATCTCCGCGGCCAACGCGGCGATTGGATTTGGTCAGCCGCTCGAAGTGGTTATCGACGCGGCCGGGACCAACGACGACGCGCGCGACCTCACCGTAATCGTCAACCTGGTGTTGGAGTAGATTATGGGTGTGATCGTTTCGCCTCCCAGTCAACGCGGGCGCGATCCCTACACCAAGTTGCTCCTGACCGGCGACGCCGTGGCAGACGCGTCCCTGTCGGGCCGGACCCTGACCAACAACGGCGTCACCGTGATGGACGCCACCGGAACGGACAAGCCGGCCGGTGTAGCCAAGTCGCTGTATTTCAACGGAAGCAGCGCGAAGCTGGCAATTCCGTATTCCGACGACTTCAACTTCGGATCTGGCGACTTTACCCTTGACGCATGGGTATGTCCGTACAACTCTCTGCCAAACAACTATTCAATATTACAGCAATACCTTGATAACAGCAATCGGGTTGACTTCATGATCCTTGGAGGGAATTTTCTTAGATGTCAGCATGAAGTCGGCGGGTCGCAGTATTATGCACAAGGATCTTGCGCCGCTCTGGCAGCGAATACGTGGTCGCATCTGGCATGGGTGCGATCTGACGGCGCGATGCGTATATATAAAGATGGGGTGGCCATTACGTTCAGCGCCGATACACTCGCCGGGAGTGAGCCGTTTTCAGTGTCTGATTCTGCCGTGTATCACATAGGCTACTGGACTGTTAGCTCGTATTATTTTCCGGGCCAAATCGCTAACCTGCGCATCTCCAAGGGCATCGCCCGCTGGACGCACGATTTCACGCCGCCACAACGGGCGTACTAGAGGGGGGAGCTATGGATCGTACATATCAGCATCTAATACAGATGGACGGGACGTACCTCGTGCAGGAGGTCCGCGCGGACGGCCTGACGCGCATCGTGGCTGCGGCTCACCCTACCTATCTGGCCTGGCTGGCGGCTGGGGGCGTGGCCGAGGAGGTGGCGTACGTGGTGCCGGAGCCGCTGAGCCTTCCTGACGCGCGTTCGACGCGCAAGGAAGATGTGGCTGCCCTGCGTCGGCAGAAAGTGGACGGAGGAGTCCTGTACCAGGGGGCGCTCATCGGTACGGATGACGACGATCGGGCCACCCTCCAGGGGGCCGAAAGCTATCTGGCAAAGAAGCCTGCGGGCGCGACCGTCAACTGGCGGGCCAAGGGCGGAACGACATGGATCGTCCTGGATCTGGTCGCCGTCCAGGCCCTGGGAGTCGCCGTCGGCGATTTCGTCCAGGCCTGTTTCGACGCCGAAAAGATCCACTGCTCGGCCCTGGACGCCCTGGCCTCGTCCGAAGAGGTATTGGCATATGACATTTCGACAGGCTGGCCGGAGGCCTGAGCGTGCGCATCCTCTCCATAGACGGCGGAGGCATCAGGGGCCTCATCCCAGCCCTTGTCCTGGCCTGTATCGAGCGACTGGCCGGCAAACCCATGCACCAGCTAGTCGACCTGGTCGCCGGAACAAGCACAGGTGGCATCATCGCGGCCGCTGTGGGCGCGGGCATCCCCATGGCCACGGTGGCCAGCCTCTATCTCTACCACGCCCGCTCCATCTTCGCGCGGCCCCTGGCGCACCGTATTGCCTCCCTGGGCGGTCTGGTGGACGAGCAATACCCGGCCGATGCCCTGGAGGACTGCCTCCAGGGCATCTTTGGCGACAAGCGCCTGCGTGACTGCACAATCCCCACGCTCGTCACCAGCTGGGACCTCGGGATGGGGGCAGCCGTCCTGTTCAAGTCGACCAAGGCCCAGACCGACAAGGGCCGGGACTACCTGCTGCGCTCTGTCTGCCGGGCCACCAGCGCCGCCCCCACCTATTTCGAGCCGGCGGTCGTCAAATCGGCGGATGGCGTCATGCGCACCCTGGTCGACGGCGGGGTTTGCGCCAACAACCCAGCCATGGTGGCCCTGATCGAGGCCTACAAACTCGCTCCGCACGCCGACGTGGCCCTGCTCTCGCTGGGCACGGGGGCGCAGCCCTGCGGCGTCGCGCCCAGCGAGGCCAAGAGCTGGGGCCTGATCCGCGCGGCCCGGCCGGTACTCGATCTGCTCATGGCCGGTCCCACGGACATCGTGGACTACCAGTGCCGCACCGTCCTGGCCGACCGCTATCACCGGCTGCAAGCCATTTTGCCCCGCCCCATGGCCATGGACGCCACGGACTCGGACAGCCTGGCCCTGTTGGAGGCTCAGGCCCTGCGCATCACCGAAAGCGACGATTTCGCCAAGGCCCTCGCGGTTTTGGGAGTAGTAAACGCCGACTGACCGGCGTTTACCGAGCTTCTTTGACAACGGCCGCCCCGGCGGCCTTTAGGATGGGATGGAAAGGAAGTGGAGGAGGCGGGGTGCTACCAACACCCCACCGACCCGGCGGGCAAACGCCGGACCACGGCCGTAGCCGCTCCTCCCGCCCAATCGCGCGCGGGCGGTAAACGAGGTAGCAGGCTGCGGCAAGCCATGTAAAGAAAGGGTTTTGAGTTGAAAGGACCATTATGTTGGATCGGCGGCAAGTTTCGCCTGGCGAAACAGATCGTCGCCCGGTTCCCAGAGCATGTGACATATTGCGAGGCTTTTGCTGGCGGCGCTCATGTGCTGTTCCGCAAAGAGCCCTCGAAAGTGGAAATCATCAACGACGCAAACCGCGACCTGGTCTCTCTGTTCCAGGTGTTGCAGAACCACCTGGAAGAGTTCGTGCGCCAGTTCCGCTGGTGCCTGGTCAGCCGGGGCTGGTGGGACGACTGGACCGAACAGCTCAAGGTCGGCGGCCTCACTGACATCCAGCGCGCGGCCCGGTTCTACTATGTGCAGCGGCTGGGATTCGGAGGGAAGGTGTATGGCCGGACGTTTGGCGGCGGACCGACTCAGGGGCCGCGCATCAATCTGCTGCGCCTGGAGGAGGAGCTGTCGGACGTGCATGTCCGTCTGACGCACGTTCGCATCGAGAACCTGCCCTACGGCGAGTTCATCGCGCGCCACGACCGGCCTGAGACACTTTTCTACCTTGATCCTCCCTATTGGGGCGTCGAGAACTACTATGGCAAGGGGTTGTTTGGCCGGGACGATTTTGCGCGCCTGGCGCAGCAACTTGCCGGCCTGCAGGGGAAGTTCCTTCTGTCGCTCAATGACACGCCCGGAGTGCGCGAAACGTTCGGCGCGTTTTCGATCGGCACCCTGGCCACGAAATATAGTTGCGCCAGGACCGAGGCCAAAACCGTGCGGGAGGTGCTGATCAGCAACTACTAGCCGGCCTCACGCGCGGCGTCGCGGAGCGCCTGCACCCCGTCAGGGGGCAGGCGCTTGAGCAACTCCACCACGGTCTCAAGCAGGGCCGGGGCCGGTCGCACGCCGGTGGCCCAACGTGTAACGGACACCGGGGAAACCTTCGCCCCGGTCAGGTGTGTCACAATCCGGCAGAGGTCCACATGGCGCAGGCCGAGGCTGCGCAAGTCGTCAGCGAAAGCCAGGGCCACGTAACCGCCGGCAATAAGATCGCGCACATGCCCGGCCACATCATCCGTCCGGACGATGGCCCCGTTGTAGGTGAGCGCTCTCTGGGCGCTGGCTGTCATCCAGGCGTCCAGCGTGGGTTCAGGTAAAAACGAGGATTGCCAGAGCTGGTGGGCAAGCTCCTCCAGGGAACCGGCCCGAAACCGCTTGCCGTCCAGGGTCACAAACTGCATCGGGTCCTCCTAGGCGGCCAGAACGGCCGCCCGGTTGCGGTAAAAGCGTTCAACGGCCGGGTCAACTCCCCGGTAAACGTGGTCGTCGGCAGCGCCGGCCGTGGGGATTGCGCGGTAGCGCTTCTCGGTTCCTTGCCGGGTAAGCTCGATCCGAACCCCGGCCTGGCGCAACCGGGTAACGGCGGCCCGCAGGGTGTGAGGTTGCCAACCCGTGGCGGCCTGGATCTCGGCGACCGTAGATCCGGCCTGAATCAATTCCCAAAGCAGGCGTTGCGATCCGGTCAGGCGAGCGGGCTGGATTGCCTCAAGGAGTTCCGAGGCCGAGGCTTCCACAAAGGCGTCCAAGAACCGGACCCAATTGATGGCCTTGGGGGCGTTCACCGTGCCGCTGTGCTGGCGAAATTCCACCGTGCCGTGGCGCTGGTAGCTCTGCAAGTTCACCTTGTAGTACCGGGAGCCTTGGGCGGCGACCAACCCGGAAATCGTGGTGGCCTGGCGGAAGGAAGGGGAGGCGACCAGGTCTGCAAGCGTATTGCAATAATGGTTGGAGGCTCCCCGACGGCTGGGGGGCATGAAGGCGTCTATCTCAGCCTCGAACATGGCGTAACGCAGAACGAGGTTCTTGAGGTGGTCGGAGGTGAACCCGCTGGCGTCGAAGTGGATGTGTAGGCCGCAGGTCTTGTTGATGGTGGCCCCGGCGTCGTCCAGGGCGGTTATGACCGTCCGAAGCTCTTCAATACCCGCCTCTCCCTCCAAAACCGGGCTGACCACCTCGAAACCGTCGCGGACCGAAGAATCGGACACGATCTTCCAATGGGAGCGCGCCGTGTGGTTGTAGGCTTCGCGGGTTACGGTTATCCCCACCAGGGTGAGCACCCGTTCGACCCGTTCCTGCGCAATTCCCGCGATCTCAATTTCAACCCCAAAGCGCCGTTCCATCTCGTTTTCTCCTTCCCGCGTTGCGTTGAAAAGACCTTCGCTCTGGTGCGGGGAAGAGTCAACATAAATTAACCAATGGTTAATTTATTTCGGACGAAAAACATGGGGTCTCGCGCACGCGCGTAGCAAGCCAAATGCCAACGCCGCCGGCCCCCCTGCCGGCGGCGTCAAAACTAAATGTCGCGAAATGCAAAACTAAATGTCGCGCTACAATCAGTGCCGAATCGCGCGCCGCCTTACAGTACCGTCCCGTGACAGGGTGCTTGTATGCCCGGTCTGTATGCCCAAAGAAAACGGCCACCCAGATTTTGCATCTAAGTGGCCGACATCTTTGGTGGAGGCGAAGGGATTTGAACCCTCGACCCCAGCGTTGCGAACGCTGTGCTCTCCCAGCTGAGCTACGCCCCCGAAGGAAGAGGATTTGTAGGCGTTTTACCGGTCCGGGTCAAGCGCCAAACGCCGTCTCTGGGCAATCCGTGGAAAAACGTTGCGGACATGCGCCGGCCCCGTCGATTGCGGAAAAAAGCGTGGCCCGTGCGCGGGCGAGGTCTTCGGACAGCGGGACGGCTTGGCGAAGGCACGCTCTTTTGATAGACTATTTCCCTGAGGAACAATGAAAAAACTCCATGATCATTACTTCAAAAAAGCCAAGCAGGAAAACTATCCGGCCCGGTCCGTCTACAAACTCAAGGAGATGGACAAGGCCTTCAAATTGTTTGCTCCTGGCCTCAAGGTGCTTGACCTGGGTGCCGCGCCCGGTTCCTGGACACTGTACGCCTCCCAGAAGGTCGGGCCTTCCGGCCGGGTCATCGCGCTCGATCTGAAGGCCACGGATACGGCCTTCGCTCCCAACGTCACCTTTCTCGTTGGCGACGCCCTGCAGCCGGACCCCGAGCGCATGGCCCTGATCGAAGCCACCCAACCTTTTCACCTGGTGATAAGCGATATGGCCCCGAAAACCACGGGCTCGCGCATCACGGACCAGGCCCGCTCCCTGGAACTTGTGGAGCAGGCCCTTGCCTTGGCCCGGTCTTGCCTGGTACACGGCGGCCACTTCGTCGCCAAGGTCTTTCAGGGGCCGGATGTCAAACCCTTTTTGGATGCCATGCGCCCCGACTTCGCCAAGGTAAAAACCGCGAAACCGAAAAGCTCCAGATCGGAAAGCTTCGAAATATTCATCGTCGGCCTGGGTTTCACCGGCCAAACTCGCCCAATCGGAGGATCGTAAGTGGCAGGACACAGCAAATGGAAGAACATTCAGGTACGGAAAACCGCCCAGGACGCCAAGAAGGGCAAGGTCTTCACCAAGGTCACCAAAGAGCTCATGCTGGCGGCCAAGGCGGGCGGTTCCGACGTGAACATCAACGCCCGGCTGCGTTCGGCCATCGCGGCGGCCAAGGCCGTGAACCTTCCCAAGGACAAGATCGACCAGGCCATCAAGAAGGGCTCGGGCGAACTGGGCGGAGCGGCCTTTGAAGAGATCGTCTACGAAGGCTACGGACCCTCCGGCGTGGCCATTTTGGTGGAAGCCGCCACGGACAACCGCAACCGTACCGTGGCCGAAATTCGCCACATTCTCTCCAAGGGCGGCGGATCCCTGGGCGAATCCGGCTGCGTGGCCTGGATGTTCGAAAAAAAGGGCCTGATCAATCTGCCCCGCGACAAATACGACGAGGACCAGGCCATGGAGGCCGCCCTGGAGGCCGGCGGGGAAGACGTTACCGACCAGGACGACAGCTGGGAAGTGAGTTGTCCTCCCGAGGATTTTGAAGCCGTGCGCCAGGCTTTCGAAAGCGCTGGCGTGGCCGTGGAATCGGCCGAGGTGTCCATGGTGCCCAAGACCACCGTGGACGTGGACGCCGAAACCGGCCGCAAGCTCATGCGCCTGATGGACGCCCTGGACGACAACGACGACGTGCAGAGAGTCTACGCCAACTTCGAGTTGCCCGAGGAGCTTCTGGCCGAACTGGGCTAGGACCGCGCGGGCATGGAGCACAACGACCCTCTGGTGGTCCTGGGGCTGGACCCCGGCTCGCGCAACACGGGCTGGGGCGTGGTGAGCGAGCGTTCGGGCGTGCTGAGCCTGGTCGGCGCCGGCGTGATCCGGGTGGAGCGATTGGGCGACGTGGCCGCCAGGCTCGGGGCCATCTTTTCCGAGGTCGGACGGCTGATCGCCCTGCACGGCCCGGCTGAGGCGGCCGTGGAAGACGTCTTTGTGGCGCGCAACGCGGCCTCGGCCCTGAAGCTGGGGCAGGCGAGGGGGGCGGCCATTTCGGCTTGCGCCGTGGCCGGACTTCCGGTGCACGCCTATGCGCCCTCCCTGGTGAAAAAAAGCCTGTGCGGCGTGGGGCGAGCCGAGAAAACCCAAGTGGCCTTCATGGTCAACCAGGTGCTGGGATGTCGCATCCACGTGGCCGCGGACGCTTCCGACGCCCTGGCCGTGGCCGTGTGCCACTTGAATCAACGGCGCTTCAAACGTTTGAGCGGGGTCTTATGATCGCCTACCTGCACGGGGTCTTGCGGGAAAAATCCGCCCGGAGTTGCCTGGTGCTCACGGGCGGCGGCGTGGGGTACGAGCTGTCCCTGACCGCCCCGGCCGCCGCCGGACTGCCCCTGATCGGCGAGGAGGTTTCGCTCTACGTCCATGTGCAGACCCGGGAGGACGGCTCCGAGCTTTTCGGCTTTCCCGATCGGCTTGAGCGGGAGGCCTTTCGGGCCCTGATCGGCGTGCCCAAGCTCGGCCCCAAGACGGCCATGGCCATGCTTTCGAACTTTTCCGTGGAGCAACTGGCCCAGGTGGCGGCCCGAGAAGATGTGGCCGCCCTGGCCACGGTTCCGGGCATCGGCAAGAAGAGCGCCCAGCGCATGATCCTTGAGCTCAAGTACGCCCTGGACGGCCTGGGCCTGCCGGCCCGCGCCGCGCCCGAGCGAGAAACCCCGGCCGGGCAGGTCTTTCGGGACGCCCTGGCCGGCCTCACCAACCTGGGCTACGCCGAAGCCCAGGCCGGACCGATTCTGCGGGATATTTTCACCGAGGAACCCGACATCGACGTGGCCCAGGCGCTTCGGCTGTGCCTGAAACGTCTGGCCCAGGCCAAGTCATGACCAAATCCGCATCGGACACCATCCGCCCCAGTCGGCTGGACGATTTCATCGGCCAGGAAGATTTGCGCTCCAACCTCAAGGTCTATCTGCACTCGGCCGCCGAGCGGGGCAAGGCCTTGGACCACACCCTGTTTTACGGTCCGCCGGGCCTGGGCAAGACCACCTTGGCCCAGATCATGGCCTCGGAACTGGGAGTCAACCTGGTGACCACCACCGGGCCGGTGCTTGAACGCGGCGGCGATCTGGCGGCCATTCTCACCAACCTGGGCCGCCACGATATCTTGTTCATCGACGAGATCCATCGCATGCCCCCGGCCGTGGAAGAGATTCTCTATCCGGCCATGGAAGACTACAAGCTTGACCTGATCATTGGACAGGGGCCGGGCGCGCGCACCGTGAAGATCGAACTCGAACCCTTCACCCTGGTGGGGGCGACAACCCGCATCGGCCTGCTGACTTCTCCGCTTCGGGACCGTTTCGGGGTCATTTTCCGCCTGGACTTTTATTCTCCCGAAGAGTTGCAACGCATCGTCACGCGCGCCGCGTCCATCCTGGGCGTACGCCTGAGCGAGGAAGCCGCGATGGAAATCGGCAAGCGGTCCCGAGGCACACCGCGCATCGCCGGTCGTCTCTTGCGCCGGGTGCGCGACTTCGCCGTGGTCAACGCGGCCGAGATCATCGAAGCCGAGCTGGCCCGGCAGGCCCTTTCCCGCATGGATGTGGACCCCCATGGCCTGGATCAGATGGACCGCAAGATCCTTTCGTGCCTGATCGAACAGTTTGGCGGCGGCCCGGTGGGGGTCAAGACCCTGGCCGTGGCTTGCAGCGAGGAAGTGCGCACCCTGGAAGACATCTACGAACCGTTTCTCATTCAGTGCGGACTGATCAAGCGCACTCCGCGCGGCCGGGTGGCCACCGCCCGGGCCTATCAGCACCTGAAACGCCAACCCCTGAGTTGAACCATGCCCCAAGCCGAACTCGACGTGCGTCTGCTGGCCCACACCCCGGAACCTCTGGCCGTGATCTATGCGGCTTTTCGCCAGTGTTACCACGCCGGCTTTGTGGGGGACATGTGGCCCAGACTGCTGGCCGGCGAAATAGACCGGACCCGGCAGGCGGATTTTGTCGCCGAAGTGATCGCCTCGGGCCACGTGAGCCCCATAGAGCATGTGAGCTTCACCTTCGCCGTGGAGGGCGTGTCCCGGGCGCTTAGTCACCAATTGGTGCGCCACCGCATCGCCTCGTATTCGCAGCAGTCCCAACGCTATGTGGACGCCTCGAACTTCGATTACGTCATGCCCCCCGCCATTGCGGCAAATCCCGAGGCCAGAGCCCGGTTCGAGGCCTTCATGGACGAAGTGGGGGCGGCCTATCGGGACCTCAAGGCCTTGCTCGAAGCGGACGGCCGAGGCCATCAGGCCAAGGAGGACGCCCGGTTCGTGCTGCCCCAGGCCGCGCAGACCCGGGTGGTGGTGACCATGAATTGCCGGTCGCTTCTCAATTTTTTTGAACTGCGTTGCTGCAATCGCGCCCAGTGGGAGATCCGGGCCATGGCCGAACGCATGCTCGCGCTCTGCCGCCAGGCGCTGCCCGAAGTGTTCGACACGGCCGGGGCCAAGTGCGAGCGGTTGGGCTATTGTCCCGAAAGCGAGAAGTTCTGCTGCGGACGCTATAAGCCGAGGTAGAAAAACGGGCGGTGAATGTCTTTAACGTCGTGCAACGCGATGGCGTCGAGCGATGACCGTTACTGTATCTTTGGAGGCTGGAAATGAGCGGGCTCATCACCAGAGCACATCGGGAAAGCATTGACGATAAAACCATCATAATCTTTGACCATATCATCAAATGCGCCGGAAGCAGCCTGTTTACATGGCTGTGCGATGAGCTTTCATCGGCTCCCTTGTGCTCCTATTCTCGCGACGGTTTTTTGAAGCTGTCGAGCTATACCACGTCTGACGGAAGGTTGGTCTGTGGACATGAAGCCTACGGAGCCCATAGCATCCTTCCTGATGAATTTCGCTCGGCATATGTTACCATGATACGGAATCCGTTGAAAAGGGTTGTCTCAAATTATGTGTACTATGTTGAGAAATGTCTTGTAGAGCCGTATGAAGATATTGATTCATTCATATTGAACATCCAACCGAACTATCTTGTTCGTTGGCTTGGGAATGGCGATTTCAAAAAGGCAAAAGAAAGACTGCTTGAAACATACTGTTGCTTTGGTATCGCCGAGTATTTTGAAACATCGCTTGACCATATCGCAAATGTTTTGCAAACAAATAACACTTCTCCTGTCTATGAAATAAACAAGGCGAGTTATAAAACGTATGGAGAGATGAAAAAGAAAACGCTTGAGTATTTTATGGACGCCAATGCTCAGGATTTTCTTCTCTACGAGGTCGCAACAAAAGAGTTTTTTTCTCGACTGGATCAGAATGAACGGACGGGTGGGGGGAACAGGCAAAAGAAGGTTGTCAAGCATCATGAGTTATATTCATATGTGGATTGTGACATTGATAACAACGTGTATAAAAAGTATAGCAAGGTTCTGGCAATAAAGGCCGCTGACGATTTTGAAGGTTCAGCATACTCGCTGCAAAGTTTGGCGCAACGGTTGGGAGGGCTTGAAGAAGCTCTAGAGCTTTTGAAGAAATTACATTCCATCGCGCCGTTTCGAAACGTGCATACGTATGTCGATCTTCTCTTGCGCATGGGGAGGCTCGATGAGGCCGTCGTGCTGGCTGAAGAAAACTGGGCTGTTTTTTCCAGCCATGCCATGCTCCCCTCGGATTCACGAATGTACGGTTTTTATTTCGAGAATTTGTGCTTGTTGATCAAGGCGTATTCCGGGGTCGACACAGACAAGATGAAGGGTTTTGTTCGGCAGGCCGCAGTGGAGTATCGGGGAGAGAAGCATTTGCTTGAAATGCTTCTGTGCTGCTTGAATGATGTTGGAGCGCATGAGGACGTAGTCGATATTTGTAAGTCCTATGCGGACGATATTGATGTAAATAATGTGCGAATATATTACATGCTGGCTCTTGCCTACTTCAGAATGAACAACGTCGCTCAGGCGAAGCTGTTGTTCGAAAAGATATTGAGCCAGACGCCCTTGTATCTTCCCGCCATCTCCATGCTCATTGTCTCGGAGAGGCTTTCACGAGAGTTTGCTCTGGATATCGAAAAGTTCGAGATACTTGTCGAGAGCTACCAGGGGTCGTGCTTTGGTGCGGCCCTGGCAAGGGAAATTGCTGTCTACCATTACGAAAAGGGCCAAAAGGAGCGTGCGCTGGAGCTTTGTGAGAAGAGCGCCATGCATTACAAGGATAGTCTTATTGAAGAACTATACCGGGCAAACGACTCCTTGTCCTTTGACCAACTCAGTCTTGGCAAGTGTTTGGTGATTAAAAGCGGGCCTGATATGGTGTTTGATTCCCTCTACCGCAAGTGCTTGTCCACTTCGCAGGAGCGCTTTGACCTGGTGAGCAATTTCGATAGCGGCAGGGCGTCTGACTACACCCTGGTTGACAACCCTATCGCCTTTCCGTCGTCTCGATACATCCATACCCGCGATTTTTCGGCCTTGCGCGAAACGATTGAAATAGCCGCTTATGACTCCTGCATCGTTTTGGCTTCGGCTCTGGACCTTTCCGACTACGCTGAGATCCTGAAGCTGGCGTTGGCGACAGGAGCGGAAACCGTGTGCTTCTATTCCATGGATCACATGTTTTCCGCGAAGTATCGGTCCTCGTTTTTGGCTCTTCGCGTCCCTCCCGCGTGATGTCGTGTTCAGATGACACACGAATTCGTACTGCTACACGGCGTTCGTGACCGCGGCGTGAGTTCGCTACCTGGCCGCCGCGGGCGGTTGACCGGACGGGCCTTTCTTTCCGTGTCCGGGCTTTCCCCTGAAAATTTCTGATCCAGCAAAAAAAAGGGAGGCCTTGCGGCCTCCCCGTGCGGAGTCGACGGATGAAACGGATCAGCGGTTCATCATGTTCAAGAATTCGGCGTTGCTTTTGGTGCCGCGCATCTTGTCGAGCAGAAATTCCATGGAATCGATGGGGCTCATGGGCGCAAGAAACTTGCGCAGAATCCACACGCGGTTGAGCTGTTCCGGCGCAAGCAGCAGTTCTTCCTTGCGGGTGCCGGACCGGTTGATGTCGATGGCCGGGAACACGCGTTTTTCCGAAAGATGGCGATCCAGGTAGATTTCCATGTTGCCGGTGCCTTTGAACTCTTCGAAGATCACTTCATCCATGCGCGAGCCGGTGTCGATAAGCGCCGTGGCGATGATGGTGAGCGAACCGCCTTCTTCGAGATTGCGGGCCGCGCCGAAGAAGCGCTTGGGCCGTTGCAGGGCGTTGGCGTCCAGGCCGCCGGAAAGCACTCGGCCCGAAGAGGGGGTCACCGCGTTGTAGGCGCGGCCCAGGCGGGTGATGGAGTCGAGCAGGATGACCACATCCCGCTTGCGCTCCACCAGGCGCTTGGCCTTCTCCATGACCATTTCGGCCACCTGCACGTGACGCTGGGGCGGCTCGTCGAAGGTGGAGCTGACCACTTCGGCGCGCACGGTGCGTTCCATGTCGGTGACTTCTTCGGGGCGTTCGTCGATGAGCAGGACGATGAGATAGGCGTCTGGGCTGTTGGCGTTTATGGAGTTGGCGATGGTTTGCAGCAGCATGGTTTTGCCGGTTCGGGGCGGGGCGACCAGAAGACCGCGTTGTCCGAAACCGATGGGGGCGAGCAGGTCGATTACCCGCGAGGAGTAATTCTTGTCGCCGTTTTCCATGTCGATGCGTTTGTTGGGATAGAGCGGGGTGAGGTTGTCGAAGAGTACGATGTGTTTGGAGGCGTCCGGGGGTTGGAATCCGATTTCCGAGACCCGCAGCAGGGCGAAGTAGCGTTCCCCCTCTTTGGGCGGGCGGATCTGCCCCGAGACCACGTCGCCCTTGCGCAGTCCGAATCGTCTGATTTGGGAGGGCGAAACGTAGATGTCGTCAGGCCCCGGCATGTAGCTGTACATGGGTGAGCGCAGAAAACCGAAGCCGTCGGGCAGGATCTCGAGAACGCCTTCGCCGAAAATGGACCCGTTTTGCGACGCGCAGTTCTGCAAAATGGCGAAGATGAGTTCCTGCTTGCGCATGCCGCTGGGGTTTTCCACGTTGAACTGGCCGGCCAGCTCCATGAGTTCGGACATGCTTTTGAGTTTGAGGTCGGAGAGATTCATCAGGGACTCCGCTAGAGTGTTGAGGGCATGCCTTGAGCGTCGCCAGCCCAAGGTCGTATGATGGTGCTGTAGAGAGCCGCCGGGTATGGTTCCCGGATGATGGAGAGTGTCCGCTCTGTGCTGGAATCCGGACGCATCGTTGATGTGACGAAGCGGGGACCTGCTCTACTGGTTAAAACAGGACCGGAAGACATAACCGGTTTTCAAGCTGACGAACGTATCGTTATCCATGCAAACCATTCCGACAGGCAACACCAAATCCTGACAGAAGGTTTACGAATGTTCCGCTACGCGTGTTGGATGTATTCGCTTTGTCGTTACAGTAGCCGGTGCGTGGTTGGGAATGCAAGATGGCTTGCCCAAACGCTCCATAGCTCATTTCATGAGAGTGTCAAGGGGCTTTCCATTGGCTCGTGAAAAAAGTATCTGATGCCACGTTATTCGGGCAATTTCGGCTTGATGACGTCCTCGAAGAGGGTGTTTATGGTATTTTTCACGTCGTCCTGGGGGATGTTCAGGGCGTAGGCGATTTCAAGAGTGAGCAGTCCCGTGGCTTGTTCCAGCAGGCGGCGTTCGCCGAAGGAGAGTTCCTTCCCTCCGCCGATGAGCAGAAGCTCTTTGAGCACGTAGGCCACGTCGGCCAGGTTGCCGCTCTTGAGTTTTTCGGAATACTCGCGGTAGCGGCGGTTCCAGTTTTGGCCGGTGTAGCCGGTGAAGGTGGAGCGGTCCTTGAGCGATTCGAGTATGGCTTCGGCCTCTTCGCGGCCGCAGACCTGCCGCAGGCCCACGTTATGGGCATTCTTGACGGGGACCATGAGCGTGACGTTGTTGGTGAGTATGCGGACGATGTAAAAAGACACGTCCTGTCCACCCACGGTCTGGGTTTCGATGCGCTCGACTTTTCCCACACCCTGTGCTGGATATACCACCAGTTCGTCCAGTGAAAACACCCTAGAACACTCCTTACGTGGCCGCGATACAGAGAAAGAACCTGCGCGGTTTAAAAAAACTCCGCGCCCAAGAGCGGCGGTCAACCTGTGGCGATTGGGTTGCGCCCGAAACGGAAGGGACACACCTCGGCTTCCACGACTATTTACAGCAAAGGAGAAAAAGAGTCCATCCCTCTCGGACAAACGAGCGCCGTGAAAGTGACTTTTCCCTTGGCGGTTCCGAACGGACTCCGTGGCAGCCTGTTGAAAAATCCTTGCTGGCTGCGTTACTGCGAGAAACTCAAACCCGCAACGGATGCCAACTACGCTTCGGGCTTGACTTTTTCTCGCGCCTTGCCAGCAAGTTTTTTGAACAGGCTGCAAGAATCGACTTTTAGGGCGGGCTGCTAGCCGTAGGCGGCGCCAGCCGCATGGATCGCCCAGGGAGGGGAAGCCCCGAAAAGGCGGCAGGTCCCGGCGAAATTGCCGGAAGCAGGGCTCGCCAAGGCCAGGCGTAGCGTAACGTGACCGAACGACGGGCGCCCATGCGCCGGAAAAGTTTTACTCCCGGGGGGAGCGGGGCGGGGGAGTTTCGTCCTCGTCGAGCTTCAAGCGAAAGCCGCCGGCCCGACGCATGCCCGCCTCCAGCCCTTGCATGCAAAACAGCCGCACGGCCTCCACGGCTTCGTCCACCACTTCGGGCAGGTGCTCGTGCTCCCTGGGGCCGAAGTCCTGCAACACGTAGGAAACCACTTCCATGCGTCCCGGAGGGCGGCCGATGCCCAGGCGCAGGCGCACGAAGTCTTCGCGTCCGATGTCGGCGACGATCGATTTCAGACCGTTGTGCCCGGCGGTACCCCCGCCGCGTTTGAGTTTCATGCGGCCGAAGGGCAGATCCAGCTCGTCATGCAGCACCACCAGATTGGCCGGGTCCAGCTTGAAGTAGCCCAGCACCCTGGCCACGGCGTGCCCCGAAAGGTTCATGTACGTCTGGGGCTTGAGCACGAACACTTCCTCCGCCAGGCCTGGCAGGCGCAGGGTGGCCAGCTCACAATCCTTGCCGAACGATTTTGCCTGGGTCCGCCCCTTGGAAAGCAGGGCATCCGCCACCATAAACCCCAGGTTGTGGCGGGTGCGGGCGTACTTGGGGCCGGGATTGCCCAGACCGGTGATGAGAAATTTGGGGGGCATGGCGAGAAAAAAACGTGTCCGGGGCCGTAAAAACCCCGGACACGGAAAAGTTCGTGCGGTGATGTCGCTTCTAGGCCTCGGCGGCGGTTTCCTCTTCGGCTTCGGCTTCGGGAGCCACAACGCCGACCACGGCGAAGTTCTGGTCGAAGATCGCGCGCACGCCCTCGGGCAAGACGATATCCTTGACGCTCACGTGCTGGTTGATGTCCAACCCGCTCACGTCGACGGTCACTTCGTCGGGAATGGCGGCCGGGAGGCAGGTCAATTCAATGGCTTCGCGGTAGATTTCGAGCTTGCCGCCCACGGCCACGCCCTTGGCCTTGCCCTTGATCACCACGGCCACGTCGACGCGGACCTCTTTGTTGGGATCGACGCCGTAGAAATCCACATGTTCCACCTGATTCTTGAAGGGATGCTGCTTCAGAACCCAGACCAGGCTGGGGTGGGTGGTGGTTTCCTGTCCATTCTGGATGATCAGGTCGAAAACGCGCGAGGCCCCGACTTTCTTGAACAGTTTGCGGAAGGGCATGTCCGCCACCATGACGGCGATATTGGTCCCTTTGTCGTCGTAGTAGACTCCGGGAACCATTTTGCTTTCGCGCAGGCGACGATTGGCCCCTTTGCCCCTTTCGGCGCGGGCCTGGACGGTGAGGCTCAGTTGTTCTTTCATGTCTCGTATCTCCTTTTCGCGCCTGGCGGCGAACCTACGAAGTCCGGTTGAAAAGCACGCTCACCGAGGATTCGGTGTGGATGTTGTGGATGGCCTTGGCCAGCAGTCCGGCCACCGAGAGCACGTGGATCTTGGGGCACTCCTTGGCGGCGGGCGACAGCGGGATGGTGTTGGTGACCACCACCTGGGTGAAGGGCGACTCGCACAGCCTGTCGATGGCCGGCCCCGAAAGCACGGGGTGGGTCACCGCGGCCAGCACTTCCTTGGCGCCCTTTTCCATGAGCACGGTGGCGGCCTGCACCATGGTGCCGGCGGTGTCGATCATGTCGTCGCAGACCACGCAGCTCTTGCCCTCGACATTGCCGATGACGTGCATGGCCTGGGCCTGGTTGGGCGCGTCGCGACGCTTGTCGATGATGGCCAACCCGGTATTCAGGCGCTTGGCGAAAGCCCTGGCCCGTTCCACGCCGCCGGCGTCGGGCGAGACAACCAGCAGGTCCGATCCCAGGGGCCGCACGTAGTCGGCCAGGATGTCGATGGCGTAGAGGTTGTCCACGGGAAGGTTGAAAAATCCCTGGATCTGCCCGGCGTGCAGGTCGATGGTCAGCATGCGGTGCATGCCCGCCACCTGGAGAAAGTCGGCCACCAGCTTGGCGCTGATGGGAGCGCGGGGCACGACCTTGCGGTCCTGACGGGCGTAGCCGTAGTAGGGCACGACGGCGGTGACGCGCGAAGCGCTGGCCCGTTTGAGCGCGTCGAGGATCAGGCACAGTTCCATGAGGTGAAAGTTGACCGGGTTACAGGTCGGTTGCACCACGAACACGTCGGAACCGCGCACGTTCGCCCCGATTTCCACCCGAATCTCGCCGTCGCTGAACTTGTCCACCATGGAGGGCAGCAGCATGCAACCCAGGTGATCGCAGATGGCTGCGGCCAGTTCGCGGTTGGCGTTGCCGCTTATGATTTTCAAATCGCCGTTGGCGCCCATTGGCATGCCCTTCGCTTAAGAAAATATTGGCTGGGGTGGAAGGATTCGAACCCTCGAATGCGGGGACCAAAACCCCGTGCCTTACCACTTGGCGACACCCCAATTCGCAAAGTCCGCATCGACGGGAATCACAGTGCGCTCGTCCAGACGTCAAAGCTTTGGGCCTCAAGGGCCTGCGCGGCCTGTTCGGCCCGGTCCCGACTTCTGAAGAGCCCAAAGACCGCCGCGCCCGAGCCGCTCATGGCGGCGGCCGAGGCTCCGAGGGCGAGCAGGCGTTCTTTGAGGGTCCGTACCTTGGGTCGGGCCGGGAAAATCACGGCCTCGAAGCTGTTGGCGACTCTCATTCCCGAAACGCAAAACGGCTCTGTAGACGGGCCAGGGGGCGTTGTCAAGAGGGGATTTCGCCCCGTCCGGGACTCCGCCAGGGTGTCCCATTCCCGGTAGGCCCAGGCCGTGGAGACGCCTTCGTCTCCCTTGGCGATCACCACGAAAAAACCGCGCAGCATGTTGTCCACGGGCCGAAGCCGTTCGCCGACGCCCGTGGCCCAGGCCGGTCCCTCGCCCAGGAAAAACGGCACGTCCGCTCCCAGGCGGGCGGCCAGGGCGCGAAGTTCGGGCTCGGACAGCGCGAAGTCTTCGGCGGTGTCGTTCAGGTAGCGGAGCACGGCGGCCGCGTCGGCGCTGCCTCCGCCCAGGCCGGCCCCGGAGGGCGCGCCCTTGATGAGTTCTATGCCCAGGTCCGGGGCCGATCCGGTGCGCGCGGCAAAAGCCCGGTAAGCCTTGGCCACGAGATTGTCCGGCCCGGCCAGGTCCGGCTCGGAGCAGGTGAGGACCAGGCCGCGGCCGGATTGCTCGGGGCGCACCTTCAGAATGTCGTGCGGTTCACTCACCGGATGAAAAAGCGTGACCAACTCATGGTAGCCGTCAGGTCGGACGCCGACAATCTTCAAAAAGAGGTTGATCTTGCAGCGCGTGCGCAAAATCACGGGAGGCGCGGGGGCTTGTGTCATTTCGTCGGCTCCACGAGCAGTGTGGCGAAAAGGTTGCGCTTGGCGCGCCGGATGTAGAGCATGACCGCGCCCTTTTCCTTGCTTTGTTTTCGCACCTCGGTTTCGAACTCCCTGAGTGATCCCACCGGGACCTGATTGACTTCAAGCACGATGTCGCCGACCCGCACGGCGGAGTCCGAGGCCGGTCCGTCCGGATCGATTCCCGCGACCAGCAATCCCTTGCCGGCCGGGATGCCGGCGTCCTCGGATTCGTCGGCGCTCGGGGAGCGCAGGGAAAGGCCCAGAACGTTGGGGTGCGTCTCGGGTTTGGCGGGCCGCTCTTCGGGGTCCTTGCTCTTCCTGGACATTTCGCGTTGCCCCAGAGTGGCGGTGAGCTTTTCTTCGACACCCTTGCGCCACACCGTCAATTCGGCCTCGCCTCCGGGCTTGAGCCCGGCCACGGCGCGCAGGAGGCCGGCCGCGTCCCGAACGGGGCGCCCACCCATGGCCAGGATCACGTCGCCCACGCGCACGCCGGCCTTGGCGGCGGGTTCCCCCTCCATAACCGAGGAAACCAGCGCGCCGCGCGCCTCGGGCATGCCCAGGGCCTTGGCCGAGGCCTCGTCCACGTTTTGGATGGTGACGCCAAGCCAGCCGCGTTTGATTTCCTTGCGGGCCATGAGGTCGGCCACGGCCTGTTTGGCCATGTCCGCGGGAATGGCGAACCCGATGCCCTGGGCCGAGGCCACGACGGCGCTGTTGATGCCCACCACCTTGCCGTCCAGGTCCAAAAGCGGCCCTCCCGAGTTGCCTGGGTTGATGGACGCGTCGGTCTGGAGAAAGTCGTCGAAGGGGCCGGCCCCGATCACCCGGCCCTTGGCGCTCACGATGCCGGCGGTGACCGTATTTTGCAGCCCGAAGGGGTTGCCGATGGCCACCACCCAGGCCCCTACCTTGAGGGCGGCGGAATCGCCGAATTCCAGAAACGGCAAGTCGGAGCCGTCGTCTATCTTGACCAGCGCCAAGTCCAACTCGGGGTCGCGGCCCACCAGTTTCGCCTCAAGGGGCTTCTCCGTTCCGCGCAGGCTGACCTTGATCTCCTGGGCGTCCTCCACCACGTGGTTGTTGGTGACAATGTAGCCATCCTTGGAGATGAGAAAACCCGACCCCATGGAGCGCTGTCGTTTGGACTCGTCGTCCTCCTTGAAGAAACGCTGAAACTGGTCGAGAAAGTCGTCCACGGAGCCGCCGAGCGGATGCTTTTTCAGCAATTCGCGTACGCTGTTTTGCGTCTTGGCGGTGCGCACGGTGGAAAGGTTCACCACAGCCGATCCGGCCGTTTCAGCCAGTTCGGAAAAGTCGGGCAGGTTGACGCGCGACCATGCGGGGGAGGACGCCAGGACGAAGCAGACGGACCACAAGGCGACGAGAGACCGAAACATCAAGGGCTCCTGGGAGCGCGCGAGCGCGTTTGATCTCCTTTGTATACAGGCGGTCGTCGGAAAGTAAACAGGCGCACGGGAGGCCCTGGAGCGCGGGCCGGGTCGTTCGGGGGGGGAAAATCCATCACGTAGAGACAGGTGTTGGCGGGGCTTCCCTGGGGCGGGGCAGGGCCCGCGGGCTCCCGGAGGCATGGCCATGCCGGGAGCCCGCGGCTTCGCGAGGGGATGGGGACGACGCGTTTACACGCCATGGCGCGTCGTCTTTCAATCGTTCTCGGCGAAAACCTCACGCGCCGCGTCCAGGGCGTTCAGGGCCGCGGGAAATCCGGCGTAGACCGCCATTTGCATGAGGACTTCGACACTCTCCGATCGGCTCAGGCCCACGGCCAGACCGGCCTTGAGGTGGACGATCAACTGCGGGCGCATGGTGCCTCTGGCGGCGCACACGGCGATCATGGCGATTTCCTTGTGGCGGGGGGAGAGAATCTGGCGGGCGATCACGTCGCCGTAGGAAAATTCGAGCAGGAAATCCGGCATGTCCGGGGCCAGTGCGCGCAGGCTCTCCAGCACGTCGACGCCGGCTTGGCCGCTAGTGGCCTGCAGGGCCGCCTGGCCACGTCGGCGGCGTTCCCCGGTGTCGGACGAAGGGGGCTGTTGCCGGCCGGGCGTGACTCCTTTGGCGGCAAAGGCCTCCCGCGCGGCGAACAGTCCGTTGAGCGCGGCGGGAAAGCCCGCGAACACGGCCGTCAGGTACATCACCTCCACGATCTCTTCGGGCGTCACGCCCACGTTCAGGCTCCCGCCGATGTGGAAGCGCAGTTGGGACGGCGCGTTGCCCAGTCCGGCCAGGGCGGCCACCGTGGCGATCTGCCGCGATCGGACGTCAAGGTCCGGTCGGGAGAGGATGTCCCCGTAGGCAAACTCCACCATGGTCCGCACCAGGTCCGGGGCCAGGCCCCCCACGGCGCGCTCCACATCGGCCAGGGCGTTGGGGTCCAGTGCGGCCAGAAGGGCCGCGCCTTTGGCATGGCGGCGATTCTCGGTCATGCGTGTTCTCCTTGTTGGCGTCGCGTGGTCCGGGGTGGGCCGATCGGCGCGCTATGCGATGCGGAGTACTTCGGGGCTTTTTATATGTACAATATATCTTTCAAGTGTTTTTGATTCGGAGTATGTCTGAATCATGGAATTGCGAAAACTCCGGGCCTTCCTGGCCGTGGCCGGAGAGCTGCATTTCGGACGCGCGGCCAAACGGCTCAACATGACCCAACCACCGCTCAGCCAGTTGATCCGGTCCATGGAAGACGATCTTGGCGGCAGGCTTTTCGAACGCGACAATCGCAACGTGCGCTTGACCGAGGCCGGCCGGGTCCTGGAGGCGGAAGCGCGCCGGGTGCTGGAAGCCGACGCGCGTCTGGAAGAGGCCGTCCGTCGCGCCGTGCAAGGCGCGGGAGGGACCTTGCGCGTGGGGATGGTTCGTCCGGCCCTGGACGGGCCGTTGCCCTTGGCCATCCGCGCCTTTCGGGAACGCTATCCCCATGTGGTCCTGCAACTGGCGGAAATGGGGACCCGGGATCAGCTCGAAGCCTTGGCTGCCGGTCGTCTGCAAGTGGGGGTGGTGCGACTCTTCGGCCCCGTGCCGGACGGAATGCGGGGCAAACTGCTGGTCAGGGAGCCGTACGTGTTGGCCGTGCCCTTGGGGCATCCCCTGGCCGAGACGCCATGCGTTCCCTTGGCCGCCCTGGCCGGGCTCCCCATGATCTGGATGCCTCGCGACCTGGGGCCTGCGCTGCACGACAGCATGCTCGACCACTGTCGGAGGGCGGGCTTCACGCCGCATATCGTGCAGGAGGCGGCCGCAAAACAAACCATGTTGGCCCTGGTGGCCGCCGGGTTGGGAGTGGCGTTCGTTCCCGAATCCTCACGGCGTTCCGGCAGGGAAGGGGTCGTTTTCAGGACCTTGGGCGCGGGCTTGCCCTTCGTGGAAATCGGATGTGTTTGGCCGGACGGGCAGATCGCGCCGTTGACCGGAAATTTCGTGTCCACACTTCTGGAGGTGGCTCAACCGGCCTGAGCGGTCGCCGGTCCTCTTTCGCCTTGACGGGATCTCGAAGGAATTATACGAAATGAGTTCGCCTCGCGAAGGCGAGCTTTCCGCGAAGTGATGCGTGTGGTTCGCGCGCGCAGGACGTTCGCGCGAGAGCGGGCGGTTTCATCCGCAGGTCTGTAGAGTGTCTCTCGCGATTCGTGTGGCCCCGTAGCTCAGTAGGATAGAGCGCCAGATTCCTAATCTGGGTGTCGCAGGTTCGATTCCTGCCGGGGTCACCACTCCTTTTCTTCTCTTCTCATCAAGCCAGCCAGGAACAGGGCGGACCTTCACCCTCTCCGGGTGGACAGCCAAACGGGCCTGCCCACTCGGAAAAAGCGTTCGACCGTTTACGCGCGGACATAGAGGACCACTTCACCGTCTTCATGCGCGCTGATGGAGTCGATCCCTTCTATTGGCCCGCACGATATGGCCTTTTCGACACTGACGCCGGAGAGATCCGTGTTTTCGTCGATGGGGTTGTTCAGGCTGACAATGGCAATAAAACCGTCGCTGTTGTCGCTCACGGTCCAATCGAGTTGATAACATCTTCCGTCAATCATGGCTGTCGTGGGCAGTTCACGCGGGATCATCCCAGCCTCCTGCAAGAGTGAAAGGGTGTTGTGCGGTGCAATTGGTATCTCAATAACCACGGTGGACGGATTGTCAAAGAATAACAACCAGCTTTGCGAAGGCGTAGGTGGTGGGCAAACCAGGAGCAAAGAAAAAGTTAGGAAAATGTTGTTTTATAGCTTTTCAAATTATTCGCGCTGGGAATAATTTATTTCCACTGTATGATCCGTAGTGCCAATCCTTGCGTGTCCAGAGGTTAAATAATTTTGTGTCGTATGATATATAATATATGAAAAAAAAAGCGGGTAAGTCGTCAAAGTCAGAATTATTCTGGTGATTTTCAGAAAAAAGAGGCATTGTGCGGTGTCTTGCCATATGTATTACGACCGCATATATGCATGTGGACTAAGTGTTCTTTCCATAAATACGCGGCCAGTGGAAATTTTTAGTAACTGCGCAAAGTCGTTGGAATTAACTGCATCTTGTCTATCAAGGAAGTATTTCATGAAGGATGTTCGGATCGGTGTTAAGTTACTGGTTTCATTTGTAGTCGTTGCGTTATTGTCTGGCCTCGTCGGCCTTGTCGGGTATAAAGGACTGAGCCAGACGAATCAGTCACTGACGAAGATCACCAATGTCTATCTTGTTGGAATCGAAGCGCTCGCAAACCTTCGTTACAACTTTCGTAACGTTATTGTTGCGCAGCGCACCTTGCTGATTCCAGGAATTCCGCAATCGGAGCGCGAGTTGCAGCATGCGAACATTGAAAAAGCAAGGAAATTGTATCGTGCCGCCATGGAGCAGTATGATAGAATTCCAAAAGACTCCGAACGGAAAAAGCAGTGGGACGAGCTGAAGCACCTTAACCAGCAATCTCTCGAAGTGAACAGCAAAGCCTTCGATCTCCTCAGCGAGTGGGAGCGCGATATGGGGAATATGGAAAAGTACAAGGCTGTGCTTTCCCATGTTCTTTCCGGGGTGGAAGTCAATCGGAAGATGTTTGCGCAGCTTGGAACGATCATCGAGCTGAACAAGAATGAGTCTGAGCGCGAGAAGCTCGCGGCAGAGTCCATGGTGAATACGAACAGCATTATCATCGCCGTGGTCGCCGGTTTGGCCCCGGTTCTGGCTTTGATCCTCGGGTTGATTTTGACCAGGTCTATTGTCGTCCCCTTGCGCAAGGTGGTGCGTTTTTCTGATGAAGTCGCATCCGGGCGGCTCGAGGAAATCCTTGATGTCAACCAGAAAGACGAGTTGGGGCAGGTGTCCGACAGCTTGCGGGCCATGGTGAAGAACTTGCAAAGCATGATCCTGGAAGCGACCGAAAAAACGCGTCTTGCCGAGGTGGAATCCGAAAAGGCGCGCCTTGCGACCGAAGAAGCCCATGCGGCCAAGGAAGAGGCGGAACGGGCCAAGTCCGAGGGCATGATCCTTGCCGCCAACAAGATCGAAGGTGTGGTGGAAGTCGTCACCTCCGCCTCCGAGGAGTTGTCCGCCCAGGTCGAACAGTCCAGCAAGGGCGCGGAGGAACAGGCCCAGCGCATCGGCGAGACGGCCACCGCTATGGAAGAAATGAACGCCACCGTGCTCGAGGTGGCCCGCAACGCCTCCCAGGCGGCCGAAACGGCGAACACGGCCAGGGGGCGGGCCGAAAGTGGCGCGAGCGTGGTCGGCCAGGCAGTCAAGGGGATCGGCGAGGTGCAACGCCAGGCCTTGTCCATGAAGGAGGGCATGTCCGCCCTGGGCGAAAGAGCCAAGGACATTGGCCAGGTGATGACGGTGATTTCCGACATCGCGGACCAGACCAACCTGCTGGCCTTGAACGCCGCCATCGAGGCGGCCCGGGCCGGGGAGGCCGGACGCGGCTTTGCCGTGGTGGCCGACGAGGTGCGCAAGCTGGCCGAAAAGACCATGGCCGCCACCAAGGAAGTGGGCGACGCCATCCAGGGCATCCAGCAGGGGACGCAAGACAACATCGTGAGCATGGAGACCACGGCCAAGACCATTGACGAAGCCACGGCCCTGGCCAGCGAGTCCGGGAAGGCGCTTACGGAAATCGTCAACCTTGTCGAGACGGTGACCGACCAGGTGCGCTCCATAGCCACCGCGAGCGAGGAGCAGTCCGCGGCGAGCGAGGAAATCAGCCGGTCCATTGACGAGGTGAACCGCATCAGCATGGAGACTTCCAGCGCCATGCGCCAGTCCGCCCAGGCCGTGGTGGAGTTGGCCGACCAGTCGACGATCTTGCGCAACCTCATTCGGGAAATGCAGTCCGAAGGACAACAGATCGGTGGCTCGGCAAAGGCCATAGGAGCGGGACCAAGGGCCTTGCCCGGGAGGAGGTCGTAGCATCAACGTTCCCCCCAGGCAGGCGCACATGGCCTGGGATGGCGCAAGCCCCTGCGATACGACCATGGCGGGGACCTCTTGCGGGAGGTCCCCGTTGTGACCGCGATGGATGGAGCGGTGGCGCCACATGGTATCGGTTTTGCGCGCAGTGTTTTGTTCGGGGAAAAGGCGAATTTTTTCCTTGCCATTCCTGACGAGTGGGAATAGTAAAAACGGCTCTTGCGGAGAGGTGTCCGAGCTGGCCGAAGGAGCACGATTGGAAATCGTGTGTAGCGGCAAAACCGTTACCGAGGGTTCGAATCCCTCCCTCTCCGCCATAAATTTCCAGGCGCTGCCCAGCGCCTCAAGGAAGCCAGGCGGCGGAAACGCTGCCAACCCCGCCAGGTCCGAAAGGAAGCAACGGTAACAGTCGTTTTCGGGTGCCTGGCTTCCTTCAAAGGCGCGGTTCGAAAGAACCGCGCCTTTTGTCTTTTGCGCCGTTGCGCCGTCCTCCCACCATGAAAGGCAATGCAAACGGCCGAAACAACGCCAGGGCGTCGTTTCGGCCGGTAAGAATCACAGAGGGAAAGGCGTCGGCTAGACGGCGAACTGTCCGTTTTCGTAGATCACTTTTTTACCGCCTCCCGCCAGGGTGGCCGTGACCCGCTTGGACTCGGTGTTCACCAGGTCCCAATGCAGGGCCGAGTCGTTGAAGCCCAGTTCCGTCTTGCGTTCTTCGGTCAGGGCGGCCGGATCGCCGTCATAGGTGTCGGAGTAGGAGCTGCCCAGCGCCACGTGGCAATTGCCGTGCTCGCCGCCGAAGTTTTCATCGAAGAGGGTGTTGGCCATAAAGGTGTCGATCTTCGAGAAGCGACGGTCGGTCAGGGAGAACTCGCCCAGGCGCTTGGCCCCCTGGTCCATGGCCACTTGCTTGCGCACGAATTCCTCGCCTTCTTCGGCCTGGACGCCCGTGACCTCCCCGGCCTCGAATTCCAGGCGCACGCCGCGCACCAGGTTGCCGTTGCGGTAGGAGGGCTGGTCGGCGAAATAGCGGCCCGTGGTGCCGCGCCAGTCCGGTGAGATGAAGAGTTCAAAGCTGGGAATGTTGTGGCCCGAAATGCCCACGAAACGGCGCTGTTCGCCCGGAGTGACGAGGAGATCCACATTGGCCGATTCCACATGGTAGGCCACGGCATTCAGGGAGTTCAGCCATTTTTTTATTTCGCCCGCCTCGGCGTGAATGCGCTCCCACTGTTTGACGGGGTTGGTCGATCCGAGAAAGCAGGCCTTGACGATCTGGTCGGTGAAGGCCTTCTTGGTTAGCCCGGCGCAACGGGCGTATTCGGCGGTGGGAAACACGCACAGGGTCCAGCCGAATTGTCCGGTCTCCTCGCGCTTGACCAGCAGGTCGCGGAAGGGTTTTCGGGCCAGGGCGGTTTGGGTGATGCGTTTGGGGTCCACTCCGGCCAGGTGGGTCAGCGAGTCCGGGGCGATGATATAGATGGCGCCGTTGAGCGTGCTGTTGAGCTCCCGGGTGCCCGGGGCCACAAAGGAAAGCTGGCTCTCGGCGGCGTGGGTGTAGAAGTCGAGCTCCATGCGCGAGGTGAGGTTGAGCCGATTGACCACGTTCACGCCGCATTCAATGAGTTTGCGGAAAAGGATTTCGGCCAGCTTGAGGCCGGCCAGATCGAATTGCACGATCACGGTGTCGCCGGAAGCGTAGGGGGTGGGCCTGGCGGTCTGCAGCCCCCACAGCAGTACGTCTGCGTATTTGTCCAACTGTCTGGCGGTTAACACGGCAAGTCTCCACGTTGAGGTTGATCCGGCGCGGCCGGATTCCTGGACATGCCCAAATCCCGTCCAGGTGTAAAGGGCGCGCGCCGCCCGCGCGGCCTGTATGGCGCGGATCGGCCGGAAAAAGGACCGGGCGGGGGAGGCTGGGCCGACAGGCCCCCTTGAAAGACTGGAAAATCTAGGCTATCCACTCTAGCTCGACAAAATCAGGAGGAACGAGGCTCATGCCCAAAGAAGACGCCATCGAGGTTGACGGCACCGTGCAGGAAGCCCTGCCCAACGCCATGTTTCGCGTGGAGTTGGAGAACGGACACGAAGTATTGGCTCACATTTCCGGCAAGATGAGAAAATTTTACATCCGCATTCTTCCCGGCGACAAGGTGAAGGTCGAACTTTCCCCCTATGATCTCACTCGCGGCCGCATCACCTACCGCATGAAGTAATCCGGCTTTTCGCCCGCCTGCGCGCGCATCCGCCTTGCGCGCGCAAGACACGCGCTTCTTTCCACTTCACTTCGCGCCGGTTGGGGACACCCCTGTCCGCGGTGTGCCCGCGCGGTCCTTTTCAGTCCCAGGGGCGGGCGTCCCCGCCCCCGGTGGTTCTCGACTTTCCGCTTGTGACGTCCACAACGCGCGAGGATCCCCCCTGGCGTGGACACCGGGGGGAAATGTCTCGTGCCGTCAAGGACGCGACGCTACATTCGCGAAATGAGGTCCATGAGATCCTTGTTGATATCGAGCACCCGGTCGCGCAACTCGGTCTGGGTCTCCCAGGAATGGTCGGAAACCTTGGTCAGGCGTTGCTTGAGCAGGTTAAACTTGCTCTCGGTGTCGCCCAACAGGAACTCCCAGTCGATGTGGGGCGATCCCTTGATGGCGTCCTGCACGATGGAGGGAGTGAGGCCCGGCTTGAGGGTGCATTCTTCCAGATATTGGGGCACGTGCACGGAAAATCCGAAACGCTGGCGGATGAGCCCGGCCAGGGTGTCGATGGCCTTGGCCTCGCCGTGCACGAGGAACACTTCCATGGTGCCCGGCTTGAAGTGTCCCAGCCAGTCGAGAATCTGGCTTTGGCCGGCGTGGGCCGAAAACCCGCCGATGGTGAAGATCTTGGCGGCCACGGCCACGTCTTCCCCCAGGATGCGTATGGTCTTTTCGCCGTCCACGATCTTGCGGCCCGGAGTGCCCAGGCCCTGGTAGCCCACGAACACCACCGACGCCCCCTTGCGCCAGAGGTTGTGACGCAAATGGTGCTTGATGCGACCGGCGTTGCACATGCCGCTGGCCGAAATGACCACGGCCGGTCCGGTCATGACGTTGATGGTGCGCGATTCGTCGGCCGTGAGGGTGAACTTCAGGTTGGGCAGGCTGAAGGGATCTTCGCCGTTCTTGAGGTCGGTGTGGACTTCCAGATCCATGTATTCGGGGTGTCGGCGGAAGATTTCCGTGGCCCGAATGGCCAGGGGACTGTCCACGTAGACGGGCATGTCGCGGGGCAGTTTGCCTTCCTTGGCCAGCATGTGCAGGGTAAAGATCACTTCCTGGGTGCGTTCCACCGCAAAGGCCGGAATGATGACCTTTTCGCCGTGGGCGTAGCTGTAGCTGATGGCTTCGGCCAGTTCCTGGCGGCTGGTGTCCTGGCTCTTGTGGTTGCGGTCGCCGTAGGTGGATTCGAGAAACAGGTAGTCAGCCGTTTCGACAAAGGTGGGATCGTTGATGATGAGCTGGTCGGGGCGTCCCAGGTCGCCTGAGAACACCAGCTTGAGCGGCTTGCCGTTCTCGGTGAGCTCCACTTCGATGAAGGCCGAGCCCAGAATGTGGCCGGCGTCGTGGTAGGTCACCTTCACGCCGGGAGTGGGCTCGAAGGGCTTGTTGTACTCCACCGGGGTCATGAGGTTGTTGACCGCCTGGGCGTCGGCCTGGGTGTAGAGCGGGGCGGCCAGCTTGCCGGCGCGCCGGGCGTTCTTGCGGTTGGCCCATTCGGCTTCCATCTCCTGGATGTGGGCGCTGTCCTGGAGCATGATTTCGAGCAGGTCCTTGGTGGGCGGCGTGCAGTAGACTTTGCCGTTGAAGCCGTGTCGGCACATGCGCGGCAAGAGACCGGAGTGGTCGATGTGGGCGTGGGTGACCAGCACGAAGTTGATGTCCGCGGGCTGGTAGACGGTGTAATCCAGGTTTCGGGCTTCAATTTCGCGGTTGCCCTGATGCATGCCGCAGTCCACGGCGAAGCGCGCCCCGGCGGTTTGCAACATGTAACACGAACCCGTGACCGTCTTGGCCGCCCCAAGGAACTTGATCTTCATGCCTGCCTCACTGTCCGGCGCGGTCTGGCCGGTATTTCATGGTATAATCAACAATTATATACCAAACCGACTGGAAGGAAAAGGCAAAAAGAAAACCCCGCCTCGCGAGAGCACGGCTTGGAAAACGGAGGAACTCCCCGGGAAGCGGCACGGGTTGCGCCCGTGTCCGAAACGCGTTCTAGCGTTTCGGGTCCGACTTCTTGTCAAGGTCGTCGCCCGTGTCCCCACGCACCAGGGCCAGCACTTTCCATCCGGCCTTGGGCGTGGTTTTCGCGCCCTGCGAGGCGATCCGCAGGCGTCCTCCCGGATCGATGATGAAAACGGGCAGCCTGCTTTCCCCGGCCTGGAGCAGATACTCCTCGTAGGAAAAACCCTCGGTGAGCAGCGTCGTCTTCAGGGAAGCGCCCTCCCGCAGTTTTCTCAGCACGTCTTCGTACGTGAAAACGCCGCCGAACAGGTAGCGTCCAGCGTATTTCGATCTGTTTTTTTCCTCGACCGGGCTCTGGTTGCGCGTGCGGATGGTGAAGACGTTTTCCGGATGGAATTGGGGGCGATAGTAGTGCGTGGCCAACTGGTTGAGTTCCCGGATGGGCGAGACAGCCAGAAGATACTTGAATCCCGACAGGTTGAGGTTGCGGTCCGCGTGTTCCGAAACGGGATTGCCCCAGTAGGTGGGCAGGCCTTTCATGACGGCTTCTCGTATGGCCGTCCAATCCTGGTCGGCCAGCAGAGTGGGGAAGCCGTTTTTTTGCAGCTCCAGGGCCAGGGCCTGGCTCAGGGGCTGGGCTCCGATGATCAGGGCGCCCGTGGGTTCCGGCTCGGCCGCTCCGAGTTTTCTGGCCAGCGGTCCGGCCGTGGCGCTTTGCAGGAGGATGGTGCCCACGATGACGAGAAAAGCCAAGGGAACCATTTGCGAGGCCTGGGCATATCCCAAGGCTTCGAGCTTGAAGGCGAACAGGGCGGCCATGGCGGCCGAGACGATGCCCCGGGGGGCGATCCAGGCCAGCAAGTGGCGTTCGCCGGAAGTCAGCTTCGACCCAAGGGCGCACAATTGGGCCGAGATGGGTCGGGAAAGGAATTGAATGGCCGCGAAAACCCCGAGGGCGCCCCAGCCCAGGTCCAGGAAAGCGCCGGGTTTCATGCGGGCCGGGAGCACGATGAACAGGCAGGAGATGAACAACAGGCTCAGGCTTTCCTTGAAGGCCAGGATGTCGTCGAGCTCCACGATGTCCGAGTTGCCCAGCCAGATGCCCATGACCGTGACCGTGAGCAGACCGGATTCGGGCTCCAGCATGTTGGAGAGGGTGAAGACCCCGCACACCGTGGCCAGCGTGGCGATATTGAAGAGAAACTGCGGGAACAGGTAGCGTTTGAGCAGGGCGCCGAACCCGTAGCCCGCCAGGCTGCCCAGGCCGAACCCCACCAGGAGGAATTTGCAGAAGACGATCAAGCCGGAAGCGAGATGTCCTCCCTGTCCCTTGGCCAGGATGAGTTCGAAGGCCATGACCGCCAGGCAGGCCCCCAGGGGATCGATAAGGATGCCTTCCCACTTCAAGACGTTGGCGATATTCTCCTTGGGCCGGATGGTGCGCAGCATGGGCATGATGACCGTGGGGCCGGTGACGACCATGATGGCTCCGAACAGCAGGGCCAATTCCCAGGGAAAACCGAGGAAGAACCGCGTGGCCACCGTGGTGATGGCCCAGGTGATACCTACCCCGAGGCTGATCAGGTTGCGTATGACCCTGCCCAGTCCTTTGATTTTGGAAAATTGCAAGGTCAGGCTGCCTTCGAACAGGATGACCGCCACGGCCAGGGAGATAAAGGGAAACAGCAGGTCGCCGAAGAGTTCGGCCGGATGCAGCCACCCCAGAACCGGTCCGGCCAGGATGCCGCAGGGCAACAGAAACAGGATGGCCGGAAGTTTGACCCGCCAGGCCAGCCATTGGCAGGCCATTCCCATGAGCAGGATGCCCGTCAGGGAAAGCATGATATGTTCCTGCATGGTGATTCACCTTGTCACACGCGTTGTTGCGCGCCTTGTCTATCACGCGCGGGCCGGGTTCGTCTTGTCGGCGAGCCGGGGCGCGCCGGCGGGCGTGGCGTTCCGGGAGTCGGGGCGATTCGGTGGCGAAGCGGTCCGCCAACGGAAAAGGCCTCTTCGCGCACGCGAAGAGGCCTCGGCTCTCTTGAGGGAGGAGGGGGCGAGCGTCAGTCCAACAGGGCGATGACCTTGCGCATCACCTCGAAGGCGTCGGCCACGTAGAGCACGTCGGCTTTTCCCTGGGCCCAGCCGCAGGCCGGGTCCAGGTTGACGGCCCGACGTTCGCCGATGAAGCGCCAACCCACCACGTGGGGTTCTTCGCCGTGGCAACAGGTGGCCAATCCCTTGGGGTGGCGAGGCGTGGAGCCGGTCTGTCCCACTTGGTGCATGTGCGACAGAAAGGACATGACCTGCTGGCCTTCGCCGCTCAAGTCCACCAGGGATTTCGACGTTCCCAGCGAAGCCTTGGCCTTGTCCAGGAAGCCCAGGATGATTTCTTCGGCATGGTCCACATGGGGCGCGCCGTCGGACTGTTTCTTGGTCCAGCCCGCGCCGGCCACGAAGAGCAGCTCCGCCTCGGGACGGATGGTCTGCTGCTGGCCCGAAGGGGACAGAATCTGGCGCACCGTGGTGCGCACGCCGGCCTGGGGCAGGGGGGCGGTCACGGCCGTGACCGAGGCCGTGCCGGACGACCCGGACCAGGGGGAGAAGCACCCGGGGGCCACGCTTACGAACCAGGGGCGCTCGGAACGGCTCAGTTCCGCGAACATGCGCTGGCGGTAGAACCACCGGGTGACGCTCACCGCGCCGCCCTTGGCTTCGAGCGCCGTGACCGTGGTGTCGGACCGGCCGCCCAGGCGTTCGGCAACGCCAGGCAGCACACGGCTCATGCGGGATGTGGCCGCGCCCACAACCAAGGTTGCGCCGGCGGCCTTGGCCAGGGCTTCCAGGGCGGCGGAGTCCGTGGCGTAGCGGCCTTGGGCGAAATCGGAGCCGCTTACCGCGTAAAAGGCTTCGGCCCCGCATCCGGCCAGGGCGTTGGCCGCCGACTGGCAGTCCTGTCCGACCAGGCCCACCACGAACTTGGCTCCCAACGCCTCGGCCAGGGATTTGGCCGCGCTCAGGGCTTCCAGGCTGGCCTTGGAAAGGGACTGGTCCGCTTCGGTCTGGGCCGCGAAAAGTATGGTTTCCATCGTCTATGCCTCCGGCGTCCGCCCGGCGGGGGACGCGTGCGGTCTTTCTCTTGGTTGCCGGTGCGGCTAGCAGCCTGTTGAAAAATCCTTGCTGGCTGCGTTGCTGCGAAAAACTCAACCCCTCAACGGATGCCAACTCCACTTCGAGCTTGACTTTTTCTCGCGCCTTGCCAGCACGTTTTTTGAACAGGCTGTAAGAATCGACTTTTTCAACGGGCGGCTAAGCCTTGAGCCAGGCCACAATCTCCTTGGCGATCTCGTCCACCGGAGTGTCCTTCACAACGCGGGTTTCACGCTTCTGCTTGGGCAACTCCACCGTGGACAGCCCGGCGGCGCTCTCCAGCTTGACCGGCTTGGCTTTTTGCAAGGCCGGCATGACCAAACGCATGTTCTGCATGCCCACCTGGGGGTTGTTGGGCGGTTCGGGGAGTTCGCCCGTGGCCCAGCCGAATACGGCCGGAGGCCCGGCGAGTTCGGATTCCTGGTAGCTGCCGCCCTCCACGCGTTCGAGCACCCGCAAGAGGCCGCCGTCCAGGACTTCGAGTTTGTCCACGCCCTGAAACTGTTCGGTAACGCCCAGGCGTTCGCCCACGATCTGCAACGTGGCCCCGGCCCCGCGCGAGGCCGACTGCCAACCGCCGAAGAGCAGCAGGCGGGACGTGTCCAGTCCGGCGATGCCCGCGATGGCTTCCGCAAGGGCCTGGCCAGCCTGCGAGGCCTCAACAAATCCGCTAGACGGGCCGTCCAGGGCCACCAGCTCGAAAGGCACTTTTTGGGCCATGGTCATCATGACCTGCTGCAATTTGGCTTTGGGGCTCATGCTCACCAGCCACACCTTGCTGCCCGGGACGTTTTTGGCCAGGTTGGCCGCCTCGAACAGGGCGTGTCCCGCCCAGGGATCGAGTATGGCCGGCAACATCAGCTCGTTCTTGAGACCCCATCCGGTCGGACCCTTGACCGGCTCCAAGGTCTGGAGCGGATCCGGCACGATCCCCCCGCAGACGACAATGTGATACCCTGTGCTCATACGATTCTCCTAGGAAGGTCGAAAAAAAAGATGCCGCCGGAGGCGAAGCTCGCCCCGGACCCCCGCAATCCGGATACTACCCGAGGGGGATCAGGCTGAACTGACGAAGCAACCCGCCGAAGGCCCCCTGGGGATTCCAAAGGGGGTGACCCCCTTTGGCCGCCGGAGGCATTTCTTATCTTCAGTGCTCAACCGAATGCAACCATCCAGGTCGCCCCTGGCGCGCCTGAACGGAGGCGTTCTTTATCTTCAATTCTCAGCCGAATGCAACCCGCCTGCGCCGGCGGCGAACTCCACGTTGGAGCGCCTGGGGTCGGTCGGGTTGGGTTTGGAGCAGTTCCAGATACAGGCCCCGCAGTGCACGCACTTTTCCCGGTCGAACAGCGGCGCGCCGCCTTCCGGGTTTACGGTGATGGCCTGCCCGGAGCACATCTCCACGCAGATTTTTTCCTTGCAGCGGGCGCAGGTGCCCGGATCGCTGAACGTGACGTGATCGGCGTAGCCGCCGGGGGCCTGCACCTTGCCGCCCAGGAGCAGGGCGTCCTGGTGCGAGACGAGCAGTTGTCCGTCGTAGGCGATGGCGGGCCAGCCGGCCAGATCCATGAGCGCGTCGTGCAGGGACTGGCCGTTGGCCGTGCATGTGCGGCGAATGTCTTCGAGCTTGGCGGCGTCCACCTTGCCGGCCAGGAACGTCTCCAGCGAGGGCACGCGGTTGAAGGGCGCGCGGTGGTCGCCGGGCATGTTGATCCGGCCCTTGGAAAAACCGGTCAGGGCCATGCCGATCAGGCCCTGGAGAAAACCCTTGCCGAATCCGTCGCGCGACTTTTCGGCCAGCTTCGATTCCTCGTCCAGGGAGGAATCGCGCCGCCGGACCACGTAGGCCGCTTCCAGGTTGGCCCTGGTGAAGGGCTTGCCGGTTTTCAAGAGTTCGAGCACGCCTTCGGCCAGCATCACGCCCGTGGTCCAGGCTTCGTCCACGCCGGATCCGGTGAGCACGTTGGTGGAGCCGGACCCCTCGCCGATGCGGGCGAAGCCGTTGCCGGCCAGGCGGGGTTCGCCGCGGCGGCCGGATTCCTGGAGCGATTTGGCGCCCCAGGAGCGCATCTGTCCGCCCTGGATGTGCTTCCAGAGGTAGGGATGGGTCATCCAGTGTTGCAGGTAGCGGTAGGCGCTGCGCACCGGGATATCCAGCCAGGAGGGCACGAAAATGCCCAGCGAAGCTACGCGTTCGGGCAGGACGTAGAGAAAGCCGAAAATGTCCGGTTCGGGATAGCCGAAGGTGTGCAGCACAAAGCCTTCGGGCAGGGTGCAGTGTTCCGGGAGGTCCACCACCATCTTCATGCCCAGGGCCCAATCGTTTTGGGCGTTGCCGTCGGGCAGGCCCAGGGCCTTGTCCAGTCCGCGTCCCACCGCGCCGACCGGCCCGTCGCCCACCACGGTGAGGTCGGCCAGGATGTCCATGCCGGGCATGAAGCCCGCGTCCGGTGCGCCGGTCTTGTCCACTCCCTGGTCGGCCAGACGCACGCCCACCACCTTGTCGCCTTCGAGCAGGGCCTGGGACACGGGCATTCCCGGCCAGATCTGAGCCAGGCCCGAGCCCATGATCTGGGACCCGATGAACTGGTTGAACTGGCCCAGGGAAAAGACGTAGCCGGGCTCTTTCTTGAGAAAGTCGGGCAGAAAGGGCAATTCCACGGCGTGGTCGCCATGGCCGGGCAGATGCTTGCCCAGGGCGCGCACGGCCTTGTCGGCCAGGCGCAACGCCGTCTGGCGGCGGCTGGCCCCGTGGGGGTCGAGCAGGTAGGCCACCTTCTCGCCGCTCACCTTGGCGGCCATGGGGAACTGGGCGGGGTCGAAGTCCGGCAGGGAGGCGGTGATGGCCCGGCCCTTGGTGACCACGCCCGAGACGCCGAAACCGATGTCGTCGGCCCGCTCGTAGCAAATGACCTGGGGGGGCATGCCGGGCATGACCCGGCTTTCAGCGATCGGCGAACCGTCCTCGCCGACGAGTCCTTTGGCCAGGGTGGTGAGAAAGCCGCCCATGGCCGGTCCGAAGCCGACACAGACGATGTCGGCTTCCATGCTTTGACGCAGGTCGTCGCTCATGGAAGAAGCTCCAGAACGCCGGGGCGGCCAGGCCGCCCCGGGCGCGGGTGTGTGAAGGGATCGGCCGAGGGCCGGAATTTACAGGGGATAGTCAAGCGCTTCGGGGATCATGACCTGGGTCAGGCCTTGCCCGGCCCGGTCCTTGGCCAGGGCGGCTCCGAAAAGCGAGCGGTCGAGTTCGGCCCGCTTGGCCTCGAAGGCGGCCAAGTCTTCCTCGGCCTGGGGGCCGAAGCCGTAGACCATGCTGGCGCAGAGCCGGCCCACTTCGCCGGCGGCCTTGGCCGCCTGGACCATGCACAGGTCCGAGAAGAAGTTCGCGGTGCCTTCCAGGCCTTCGGCCACGATGGGGTTTTCCGGTCCCTTTTCGATGAGTTCCACCACGTCGGCGATCTGCAGACGCGAGGCCAGGCCCCAGCACAGGGCGTCGGCCATGGGGAAGGTCACGCTCTGGCGGCGATTGTGGTAGAGTTTGGCCCCGGACGGGTCCTTGGCGCGCAAGAGGAAATCGAGCGTCCAGAGCCACAGGTCCAGGGTCTTGGCCGTGGTGGCCGCGCCCATGTTCGGACGGTCCTTGGCCAGGGCTTCCAGATCGGTGATCCAGATGCGCATCCAGGTCTTGAAAACCGCGTTGGGCATGGCGATGGAAAGCTGGCGGCGCTGCACCACCTCGGGGCCTTCGTAGGTGGCTTCGAGTTGGGCGTCGGTCCATTTGTTGAAAAGAAAGCCGGGGCAGTCTTCGGTGATGCCGTAGCCGCCCATGAGCGCCAGCACTTCGCGCATCATGTTCGCGCCCTGGCCGGTGTTCCAGAGCTTGCAGGCCGGACAGAGCACGTCCGCCTGGGATTCGAACAGCACATACTGCACCAGGGGATCGGCTTCCAGGGCGTCGAGTTGGGCCTGGTCGCGCTCTCCCTCGGGCTTGGACTTGAGGGCAAGATAGTCAATGGCCCGTTTTTCCACCTTGCGCAGGGCCACCATCTGGGCCTTGAGCCCGGAGACGCCCTGTTCGGCGAAGAGCTTGTCCTTGGTCTTTTCGCAGGGGTCCAGGGCGTCGAAGATGCGGGCGGCCTCCATGCCAAGCGAGGCGCCGGCTTCGGCCATGGCCCAGATGTCGGCCAGGCGCAGCACCGAGTCGGGCTTCTGCTGGATGCCCAGGTCGTACTTGGGCGTGCCGGGCTCGGTGGCTTCGCCGCCGCGGAAACGCTGGCGGTGGTAGCGGATCACCGGCTCGATGGAGGAGAGCAGCTTGGCCGTGCTCATGAGCGCCACGGGCACCCGGGTGCGGCTGAACACGGCGGCGATGATTTCGGTGTGGGTGTAGTTGGGCACGATCACGCCGTCTTTCACGGTGTAGCCGCCGATGATGCGGCTGGCCGGAACCTGCAGGCTGAAGACGGGGTCGCGCGTGCTGGAAAGCTGATGCACCATCTTCATGGTGGGCGCGCCCCGGTCGAACAGGCCCGGGTCGGATTCTTCGATGATGATCATGCAGCTGGATTTGATGCGGGGATCGGCCGTGTCCACGGCCACGGTGGCGAAATTGGCGAAGTCCATGCCGGTGATGAACCGGCCGCGCTTGTCGACCTGCAGCACGGGCTCCTGTCCGTCGACCCATTCGGCGATTTTGACCTTGCCCTGCAGGGTGGTGGTCTCCACGCCCACGTAGGGCAGGGGTTCGGTCAGGGCGAAGGCCCCGCGCAAAAGCTGCCTGTCCTCACCGTCGTGGGGCGGAACGCAACGGCTCATGTAGTGGTCGCGCTGTTCGGTGGTGCCGCGTTCGTGAATGGGGGCCAGGGCCAGGTTGGTGGCCAGGGAACAGGTGGCCGCGCCGGCGTCGACCCAGGCGATTTCGAAGGCCACCAGCGTGAGCGCAAGGTTCTTGGGGCCGTCGATGAATCCGCCCTGATGGATGTCCATGAACAGGGCGGTCAGGCCGGTCTCGTCGAAGGCTTTGAGCAGTTGGGCCTTGTGGTCGGTCCACTCGTGGGTGTGCCTCGCGCCTTCGGCAACCAATCGCGCCACCAGCGTCCTGGCCAGGGAGCGGGCGGATTGAATGGCCATCTGGAGGTCGTAGCGGTCGGCGTAACGCCACATGATCTGGCGAACGTCGTCGCCCGGCAGCGTGCGTAAGGTTTCCATGAGTATCCTAAACGTTCTAAAGTGTTATGAAAGCTGTTCCGGCACGAACTATATTCTGCCAGAATAAGCTATCGCTCATTTTCCGTCAATGACACGTGGCTTCATCAAGGCCCGCAACGATTTAAACGGACAGGGTTTCTCCGGTCAGGGCTGCGTAGGCCTCCAGATATTTGGCCTTGGTATTGGCCACCACTTCGGCCGGCAGGGCGGGCGCGGGCGGCTTCTTGTTGAAGCCCACGCTTTCCAGCCAGTCGCGCAGGTATTGTTTGTCGTAGCTTTGTTGTCCGCGTCCCGGGGCGTAGTCGGACGCGGGCCAGAAGCGCGAGGAGTCGGGCGTGAGCACCTCGTCGATGAGGATCATTTCGTCGCCGAGCAGGCCGAATTCAAATTTGGTGTCCGCAACCAGGATGCCGCGCGCGCCGGCCCAGTCGCGGCCCTGGGTGTAGAGGTCCAGGGCGGTGCGTTCCACTTGCGCGAACAGGGACTGGCCGATCATGTCGCGGGCCTGGTCGGTGGTGATGTTTTCGTCGTGCTGGCCCAAATCGGCCTTGGTCGAAGGCGTGAAGAGGGGATTTTCCAGCATGTCGGATTCGCGCAGCGCGGCCGGCAATTTGTGTCCGCTGACCATGCCCGTGGCCTTGTAGTCTTTCCAGCCCGAGCCCGTGATGTAGCCGCGCACGATGCATTCGATGGGAAGGGGTTTTGCCTTGCGCACGAGCACGGCCCGGCCTTCCAGAAGGTCGGCATGGGCCTTGAGCGGGGCGGGAAAGTCCGCGGGGTCCACGGCCAACAGATGATTCTTCACCAGCGAGGCGAACTTGTTCATCCAGAACACGGTGATCTTGTTGAGGATGACCCCCTTGTACGGAATCGGGTCGCCCATGATGACGTCGAAGGCACTGATGCGGTCGGTGGTGACGATGAGCAGGGCGTCGTCGGCCACCTGGTAGATGTCGCGCACCTTGCCCCGGGAGACGAGCGGGTACTCGGTCAGGTTGGTGGTGGAGACCACTTGCATGGGGGTATTCCTCCTTGGGGAATGACTAGCTTTGGCGCACTTCCACACTGCGGGCGTGGGCTTCCAGGCCTTCCAGGCGGGCCAGCCGGGCGATCTTGGCCCCGTGCTCGCGAACGTAGGCGGACGGCGTGGCGATAATGCTGGTTTTCTTAATGAAGGTCTCGACAGAGAGGGCCGACGAGAACCGGGCCGTGCCCAGGGTGGGCAGTACGTGGTTGGGTCCGGCGAAGTAGTCGCCCACAGGTTCGGGGCAGCTTGATCCCAGGAAGATGGCGCCGGCGTGGCGAATTTCGCCCACCAGGCCGAAGGGGTCGGTCACGGCCAGCTCCAGGTGTTCGGGGGCCAGCTTGTTCACGGCTTCGATCCCCAGGGACAGGCTCGGCACCACCACGATCGCGCCGTAGTCCGCCAGGGACTTGCGGGCGATTTCGGCCCTGGGCAAAACATTCAACTGACGCTTGAGCTCTTCGAGCACGGCTTTGGCCAATTCAGCGCTGTCCGTGACCAGGATGGAGGCGGCCAGGGGGTCGTGTTCGGCCTGGGAGAGCATGTCCGCGGCCAGCCAGGCGGGCGGGGCCGAAGCGTCGGCCAGGATCACGATTTCCGACGGTCCGGCGATCATGTCGATGCCCACTTTGCCCACCAGGAGTCGCTTGGCCGTGGCCACATGGATGTTGCCCGGTCCGGCCAGAACGTCCACGGGCGCGATGGAGGAGGTCCCGTAGGCCAGGGCGGCGATGGCCCAGGCGCTGCCCGTCCTGTAGACCTCGCGGATGCCCAGAAGCCCGGCCGCCGCCAGGATGGAGGGGCTGAGCGTTCCGTCGGCCCTGGGGGGCGACACGGCCACGATGCGGTCCACTCCGGCCACCTGGGCCGGAACGGCGTTCATGAGCAGGCTGGAAAGCAGGGGGGTTTCGCCGCCGCGACCGCCGGGCACGTACAGGCCGACGCTGTCCACCGGGCGCACCATCTGACCCAGGATTACGCCGCCCGGGCGGGTGGTCCACCAGGACTGGCGTTTTTGATCCTCGTGAAAGGTGCGGATATTGTGGGCCGCCTCGGCGATGATGGCCAGGTCCTCGGCCGATACCAACTCCTTGGCCCGGTCGATTTCGGTCTGGGGCACGGCAAGCCTGTCGGCGGCGAAGTCCGGGCAATCGAAGCGTCTGGTGTAGTCGACCAGGGCGTCGTCGCCGCGCGTGGCCACATCGTCCAGTATGGTCCGGACTTGGGCTTCCACGGCCTGGTCGGGATTTTCGCGTCCGGCCAGTTTGGCCAGAAGGGGAGAAAAGTCCTGAGGGGTGTCGCAGGGGTATAAAACGGCGGGCATGGGCGCTCCCGGAATTTTTCGTTGGCGCGTTGATAGATGATGGTCTCGGTTTTGTCGAGTCCCGGCCCTTGATGCGAGGCTTTTGCACGGGTATGGAAGGCGGACTTCAGCCATGCGGGACCGGCCCGCGCTCTTGCGAAAACCCTTTTTAGGGAGGCAGCCGTGTCCGCCAACCATCTCGCCAAGGCCGTTCGAAAGGCGGAGCTTCGTCTGCTGCCTTTTCTCGTCCTGCTTTACATTGTTGCGTATCTCGACCGTATCAACGTCAGTTTCGCCGCGCTGGGCATGAACCAGGAACTGGGCCTGACCCAGACGGCTTACGGTTTCGGGGCCGGAGTGTTTTTTCTCGGTTACGTGCTTTTCGAGGTGCCAAGCAACCTGATTTTGGACCGGGTGGGGCCCCGGATTTGGATCGCCCGCATCATGTTCAGTTGGGGGCTGGCCACCATGGCCCTGGCGTTGGCGTCCGGGCCGCTCAGTTTCACGGTCTTGCGCTTTGTGCTGGGCGTGGCCGAGGCCGGATTCTTTCCCGGCATCATCTTGTACCTGACCTACTGGTTCCCGCAATCGCATCGGGCCAAGGCCGTGGCGCTTTTCATGACCGCCACCCCGGCGGCGGGGCTGATCGGCAGTCCGCTTTCGGGTTGGATTCTGGAGTTGCACCAGGCGTTTGGACTGTCGGGCTGGCAGTGGTTGTTCCTGCTCGAAGGCCTGCCCGCCGTGGTGCTGGGCGTGGTGGTGTTTCTGCGCCTGCCGGCCGGTCCGCGCGAGGCCGAGTGGCTCACGCCCGAGGAGAAGGCCGCCCTGGTCCAGGCCCTGGAAGACGAGAACCGTCTGGTCGCCCAGCATCACGTCTGCCGCGTGCGCGACGGACTGCTGAGCCCCGGGGTCTGGATGTCGGGCTGGATCTATTTCTGCGTGGTGGTGGGCATGTACGGCCTGGTCATGTGGCTGCCCCAGATCATCGCCGGCGTGTTGGGCGAAGGCGTGGGCGTCAACGCCGCCCTCCACGTCAGCCTCTACGTCATGGTGGCCTATTTCTTCGCCATGGTGGGCATGGTGGTGATCGGGGCCAGCTCCGACCGCTTGGGCGAACGGCGCTGGCATGTGCTGGGATCGTTGGGACTGTGCCTGGCGGGCATGGTGGTGCTGGCCGTTTCGCACGAGTTGGTCGGGGTGCTTCTGGGCGCGTCGCTCGCGGCCATGGGCATTTGGGGGGCCATCGGCCCCTTCTGGAGCCTGACCACCGCCGTTCTCGCCGGACCGGCCGCCGCGGCAGGCATTGCGCTCGTCAACTCCCTGGGCAACCTGGGCGGCTTCGCCGGCCCCTACGTCATGGGCTTCGTCAAGGCCCACACCGGCGGCTACGCCCAGGCGTTCGTGTTCATCGCCGGGCTCATGGTCCTGGCCGCCATTCCGGTGTATCGCATCGGAGTTTCCGCCGAAGGCACGGACGGAAACTAGGGGCGCATCCACGAAATACGTATATGCGTATTTCGTGGGTAATACGTTGAATTTATTATTTTCGTCCCTGAAAAACACCTGTGTGTTTTTCAGGGACGCCACGCGAGGACGGGCTTACCATAGGCCGGGGCCCTGCGCGCCTTGTTCCCTCACGCCTCGGCGCAGCCGGCGGCCGGCAGGGGGGGCAGGCCGGCCAGGGAGCGGGCCAGGTCGAGTTGTTCGGTCTTGCTCACGGCCTCGCCGTCGAGTTTGGCGGCCATGACTTGGCGCAGAATGCGGCTGTAGTTGGGTCCCGGAGGGATGTCCATGGCCAGCAGGTCCGCGCCGGTGATGTCGAGCTTCTGGTCGCGCAGGGTGGTAAAGAAGATCGATATGGCCTTGCGTACGGTCTCCCTGGGGTTTCTGGCCATGAGAAAGAGCAGGCCGTCCAAGGGCAGTTCGCGCAACAGGAAGTAGAGTTCGCTCACCTTGGCCCGGCGGTATTCCCAGTCGAAGATTTTGCCCACGGTGTCGCGTATGGAGTGGCGGAGCGCCGCGAACTGCGTGGTGTGCTGTTTGGAAAAGCCCAGCCGTTCGGTGATTTCGGCCACGTCCTTCTCGTCCATTCCCGCGCACAGGCTCAGAAAGTAGATGCGCCAGACCATGGGTTTTGGGTCCACGTAGAGCAGGCCGTACCAGGCGATGACCCGTTCCGATTCCGCCAGCGCGGCTTCCTTTTGGGGATCCAGGGCCAGTTTGGGATGGATGGCCGCCAGAAGCTTGAGTTGCTGCATGCGTTGGATGCAGGCCACGGGATTGTCGTCTTCAAGGATGTGGCGCATCTCGTGAAAGATCCGCGATCCAGAGAGCTTGTGCACGAACCGGCTATTGATGGCGCTCTTGATGAGCCGCTCGGTCTGGACCCCGATGCGAAAGTTGAAGCGTTGCTCGAAGCGGATGGCCCGCAGGATGCGCGTGGGGTCCTCCACGAACGAAAGCGAGTGCAGCACCCGTATGGCCTTGGCCTTGATGTCCTTTTGCGCGCCGAAGAAGTCCACCAGGCGGCCGAAGTCGTCGGGCGAGATGTGGATGGCCAGGGAGTTGATGGTGAAATCGCGGCGGTAGAGGTCCATCTTGATGGAGGAGAGTTCCACCGTGGGCAGGGCCGCCGGGTACTCGTAGTATTCGAGCCGGGCCGTGGCCACGTCGATGCGTTGTCCGTCGGGCAGGATGACCACGGCGGTCTTGAACTTCTGGTGCGATTTCACCCGGCCGCCGTACTCCTTGGCCAGGGCCTCGGCAAAGGCGATGCCGTCGCCTTCCACCACCAGGTCGATGTCCAGGTTCGGGCGTCCAAGCAGCAGGTCGCGCACGAAGCCGCCCACCACGTAGGGCTCGTACCCCAGGGATTTGGCCAGGCTTCCGGCTCCCTTCACCACCGCGAAAAGGTTGGACGGCATCCGTTCGCGCAAAAGGCCCTTCACGTTGCGGTCGCCTTTGCGTTCGGCGGCCATGGTGTCCGCCAGGCGGGCGGGCTCCCGCACCAGCACGTTGATGAGGTCGGTGCGGGTGACCACGCCTTCCACGTGCCCGTCCCGGACCACGGGCGCCATGCGCTGGCGTTGCCCCAGGATGATTTCCATCAGGTGGTAGAGTTCGGTGTCTTCGCTCACGGTTTGGGCGTCGCGGATCATGTATTCGGTCACGTCCACCTCGCCCAGGCCGTGCTTGACGGCCTTTTCCGCGATGTCGTGCTCCAGGAGGCCCAGGCAGCGCCTGTCGGCCGGGTCCACCACGGGCAGGGCCTTCAGGCCGAAGCGGGTCATGATTTCGGAGGCTTCCTTGAGGGCGTGGCCCGCGTTTATGGTCACGGCCGGCCGGCTCATGATGGTGGCCGCCAGAATTTGCGGGTTCACCTGGGAGTAGAGCAGGGCGAAGAGGTCCTCCTTGGCCTGGGCCAGGGTCTTGTCCCGCATGGAGGCCGAGGCCGCGTAGGGGTGGCCTCCGCCGCCGAGCGAGGAGCAGATGCGTCCCACGTCCACGTCCGGGGTGCGGGAGCGGGCCACCAGGTGCACGCGGTCCTTCATGAGGGCCAGACAGAAGAGCACCTTGATGTTTTCCATGTCCATGAGCTTGTGGGCCAGCAGGGCGAAGTCGCCGACGTAGGAGTCGGTGACGCACTGGGCCACCACCACCTCCACGCCGTTGATGTCGAAGCGTTCGGCGCTGCCGATGAGCTCGCTCATGATGGTGATCTGTTCGGCGGAGAGCTCACGGGCCAGAAGTTCGGCGATGATGTTGACGTCCATGCCCTGGGCGCGCAGCCAGGCCGCGGCTCCCAGGTCGTGCTCGGTGGTGGAGTTGAAGGTGAAGGAGCCCGTGTCCTCGTAGATGCCCAGCCCCATGAAGGTGGCCTCGTCCGGGGTCAGGGAGAGGCCGCGTTCCCGGATGAACTCGGTCAGGATGGCCGTGGTGGAGCCGTAGTCCTTGACCACGCGCACCTGGCCGTTGAGGTCGTCGTCGGAGTCGGGGTGGTGGTCGTAGAGGTGGATGACGAGGTCCTGGCGTTCGAGCAGGGGGGCCACGTGGGGCAGACGCAGGCGTTGCCTGGTGTCCACCACCACCAGGGTCTCCACGGACGATTGGTCGATGTCCTTGAAGTTCTTGAAGTTGAAGAGATACGTGGCGCTTTGGATAAAAAAGTTGCGCAGGTTCTTTTCCTGGCTGCCGGGAAAAATGAGCACCGCGGCGGGATAGAGCTTGCTGGCCGCGATCATGGCGGCCAGGGCGTCGAAGTCGGCGTTGGTGTGGGCGGTAATCACGGTCCGGGCGATGATGCCCGGCGCCTTGGGTTGGTTCATGACTCCTTCCTGGAAGACTCTGAGCGGGGATGGTGACTGCGGTGAATGCGGGTCAGGCGCTCGGCCTGCACATGGGTGTAGATCTCCGTGGCCGAGATGTCTGCGTGACCGAGCAGAATCTGCACGGTGCGCAGGTCGGCCCCGCCTTCGAGCAGGTGGGTGGCGAAGGAATGGCGCAGGCTGTGGGGCGATATTTCCTTGCGGATGCCGGCCTCCAGAGCGTAGCGCTTGATGAGCTTCCACACCCCTTGCCTGGTGAGTCCCTTGCCCGATCGGTTGAGAAAGAGCACGTCGGTCTTGGGCTTGAATCCGGGCCGCACGTGCCGCAAATAGTGGCTGAGCAGGTTCTGGGCCGTGTCGTGGATGGGCACGAGGCGTTCCTTGGCCCCCTTGCCGAACACCTTGAGGACTCCGGTCTGGGCGTCGAAGTCGAGCGCGGTGAGGCTGACCAGTTCGGTCACGCGCAGGCCGGCGGCGTAGAGCAGTTCGAGCATGGCCTTGTCGCGAAACCCCAGGGGGGTTTGCATGTTCGGCCCGGAAAGCAGGTTCTCCATATCCTGGCGGGTGAGCACGCCGGGCAGGCGTTTCGGCAGCTTGGGGGTTTCGATGAGTTCGGCCGGGCTGGACTCGATGAGCCCCTCGGCGGCGGCGTAGGCGAAAAAACCCCGGAGCGAGGAAAGATGCCGGGCCAGCGACCGGCTGGTCAGACCCTTTTGCCGCTGATGCATAAGGTAGAGAAAAATGGTCTGTCCGGAAGCCTTTTCCAGAGTGGCCTTTTTTTCCGACAAAAAGACCAGAAAATGCCCCAAATCCTGCGAATAGGCGGACAGGCTGTTTTCGGAAAGCCCTTTGACCACAAGCAGGTGTTCAAGGTAGCCGTCGATCCAGGGATGGGCGTAAGCGGGTGATTTTCTGGTTTTGATTGACACCGTTTGGGCCTCTTCTTATGACCTGGGCTCGTTTTTACATTTCTCGCGCCCTGGCGCAATCGCTTAAGGAGCACGTCATGACCGATTTCAAGATGGCCGACCGCCTGGCCTCCCTGCCTCCCTACCTCTTCGCGGAGATCGACCGCGTGAAAAACGAAGTCAAGGCCAGAGGCGTGGACATCATAAGCCTCGGCATCGGCGATCCGGACCTGCCCACTCCGGACTTCATCATCGAAGCCCTGTACAAGGCCGCCCAGAAGCCCGAGAATCACCAGTATCCGTCATACGTGGGCCTGCGCACCTTCCGGGCCGCCGTGTCGTCCTGGTACAAGCGCCGTTTCGGCGTGGATCTGGACCCGGACAACGAGGTCGTGAGCCTCATAGGCTCCAAGGAGGGCATCGCCCACTTCCCCTTGGCCTTCATCAACCCGGGCGACCTGGCCCTGGTGTGCACGCCCAACTACCCGGTCTACAACGTGGCCACGGGCTTCGCCGGGGGCGTGACCAAGTTCCTTCCCCTCACCGACGAGCGCGACTTTCTGCCCGATCTGGACGCGGTGAGCGACGCCGAGTGGGAAAAGGCCAAGATGATCTTCGTCAACTATCCCAACAACCCCACCTCGGCCTGCGCCCCCTTGAGCTTCTACGAGAAGCTGGTGGCCAAGGCCCGCGACACGAACACCATCGTGGTTTCGGACGCGGCCTACACCGAGATGTACTACGACCCGGCGGACAAGCCCCCCTCCATCTTCGAGATCAAGGGCGCCAAGGACGTGGCCATCGAGTTCCACTCCCTGTCCAAGACCTATAATATGACCGGATGGCGGATCGGCATGGCCGTGGGCAACGAAACGTTGGTCAAGGGCCTGGGCAAGATCAAGGAAAACTGCGATTCGGGCATTTTCCAGGCCGTACAGGAAGCCGGACTGGCCGCCCTGGAGCATGGCGACGCCCATGCCGAGAAAAATCGCCAGATCTACAAGGAGCGCCGCGACCTCCTCATGGCGGGTCTCAAGAAGATCGGCATCTCCTGCCGGGAGCCCAAGGCCACCTTCTACTGCTGGTGCAAGATTCCCCAAGGGTACGCCTCGTCCCAGGCCTTCGTGACCAAGGTTCTCCAGGAAACGGGCGTGGTGGTCACTCCGGGCAACGGCTTCGGCCTGCCCGAGGCGGGAGAAGGGTACTTCCGCATCGCCATGACCGTGGGCAAGGAGCGCATCGAGGAGGCCCTGTCACGGCTGGCCAAGTTCTAACCAAGGCCTTTGTGGGGCTGGGGTCCAACCTGGGACGTCCCGTCCACACGATTTGCGCGGCCGCCAGGGGCATGGACGGGCTTTTGCCCGGCGTGCGTCTGGCGGCCTGTTCGTCGGTCTACCACACCGCCCCCCTGGGGCCGCCCGATCAACCCTGGTACGCCAACGCCGTGGCCGCCCTGGACGTGCCCCCGCAGGTGACACCCCGGGCGCTCTTCGACGCCCTGTGCGTCCTGGAGGCCGACCTGGGACGCAACCGAGTCTTCGAGCGCCGCTTCGGCCCCCGTTTGGCGGACATTGACCTGCTGCTCTTCGGTCGGGCGCGCCTCGACAGCGCGCGCCTGACCCTGCCCCATCCCCGCCTGGCCGAACGGGCCTTCGTGCTCGTTCCCCTGGCCGAAATCGCCCCGGACCTGACCCTGCCCGGCGGTCTCGGCGTGTCCCGGGCGCTTGCTCGATTGTCATTTGTGCGCCAGGGGGCTATCATCATACAAAGCTGAACTCTCAAGGGGAGGCTTGTCATGGGAAGATATATCCTGTTCGCCCTGACGGCGTATGTCCTTTGGAAAATGGTCGCGGGCGATTTCAAACGGAAAGCCAAGGAAAAGTCCCAACCGCGACCGGAGCCGCGCGTCGTGAAAAGTGACATGGTCAAGGATCCGGTGTGCGGCGCTTTTGTTTCCACAGCGTCTTCGGTGCGCTACGCGGGACCGGACGGCGTGTTGCGGTATTTTTGCAGCGAGGAATGCAGGCAGGCCTACGCCAGGCAAATCGAGGTGACCGACGCCTCGCCTACGAAAAAGAGGTAATGAATGAAGTTCTTTCTCGACAGCGCCAACCTGGACGAAATCAAGGCCGCCAAGGATATGGGCCTGCTCGACGGCGTGACCACCAACCCCTCGCTCTTCGCCAAGGAGAGCGGCGAGTGGCGAAAGATCGCCCAGGAAATATGCATGGTCTGCGAAGGGCCGGTGAGCCTGGAGGTGATCGGCACGACCCATGCGGACATGCTCTCCGAGGCCAAGGACTTGCTGGGCTTCGGTCCCAACGTGGTGATCAAGATCCCCATGACCGTCGAAGGGCTCAAGGCGGTGCATACGCTCAAACAGGGCAACGTGGCGGTCAACGTCACCCTGGTGTTCCAGCCCTTGCAGGCGCTTTTGGCCGCCAAGGCCGGCGCGGCCTACGTGAGTCCCTTTGTGGGCCGGGTGGACGCCGTGGGCGGCGACGGCATGGCCATGGTGGAGGAAGTGGTGGCCATCTACCGCAACTACGCCTTCGACACCCAGGTGCTGGTGGCCAGCGTGCGCAACCCCCTGCACGTGTTGCGCTCGGCCCTTATCGGCGCGGACGTGGTCACCGTGCCCTTTGGCGTCATCAAGGATCTGGCCAAGCATCCCCTCACCGACGTGGGGTTGGATACCTTTCTGAAAGACTGGGAAAAGGTGGTCAAGAAATGAGCTCGCTCTTCGTTGTCCTTTTGGAATACGCTGTTCCCCTGGAGGAAGTGGACGCCGTGCTGCCCGAGCACACCCGCTTTCTGGAAGACCACTATCGCACCGGCATGTTTCTGCTTTCCGGCCGGCGCGTGCCCCGCACGGGCGGCGTGATACTGGCCCGGGCCGCCAGCCTGGAGGCCCTTATGGACGTGCTGGCCACCGACCCCTTCAGCATGCGGGGGGTGGCCCGCTACACGCCGGTGGAGTTCGCGCCCACCATGGCCGCGCCAGCGCTTCAGGACCTGCTGGACTGACGCGCGCATTCCGCGACGTTTTTCCCCGGCCGGTGGACCGTGGTCCGCCGGCCGGCGGGAAAGAAAAACACCCCTTTCCTTTCGAGCGATTTTAAGGCAGGAAAGAAAAAACAGCTCTTGGTAACGTTTGGTTATGGAACTCACCGCCGCCACCATCCCCTACATCCTGTGTAACGCTTTTTTTTTGCCTTTTTTTCCTGCTTCCGCTTCCTGATCAATCTCCCCCTGCTTGAGCGCCCCCTGACCATCGGCTTCTTTTGGGGAGTGCTTACGGGCGATTTTACCTTGAGCCTGGGCATCTGCCTGTTCTACGAGCTCTTCTGGCTGGATCTGTTCCCGGCCGGAACCTCCATTCCTCCCAACGCCCTGGCCCCGGCCTTGGCCAGCCTGGCCGCGGCCCACTATCTGGGGCTCACGCACCCGGCCGTGGCCTGTATGGCCGTCATTTTGGCCCTGCCCTTGGGGCGCGTTTTCGCCCGCATAGAAAAGTACCATCGGCAATACGAAAACGACGCCTTCAACAGAATATTGAAATGGGCGAAGAATCCCCTCAAGGGAGCCGCCCCCTTCCAACTGACCAGGCGCTCCATGTTTATTTTGTTTCCCGTGAACTTCGTGGCTTTCGCCCTGTGCCTGTCCGCGCTCCTGGTGGTTTTGTCGCTGCTGACGCCCCAGTTCGCTCCGGTCTTGTCGCAGGTCCCTCTGAAGTGGCCCCACATGTGGGTGCTGGGCAGTGTCGGCGCCGTGCTCTCCCTGCGCCACCGACCGGCCTACGGGCTGCTTTTCGGAGGCGTGGCCCTGGCCGTGGCGATTCGCCTGATCGGCTGAGCCATTTCGTACAAGTCTCGGGCTTTCCCTTGGCAAAGGGATTGCTTTGTGATATTTAGCTCAAACTCTTTCGCCATACAATTCTTTCGAGGAGGGATCCCCAAATGGCAGCTATCGTCGTAGGACACAAAAACCCCGATACCGACTCCATCGCGGCCGCCATCGCCGTCGCCGACCTGATGACCAAACGCGGCGTTGAAGCCGTGGCCGTCGCCCAAGGCAAGACCAATCCCGAGAGCGATTTCGTGCTCGGCAAGTTCGGCGTGAAGGCTCCTGAAGTCGTCACCGACGGCACCGACAAAAAGATCATCCTGGTCGACCACTCCGATCTGGCTCAGAGCCTGGACAACCTGGGCAAGGGCGAAATCATCGGCATCGTGGACCACCACAAGCTGGGCGACGTGACCACCCCCAATCCCCTGGAAATGTGGGTCTGGCCCGCCGGCTGCACCTGCACCGTCATCACCAGCATGTATGATTTTTACGGCATCGAAATCCCCAAGAACATCGCGGGGATCATGCTGTGCGCCATCCTGAGCGACACCGTCATGTACAAGTCGCCCACCTGCACCGAGGACGACAAGAAGGCCTGTGACAAACTGGCCAAGATCGCCGGCGTGGCCGACATGATGGCTCTGGGCATGGAGATGTTCAAGGTGAAGTCCGCCGTGGACGGCACCCCCATCCGTGACCTGGTCTTCCGTGACTACAAGGACTTCAAGATGTCCGGCACCCCCGTGGGCATCGGCCAGCTGGAAGTTGTGGACCTCGCCATCCTCGACAAGTACAAAGCCGACCTGCAGGCCGATATCGCCAAGGTGAAGGCCGAAAAGGGCCTGCACTCCGTGTTCCTGCTGCTCACCGACATCATGAAGGAAGGCTCCGAGATGCTGATCGTCACCGACGATCCCGCCGTGGTGGAAAAGGCCTTCGGCATCAAGCCCGACGGAACCTCCGTCTGGCTGCCCGGCGTCATGAGCCGCAAGAAGGACGTTGTGCCCAAGTTCGAGAAGGTCTTCGGCGCCTAATCGCCCAAGCCCTCGACGAAATGACCGTAAAGGCCCGCTACGCGCAAGCGTCGCGGGCCTTTTTTTGTCTGGCCACAGGGCGTGCGCCAGGCGTCCGAGGGATCGGCGCGAGTTTCTCTCTTGCCTGCGCCTGCGCTTCAACCATGGGACCCGGCGGGGCGTGGCTTCCCCGGGCAACGTCGCCCCTCGACCGCGGGTCCATGCGCGCCCGTCTTTTCGTGCGGCCTCAGCTTCGCTTGCACGACCTGGAGCGGAATTTCGGCAACAAAAAAAGGAGGGCGGTCGATCCGCCCTCCTGACAATCGCTTCGCGTCAGGGTCGCCTGAATGGAAACCCTTCCGGTCAGGCTGTTGCGATGCAGCCTAGATGAGTCCCGCCGTCTTGAGCACTCCCGCCAACTTGGCGTCGTTTTCCTGGCTCAGGGCGACCAGGGGCAGACGCACTTCGCCCTTGACGCGGCCCATCTTGGTCAGGGCGGTCTTGGCCGGAACCGGGTTGGTCTCGAAGAACATGGCCCGGTTGATGGGCGAGAGCTGGTAGTGCAGGCGCTGGGCTTCCTTGAGGTCGCCGTTGCGGAAGGCGTCGCACATCTTGCTCACCAGGGCCGGGGCCACGTTGGAGGACACCGAAATGACCCCGTGTCCGCCCACAGCCAGGGTGGGCAAGGCGGTGAAGTCATCGCCGGAGAGCACGGTGAAGTTCGGCCCGCAGAATTCGATGACCTCGGAAACCTGGGTCAGGCTGCCCGTGGCTTCCTTGATGCCCACCACGTCCGGGACCTGCTTGGCCAGGGCGGCCACCGTGGGGGCCAGCATGTTCACCGAGGTGCGGCCCGGCACGTTGTACACGACCATGGGAAAGGGCACGGCCTTGGCCACCGCCGCGAAATGGGCGATGAGCCCGGCCTGCGTGGGCTTGTTGTAGTAGGGCGTGATGTGCAGGGCCCCGTCGGCTCCGGCTTCCTTGGCGCACTTGGTCAGTTCTATGGCTTCGGCAGTGTTGTTGGAGCCCGCTCCCGCCAGGACGGGTACGCGTTTTTTTACTTGATCCACGCAAATTTTGATGACCTCGCCATGCTCCTGGTGGGAAAGCGTGGCGGACTCGCCCGTTGTGCCGCAGGGAACGAGGCCGTGAATGCCCTGTTCGATCTGCCACTCGATAAGGGCGCGATAGGCCTCTTCGTCGAGCGTGCCGTTGGTAAACGGGGTGACGAGTGCGGTGAGTGCTCCTGAGAATTGCATGGATCCCTCCTAGACTATAACCCCGCAAAAGGCGGGGGGATGTGCGCTATCACTTGTGCTTTTCGTTGGGGTCTGGGACTCCCTGGAACAGGGCCGCCACCGCGGGGTCCGGCGTGAAGGAGTCGTCGAGCACCACCACCTTGGTGGTGTAGTTTTTCCCCTGCTCCCAGCGCGTGGCCTGGCCGTTCGGCCAGTCGAGCACGTCGACCGTGTACAGGGCCTTGCCCTTGGTGAAGGTGTGCATCCACAAGACCTTGCCACCGTCCGCCGGCTTGGCGGAAAAGCCCACTCCCGGACCGCTGCCCAAGAGCACGTCCACGACGGGTTTGGCCTTTTCCAGGTATTGCGCTTCGTTCTGCACGCCCCAGGGGCTCACGCCCACCACCAGTTTCACATTGGCCGACCGCAGTCTGGCCGCCTCGCGTTCGATGCGTTCGAACATGGCCTCGCTGGGCGAGTCCATGGCACTTTTGAGCACCGGAAAAAACACGAAACCGATCTGTCCGCCAGGAGTGTTCACCACAGAGGAGCGCACGTCCTTGGCGTCCAGGGTCAGCCAATCGCCCGTCAGGGTCAGGCCGTGAGACTTGATCGCCTCGGCCTCGGCGGGAGACAGGCTCCCGATCGAATAGCCCAGCTTGTCGAACGCCTTGACCAACGGCTCCCACGCCTTGGGATCGGGCTTTTCGGACTTGTCGTCGGCGATGAACTCGAAGGCTCCCGCCACAAAGACCGTCTTGCCCGCCATGGTTTTGTCCTGACGGTATTTTTCAAAAACGCCAGCCCGCCGGGCCAGCCCACCAATGGTGCGATGGCCTCAAGTGGGGCAGGGATTGAAATAGCCCCAGGTGTTGCCGGAAAAAACCAGTGACGTCACAGGTTCTTCGGCCCAGGCGGCTCCTGCCGGAAAGCAGAGCAGAGCCAGGACCGCGAAAAGCCTGAAAGCGAGACGCATGAAATGCACCCTATTTGTTAAGGTATTCCTTGAGCTCCTTGCCGGGCCGGAAAAACGGCAGGCGTTTGGGAGCGACATTGACGACATCGCCGGATTTGGGGTTGCGGCCGGTATAGCCCTTGTAGCTTTTCACCTTGAAACTGCCGAAGCCGCGAATTTCCACCCTGTCGCCCTCGACCAGGGCGTTCTTGATGGAGTCGATGAAGGAGTTCACCACGGCCGAAGCCTCGTCCACATGGATGTCGCGCAATTCGGCCAACGACTTGATGAGCTCGCTTTTGTTCATGACCACCCCTCCCCTTTGAATGACGAGGCCATACGCCTCCCGCCGTTGTACTTCAAGTCGAAATGAGACTCAGAGTTTTGAATTTATTGCGAAGATGACATGGGAGTCAAGTCAGGCGGGCGAGATCTTTTTCACCACCGACTGCGTCTTGAGCATTTCGCCCTGTTGGGCCCTGTACCGGCCCAGCTTGATGGCCAGGGCCAGCACGTCCTTGGAGGCGCGACAGGTAGGGGCGTGCTTGATAAACGGAATCTGGCGGCGTACCGCCTCGGGCAGGTTGGAATCCGAGTGTACGGCCCCCAGATAGGTGATCTCGATATCGAGAAAGTGTTTGCACACCGCGCGCAGGCGATCGAAGGTCTGCTCCGCCTCGCGCAGGGTGGAGGCCTGGTTGACCACCACCATGAAGTCCGTGACCCCGTGTTGGTTCTTGAGCACCTTGATGACCGCGTAACAGTCGGTGAGCGACGTGGGCTCGGGCGTGACAACCAGGATGCGCAGATGGGCCATGCAGGCCACGGCGAGCACGGTCTTGCCGATTCCCGCCCCCAGGTCGAAGAACACGTAGTCGTATCCGCCCAGGACGGCGTTTAACTTGTCGAACACGGCGTCGCGCATGTCGTCGTCGAGGTCGAGCAGATCGGGCACGCCGCTGGCGGCGGGCAGGAAGTCGAAGCCGCCCGGTTCGATGGGCAGCATGACGTCGGTCGCTTCCACGCCCGGGCGCAGGAGGTCCTGCAGGGTCTTTTCCGGCGACAGGCCAAGCAGCACGTCGATGTTGGCAAGGCCCACGTCGAAATCCATCACCAGGAGGCGGTGTTTGGCCTTGTACAGGGCGTAAGCCAGATTGAGCGCCAGGTTGGTTTTTCCCACCCCGCCCTTGCCGGACAAAATCGCCACGCTCAAAGCGCCTTTGGGGTTTAACGAGTCAGTGGTCATGAGTCAGGCCCCGTGAAGAGGAATTGTTTCTCCTGGGCGTGCACCAGGGTATCTTTGGTCGTATCCACCAGGTCGGGAATGGGAGCCTTGACCAGACGGTCCTTGCCCTGGGCCTTGGCCTGGTAGAGAGCCTTGTCGGCCAGGTCCATGAAAGCGTCCACCGAAAGGGGCGCCTTGCCCTTGGTGCAGGCCAGGCCCACGGAAACGGTCATGGTCACCGGGCGTTCCACCCCCTCGCAGAGCACCTTGCGTCCGCGCACCACGCCCAGCAGCCGGTTCACCGTGGCTTCCGCCTGGCGCATGCTCGATCCGGGCAGGATCAGGGCGAACTCCTCGCCGCCCACGCGCGCCGCCGTGTCGTAGGTCCTTGTGCTCTGGAGCAAGGCCCCGGCCAGGCTGATGAGCACCTTGTCCCCGCACACGTGGCCGAAGCGGTCGTTGACGGACTTGAAATCGTCCAGGTCGAGCATGGCCAGGCACAGGGGAACGGCTCCCCGAAAGGCCCGTTCCAGTTCGATCTTGAGCGACTTCTGAAACGTGCGCCGGTTGGCCAGGCCGGTCAACGGATCCTGGTAGGACTGATAGGAAAGTTCGTCCAGGGTCTTTTGCAGTTGGGCCAGGTGCGGCATGGGGTTCTCGTCCGCCGGCAGGGTCAGCCAGTGGTGAAAGCCGCCTTCGCGCACCAACTCCTCCCATTCCGTCTGGGTCAGGCCGGCGCACAGCCTGGCCACGATGAGTCCCGTCTTGCCGTCGTAGGCCGACGCGCTTTCCTTGGCGCTCAGGGCCTCGCGCAGGCGGTTGAGTTCCTCCAGCAGGGCCTGTCGATTGAGCAGGCTCTTTTGCGCGTCGTCCTTACGAGCCGACATGGAAGTTGAGCAGGTACTGACGGATGAGGGTGTCGATCTCGCCGTCGAGAACGGCGTCCACGTCGCCCACCTCGTGGTTGGTGCGATGGTCCTTCACCAGCCTGTAGGGTTGCAGCGTGTACGTGCGTATCTGGCTGCCGAATCCGATGGCTTCCTTGGACTGGTACTCGGCCTGGCGCATGGCCTGCTGTTTCTGCAACTCCAGGTCGTAGAGGCGGGCCTTGAGCACCTTGAAGGCGGATTCCTTGTTGCGGTGTTGGGACTTCTCGTTCTGGCACTGCACCACGATGCCCGTGGGCATGTGGGTAAGGCGGATGGCCGAGCTGGTCTTGTTGACGTGCTGTCCGCCCGGACCGCTGGCCCGGAACACGTCCACCCGCACGTCCTCGTCGCGGATGTCGATCTGGATGTCGGCTCCGGCGTCGGGATAGACGTCCACCGAGGCGAACGAGGTATGGCGCCGCCCGGACGAATCGAAGGGCGAAATGCGGATCAGGCGGTGGATGCCCTTTTCGGCCTTGAGGAATCCGTAGGCGTAGGCCCCGTTGATCTGCAAGGTGACGCTTTTGATGCCGGCCTCGTCGCCGGGCAGCAGGTCGAGCACATCCACGCCGAAGTTGTGGCGTTCGCACCAGCGGCGGTACATGCGCAGAAGCATTTCGGCCCAGTCCTGGGACTCGGTGCCGCCGGCTCCGGGGTGGATTTCCAGAATGGCCCCGGAACTGTCTTCGGCCCCGCCCAGCAGAGTGGTGAGTTCGGCCGATTCAAGTTGCTCGGTCAGCGCGCCGATCTGGTCGGCCAGGGCCTGGAGCACCTCGGGACTTGCGTCCTCGGCGGCCATGAGCAACCATTCGTCCAGGTCCTGACGGGCCTGGTTGAGGGATTCGTACTGGGCCACCTTGCCGCTCAGAACGGACTTTTCCCGCAGAAACGGGGTCATGCGTTCGGGGTCGTTCCAAGCGTCGGGCTTGGAAATTTCTGTTTCTATGGCTTCGAGGCGTTTCTTTTTGCCCTCCAGGTCAAAGACGCCCCCAGAGGGTGTCGAACTTGTCCTGGAGATCCTTGCCTTGGGCCTTGAGTTCTGGATAGTGCAGAAGAGCCATGATTTCGCTTTATTTCCCGCGTTGTCGATACAGGGCGGCTGCGAACAGTCCGATCGCCGCGAAGGCGGCCGCCACTGGCAGAAGGTCGTGAAGGCGGTGGAAAACCGTGATCGTCTCCACCAGGGGGACGGGACCGAAGGTGACGGCGGCGTCCTCGAAGAGCGCCGTGGCGCCGAGTACTCTCCCTTTGGGATCGACCAGGGCGCTGATGCCGGTATTGGTGGCCCGCACGAGGCAGCGTCCCTGTTCGACCGCGCGCAAAACGGCCAAGTCGAGATGCTGATAGGGAGTCGCGGACCTGCCGTACCAGGCGTCGTTGGAGATGTTCACCAGCACGTTGGCCCCCTGGCTGACGCGCTTCTGGGCCAGTTCCGGAAAGATTGATTCGTAACAGATGAGCATGCCCATGGCAAGGCGGCCGCTTCGCAGGGGCGCGGTATGCCTGCCCGGCGTAAACCCGCCCACGCCCTGCATGAGGCTTTCGAGAAGGGGCAGGTCCTTGCCGAAGGGGGCGTATTCGCCGAAGGGGACCAGATGTTCCTTGTCGTAGAAGGCTTCCAGCCCGGCCGTGGTGATGAGAAAAGCCCGGTTGAACAGGGCCAAGTCCTTGCCGTCGCGCCGAAAACCCGGCGCCCCGGCCACCAGGGGGAGCCCGGTCCGGGCGCAGAACCCCTTGACCTTCATCGTAAGCGACGACGCGTTTTGAATGTAGAAGGGCAACGCGGTCTCGGGCCAGATGAGGATGTCGGGACGTTCGGGCAGGGTCCTGTCCGACAACTCCAGGTAGTGGTCCACCGTGGCGGCCTGGAAGGCCGGGTCCCATTTGACGGACTGGTCCACGTTGCCCTGGATCACGGCCGCGCGAAAGGAGCCCGTTTCCTGGATCGGCTGCCGCAAGGCGAGCGAGCCTTGCGCGCCAAGCGCCACAAGGAGGGCCAAACCGGCCGTCCGACAGGCAACGGCGCGTCCCGGAACGGCCAGCCAGGCCGCCGATGCGGCCAACAGCCCGCCCAGGCCCCAGGCTCCGACCAGGGCCAGGCTTTGCAGGGCGAAGGGCCAGGGCGTCAGGGCCGCTGCCGAGCAAGTCCAGGGAAAGCCGGTGAAAAGCCAGCCCCGCGCCATCTCCACGCACCACCAGAGGGCTCCGGCCAGAAGTCCCGTGACCAGCGGGGGCAGTCCGGGTTTGGCCCTGGCCAGGACCCAGGCGAAGGCCGCCGGATAGAGGCCCAACACGCAGCCCATGAGCCCGGGGCAGGGCGCGGCCAGCACCCAGGGCACGTCGGCGTAGTCGTGAACGGGGATGGCGACCCAGTAGAGGTTGCCCCAGGCGGCCAGCACGCCGCACAGATAGCCGCGCCAAGCCGCCTGTCGGGGAGAGTCGGCCAGAAAGGCGATGCGGGCCAGGCACCAGTGAAAGACCAGGATGAGCAGGGGCAGCCTGGCCACGGGGTTGGCCAGGGAGAAAAACGCCCCGGCCGCGCCGATGACGGCCAGGGCGTGCAACCGGTCGAAACTGGGCGGGGTCGACCGGGCGAAAAAAGCGAGGGACTTCAAAGCGTTTGATCCTTTATTCCGTCGGGGTGGGCTCCGGCTCGGGCTGGGGTTCTATGCGCACCCAGCGTACCTGGCGACGGTCGGCCTGGGTGACGGTGAAGATCTTTCCCGCCAGGCTGAAGGACTCGCCCTGCCGGGGAACGCGTCCGGCCAATTGGCTCAGGTAGCCGCCCACGGTCTCCACCTCGTCGGATTCCAGGGCAATGCCGAACCGCTCTTCGAGGTCCTCCAGGGGGAAGCGTCCCGACACCTCCAGTATGCCGTCTTCAAATTCCTGATAGTCCTGGGGCTTGGTGGGATCGTGTTCGTCCTCGATCTCGCCCACGATCTCTTCGAGCACGTCCTCGAACGTGACCAGGCCCGAGGTGCCCCCGTATTCGTCCAGGGCTATGGCGATGTGGATGCGCCTGTTCTGGAATTCCCGAAACATCTCTTTGAGGTTCTTGCTTTCCGGGACGAACAGCAGGTCCCGCATGACCGCCGAAAGGGGGGTCTCGGACTGGTCAGGCTCCAGAAGGTAGCGCAGCAGGTCCTTGGCGTGGATCACGCCGACCATGTGGTCTCGGTTGTGACGACAGATGGGAATGCGCGAATAGCCGTTTTCGATGATGAGTTGGCAGACTTCCTGAATGGTGTCGTTTTCTTCGGCGCAGGCGATGTCCGTGCGAGGGATCATGATGTCGGCCACTTGCTTGTGCCCCAGGCGCAAGACCTTGATGAGCATGGCCGCGTCCTCGGCCGGCACTTCGCCGTCCTGTCTGGCTGCGAGGATAAGCTCTTCCAGGGGCAGATCGTTGCGGCCGCCGAAAAACTTGTTCAACAAATGCTTTAATCGTCCTTCCGGTCCGTCGTCCAACGTGGTCCTCCATTTTTTTGTCCGATTGTCGCACGCGCGCGTTACGATTTCGCGTCGTGAGCCTTGCGGGCGTCAGGTCTGGCCGCGGCTGCGGTAGAGTTCGAGGTGCAGTTCGTAAACCCAGTTGTCCAGTTCGTAAACGCCGTAGTCGCGCACCACCGAGCGCCAGCGCAGGCCGGTGAGCGGCGGTGGCTGGATGACTCCCATGGCGGTGAAGACCAAGCCCAGGGAGAGCTTTTGCTTCGACTGGCAGTCGTCGAAACACTTGAGTACCTGGCTGACCAGGTAATAGGTGACCATATCCGGCGACTCCACGCCGACGAGCGTCAGGGAGCAGACCAGATTGACGCGCAGGTCGATTTTGGCGCTGGTCGTGTGGAGGACCGACGGTTCTATGCGCAGGCGCATGCCGCCGCCGGAAATGTTTTCCAGGGTCAGTTCGCGCTTGCCTCCGGCGGTGGAGGACAATTCGGGCGGTCCCCAGGTGTCGGGCTCCTGCACCTTGGCGCCGCGCCGTTTCAGGATCTCCTCGGTCCATATCTGGATGGAAGACACGAATTTTTCCGGAGGATCCACCCGCAAGTGCTGGCGGTTCTGGTTGAATTCCAGCCGGCCCGGGTGGGAGAGGCGAATGATGGTGATGTCTTCCTGGGGCTGGTCGAAGCCGATGATTTCGGCCATGAACCCGAAGTTGGACTGCAACTGGGGCTGGTCCGGCAGTTTCATGCGAAAGCTCAAGTCCAGCGAGCGGCCGATCCAGTTCTGGTTGATGACCTTGATCGAGGGGATTTCCAGGGTGAGTCCGTTTTGGTCGGAGGAAAGCAGGGTGCCGTCGGTGGATCGGCCCACGCCCATGTCGCGGTGAAAGCTGACGCGTATCTTGCAGCGCTGGACCACGGCCGAGTCGAGCAGGTCGAGCACCCGGGCCTGGTCGGTGATCCAGGTGCTGGGAACGTCGAGCAGGCGTTTGGTCGGCTTTCGCGTGACGAACAGGCCCAAAAGGATGAGCGCCACCATAGCGCCGAAGAACAGGCCGACAACAAGAAGCGAAAGCGACGAGACATTGCCCTTGACCGAGTCCTCGAACAGCTTGGACAGGATGTCGTTCAAGGTCGCCGAGAATCGGGGAATGTCGGCCGACAGCAAGGTCATGTGGCGGTCCCGGACGGGGGTTGCCGTCCCGTTTTCCTCAGATGGATTTCCAGACAGGCCAGGGCGGCGGGAGTCACTCCGGATATGCGTCCGGCTTGGCCCAGGCTGGCCGGTTTGACCCGTCCGAGTTTTTCCACCACCTCGCGGGTCAGTCCGGCCACCTCGTCATAGGCCATGTCCGGGGGAAGTTCCACTTCTTCCGCCCGTTTGAGCCTCAAGGCGATTTCCTGCTGGCGGACCAGGTAGCCGTCGTACTTGGCCCGGATTTCGGCCTCGCGCAGCACTTCGGGAGTAAACGCCTTCAGCTCCGGCCACAGGGGGGCGAGCTGTTCGATGGAAAGCTTGGGTTGGCGCAGGATATCCGCCAGGGTGACCGCCTTGCCGGGAATGTCCGCCCCGATCGCGGTGAGTTGGTCGCGGGTGGGGGCGTCCGGCCGCACTTTGATCCGGCCCAGTCCGTCCATGACCGTGTCCAGGGCCCGACGTTTTTCCTCGAAGAGCTTCCAGTGTCCGTCGTCCACCAGTCCGAGTTCGCGTCCCAGGGGCGTGAGGCGGCTGTCGGCGTTGCCCTCGCGCAGAAGCAGCCGGTGCTCGGCGCGCGAGGTGAACATGCGGTACGGTTCGCTGGTGCCCTTGGTGACCAGATCGTCCACCAGAACGGCCATATAGGCCTGGTCGCGCCGGGGCGCGAAGGGCTCGCGACCGGTCTTGGCGCAGTAGACGTTGAGCGCCGCCCACAGCCCCTGGGCCGCGGCCTCTTCGTAGCCGCTGGTGCCGTTGATCTGGCCGGCCAGGTACAGGCCGGGCAGGGCTTTGGCTTCCAGGGTGGGGTGGAGCTGGATGGGATCGGCGTAGTCGTATTCGATGGCGTAGCCGGGGCGCACGATCTGGGCTTTTTCCAAACCCGCGATGGTGGCCAGCATGGCTTTCTGGGTTTCCAGGGGCAGACTGGTGGAGACGCCGTTGGGATAGACCTCCGGGCTGTGGAGCCCCTCGGGCTCCACAAAGACCTGATGCCGGGGCTTTTCGGGAAACCGGGCCACCTTGTCCTCGATGGAGGGACAGTAGCGCGCCCCGGTGCCGGAGATGACCCCGGTGAAGAGCGGAGAACGGTCGAATCCGGTTCGGATGGCCGCGTGCGTGGCCTCGTTGGTGTAGGTGAGCCAGCAGGGCACCTGTTCGAGCATGGGCTGGCGCATGCGGAAGCTGAACGGCGTGGGGTCCGGGTCGCCGGGCTGGGGAGTCATGGCGGAAAAGTCCACCGAGGCCTTGAGGAGCCTGGCCGGGGTGCCGGTCTTGAGCCGGCCGAGGGTCATGCCCAGTTCCCGCAGGCAGGCGGAAAGCCCAACGGCCGGCTCGTCGCCCAGCCGTCCGGCCGGACGGTGGGTGAGGCCCACGTGGATGAGCCCGTGCAGAAAGGTGCCCGTGGTGAGCATGACCGCCCAAGACGGATGTCGTTCGCCCAAGGCGGTGACGGCTCCGCCCACGCGCCCGTTTTCCACGAAAAGGCCGGTCACCTGGTCTTCGCGCACATAGAGGTTTTCCTGGGCGAAGATGTCGCGCTTGACCCGGTCCATGTAGGCCTGACGGTCGATCTGCACCCGGGTGGCCCGCACGGCGGGTCCTTTCCGGGTGTTGAGCTGGCGGAACTGGATGGCGCAGGCGTCGGCCCATACGCCCATCATGCCGCCAAGGGCGTCGATCTCCTTGACCATGTGGCCCTTGGCCAGGCCGCCGATGGCCGGATTGCAGGAGAGATGCCCCAGCCGGTCCACGTTCAGGGTGACGAGCAGGGTCTTCAGGCCCAGCCGGGCCGCGGTCATGGCCGCTTCGCATCCGGCGTGGCCCGCTCCGGCCACCACCAAGTCGAAACGGTCGGGAAAGATTTTCAGGGACATGGGATGTCAGCCGCCTCGAAGAGACCCGCGCCCGGCCGGGGGTCAGGCTTTTCCGGCGAACAGGGCATGGGCGATGACCTGGGCGTCGCCGATGTTGGAACGAATGCTGGAGCGCTCGTTGGGCTGGTGGGCGTTAGGAACCCAGGTGGCCCAGACCACGGAGTCGTAACCGGCCCGTCGCAGATAGGCGGCCACAGTGCCGCCGCCAACGCCCATGGGCTTGGGGTCGCACGAGTAGACGTCGCGCACGGCCGCCAGCAGGCGGGTCACCACCTCGGCGTCCAGGGCGGTGGCCGGCGCGGCCTGTTCGCTCTGGACGATTTCGTATTCCATGGTCACGCCGTATGCGGCGGCGATGTCGTCGCCCATGGCCTTTACCGCGTCGATCACCTCGCCCAACGGGTACCTGGGCAGGACGCGGCAGTCGAGATAGAACACGTCCCGGCCGGGAATGGTGTTGATGTTCTCGACGTTGGCTTCTTTCTTGGTGGGTTCGAACGTGGAGTGGGGGGGCGAAAAGAGGGGATCGCTGGCGTCGAACCGTTTGCCCAGCCCGGTCAGCTTGAGGATGAAGGCCGAAGCCGCCACCAGGGAGTTCACCCCCTCCTCGGGGGAGGAGGCGTGGCATTGCCGGCCGAGCACGGTGATCTTGAGCCAGAGCATGCTCTTTTCGGCCACTTCCACCATTTCGGAGGTGGGCAGCCCGAAGTCCGGGATGAGAAAGAGGTCCTTTTTGCCGAAAATCTCGGGATGGCTCTTGAGCAGGTAGTCGAGCCCGAATTTGCTGCCGTGTTCTTCGTCGGCCACGAAAAGCATGCCGTAGTTGATGGGCGGGGTGACGTCCAGGTCGCGCAGGGCCTTGGCCACCAGCAGCGAGGAGACCATGCCTTGCTGGTTGTCTTCCACGCCGCGTCCGACGAGCATGCCGTCCTCGACATGCAGGGTGTAGGGATCGTGGTCCCAGAGGGCGAGGTCGCCGGGGGGGACGATGTCCAGATGCGAAATGACCCAGAAGGTGCGGCTCGCGTCCGCGCCGGGCAACACGGCGGCGATACTCGGTCGATGCCCGCAGGTCACGCGTTCGTCCGGCGCCTGGTATTCGCGCACGTCGGACACGCCGATTGTGCGCAAGACTTCCAGCGTGTAGTCGGCCTTGGCCCGTTCGCCGGGGCCGCCGCTGTCCGGGCCAACGGCCGGGATGGCGGTCAGGTCGCGCTGCAGGGAGACGACGGTTTCCTGTTCTTTGTCGATATGGGAGAGGATGACGCCGAGCATACGGGACTCCGGGTGGTAAGAGACGGTGTTGTCAGACCGTTAAGGGCCACTCGGCGCACTGTAGCTTCGGGCGGGGCCGAAGGCAAGGCGCGAAAAAAAGCGGAGGGCCAAACCGCCCTCCGCCCCATATCGCGTTTTCGGCTTCACAGGCCGTCGAAGCCGTTCGTGCAGCCTGTTTGAAAGGCCCGCCGGCCACGGAACGAAAAAAATCACACCTGAAGCGTAGGTGTCCACGCGCGGGGTGAGCTTTTCGCGGCAACGCGGCCGACGAGGATCCTGCGGAGGCTGCTAACGGCCGCGCGCGGCGCGCTTGGAGGCCTTGAGGGGGTTGACCTTGGTCTTGCCGCCGGCGTCCTTTTCGAGCTTCATGTGGGTGGCGAAATTGCAGACCTTCTGGGCCCATTTGCGTTCGGGCAGAGGGTAGCTGGAGCAATATTTCACGCCCTCGTGTTCCTTGGTGCGCTCACACCCTTCGCATTTGTCGATGATGGGGTGGCACTCGATGCCGTTGATCATGTAAGTCTGAGCGGACATGTCTAAACCTCCATGGACGCCTGGGCATGACGCCGGGCGCGTGCCCGGACAGACACCCGTGGGCGGGTGATCGTTCTTTGGAAACGGAAGTTCTTGTCTCAATACGCGTCGGTTGTCAAGACTTGTCGCGCGCCCAAGCCTTGATGTCGTCCATTTCCGCCAGAAGGCCGGGAAAGTCGATTCCGGCGTATACGCCGTCCCGGTAGACCACCTTGCCTTCCACCATGGTCAGGCGGACCTCGCCGCCGCTGGCGGCGTAGACCAGATGCGAAGGGGCGTCGTAGAGCGGATTGAGGTTGGGGCTGTCGCCGCGCAAGGCCGTGAGGTCGGCCCGGAATCCCGGCGCCAGGCTGCCCACGTCGCGCAGTCCGACCGCCTTGGCGCCGTCCACGGTGGCCATGTCCAGCGCGTCGCGGGCGGGCAGGGCGGTGGGATCGCCGCCCACCTTGGCCAACAGGGCCGCGGCGGCCATCTCGGCGAACATGTTCAGCGCGTTGTTGCTGGCCGCGCCGTCCGTGCCCAGGCCCACGGTCACGCCGGCGGCGCGCATGGCCGCCACCGGGGCCGTGCCGGAGCCCAGCTTCATGTTGCTGCGCGGATTGTGGGCCACGCGGGTTTCGGTGGCGGCCAAAAGGTCGATTTCGTCCGGAGTGATGTCCACGGCGTGGGCCACGAGCAGGTTCGGTCCGAGCAGGCCCAGGTCGCGCAGCATGTCCACCGGACGCTTGCCGAAACGCTCCAGGCAAACGGCGGTTTCGTCCGTGGTTTCCGCCGCGTGCAGGGTGAGGGTCAGGCCTTTTGTCCGGGCCATGTCCCCGAGTTTGAGCAGTTCGTCTTTCCCCGTGGCGTAAACCGAATGGGCCACCAGGCAGGGGCGCACCAGGGGATCGTCCTCCAGGAGGCGCAGCAGGGAGTCCACCCGGGCGAAGGCCTGTTCGGTGGTGGCGTAGGACGCCGTGGGCGGATGGAACACTCCCTCGCCCACAACGGCCCGAATGCCGGCGGACCGGGCGGCCAGGGCGGTTTGTTCCTCGAACAGGTAGAGGTCGAGGAACGTGGTGCAGCCGAAGCGGAGCATCTCGGCGCAGGCCAGCAGGGCTCCCAGGCGGACGATGCGCTCGTTTAAACGCGATTCGGCGGGCCAGATGTGGTTTTCCAGCCAGTCGAGCAGGGCCAGGTCGTCCTCCAGGCCGCGAAACACGGTCATGGGCACGTGGGTATGGGCGTTTATGAGGCCCGGGAGCACGATATCGCCGCTCAGGTCGAGCACGTCTCCCGGCCGGTAGCGGGAGGCGATGTCGGCGTCTGGGCCCACTGCCAGAATTTTTCCTTCGGAGAGGGCCAGGGCCGCGTCGGTGAGAACGCGTCGGTCGCTGTCCTGGGTGACCAGGGTTCCCGCCTTGACGAGCAGGTCGCAGGGGAGTTTTTCCATGATTGAATCGCTTCTGACGGGTTTGAGGATTGTTCGACCATGAAAATGGTCGGTTGTTGACAAGGATGTCAAGCCGAAATCCCTTGTGGATCAATGGGGATAGGCGGGGAGGCTTCTTGACGGGGTTCGGCTTTTTCAGTACCGCCAGAAGGTTTGCAAATCCTTTCAGGAGCTAGACGCCATGGACCTTCGCGCCTTTATCCGCGACATCAGGGACTTTCCCAAAGAGGGAATCGTCTTCATGGACATCACCCCCCTTATCGGCGACGCGAACGCCTTCAAGGTCTCCATCGACCGCTTGGCCGACCGTTTCAAGAATTGCGGGGCCACCAAGATCGTCTGCGCCGAGGCGCGGGGGTTTATTTTTGGCGCGCCGCTGGCGTACGCCATGGGAATCGGGTTTGTGCCCGTGCGCAAGCCGGGCAAGTTGCCCTACAAGACCACCTCGGTCACCTATGACCTGGAATACGGTACCGACACCCTGCACATGCACGAAGACGCCCTGATCCGGGGCGAGAAGATCCTGGTGATCGACGACGTGCTGGCCACAGGCGGCACCTTGAAAGGCATGCTCGATCTGGTGCAGTGCGTCGAAGCCGAAGTGGTGGGAATCGGCGTTCTGCTCGAACTGGGCTTTCTCAAGGGGCGCGAAAAGCTGGGGCTCGACAGCCTGGAAAGCCTCATCGAGGTGGTCTAGCCCATGCCTGTCATCGGAATCATCGGCGGCAGCGGCCTGGACAATCCCGACATCCTCGACTCCCCCGCGGACATCGAGATCGACACCCCCTACGGCAAACCCAACTCCACCCTGCGCAAGGGTCTGGTCAAAGGGCGCGAGGTGGTCATCCTGGCGCGTCACGGACGCAGCCACACCATGCCTCCCACCTGGGTCAACTACCGGGCCAACATCTGGTCCCTCAAGGAGATCGGCTGCACCCACATTCTGGCCACCACGGCCGTGGGGTCGCTTCGGGCCGAGATCAAGCGCGGCGACCTGGTGGTGCTCGACCAGTTCATAGACTTCACCAGGCTGCGCCCCATGACCTTCTACGAGCGCTTCGAGCCCCACGTCCCCATGCACACCCCCATGGCCGACCCCTTCGACGAAACCCTGCGCATGGAACTCATCGCGGCCTGCAGCCACTTCGGCTACGACCACCACCAGACCGGCACCGTGATCACCATCGAGGGGCCGCGTTTCTCCACCAGGGCGGAATCGAACATGTTCCGTCTCTGGGGGGCCGACGTCATCAACATGAGCCTGGCCACCGAGACCATCCTGGCCAGCGAGGCCGGCATTCCGTACGCGGCCGTGGCCATGTCCACGGACTATGACTGCTGGAAAACCGACGAGCCCCCGGTCACCTGGGACGACATTCTCACCATTTTCAAGCAGAACGCCGAGAAAGTGACCAACGTGCTCACCCGGGTCATCGCCACCATACCGGAATGAACCCACGGGCCGCCTGCCTGTTGCTGCACGGTTTCGGGGGCGGCCCTTTCGAAATGACTCCCCTGGCCAGGGCTCTGGCCGGGGCGGGGAACCCCGTGCTGACCCCGACCCTGCCCGGCCACGACGAAAGCATCGAGGCCTTTGCCCGCACCCGGTGGAGCGACTGGCTTCAGGCCGCGCGGACCCATTACGAGCGGCTTGCGGCCGAATACGGCCGGGTGGTGCTGGTGGGACAGTCCATGGGCGGCAGCTTGGCCCTGCGTCTGGCCCAGACGTACGAACCGGTCGGGGTGGTGCTTTTGTCCACGCCGGTGTTTCTCTACCGTTTTCACCCCTGGGCCATGCGCAGTCCGCTCATGCCTTTCCTGGGACTCTTGCGAAAGCTGCGCCCCCTCTGGAAGACCGGACCGGGAAATCCCCGATCGCGCGAAATCGCTCCCTGGCGTGGCTACGAAGGCGCCGTCCCGCTCGAAAGCCTGCATAGCTTCAACGTCGGCCTGCGCCAGGTGCGCCGGGATCTGCCCAAGGTGCACGCTCCGCTGCTGGTCGTCCATGCCAAGGGGGATCGCAACGTTTCCGTGGCCAACGCCTGGGAAATCGTCCGACGCTCCCGTTCCGTCCTGGGCCGGATGGAGCTTATGGAACTGCGCGAACGCGTGACCAGCCACCACCTGCTTTCCACCCATGTGGAGGCGCGGGAAATCGTGTCCCGCTTCTGTCTGGAGTTCTGCCGTGAGGCGGAGACAGCGGCGGGGAACGACGGCGTGTCGCGGGATTTCGCATAGGAAACCGTCTCGCCGCATTTGCGCGGACGTCTTGGGAAGGTTCGGGATACCGGCGTGTAAGGCGCGTCGACGTTGGTCTCGGTCGGCTAGCAGCCCGCCCAAATAGTCGATTCGTGCAGCCTGTTCAAAAAACGTGCTGGCAAGGCGCGAGAAAAAGTCAAGCCCGAAGCGTAGTTGGCATCCGTTGAGGGTTTGCGTTTCTTGCAGCAACGCAGCCGGCAAGGATTTTCAACAGGCTGCTAGGACAGATCCTGTTCGCGCGCCATGGCTTCGCGCAACGACCGGGCCTTGGCGGCGTATCGAGTGGTGTAAAACACGCCGGCCACCAGGCAGCAGACTTCAAGCAGTTCGAAGACCCCTCCGCTGACATGCGGCAGGACGAGTTTCAACACGTTCAAGGTCGTATTGGCCCCGAACACTACCGCCCACACGCCGGTGGTCACCTGGCAGCTGTGTCTGAACTCCGGCGTATCCCAGAATCGGGGCGCCACGTGCTGCTTGGCGTAATCCCCCGTAAACGGTCGGCCCAGGGCCATGGTGACAAGGGTCATGGCCAGCAGAAATCCGCTCGCCATCACGCCCATGTGGCGGACCACCCACATGTTTTCCAGCCAGACAACGGCAACCAGATTCAGGGAAAAAAACACCACGCCGGCCCAGAGAATGCCACCGCGGTGCAGCCCGCTCACTCCCATGACGGCCACCAGCAAGGCGGCGACCACTACCCCGGTTTTGAGCCAGAACAGGCTGTGCCCGGCCGAGATGATCCAGAAGGCGATCCACGGCGCAAAACCTATAAGCAGTTTCACGGCTTCCATGCGGGGCTCCTTGCTTATGCGAGTGCGTGTCCGGAATGCTCCTGGCATCGGGCGAAAGAACCTAGCATGCCCGGGGGGGGCAGACAACGGGGGACACGAATGTTGCCTGTGGTTCGGTAAGTGTTCTTGACGTGCGCCCGTCTATTGCCACGGAGAGAAAAACATTACGGCCGGAGAACGGTATGCGTCTCCGGCCGTAGTGCGGTAAAGATAAAAATGGCCTGTACGGTATTGTCTTCTTGAGCGCGCCAGGATTTCAAGGGGAATCTCGAAACGCGCGCCAATCGGAAGCGGCCTTCGATACGAGCGCTTCGTTTGTCGTCGTTTTTTCTACGCTTTGGTCTGCTTGCGTTTGTCGTCCAGGTACAGCTTGTAGTTCACCGAATCTTCAAGCGCCTGCCAACTGGCCTCGATGACGTTGTCCGACACGCCGATGGTGGTCCACACGTCGAGCGTGTCTCCCGAGGTGATGAGCACCCGCACGTGGGAAGCCGTACCCGTGCCTTCCTTGTTGGTGGCCGAGAGCACCCGCACTTTGAAGTCGAGCAGACGCATTTCGGCTATGCGCGGATAGAACCGGGTCAGGGCCTTGCGCAGGGCCGTGTCCAGGGCGTTGATCGGGCCGCGGCCGGAACTGGCCGTGTGCGCGTCCGCCCCGCCCACCTTCACCAACACTGTGGCCTCGGCCAGGGGCTCTTCACAGCCGCTTTGCTTCCAGTCCAACACCCGGTAGGTGACCAGACTGAAGTAGCGCCGCGACAGGCCGAGCACCCGGCGCATGAGCAGCTCGAACGAGGCCTCGGCCGCCGAATATTCGTAGCCTCGGGCTTCCTTCTCTTTGACTTCCTGCAGGATCTCCATGACCTGGGGCGAGCCTTTCTCCAGCTCCAGTCCGTATTCCCCGGCCTTGAAGAGCACGTTGGACTGTCCCGCCATGTCCGAAAGCACGATGGCTCGGGTGTTGCCCACAGCCTCGGGCGATATGTGCTCGTAGAGCATGGAGTTGCGCGCCACGGCCGAAACGTGGACCCCGCCCTTGTGGGCGAAGGCCGCCTCGCCCACGTAGGGCTGGCGGGCGAAGGGCACCTTGTTCGACACCTCGTCGATGAAGTGCGAGCCCCCCGCGAGCAGGGGGAGGTTGCCGTCGGGCAGGGAGGCGAGGCCCAGCTTCAATTCTATGGTGGGGATGATGGAGCACAAATTGGCGTTGCCGCACCGCTCGCCGTATCCGTTCATGCACCCCTGCACTTGAATGGCTCCGCACTGCACGGCGGTCACGGAGTTGGCCACGGCCATGTCCGCGTCGTTGTGGGCGTGTATGCCGAAACTGGCCTGGGGCAGGTGGGCCTTGGCGGTTTCGAAGATCACGCGCAGGTCGCTGGGCAGGGTGCCGCCGTTGGTGTCGCACAACACCAGCACTTCGGCCCCGGCCTCGTGGGCCGCCTTGAGGCAGGCCAGGGCGTAGTCGGGGTTGGCCTTGAAGCCGTCGAAGAAGTGCTCGGCGTCGAAAAACAGCTCCCGGCAGTGGGGGCGCAGATAGTTGAGCGACGCGGAGATGAGCTCCAGATTGCGTTCGATGCTGACGCGCAAGGCCTCGATGGCGTGGCGGTCCCAGGTTTTGCCGAAAATGGTCAGCACCGGGGCCTTGGATTCCACCAGCGCCTTGAGGTTGGGGTCGTTCTCGGCCAGCAGGGACGCGTTGTGGGTGGAGCCGAACGCGGCCACCTGGGCGTTCTTGAGCTGATAGGAGGTCACGTCCGCAAAAAAGGCCTTGTCCGTGGGGTTGGAGCCCGGCCACCCGCCCTCGATGTAGGCCACGCCCAGTTCATCAAGTTTGAGCGCGATGCGCAGTTTGTCCTCGGCGGTGAAGTTGATGTCCACCGCCTGGGCTCCGTCGCGCAAGGTGGTATCGTATATCGCTATGCGATTCATGGCTGGCATGCCTGTTTCTCCGATGGTTTGTCGAGTCCGAAAGCGGTATGCAGGGCGCGTATGGCCAACTCGATGTACTTCTCGTCGATCAGGCAGGTAATTTTAATTTCGGAGGTGGAAATCAGCTTGATGTTGATGTTTTCCTCGCAGAGCACGGAAAACATGGTCGAAGCCACGCCCGAGTGGTTGCGCATGCCCACGCCCACCACGGAAACCTTGGCCACGTTGGTGTCGTATTGCACGCTTTCGGCGCCGATCTCGTCGCAGACCGGATGCAGGATGGCAAGCGCCTGTTCCAGGTCGGAACGCGACACGGTGAAGGTCATGTCGGTGAAGCCTTCCTGGCTGGTGTTCTGGACGATCATGTCCACGAGAATGCGCCGGGCCGCGAGGGAGCCGAAGATGGAGGCGGCCACGCCGGGCTTGTCCTTGACCTTGGAGACGGTCACCCGGCACTGATCCTTGTCGTAGGCGATTCCCGAAACCATGAGATCTTCCATCATATAGGCATCCTCCTGCGTGACCAGCGTGCCGGGGTCGTCGGTGAACGTGGAGCGCACGCGCACCGGTACGTTGAATTTCTTGGCGAACTCCACCGAACGGATTTGCAGCACCTTGGCCCCGGAACTGGCCAGTTCGATCATCTCGTCATAGGAGATGATCGAAAGCTTTCGGGCCTTGGAGCAGATGTTGGGATCGGTGGTGAACACGCCGTCCACGTCGGTGAATATTTCGCACACGTCGGCCTGGAGGGCCGCGGCCAGGGCCACGCCCGTGGTGTCCGAGCCGCCCCGGCCCAGCGTGGTCAGGCGTCCTTCGCAGGTCACCCCCTGGAAGCCGGCCACTACCAGCACGTCGTATTCTTCAAGCAACGCTTTCAGTTTGTCGGAGGCGATATCGTCGATTCGCGCTTTCATGAACGACCCGTCGGTCCGAATGGGAATCTGCCATCCCTGAAGCGACCGGGCCTTGATGCCCTGGGCGTTGGCCAGCAGGGAAAAAAGCGCCACGGAAATGTTTTCGCCGTTGACCACCAGGGCGTCCATCTCGGCGGGGTCCGGGGTGGTGGAAAATTCCTTGGCCAGGGCCAGGAGTTTGTTGGTCTCGCCCGACATGGCCGAGAGCACCACCACCATCTTGTAGCCATCGTTCAGGCCGGAGCGTACGCGTTCGAGCACGCGCTTCATGCGGTCCAGCCCGGCCACGGAGGTTCCTCCGTACTTCTGCACCATGATCTTCATGGAAGTTCGCTTTGCTTGAAGGTTCTCAGGGTCGACGCAAGCCACGTACGGGCCTGGTCGCCGAAGGCGCGCAGGGTGACGCGCCTTCCGGCAGGGGCCAAATTCCAAAAAATTTCCAATCGCTCGGCAGGCTTGAGGGCTTGGGGAAGCCGTTCGGCCCATTCCACGACAGCCAACTGGGGCGTCGCGGCCCCGGGCCGGTCGAAGACGTCTTCAAGGCAGGCGTCGAAACAGCCTTCCTCGAGCCTGTAGAGATCCACATGGGCCACGATGGGATGCGTGGGATAGACGTTGACCAGATTGAAGCTCGGACTGGCGACCTGGGCGTTTTCCGCTCCGGGAAGCGCCCCGGCCAAGCCGCGCGTCAGGCAGGTCTTGCCCGACCCCATTTCGCCCGTGAGCAGCGCGCAGGGGCTCGTCCATCGCGGCGGAAGGGCCAGGGCCAGGGCCCGCCCCAGGGCCAGCGTGGCGGACTCGTCCGCGAGATACAGGTCCGCCTCGTCATCCATGGGCTACTTGGGCTGGCCGGCCACCGTGCGCAAGACGTCTTCCAGGCCGATGACTCCCACCAGCTTGTCGTCCTTGACCACGGGAAGGGTGTGAAAGCCGCGTTCCACCATGAGGGTGGCCACGTCTTCCAGGGTGTCGTCGGGACCGACCGTGACCGGTTTTTCGCTCATGGCGTGGTCCACGGTGATGGCCGCAATCTTGCCCATTTCCTTGTCCAGGTCGCCCATGGAGGAAAACGGCAGAATGCCGTCGAGCAGGGTGAACACCGAAGGGAGCGACAGGCGTTTTTGCTGGGCCACCAGGTCGGACTGGCAGAGGATGCCCACCACCTTGCCGGAGGCGTCCACCACCGGGCAGCCGTTGATGCGTTTTTCCAGCAGCAGCTTGGCCGCCTGGGAAATTTGCGTTTCGGGGGTCAGGGTGATGACCTCGGTGGTCATGATGTCTTTAGCTTTGAGCATGGTGAAGCCACTCCGTTGCGGCGCGGGGCAGAAGTCCCGCGATTTCCGAGGCCAAGTTGCCCCGATGGGGGAAGTCGACCGACGCCAGGCGTCCGGCAAGTCCGTGCCAATACACTCCCAGGCAGGCGGCAGGCAAGGGGGAAATCCCCTGCCCGAGCAGGGCCGCGATCACTCCGGACAGCACGTCGCCGGACCCGCCCACGGCAAGGTTCGGTTCCGCGAAGGGAGACACCATGGCCGCCATGGGGCCCGGACCGTCGGCGCACAGCACCGTGCCCGGCCCCTTGAGAAGCGCCGTGGCCTTGGCCCGCCTGGCCAGGGCGCGCGCCGCTTCGAACCGGTCGGCCTCCACGTCTTGGATCGTGGTTCCCAGAAGTCTGGCCATCTCCCCGGGATGGGGCGTGAGCACCGTCCCGTTGCCACCCAGCCGAGCGGCCGGGTCGGGCTGGTCGGCCAGCCAGTTGAGCGCGTCGGCGTCCCACACGGCCGGCGGCAGGGACACGGACGGGGCGGTCAGGGCGTCCAGAAAAGCGCGCGCGCCCGCAGAGCGGCCAATGCCCGGTCCCACCGCCAGGGCGTCAACGGTTTCCAGTCGCTCGGCCACCTGGGCGGCCAGGTCCGCGCTCCAGTCTTCCCCGTGGCCAAGGGGCAGGGTCATCACGTCGGGGAGTCCCGCCTTGAGCGTGGGTTCGATTCCCTTGGGGCAGGCCACCGTGACCAGGCCGGCTCCGGCCCGCAGCGCGGCCAGGGCGCAGAGCGCGGGCGCTCCGGTCAGCCCGGGGGACCCGCCCAGAATGAGTATCCGTCCGGCGCTCCCCTTGTGCATGTCCGCGCGCGGGGCGGCCAGCAGGCCGCGCAACGCCTCGGTGAGCAGGTAGTGGGTGGGCGGGTTGTCCTCGCGCACCAGGCGCGGGATGCCGATGGGGCGCACCAGCAGCCGGCCCACGTACGCCTTGGCCCGGGGCAGGGCCAGACCGAGTTTGGCCGCCTCGAAGGTCACGGTGGCCCTGGCCCTGACCGTGGCCTTGGCCGGGCGTCCGGTCAGGCCGGACAGTCCAGAGGGGATGTCCAGGGAAAAGACGAAGGCGTGTTCGCCCAGGGCGTTCACGGCCTCGATCCAGGCGGCGAATTGGGGCCTGGGCTCGCCGGAAAGGCCTGTGCCCAGGAGGCCGTCCACCACCAGATCGGGCGCAAGGCCGGGGGAGAGTCCGCGCGTCAGGTCGAATTCTTCCAGATTGGCCACGGGCACGCCCACCTTCCGGGCCAGGCGAAGATGAAATCCCGAAGCGCCCTGGTAGGCCTCGGCTGGCCTGGCCAACAGCAGAAGCACCGACGCGCCGGCGTCGTGCAGGTGCCGGGCCAGGGCCACGGCGTCGCCGCCGTTGTTTCCCGGTCCGGCCAACAGCAGGGCCCGGCGTCCCCGGACGTCGCCGAAGACCTCCGCGAGGGCGTGCAGGGCCTCGCGGCTGGCGTTTTCCATGAGTATTTCGGTGGAAAGGCCGTAGCATTCCCCGGACTGGGCGTCCCAGACGTTCATTTCGGCCGGGGTGGGCAGGGGAGCGAGCAGGGGCGGGCGCATCATGGGGCCTCCAGAACCACCACGGCCGCGGCGGTGTCGCGACTGTGGGTGATGGTCAGATGGATACGGACCACGCGCAACGCCCTGGCCCGCTCCAGGGCTTGGCCGTGCAATAGGAGTTGGGGCTGGCCGAGGGCGTTCTTGACGATTTCCAGGTTCTTGAAGGTCACGCCCTGGGCCAGGCCCGTGCCCAGGGCCTTGGATGCGGCCTCCTTGGCCGCGAAGCGTGCGGCCAGGTAGGACGCGGCCCGAGCGGGGGGCATGGCGGAGAGTTCGCGTTCGGTGAGAATGCGTCCGGCGAAGCGTCGACCGTGGCGGGCGAGCATGGCGTCCACCCGGTTGATCTCCGCGAGATCGAGTCCCAGGCCCACGATCATGGCTAGTCCGCGAAACCGCCCACAATGCGGGCCATTTCGGCCACGGCCTCGCGCATGCCCACCATGATGGCCCGGCTCATGATGCTGTGGCCTATGGAATATTCGCTCACGCCCGGCGTTTTGGCGAAGGCCCAGACGTTTTCGTAGTTGAGTCCGTGGCCCAGGTTGACCTTGAGTCCCAGGTCCTGTCCCTGGCTGATGGCCTGGGTGACGCGGGCGAACTCCTGCTGTCGCTTGGCCGGGGTGGGGGCGTCGGAGTAGGCGCCGGTATGGATTTCGATGTAGTCGGTTCCGATGGCGGCGGCGGCTTCCACCTGGGCCGGATCGGGGTCGATGAACAGGCTGATGGCGATGCCGGCTTCCCGCAGGGGGGCGATATAGTCGGACAGTTCGGTCTCGCGGCCCTGGCAGGCCAGTCCGCCTTCGGTGGTGAGCTCCTGGCGTTTTTCCGGCACCAGACAGACGAGGTCGGGGGCTATGCCCCTGGCAAGACGTCCCATTTCGGACGTGGCGGCCATTTCCAGATGCAGCCTGGTCTTGACCAATTGGCGCAGAAGCGCCACGTCACGGTCTTGAATGTGCCTGCGGTCCTCGCGCAGATGGACGATAATGGCCCTGGCTCCGGCCATTTCCGCCAGGTGGGCCGCAGTGACGGGATCGGGCTCGCTGCCTTGGCGCGCTTGGCGCAAGGTGGCCACGTGATCGACGTTGACGGCGAGTGCGGGCATGGGAATACGCTCCTGATATTTCGTTGCAAATACATACCATACCCCCAGCGCGGCCATATCTCAAGAGGTGTTGACAAAGGTTGGCCGCCCTCGTATCGAAAGCTGCCCTATCATCATAGGGCCATTACACCTCATGAGGAGATGCGCGGGAATGAACCTGTGTATAGTTGGAACCGGATACGTCGGCCTCGTCAGCGCGGCGTGCTTCGCTGAAATGGGCAACGAGGTCTGCTGCGTCGATATCAACCCCAAAGTGGTCGAAAACCTTCGCCAGGGGAAGATCCATATCTACGAACCCGGCCTGGCCGAACTGGTCAAGCGCAATACCGAGCAGGGCCGCCTCACCTTCACCACTTCCATTGCCGAGGGCATGACCAACGCGCTGTTCGTGTTCGTGTGCGTGGGCACTCCCTCCCGGGCGGACGGCTCCTGCGACCTGTCCTACGTGCATCAGGTCGCCAGGGACGTGGGCCAGAACATGACCGATTACAAGATCGTGGTGGACAAATCCACCGTGCCCGTGGGCACGGCCGATTCCGTGCGCGCCATCATCGCCGAGGAGCTGACCAAGCGCGGCGAGTCCATTGAATACGACGTGGTGTCCAATCCCGAGTTTCTCAAGGAAGGCGACGCCATCAACGACTTCATGAAGCCCGACCGCGTGGTTGTGGGCACCGAGAACGTGCGTACCGCCGAACTGCTCAAGGCTCTGTACGCGCCCTTCGCCAGAAGCCGCGAAAAGCTCATCGTCATGAGCGTGCGTTCGGCCGAGATGACCAAGTACGCCGCCAACTGCATGCTGGCCACCAAGATTTCGTTCATCAACGAGGTGGCCAACATCTGCGAACGCGTGGGCGCGGACGTGCGCGACGTGCGCATGGGCATCGGCTCGGATCACCGCATCGGCTACCAGTTCATCTACCCCGGCGTGGGCTACGGCGGATCCTGCTTCCCCAAGGACGTCAAGGCCCTCATCGACACCTCCCGCCAGCACAAGTACGAGCCCCAACTGCTGGCCTCGGTGGACGAGGTGAACAACCGCCAGAAGCGCGTGCTTTCCCAGCGCGTTGTGGACTACTTCGAGCCCCAGGGCGGCGTGAAGGGCAAGACCCTGGCCCTGTGGGGCCTGGCCTTCAAGGCCAATACCGACGACGTGCGCGAATGCGCCGCCTTCGAGATCATTCGCGACCTGGTGGCCCGGGGCATGAAGGTGCGCGCCTTCGACCCCGAAGCCGGTCCCAACGCCCGCGAGACCTTCAAGGACGAACCCCTGGTCGAGATCGTGGACGAACAATACGCCGTGCTTGACGGCGCCTCCGCTCTGGCCGTGGTCACGGAGTGGAACCAGTTCCGCAACCCGGACTTCACCCGCATCAAGAAGACCCTGACCGCTCCGCTGATCTTCGACGGGCGCAACCTCTATTCCCCGGCGCTTCTGGCCGACCTGGGCTTCGCCTATTTCAGCATCGGCCGCCCCGATCCCAAAAAGGTGTAAGCGGAAAGCCAAGACGCTTCACGGGCCCGGAAGACGCGTTCTTTCGGCCCGGAAAAAAGTGAAGGGCCGCCCGGCAGGTCATCCTGACCGGGCGGCCCTTCACCGTTTCCAAAGGGGGGGGCGGTTCAGCCCCACCGTTCCTTGTGAATGCGTTCGGGCTTGAACCGGTTGACTCGGCCCGCTTCCTGGTCGGGCCAGCCCAGGCAGACGAAGGCGAAGGGCATGATCGACTCGGGAATGCCCAGCAGTTGGCGGTACTTGGCCATGCGGTCCTGTTTGGGATATACCGCGCACCACACGGCTCCCAGTCCCAGGGCGCGACAGGCCAGCAGGATGCTCAGGGTGGCGTTGGAGCAGTCCAGGGGCCAGAAGTCCACGTCCTTGCACAGGGCCGGCTCCGCCGCCACCAGGATGCCGGCTCCGGCCCCGGCGGCCATGCCCACGTAGGGCACGGAGGCGGAAATTTCCTGGAGTTTGGCCCGGTCCTTGACCACCACAAAGTGCCACGGCTGCTCGTTGATGGCCGAGGGAGCGGTCATGGCCGCTTGCAGCACCTCGGCAAGCAGTTCGTCCGGGACGGGTTTGTTCAGGTATTTGCGGATCGAACGCCGGGTGAAAATGCATTCCATGGCGTCCATGCCTTTGGGTTGTTCGGCCGCGGCCAAGCCGCCTGGAACGGCGGCCAGGGCCGGACCCACGCACAGAAGGCGCATAAGGGTTCGGCGAAGGCTGTTCATGGCGTTTCTCCGGTTGGGGGAGGGGGGGGCGTTTTGGCCCAATGGGCGGACCTCTCTTTTGATTGCCTGCACCCGGAGCGAAAATACGTCAAGCGATGAAATCCCGTCCGCCCGTTTCGCTTGTCTTGTCGCCGTTTCCGCGTGCTTTCGGCACATGGCCGGGGAAGAATGCCGACAAGGAAAAGTGGACGACAAAGACCTCTTTGGGATAGGAAACGAACGCGAAAAGATGTCGGACGAACGCAAGGCGCTTCAAAAGGGAAAGGCCATGAATAAGGACAAACGTATCCGCAGCCGGGTGGACGCTACGATTGACGCGGTGATCGTGTCGGGCGGGCGAACCGCAAGCCTCGAAACCAGGAATGTGAGCCTCAAGGGCATGCTGTGCGACCATGCGCCGGGCCTGGGCGGCTCGGGAGCGTGCGTGGTGCGCATCACCTTGTCGCCGACGGTGGGCTTCGAAATAGAAGCCCGCATCATCCGTAACGACCCTTCGGGACTGGCGCTCGATTTCACGGGCATGGACGAAGAGGCGTTCGGCCATCTGCGTCGGTTGGTGCGCCTGCACGCCAGCGATGCGGACGCCATCGATAGGGAAATGGCCGTTCCGGCCTTTGTCAAGCGTAGCTGAAGGGGACGCGCCCGGCGAGCGCCGTGTCCACGAAGGAGTTCTTCCCGTGCTTCGCGGGAGGGTGCTTCCAGTTCTTGTTCGTTTTCCTGGAGAACGCGGGTCCCTTTTCCATTGTGCGACCCTAGTGGGTGCTCTGCGCGCCGTCCCCGGAGTTTTTGATGGTCTGCTGGGGATGGATGTGCAGTTTCATTTCTTGTTCTCCCAGTCCTTCCAGGTCGTAGGTGCCGCAGAGTCCGAGTCCCAGCCCGAGTTCATCGGCCCGTTCGAAGAGGGTCAGAGCGGCCAGGGCGGCCTTGTCCGGTGGGCAATCGCGATTGAAGCAGACGAGAATTTCCGTTTCGTCCTTGGATTCCATGAACAAAAACAGATTGTTCTCCACGAAATAGATGCCTTCGTGCACGTGGACCAGCTTGAGCCCGAGCGGAGCCAAAAGGGCTTGCAAGACTGCCGGAGTGCTTAAATAGTCTGTGGTCATAGGAGTGCTTGCGGCGCGGGGCCGACGCTTGTTTTGTCACGTTGACTGGTGAGGAATTGGCGTAAGAGGCTCCAAACCACGCTTTGCCGCCCGGGTCAACCCCGAGCGCCCGGGGCTGGGAGAGTGGAAAACCGGAAAAAGGGTGGTTTGCCGCCTGCGATGTGCGCAATCTTCCCCTGAACGATCGCCTTGGACGGCCGGCGCGGGTCTTCGGAAAGCGGAAAGCCGACGGATTCGTACCCCGCTTCGGGGTTGACGGTCTTTCGCGCCTTGCCGGCGCGTTTTTTCAGCAGGCGGCGGGAATCGACCGTCCCGGGGGCCAGCGTGCGTCGCGCCCCGGAAAACCACGCGCGGATTTTGCCAAAACGTCTTCCTTGGACGCCGCGCTAGGCCGCGTTGCCGCTGGAAGAGCTGGTCGACGCCGTGGCCTGAACTCCGGTTCCGGTCGAGGACGCCAATCCGTTTGCGCTGGCGGCGGCCATGGATTGGAAGGCCACCTGCATGGCGCTCAGCATCGCATTCTGGACAAGGGCCCCCATGGACTGGCCGATCTGTTCGAGGAGGCGGTCCAGTTCGGCCTGGGCGGCGGTCGTCGCGGCGCTTGTCGTGGCGGTCTGGGCGGCAGCCTGTTCGGTGGTTTGGGCGGTCGAAGCCTGGGATGTCGCGGTCTGGCTGGTCGACGCCGTTTGCGCGTCGCCCTGGTCGGCGATTTCTTGGTCCGCGGCATCGGTTTCCGTCCGGGATTGCGCGGCGCTGCCCTCGGCCGTCGCGGTTTGCGCGCTTGCGGTTTGCGCGGGGGGGGCGGTCTGTTCCGCGCTTGCGGACGCCTGGGCGGAAGCGGTTTGAGTTTGCGTCTGGTCGGACTGGTCGTCGGCGGAATCCGACGCGTCCGAGCCTTCGGCGGATGCGCTGGAGCTGGCTGTCGTGCTCGCGTTGGAAAGCAGCGTGTCGGTCAGCGAAGAACTCGCGCTGGAGGCGGAACTCGCGTTCGAGGCCGCTTCTTCCGAAAGCGAGGACGTGGAGCCGGAAGTGGTGCTCGCGTTGGACGCGGTACCGGACGTGGAAGTGGACTGCGTGTCCGAGGTGGACGTGGCGCTTGTGGTTGTTGCCGTCTTGGTGGTGGTCTTCTTGGTGGTCGTTGCGGTCTTGGTCGTGGCCTTCTTGGCGGTCGTGGTGGTGGCCGTGGTGGAATCGGTCTGGGATTCGGCGGTGTCTGCGGACTGCTGGCCGAATCCCCAGGCGTTGAGCTGCTGGTTCATCAGGGTTTGCACCACGATCACCCCGCCCATGTCGTGCTCCATCATGACCGTGCTGGCCAGGACGTTCAGGTTCTGCAAGGCCAAAGCCTGCTGGAACTTGGTGGTATCGTCCGACGTGGGTTGGTTGGACTGGTTCATCAGGTCCACTCGCCCGGTCAGGGAGACGGCCATGGCCAACTGGGACTCGAAAAGGGCGTTGATCTCGGAAGACCCGACCCCGGTCAGGTTGGACTGAACGGCCGTTGTCGCCGTGGTGTCTTGCACGCCTTGAACGCTCATGGGGGCCTCTGTGCATGGACGGCTGCTGATGTGACGCGGCAGAAATTGCCGGTCGCTTTCGCTCGGTGATGACAAAGCAAGAGCCGTTCCCGAGCCGGGCCGCTCGGGCGCGGGGCGTTTGTTTCCGTGCGACGGAGGCTTTCCCCTGACCCGCGCGGAGGCCGGGTAAGGCGACGCGGCGCCTGGCCGCCGGCGGCCAGGCCGTGCTCCCCGACACGGGGTTTCGTTTGATCCGTCACGAAAATTTCATCAACGGTAGCCGTGGGTTGGGCATTTCCTTTTCCGCCGGGACCGCCCTGAAACTTCGCTTGACATCATACCTGGATTGGATAAGGGACGGTGCTTTACGCACAAATAGTTAGTGGGCTAGTAGTTAGTGGAATATACACGGGGCCATACCCCTGAAAGGAAAAGGTGAGCTGATGAGGCGTTCAACATCGATCGGGGCGCTCGTGCTCCTGGCCGCAATGGGAATGCTGGTCGCCACGGGATGCCGCGACGGTTCCTCCCAACCGCCGGCCGGCGGGATGCCCGCCATGGAAGTGGTGACCAGAACCGTGAAAGTGGAAAACATTCCCCTGACCATCGAATTCATGGCCCAGGTGACGGGATCGCGGGATGTGGAGGTGCGCGCCAGAGTGGGCGGCATCCTGTTGAAACGCGACTACACCGAGGGCGGATTCGTGCGCAAGGGCGACGTGATGTTCGAGATCGACCCCGAACCGTACCGGGCGGCGCTGGCCCAGTCCCAGGGCGAACTCGGCCAGGCTCAGGCCCGTCTCGAAAAGGCCAAGCGCGACATGGACCGCTACGCCAAGCTCATCAAGGACGGCGTCATCAGCCAGAAGGACATGGACGACGCCCAGACCGAGTACCGCACGTCCCAGGCCAATCTCCAGGCCGCGCAGGCCAAGGTGCGCCAGGACCGCATCAACCTCGACTACACCAAGGTCGTGGCGCCCATCAGCGGCATGACCAGCAAAGAGACCCGGTCCGAGGGCAGCCTCATCACCACCTCGGCCGAAGGCAGCCTCTTGACCACCATTTCGCGCACCGATCCGGCCTATGTGAACTTTTCCATTCCCGGCTCGGAGTTCCTGAGCTATCGCACCCAGTTCGCCGACGGCCGGATGCGCTACGTTTCGGGCGATTCCTTTTCCGTCCGCCTCACGCTTCCCGACGGTTCGGCCTATCCGCTCGAAGGGCATATCAATTTTACCGACACCCAGGTGGACGCCACCACCGGCGTGGTCAAGTCCCGCGCCGAGATTCCCAACCCCAACGGAACGCTCCTGCCGGGCCAGTTCGTGCGCGCGCAACTCCTGGGCTCGGAGCTGATGGGGGCCATCGCCATCCCCCAGGCGGCCATTTTGCAGACCCAGCAGGGCACCATCGTGTGGGTGGTGGGCCAGGACGACACGGTGCAGATGCGCCCCGTGGAACTGGGTCGCTCTCTGGGCAATTTCCGCCAGGTGGACAAGGGGCTGGAAGCCGGGGAACGCGTCATCGTGGAAGGCGTCATCAAGGTGCGCCCGGGCATGAAGGTCCGGGTGCGCGACGCGGGCGCTCCCCAGAACCAGCCCGCCAAACCCCAGGGCGCCGCCGGGTAGGGGGCTCGCCATGAAAGGCAACTTCTTTTTGCAACGTCCGATCTTTTCGGCCGTCATATCCATCGTTATCGTCATCGCGGGCCTGGTGGCCATGAAGACCTTGCCCGTGGCCCAGTATCCCAACATCTTGCCCCCCGAGGTGCAGGTTTCCACCAGCTACCCCGGCGCGAGCCCGGAAGTGATCGCCCAGACCGTGGCCGCTCCGCTGGAGCAGCAGATCAACGGCGTGGACAACATGCTCTATCTGCGCTCCACCAGCGCCGGGGACGGCTCCATGAGCATGTCGGTGGTCTTCGCCGTGGGCACCAATCCCGATCAGGCCACCATCAACGTCAACAACCGCGTGCAGACCGCGCTCAACTCCCTGCCCGAGGAAGTGCGTCGTCAGGGCGTGAACGTGGTCAAGAAGTCCTCCAACTTCCTGTTGCTCGTCTGCCTGCGTTCCGAATCCGGCCGATATTCTCCGGTGTTCATGAGCAACTACGCCCTGGTGAACATCCTGGACGAACTCAAGCGCCTGCCTGGCGTGGGCGACGCCATGGTGTTCGGGGCCAAGGACTACTCCATGCGCGTCTGGCTGCGTCCGGACAAGATGGCCCAGCTCAAACTCACCCCCGGCGACGTGGCCGCGGCCATCAAGGAGCAGAACGCCCAGTTCGCCGCCGGACGCATCGGTCAGGAGCCCACCAAACAGTACATCGAATTCAACTACATGATCACCACGCAGGGCCGCCTGCAGACCGTGGAGGAATTCGAAAACATCATTTTGCGCTCCGAGCCGGACGGATCGTCGTTGCGCCTCAAGGATATCGCCTCCGTGGAGCTCGGGGCCAAGGACTACAGCCTCATCGGCAAGCAGAACGGCAAGACCGCCGAGTTCATGGGCGTGTTCATGGCTCCGGGCGCCAACGCCCTGGAAACCGTGGACCGCGTGCGCGCCAAGGTGGCCGAGTTGGCCAAGTCCTTTCCCGAGGGGCTCGAATACGTCATCCCCTACGATACGACCACCTTCGTGCGCATCTCCATCGAAGAGGTGGTGAAGACGTTGGGCGAGGCCATGCTGCTTGTGTTTCTGGTGGTCTACCTCTTTTTGCAGAGTTTCCGGGCCACGCTCATTCCCTGCCTGGCCGTGCCGGTCTCCATCATCGGCACGTTCGCGGGAATGTACCTCATGGGATTTTCCATCAACACCCTGACGCTGTTCGGCATGGTTCTGGCCATCGGCATCGTGGTGGACGACGCCATCGTGGTGCTCGAAAACGTGGAGCGCAACATGCGCTCCGGTCTGCAACCGATGGACGCCACGGCCCGGGCCATGTCCGAAGTGGTGGGGCCCATCATCGCCATCGTGCTGGTGCTTTGCGCGGTGTTCGTTCCCGTGGCCTTCATGGGCGGTCTGACGGGCGAAATGTACAAGCAGTTCGCCATCACCATCGCCGTGTCGGTGACCATTTCGGGCATCGTGGCCCTCACCCTGACCCCGGCCCTGTGCGCCCTGCTTCTGCGTCCCACGCACAGCGATCCCGCCGGGTTTTTCCGGGTGTTCAACGCCTGGTTCGAGCGTATGACCGAGCGCTACACGGACGGGGTGCGGTTCCTCATTCGCCGGGTGGCCTTGGCCCTTGTCCTGTTCGCGTGCCTTGGCCTGGGGACCTTCTGGCTCTTTACCCACACGCCCCACGGCATGCTGCCCGACGAGGACCAGGGATTCATCATCGCGGCCAAGATTCTGCCCGACGGCACGGCGCTTCGCCGCACGGCGGAATTTTCCGACGCGTTGGACAAGATGGTCCTGCCCAACCCCATTGTGAAGGAAATGGCTTCCCTGACCGGCTACGACGCCTTGAGCGGCGCGTTGCGCTCGAACTACAGCACCTCGTTCATCACGCTCAAGCCTTGGGATGAACGCACCAAGCCGGGACAGAGTTCCTTCGACATGGTCAAGCAGGTCTTCGGCATGGGCATGGGCATGCCCAAGGGGCTGGTGCTGGCCTTCAACCCGCCTCCCATCACCGGCATGAGCACCACGGGCGGCTTCGAAGGCTATCTGCAAAACAGGGGCGACAAGACCAGCAAGGAACTGGCGGCCATGATGGGACAACTCATCGCGGCGGCCAAGAAACGACCGGAAATCGGCCAGATCGCCACCACCTTCGGCGCGAACACGCCGCAAATCGACGTCAAGCTCGACCGGGAGCGGGCCAAGGCCTTGGGCGTGAGCATCTCGGGCGTGTTCGACGTGATGCAGTCCACCTTCGGGGCGTATTACGTCAACGACTTCAACAAGTTCGGCCGGACGTTTCGGGTCATGCTCCAGTCGGATCCGGACTTCCGCTCCAAGCCGGAATCCCTTAAGGAAGTCTTTGTGCGCAACTCGAAGGGGGAAATGATTCCCCTGACCGCACTGGTGGACGTCGTGTATTCGAGCGGACCGGAAGTTGTGGAGCGATTCAACGTCTTTCCCGCCGCCAAGGTGATGGGGGCCCCCGCGCCGGGCTACAGCTCGGGCCAGGCCCTTACCGCCATGGAGGAAGTGGCCCGGCAGGTGCTGCCGCCGGAATACTCCCTGGCCTGGAGCGGTCCCTCCTACCAGGAGAAGATTTCCGGGAGTTCGACGACTTCGGTGTTTTTGTTGGGCATCCTCATGGTGTTTCTCATCCTGGCCGCCCAGTACGAACGTTGGAGCCTGCCGCTGGCGGTCATCCTGGCCGTGCCCTTCGCCATGTTCGGGGCCATCCTGGCCACATGGCTGCGCGGGCAGAGCAACGACATCTACTTTCAGGTGGCGCTCGTCACCCTCATCGGTTTGGCGGCCAAGAACGCCATTCTCATCGTGGAGTTCGCCGTCTTGCGCATGAAGGAAGGCCATCCCGTGGACCAGGCCGCCGCGGAAGCCGCCGCCTTGCGCTTTCGTCCCATCATCATGACCTCGCTCGCCTTCGTGCTGGGCTGCGTGCCCCTGGCCCTGAGTTCGGGCGCGGGCGCGGCCAGCCGGCACGCCATCGGTACCGGCGTCATCGGCGGCATGCTCGGGGCCACGTTCATCGCGCCGTTCTTCATCCCGGTGTTCTTCAAGCTCATCATGAACGCTTCGGCCTGGATCACCGGCAAGAAAAAGACGGGGACCAAATCGTGAGCGTCAAATTGCCGGTATGCTATGTCAAGGAGGATGTCCGGGTGCGCTTCGGCGTCCTGCTGCACGAGGTGTCCAAGGCCTGGCGGGCCTCCATCGACGAGAAGATGCGTCCGCTGGGGCTCTCCGGAGCGCAACTCACGGTGATCTGTTCCCTGGCCATCAACGACCGGCCCCTGACACAACGCGAACTGGCCGAGGCCATGAACGTGGAAAGCCCCTCCCTGGTCCGCCTGCTCGATCGCCTGGAAACCAAGGGTTGGGTCAAGCGTGAACAGTCCACCAAGGATCGGCGCATGAAGTTCGTTCTGCTCACGGCCAAGGGGCTGCACTACTTCGACGAACTGGTGCGGGTGGCCCAGCGGCTGGAGATAGAACTGACGGCCGGGGTCGACAGCGAGCGGTTGCAGTCCGCCATCGCGGTGTTGGAACTCATTTACGGCCGTCTTTGCGGAAATAGTCCCTGCGAATAGCGCGGCGCGCGATCATCGGCTCGGACAGGCAGTCCGGGCCGTCGCCGAAAGCCCCCGAAGAGTCCGTCTCCGGGGGCTTTTTTTCGGTGCGCCCGGCCGGTTCGACGCGGTGTCGCCGGTCTTTTTTCTCCCGCATCGCGTCGGACCGGGGGGGGCCGGCATGCCCTGCGGCGACAAATCCATGGCCGAGGGCGGAAGTCTCCTTGTCGCTTGCCTGAAAACGGTCGAACCATTACAGCCGTAAGACGCCGCGAAAGAAAGGCCGCGCCCGGGTTTCAAGCAGATGTGAACAACTTGTCACACAATCGTGGGACAACGGGAGGCAAAGTCGTCGAAAGTGCGCCGGACAAATGCGGGCGTTCGCCCTCACGTCGCCCGCGCGACCAAGGAGAAGGCATGAAGACAATCGCCGTGGTCGGCACACCCAAAGGCTGGTCCACAGAAAGGCTGCTCGACGCGGTGGAGCGCAAAACCGGGTCGCGTCTGCTCATCGACATGGCCAACGTCCGGCTCGACCTGGATACGGGCAAGGTTTTCCACAAGGACCTGGAACTCACCGCCCTGGACGCGATCATCGTCAAGAAGATCGCCCCCACCTATTCGCCGGACGCCCTGGACCGACTGGAGATCCTGCGCTTTGTCCACGCGACCGGAGTTCCCGTTTTTTCAAATCCCGACAGCATGCTGCGCTTGATCGACCGGTTGAGCTGCACCACGGCCCTGCGCCTGGGCGCCATCCCCATGCCGGCCACGGTCGTCACCGAGGACGTCGAGGAAGCCATGTCCGCGGTGGAGCGTTTCGGCAAGGTCGTGTTCAAGCCCCTCTACAGCACCAAGGCCCGGGGCATGACCGTGATGGCCCCCGGTCCCGAACTGCGGGAGGAAATCGAAGACTTCAAGAACGCCGGAAACAAGGTCATGTACATTCAGCAGATGGTCAGCCACGCCGGCGGGCACCTGGACCTTGGCGTGACTTTTCTCGCAGGGGAGTACCTGGCCACCTACGCCCGCAAGGGCAGCGGCGACTCCTGGGACACCACCACCCGCACCGGAGGCAAGTACGTGGCCCACACGCCCTCCAAGGAGATCCTGGACTTGGCCCACAGGGCCCAGAGCCTGTTCCCGGAAATGGCCTTCACCTGCGTGGACGTGGTGGAGACTCCCGACGGGGCCCAGGTGTTCGAGGTCTCGGCTTTCGGCGGGTTTCGCGGTCTGCTCGATTCGGTAAACATTGACGCGGCCGAACGCTACGCCGCCCACGTTCTGGAGAAGATTCAATGACCCAAGGCGTGACCTGCCAGAGCATCGCTTCAACGGTTCTGCAAGACAACGTCCCCGTTCATACCCTGAAGCTGGCCTTCGGCAAGGATCGCATCGACGTGCGTTCCAATTCGGCCGAACTCGTGGCCAAACTCGCCAACTACTATCGGGATTTCCTGGGCGGGGAGGGGCAGGCCATCATAGCGGTCACGGCCATCGAGGCCGACACTCCCGGGCTGCCGGTCGCGCTGGCGATAAAGCGGCCCGAGCCGGGAAAGACCCGGATCAAGGAAGAATTCGCCGATCTGCCGGACGGACGCGTGGTGCGCAAGGTGCTCACCGGCATGGTCTTTCTTTTCGGGGGACCGGACAACCTGGCCGTGGGTCCCTGCCTGGCCAACGACAACCAGGTGGTCAATTTCATCAACAATCGCTACATCGAACACGTCATCAAGGCTGGGGCCCTGCTGTTCCACGCCGCCGGAGTGGCGGTAAAGGGCCGGGGATTGACCATCGCGGGGTTCGCCGGAGCGGGCAAGTCCACCCTGTCGCTTGAGATCATGCGCCTCGGCCCGGATTTCGTGAGCAACGACCGGATGATGGTCAGTCGGGAAAACAACCGCCTGGTCATGAGGGGCATCCCCAAGATGCCGCGCATCAATCCCGGCACGGTGCTCCACAACGAGAGCCTGGGTCCGGTCATGAACGCCGAGGAACGCGAACGTTTCTCCAAGCTGCCCCCGGCCGAACTCTGGGACCTGGAGCACAAGTACGACGCCTTTATCGACGAGTGCTTCGGGCCGGGCAAGTTCAAGCTCAAGGCCGACATGGCCGGCCTGGCCATCCTGCACTGGCGGCGCGACGACTCGCCCTTGCACGTGGAGCGGGTGGACCTGCGCGCCCGGCGCGACCTCGCCCAGGCCTTCATGAAGGACGTGGGCCTGTTCTTCGAGATGGACGACCCGGCCGCGCGGCTCGACTTTTCCCAGGACGCCTACCTCGATTTGCTGGGCGACTGTCCGGTCTTCGAATTCACCGGCGGAGTGCACTTCGCCGAGGCGGCCCGGTTCTGCATGGATTTCCTGGAAGCCCGAGGCGAAGCGGAACGTTCCTGACCTTGGCGCGCGATTGGGAGCGGCCCGTCCGGATGTTTTTCGGGCGGGCCGCCTGCGTTGGGCGCGCGCCCTGGGACGCCCAGCGGTACGGGTCCGTAACGCACCGGGGTCGCGCAGTTTTCACCGGATCGTCACACAAGCTTTTCGCGTCTGGGCCATAGTGCCGGTCCAAAGTGGCGCGCCGTCTCGAACCCTGGAAGCGTAGGATGGCGGGGCGCGCGTCATCCAAACCGGACAAGGCGGATCGCAAGCACCATGATCACCATCCACGGTCCCGACGGGACCATTCGCCCCCTGGACCAAGGCGATTGCAGCCGTTGCTGGATCGACCTCACCGAGCCCGAAACCGGAGAGATCCGCCGCGTGACCGAACTGGCCAGGCTCGACGAAACCTTCATCGAGCACGCCCTGGACCTGCACGAGCGACCGCGCATCGAGATCGGCGAAGAAGCCACGCTCATGGTCATTCGGGCCCCCATCCTGGAAAACCGGCAACAGGAGCCGCGCCATTCCACGGTGCCCGTGGGCATCCTGCTCGGACCCGACGCCATCGTCACCGTGTGCGGAAGCACGGACGCGGCCTTGTCGCGCATTCTGGACCTGAACAAGAAACGACAGCAGGGCTTTCGGGCCGAGGCCTGCGTCTGCCACATCATCCGCGAGGTGGCGCTATTGTTCATGAAGTACTTGAAGGAAATTTCCCTGAAGATCCAGGAGGTGGAGCGCGGGCTGGCGCAGTCGCTTTCCAACGACGACCTGAAGGTGCTGCTCAATCTGCAAAAGTCGGTGACCTACTTTCACGCGGCGCTCAAGACCAACGACTTCATCATCGACCGCATCATTCGCAAGGGGCTGTGCCGGGCCAACGGGGAACGGCTCTCGTTCACCGAGGACGATGTGGACGAACTGGAAATCGCCCTCATCGACACCAGGCAGGGCATCTACATGTCCAAGATATTCACCGAGGTCCTCAACTCCATATCGAGCGTGTATTCGTCCATTATTTCCAATAACCTGAACAAGGTCATGAAGTTCCTCACGTCCCTGTCCGTCATCATCATGATTCCCACCCTCATCACCAGCATGTACGGCATGAACGTGGAATTGCCGCTTCAGCGCGAAAACATGGCCTTTCTGCTGGTCATGCTCGGCGCGATGGCGCTGACGCTGGTCATCGTCTTCGTGCTCAGGATCAGCAAGGTGCTGTGATCCGCCGGGCGGCGTTTCGGCGTCGCCGCGTCGCAACATGCCCGTCAGGCGCCGTCACGGGCTCGACTTCGACGCTTTCGGACCGGGCGCGCCGCGATGCTTTTTGTCACAAAAGGCTTTCCTTCCCGCGTTTCTTTTCTTTATCATCGCCCGCAATCCGTTGCCCAAGGGGAGAGCGCCATGTTCCAAAGAAATGACGACAACACGTTGTTGGCCAAGGTGAAGTCTGTGCGCGAGACGCGACGCGCGGCCGGGCTCGAGGGATTGACCGGAGACCTGGAGGCCCTTGTCGTGCGCACCCAGCCCGAGGCTTTCGAAGCGGCCGTGGCCGAACTTCTGGGCAATACGGGCCACGGATTGCGCCGCCGGTGCGTGGGTCCGCACGGGGAGCAGGCCGAACTGGCCCTGGACGGCTCGGCCGACATCGTGGTGCGCGCCCACGCTCCCGGTGCGTGGAACAATCCCTTCCGCCAGGCCAACACTGGGGCCAAGAGCGGGGCGAAACCCGACACCCGCCTGGAGACGTTCGTCTTTTCCTGCCGCGACGTGGAAGCCTATTACGACATACAGCGCCGTCGCGGCGTGCCCTTTCTGGGCGGGGTGGAGCGCACCGAGTCCTGCCTGTTCGTGCGCACCGCGCCGTCCCCTTTCACGGGCAACTCCCTGGGCTTCGTGCAATGGCTGGGGGCCAAACGCGACTTCACCCCCGACGGAGCCGGCCAGGTCGAACCGGGCCTGGCCAAGCCCGACCGACCCCATCTGGCCGATATCGGCCGTATCGACCATGTGGCCGCCCGGGTCAGGGCCGAGGAGCGCGACCAGGCCATTCTCGAATTCATGGCCCTGACCGGCTACGATTTTTCCTTTGCCGTCTACGTGGAGTCCCTCAACTCCATAACCAACGTGGCCAGGCTCTCGCCCGAGGCTTACGCCCAGGTGTTCACCTCGGGCATCGCGCCCTTCGATACCCCAGAAACCAGCGGGCCGACCGAACTGTTTATCCACAACTACGGCGCGCGCAGCCATCACGTGGCGTTCGAGACCGCCAACATCGAGCGTACCGTGGAGGCCTTGCGCCGGCACGGCCAGGGGTTTCTTTTGGATTTGGCCGGCTCGCGCGAGGAAGGCCTCAAGCAGGTATTCACCAGGATGAGCCCCAACAGCTGGTTGGTGAACGAATATATTCAGCGCTACGACGGCTTCGACGGGTTTTTCACCAAGTCCAACGTGACGGTGTTGACCGAGGCCACGCGCCGGCAATAGCGGCAAGCCGGGAGCGTGCCGGATCCGGAAAGAACCGCGTTGGACGGGTCGTTTCGCGGTCCGGGCTCTTGACGGGGGCTTTGCCGCCGGACAAGGTACTGTGAGAGGATTCACTTTCCAAGGCATCCCTGGGATGCAAGGAGGCGACTGTGCGAGTTTCGACATTGTTGTGCGCCCTGATTGCGAGCGTTTGGTGCTTGGTGGGTGTGGGATCGGTCCAGGCCCAGGACAAAGCGCCGGAAAAATGCTTTCCCGTGGTCACGGGTCAGAACTGGAAAAATTCCACCCCCGAGGAAAAGCTGGCCTTCATCGCCGGCATGACCACCATCATTGAACTGGAGAAAGAGGTCCAAGGTCCCGATCCGCAGGGAAAGAGTCTCATTCCCGGTTGGGTGAAGGGGCTGAGCAAGTACAAGCTCAAGGACATCGTGGCCGCTCTGGACGACTATTTCGCCAAGAAGCCGGATCAGCTCGACCGGCCCGTGGTGGAAGTGCTCTGGGTCGAGGTGGCCGAGCCGAACATGATCAAGAAATAAGGAGACGTTCATGACCAGAACCATGACCAGCCTTGTCCTGGCTGTGAGCATTGTCTTTATGGCGGCCTGCACCAACATGAACAAGACCCAGCAGGGCGCTTTGAGCGGTGGTCTTCTCGGCGCGGGCGCGGGCGCGGGCATCGCGGCCATCTCCGGCGGCAGCGTGGGCATCGGCGCGGCCCTGGGCGGCGCCCTGGGCGCGGTGGCCGGCGGCCTTTACGGCCATCAGCAGGATGTCAACAGCGGCAAGAAACGAAAATAGCGCCACGGCGTCGCACGATTTCGCGACGCTTGGGCACAAAAAACGGGCGGCTCTCCGGAACCGCCCGTTTTTTGTGTTTTCGGCCTTCGGCCCGAAAGTCCCGGCCGTGGCGGCCTGAAAACGCCCTGCGGACACAGTGCGCGCTGCCCACGGGGTCGTATCGGAATCGCTTAACAGCCCGTTGAAAAATCCTTGCTGGCTGCGTTGCTGCGAAAAACTCAAACCCTCAACGGATGCCAATTCCGCTTCAGGATTGACTTTTTTGCGCGCCTTGCCAGCAAGTTTTTTGAACAGGCTGCACGAATCGACGTTTTGGGCGGGCTGTTAGCCGACAAGGGGCAGCTTCAGGGCCTCTTCCAGGGTGTCGTAGGCCTGATGCAGGTCGTCGAGCCCCAGGCAGAAGGGGGCCATGATGTAGAATACCTCGCCCAAAGGCCTGACGTACTGGTCGCGTTCCAGAAAGAAGTCCTGCACCTGGCGGGCGATGGGTGCTCCGTAGCCCTTTTGCGTGCCGGTCAGCTCCACCGCGCCGATGCTGCCCAACACTCTGGCGCGGGCCAGGCGCGGATGTCCGTCCAGGGCGGTCAGGCGTTCGCGGTGCGCGGCTTCAATGCGGGCGATTTTGTCCAGGGTGTCTTCCTCTTCGAACACCTTCAGCGAGGCCAGGCCCGCGGCGCACCCCAGGGGATTGGCCGTGAAGGAATGGCCATGGGCGAAGGCCTTGTCGAATCCTTGGCCGAGAAAGGCCTGGTAGATTTCTTCGCCGGCGACAGTGGCCGCCAGGGGCAGAAAGCCGCCGGACAGGCCCTTGGCCAGGCAGACGATGTCCGGCTTGACCCGGGCGCGCTGGCAGGCGAACAGGGTTCCCGTGCGTCCGAACCCGGTCATGACCTCGTCGAAGATGACCAGGGCCCCGGCCTTGGTCGTCAATTCGGCCAGGCGGCGTAGAAACTCGGGCCGCACCATGCGCATGCCGGCCGCGCCTTGCACCAGCGGCTCCAGGATCACGCCGGCCACCTCTCCGGGGTGGGCCGCAAAATAGGCGGCCACGTCGGCGAGGGCCTTGTCCTCCTTGGCCTGGACCTCGTCGTCGCCCATCCAGGTGGCGGGGTAGGGCAGAAAGTCCACCGGAAAGACGATCTTTTCGAAGCCCTTGTAATACCCGCAGGTAAAACCCACGGACATGGCCCCCACGGTGTCCCCGTGATAGCCGCCTTGCAGGGCCGCCAGGCGGGTGCGCCCAGTCTCGCCGCGATTGCGGAAGTACTGCAGGGCCATCTTGACCCCGACTTCCACGGCGGTGGACCCGTTGTCGGAGTAGAACACCCGGGAAAACCCTTCCGGCAGGACGCCCACGATCTTTTCGGCCAAACGGGCGGCCGGGGCATGGGTGAAGTCGGCGAAAATCACCTGCTCCAGACGGGAAGCCTGCTCCGCGATGGCCCGTCCGATGCGGGGATGGCTGTGTCCGTGGGAGGTCACCCACCAGGAACTCACCAGGTCGACGATATCGCGTCCGTCCGTGGTGTGCAGGATCGCTCCGTTGGCCCGCTCCACGGCCAGGGGCTGCGGGGCCGTGGCCGCCTGGGTGAAGGGACGCCACACGTGGCGACGGCTCAGTTCCAGGACGTCGCCCTGTCCCGGACGGTCGATGAGCGGGGAAAGGTCCAGGCCTTGGGCCAGGTTCTTGAGCGCCCTGGGCAGGAGTTCGGCCAGGGGTTCGACCTCGAAGACCACGGGGACCCGGCCCAGAACCTCGATGTCGCGCCGGTTGGCCGGATTTTTATCCCCCAGCAGGGCCACGCCGGCCACATCGAGTCCGCGCAGGCGCAGGGCCTCCACGGTGAGCAGGGTGTGGTTCACGGTGCCCAGTCCGCTCCTGGCCACCACCAGCACGGGCAGGGCGTAGCGGGCCATGAGGTCGGCCATGGTGATCCGGCCCGCGATGGGCACCAGCAGGCCTCCCGCGCCTTCCACCACCAGGGGACGGTCGGTCTTGGGCAGGGGGGCCTGTTTCAAATCCAGGCTCAGGCCTTCGAGCTCGGCGGCCTGCAGGGGGGAAAGCGGGGCTTTCAGGCGCACGGCCGGTGGAAAAAAGCGGTCCTTCGGCAGACCGGTCAGGCGGGCGACCTCTGCGGTGTCGTCGTCTTCCAGGGCGCCGGATTGAAAGGGCTTGTAATAGGCCCCGTCCAGGGCCAGACAGACCAGGGCGCTGGCCACGGTCTTGCCCACCCCGGTGTCGGTGCCGGTGACGAAGATTCCCTTGGTGCGGATGGTGTCGGCGCGCATGGCGCTACTCCTTTTCGGGTTTGACGGCCAGGGCGTAGAGCAACCGGTAGGCCACCACCGGGCCGTCAGGGTAGGCTCGGTCCAGGGCCGCCAGCACGGAGCGAAACTGGGCCGGGCCGAGCGGTGCGGAGCCGGGCCTGGGCACGGTCGCGCCGATGGCCTTGAGGTGGCGGGGAAACTCCCTGGCGTTTTCGAAATACATGGGGCGGTCTTCGGCGGTTATTGCCGCTGCCTGGGGCAGCATGGCCGCGAGATCCGCTTCGCCGGGAAAGTCGTGCAGTCCGCAGCACAGGCCGCATTCGCGGTGGGCCTGGCTCCAGGAGGCGAAGGTGCCTCGCCCCGGCAGGCAAAACGCCAGCAGACCGCCCGGGCGCACCAGCCTCCACAGTCCGGCCACGGTGGCCGCGAGATCGATGGTCCATTGCAGGGCCATGCACGAAACCACGGCGTCGAATCCCGGCTTTACGGCCAGGTGTTCGGCGTCCATGGCCGCGAGCAGCGGCGTGGGACGCAGGCCGGCCAGGTTGGTCCTGGCCCGGATCAGCATCCCCGGCGACAAATCGGCGCAGACCAGACGGGCCGGAGGCGCGAGCCGGGAAAGGCGCAGGGCCAGCGCCCCGGTGCCGCAGCCGATTTCGAATACGTGTCCGCCCGGCGCAAGCCCCGCGTCCACCGCCCGACGGGCCAGGCTCTCGGCGGCCTGGGACTGGACGGAAGCGTGGGCGTCGTAGGCCTGGGCCTGCCCAAAGGCGCGACGGACCCGCGCCTTCAGTCTGTGGGCCATGGGTGCTGGGACAGGGCCTGCCGAATGAAGGCGGCGGTTTCCTCCGGGCGAACGGCGGGAAAGGCGTGTCCGCCCGAGTCGAGGAAGTCGAGCCGGACGGCCGTGTCGGCAAAGGCATCGCGGGTGTGGGCCGGGGTGACCACCGCGTCGTCTTCGGCGGCCAGGGCCCAGATCGGGAAGCGCGGCTCCTGACGCCAGGTCAGGAGGCCGTCCAGACCCCGGGCCAGCCGGATGGGATCGGCGTATTCGATGTCCGCCGCCAGGGAAGAAGGCAGGCCGCAGGTTTGATAAAAGGCCCGCAGTACGCCTTCCGGGTCGCGGCGCAGGCCCTTGCGCATGGCCCGCACCGGCGCTTCGGGCGCTCCGTGCGGCAAGTCCGGTCCGGCGGTGAAGGCCGTGAAACCGGCCAGGCTCACCAGAAGGGAAAGATCGAAAAACGACTGTCGCAACAACCACAAAACGCCCAGGGAATGTCCCACGCCCACCAGGGGGGAGGCCTCCTCGGGCGGGTACAGGCGTACGCGGCCGAAAAAGCCCAGGTCCAGGGCGGTGGAGGGGTAGTCGGACAAAAGGGCGCGGATCGGCCTCCAGAACGTGGCGTCGAAGCCCCAGCCGTGCACGAACACGAGGTGCGGGGTGGTCATGGCCGGCTCCCGAGCAGGCGAATGAGGGTTTCTGCCAGACGGGCCACGTCCAGGGTGGTGTGGGCGGCGGTGAGCGACAGGCGCAGGCGGCTGGTTCCGGGGGGCACCGTGGGCGGACGCACGGCCACGGCCAGTATGCCCTCGTCTTCCAGGGCGCGCATGGCCTCCAGGGCCTGTTCGTCGGGGCCGACCAGCACGGGTATGATCTGGGTGGACGACCCGGCCGTGTCCAATCCGGCCTGGGCCAGGCGTTCGCGCAGGTCCCGGGCGTTTCGCTCCAGGGCCTGGCGATCGGCGTCCATGTCGGCCACCAGGTCCAGGGCGGCGTCCACGGCTCCCAGGGCCGGAGGAGGCAGGGCGGTGGAAAAGATGAATCCCGCGCAACGGTTCACCAGGTACTCCCGCACCAGCGAGGAACAGCACACGAACGAGCCGTATCCGCCCAAGGCCTTGCTGAAGGTGCCCATGACCAGCCCCTGGGCGATGGCGACTCCGGCGGAGAGTCCGCGCCCTCCGGGACCGAGCACCCCGGTGGCGTGGGCTTCGTCCAGGTAGAGAAAGGCGCCGTACCGGTCGGCCAGTTCGGCCAGGACCCGGACGTCGGCCCGGTCGCCGTCCATGGAAAAAACGCTTTCCGAAAGAATGAAGCGCGGCCCCAGGTATTTGGCCTTGGCCTTGAGCAGGTCTTCCAGGTGATTCATGTCCAGGTGGCGGTAGCGCACCTGGCGCACGCCGGCCAGGCGGCAGCCCTCGTGCATGCTGGCGTGGTTGAGCCGGTCGGCCAGGACCAGGGGCTCGGCGCCCAGGACCTTGGCGTCCAGCAGGGCGGCCAAAACGGACGAGTTGGCCGTGAAGCCGGCTCCGAGCACGAGCGCGGACTGGGTTCCCTTGAGCACGGCCAACCGTTTTTCCAGGGCGGCGTGGATGTCGAAAGTGCCGCGAATCAGACGCGAGGCCCTGGCCCCCACGCCCCAGACGCGCGCGTATTCGCAGGCGCGTTCGGCCAGGGCCGGATGGCCGGAAAGGCCCAGGTAGTCGTTGGACGAGACGTCGAGCAGGGTGCGTTCGCCGAGTGTCGCCAGTCCCGGCCGGGAGGGGCCGAAGGCCCTGGTGTGGCGCAGGCGATGGCTGGTTTTGAGTTCGCGCAGCAGGCGGGAAAAGCGTTCTTCAATCACGGGAGGTTTCCGCGGGCAGAAAGCCCAATTCGGTCAGACCGCGCAGATCGTCGCCGGCGTCCAGGCCTTTGAGGGTGAGATAGTCGCCGATCATGAGTCCGCTGGCTCCGGCGGTCATCGGGGCCAGGTTGCGCCGGGTTGCGAACACGGTTTGGCGGCCTCCGCAGATGCGGATGTGGACCGAGGGCAGCATGAAGCGCAACAGCGCCACGATCTTGAGGGCTTCTTCGGGTTCGAGCGGGGAACGCGAACCCATGGGCGTGCCCGGAATGGGGCTCAAAAAGTTGACCGGCACGGAGGGCACGCGCAGTTCGCGCAGGGTCAGGGCGAATTCGGCCCGCTGTTCCCAGGTTTCGCCCAGGCCGAAGATGCCTCCGCAACACACGTAGAGCCCGGCCTGGAGGGCGGCGCGCACGGCGCGCAGGTCCTCTTCGTAGGCGTGTGTGGTGCATATCTTGGGGAAAAAGCTCGGTCCGGTCTCGATGTTGTGGTGGTAGGCGTCCAGGCCGGCGTCCTTGAGCACCTTGAACTGGTCGAATCCCAGGATGCCGCAGGAGGTGTCGGCCAGAAGTCCGGCCTCGGACACGAGCTTCACCGATCGCAGCAGCCTGTCGAAGTCCCTGGAGAGGAGCGTCTTGCCGCTGGTCACCACGCCGAGCCTTCGCGCCCCCGAGCGGGCGGCGGCGCGGGCGGCCTGGCGGATTTCCTCCTCGGAGAGAAAGGGGTGCTCCGGCGCGCCGGTGTCGTAACGGCCGGACTGGGCGCAGAAGGCGCAGTCCTCGGAACAGCGTCCGCTCTTGGCGTTGACGATGGCGCACAGGTCCACGACGCGGCCCATGTGTTTGAGCCGTATTTCGTGTGCCGATTCGAGAAGGGAGGCGATGTCGTCCCCCCGGGCCTGGGCCACGTCGGCCACGAAGGCTTCCAGGCGGGAGCCTTCGAGGATGCGCCCGGAAAGCGCGTCCTGCTTGGCCTGGGTGAAGAGATGGTTTTTGATCATGAGCGAAGCCGAGCGGCGCTTGTTGTTCGACCAGAGATTGGTGAAACGGATAGGTATCCCTACAACCCGGCCGGCGTGTTGGCAAGATGGGTCGAGAGGTCTATGGAGTGAACATGATCTATCTCCATCCACTCTTTATGGTCGCGGCGGTAGCCTTGTGGCTGTATGTGCTCTCTTCCGGATTGAAGCGGCTTCAATCCGCGCACTTCGGACGCAAGGTCCTGTTTCCCTGGAAACGTCATGTCGCTTTCGGCAAATGGGCAATGGCCGGAATGTTCATCGGCTGGGGGTTGGGACTGGTGTCCACGTCCCTGGCCAGTGCGGCGCCGGAAGAGACTGGGGTGCATATGCCCATCGGCGCGGCCATCGTCACGCTCGCTGCGGTGGGATTGGTCGCCGGGCTGAAGCTGAACAAAAACCGCGGAGCGAACAACAGGCTGCGCCTTGTCCATGGCTTATGCAACATTTTCGTGTCGGTGTTGGCGCTGGGACAAATCTACACCGGGATGTCCGTGCTGCCATGACTCGCTAGCGCCAAACGCGGTGTTCTGCATGTCCTGCCGGGGATGGCCTCAGCGGAAAGAATTGCTCGGGCCGTCTTCGGGGACCGTTTTTTCAAAAAAAACGCGGGGTTTTCAACGCGACGTCAGTTGTTGCCCTCCTTGAGGGAGCGCATGATGTCGCGGATAAGTTCCATGTGGTAGGAAATAAAGACATTGTAGCCGTGCTGGGTGTCCGGCAGGTCCAGGCCTTGCCGCAGGGCTCGGGCATAGAGTTGCACGCGCGACATGCGTTCGCCGTGTTCGAGCATTTGTTCCGCGGTGAAGTGCAGAAGCCGCCGTTTGTTTTCCTCGGCGGACTCTTGGGGCGTAAGCGGCGCGGGGCCGTCGGGTTGCCGGTTTTCCAACTGGGATTCAAGCTGCTCCAGGCGGCGTTCGAGTTCCTCGATGCGCTTGGTGTTGGCGGCGGGCACGGACAAAAGCGCAACCTTGCCGGGGGCGGCGCGTTCTTCGAGTTGATGAGGATTTTGGGCCGCGTATACCAACGCGCACGAAATGGCTTCGCGTTGCGACCACTTGAATGTTTCCTGGAGATGGTCGAGAGCCTGGGCGGCTTCGGCCGTCAAGGTGACGCCGATGGGTTTGCCGCCATCGGCCACCTGCCTGGCGCGCCAACGCGCCGCCCTGGTTTTGCCGTCCATAAGCACCCCCACCAAGGTTGATGGACCACTAGCAACACCATGAGTGAGATTCCCGGAAAAAACAACCCCGTGAGGAATACATCACGGGATTGTCAAAAAGGGGGTTCCACGGGCGCGGCGTTTCCAGCAGCGCCGCAAGTTACGCGGGGGCGTCCGTTCCCCAGGCGAAGATCGCGCCGTTGGGCACGTCGGGCAACACCCGTGTTCCGTAGACGCGCTCCTGTCGTTTGAGAACCATGGCCGGCCAGGGGCCGAACTCGGGCTCCAGGACCTTGAGCAGGCTCACGGCCGTTGGGGTCAGGGTCTCGCCTTTGGAGTCGATGCCGTGGATGGGCAAACCTTCCAGGAGGGCCAGAACGGCCGGAGCGGGAGTGGACAGCGTGCCGTGGGCGCAACGCACGTGTCCGTCGCACACCGGCAGGGAGCCGCAGACGAAGCGGTCCGGGCTCAGGGAGTCGTAAAGCGCGCAGACCAGGCAGACGTCGAGAATGGAGTCCAGCGCGCCCACCTCGTGGAAATGCACCCGTTCCGGGGACGTGGCGTGCACCGTGGCCTCGGCCTGGGCCAGCAGTTCGAACGTCCTGTGAGCCAGGGCTTTGACCCGGTCGGTCAAGCCGCTTTGGTCGATGATGGCGGCCACGTCGGCCAGGTGACGGTGTTCATGCTGGTGGGGCAGGTCAAGCTCCAGCCCCCATCCGGCGATGCCACCCACGGTTTTTCGCGTCAGCTTGGCGGCCTGGCGCAGGGGCTCCAGGGGCAGGCAGGCGCTCAGGCGGTCGATTTCCGCCTGGGGGTTGTCGCAGAGCCGGGCCAGGCCGGCAAGAAACATGTCTCCGGAAAGCCCCGAGGGGGCGCGAACGACGAGTATGGTGTCAGCCATTCAAGGTCCTGAGTATTCGGACGGCGGCGCAGGCCGCGCCGTATCCGTTGTCGATATTGACCACGCAGACGCCGGGGGCGCAGCTCGAAAGCATGCTCGACAGGGCGGCCTGACCTCCGGCCGCCACGCCGTATCCCACCGAGGTGGGCACGGCCACCAGCGGTCGCGGGGTGAGCCCGCCCAGCACCGAGGCCAGGGCCGCGTCCATGCCGGCGGTCACGATGACCACATGATGGGCGTTGATTTCTTCCAGGCGGCTGGTCAGTCGCCAGAGACCGGCCACGCCCACGTCTTCGACCACGGTGTGGTCCACGCCCAAGTGCTCCAGGGTGCGGGCGGCCTCCCAGGCGGCGGGACCGTCGGACGTGCCGGCCGAGACCACGGCCACCCGTCCCGTGCCGGCGAAGGGCAACCGTCCGGTCATGGCCGTGCGCGACAGGGGGTGATAATCGAGCGCCCGGGCCGCGTCCGGGGGCAGACGGTCGAAGATTTCGGGAGCCAGCCTGGTGAAAAGCACGGGCGTTTCGGGACGTCGACCAAATTCCCTGGCCAGCCGCACGATGGATTCAAAGGGTTTTTCCGCGCAGTAGACACTCTCGGGCAGGCCGATGCGCCCGGTTCTGGCATGGTCGAAGGTGACGCTCATGATTCCGGGAGGAAGGCCCTTCCCGGGCGGTAGCCTTCGGGGTCCAGGCTGACGGCGGCGATGGTGGAAAAACGGCCGCGCAACTGGTGTTCCAGATGTTTCAGCGTGTCGGGAGGCACCTTGGACACCCCCTCGGGCGCAAGTTCGACGAGCATCTGGTCCTGGCGAATGCGACAGCGCACCACGCTCACGCCCAGGGTGAGCTTCAGGTAGCCTTCCGCCCAGGCCACGGCTTGGAGGCGTTCCGGGGTGACGCGCGTGCCGGTGTACACCCGGCTGGAAAGGCAGGGGGAGGCCGGCAAGTCGGCGAAGGGCAGGGCCAGTTCCCTGGCCATGGCCCGGATGTCGGCCTTGGAAACGTCCGCCTCCACAAAGGGATGGCGGATGCCCCGTTCTTTGGCCGCGGCCAGGCCGGGACGATGCTCGCCCAGGTCGTCGGTGTTGGCTCCGCTCACGATGACCGGAGCCCGGCCGAACTCGTGGGCCAAATCCGCCGACAGGACCTGGAGCAGGGAATACAGGTGCGACTTGCAGAAATAGCATCGGTCGTAGGGATTACTCAGGTAGCGTTCGTCTTCAAACTCGCCGGAGTTGACCGTGAGCAGTCTCCAGCCCTGAACCGAGGCCTGGTCGCGCACCCGGTCCGTATCGGCCGCGGGCACGGCGGGGCTGACGGCGTGGGCCATGACCGTGCGGCCCCCCAGTCGGGCGTGGGCCAGGGTGGCCAGGAGCAGGCTGTCCACACCGCCGGACACGGCCACGACGAGCGTGCCGATTTCCTCGAGCGTTTGAGCCAGCCCCGTCCATTTGGCATGACGCAAGGTAATGGTCATGGCCGGGGTATAGTCTTTTACCAGATGCCTGGCTAGAGGGACGCCATTGCCTTTTTCGGCCGCACGGGACAGGGTTGCGGCATGTGCAACTGGGGAGAGTCCGGCATACTTTTCGGACGGGGCCTGCGTCCGGCGGCCGTGGTGGAGCGCCATGGCTCCACCCTTTCGGAGGCTTGCCGGCTCGGTCCGGTGCTGGACGTGGCCGCCGGAGACGGCCGCAACGGGCTCTTTCTCGCCGTGGGAGGGTGCCGGGTCGTTCTGGTGGACGCCTCGGCCACGAGCTTGGCCCTGACCCAGGCCACGGCGCGACTTCTGGCCGGCGACCTGGGGAAGCCCTTGCCCGTTCTCATCGCCCGTCTCGACCTGGAGACCGACCCACCGCCGATTTTCGCCCCGCGCAGTCTGGGAGCCGTGCTGGTGCTGCGTTACCTGCATCGGCCGCTGATTCCCGTTTTGCGCGCCGCGCTTCGTCCCGGGGGGATCATGGTCTGCGAGACCTTCCTGGAAGGCGGACGAGGAAGCGGCGGCTCGGGAAACCCCGCGCATTTTCTCCGCCCGGGCGAACTGGCCCGCTGGTTTCTCGACTGGCCGACGCTGGAAGCCTACGAGGGACCGATCCACGACCCGCCCGGGAAGGTGGGGCGTCTGGTCTGCCGCAAACCCCCGGAGCGCGTTTGACGGCCCGGGGGCGAGAACAGCGCGCCCCGGCTGCGACACGGGCGCGCCGGGGCGGCGTCGCACGGGGGGGGGCGCGTCCGCCTGTGGCCGGTTGCCAGCCAGGCCTTGAAGCTGTTACCAGGGAACCACTTTCGGGAAACGAGGTGAGCGCATGCGTGTTTTTTGCATCGCCCTGGCCCTGGCGGCCCTTTTCGCCGCCAGCCCCGCCCAGGCCCAGGAACGTGATGGCAAAGAGTGGACCGGTTGGAACGAAGGCAAGAAATACGTCTACGTCACCGGCCTGCTCGACGGCGTGACCACGGGAGCGGACTTCAGCGATCCCGTGCTCAGCCAGGGCAGCGTTGTCCTGTACAAGCCGGATAAGGCCTGCGAGGAAAAAACCCGCACCACCTTCGAGTACAACACCAGCCGGTACCTATTCGGTTTGTCCCTGCGGGATTTCGTGGAAGGCCTGGACGCCTTTTACGCCGTCGCGGAGAACCAGTTCATTCCCGTCAACAAGGCCGTGCGCGTCATTGCCATGCAGCGCAAGAACGTGCCCGAAGCCGCCCAGATCCTGGACGACCTGCGCAAGCGGTACGCGGAGCCGAACTAGAAACGGTTCAAGCGGGTTTCAAAACGCCGGCGCGGAGACGCTTCCCTTTTTCTCGCCGACTGATCCCCGCGCCCCGCGCTTTTCCGTGTTTACGACTGGCCATGGCTTTCGCGGGACGCGTTCGATGCGTGCGCCCCGCGAAAGCGAACGCGTCATTCCTTGATCAAGCCGTGGATGTGCTTGTCGATCGGTATCTCGATCACGGTCACGCCGTCTGTCGCCAACGCCTTGGCGAAGCATTCGCGAATTTCGTCCCCGGTCTGCGCCCGGCACGAATGGGCTCCGTATCCCCGGCCCAGGGAGACGATGTCGATTCCCGGCAGGTCGAGTCCGGGGACGCCGGGGGTGTTTTCGAGAACGGCGAAGGATTTCAGGATGCCGTATTCCTCGTTTCGCAATACGATGTAAATGACGTGCAGGCCGTGTTGCACGGCGGTCCATACGGCCTGGGGCGAATACTGGAACGATCCGTCCCCGATCACGGCGATCACCGGTCGGTTGCGGCCCGTGCGCTTTTCCGCCAGGGCCAGGCCCACGGCGGCGGGCATGCCCCAGCCCAGCGCCCCTGAAGCCATCATGTAGTAACTGTCGGGCTTGGTGATCGTGCCGAGTTTCGTGCGCGCGAACTCGTTCAGGTTCGAAGGCGACTCGCTCACGATGACGCAATCTTCCGGGGCCCGCTCGCTCAAAACGGAAAAGGCCCGTTCGGCGGTGAGGGGAAGCCGTTCCTCCCCGGGCGTTGCGGGCCCGGTTTCGCCTTGACCGGCCTCCTTGCCCGAAGTCCCCCCCTCGCGTTTGGAAACCCGGTCCAGGAGGGCTTGCAGGGCCAGCCGGCTGTCGGAAACCAGGCTGTCGCCGGCCACGTCCTTGGCGGCCTCGTACGGGTTGTCGGTAATGTGCAGGAGCGTGGCCCCTTCCGGCAGATAGCGGCCCGGAACCCAGGGATAATACCGAAACACCGGGGCGCCGATGACGACGATCAGGTCGTGGCCTTTCAGGGCCGCGCTCAAGGGGCCGATGGCCGGAGGCAGCTTGCCGGCGTACAGGGGATGGTTTTCGGGAAAGCAGATGTTTTCGGGAAAGGGTGCGGCCCACACCGGCGCCTGGAGTTTTTCGGCGAAAGCCACGCCCTCGTCCCAGGCCCGGCTTCGGGCGATGTCGCCTCCGTAAACCAGGACCGGATTGGCGCTTTCGTTTATGCGCCGCGCAAACTCCTGGGCCCGGTCCGGGTCCGGGGCCACGCGGGAGGCCACGGTGCGCAAAACGTCCATGTCCTCCATGTCCTGGTCCCAATCGTCCAGGGGCAGGGAGAGGAATACCGGGCCGGTGGGCTGCTGCACGGCCATGGCGTAGGCGCGCATGAAAGCGCCGGGCACGTCCTGGGCGCGTTGCGGTTCGTAGCTCCATTTGACCCAGGGGCGCGGCATGTTCACCGCGTCGAAGTTGGTGAGAAAGGGTTCGCAAAGCAACATGTCGCGGGTTTGTTGCCCGGCGGTGACGATGAGCGGCGTCTTGTTGAGAAAGGCCGAAAGAAGGGTTCCCATGGCGTTGCCCATCCCCGCGCCCGTATGCACGTTCACCAGCACGGGCTGGTTGAGCCCCTGGGCCAGGCCATCGGCTATCGCGATGACACTCGATTCCTGGAGGGCGAGGACGTAGGTGAAGTCCTCGGGAAAGTTTTTCAGGAAGGTCTCTTCCGTGGAGCCGGGATTGCCGACGACGGTGGTGAGTCCGAGACGACGCAGCAGGTTGAAGGTGACTTCGCGAACTGAAGGCATGTGCGACTCCCTGGATGAGGGTTTGGGCTGTGGGGCAAACGCGCGGCGCAATCCTCGGGCCTGGGTGGGCCGACGATGTTGCCTGGGAGCGAAGCCGACGCCAGGCCGGGGGGTGTCGATAGCGGCGCTCGCCACATCGACCGAACCCCGATTCCCGCCCGCAGGGCGCGAATGTTCCCACATGGTGGTGCCGTGCGCGCGTTCCCGGACCACGGGAGACGCCGGGCTTCCAGGCTTCTCGTTCTCTTTTCAGGAATTTGCCTTTTTTGTGCAAGGGGAAAACGTTCAGGAAAAGAAGCGGCGTCCCTGCGGTCCGGGGAGGCCTGTACGGCCTCTGCGCGTTTATCGGCAAGAAAGACCGCCGGAATGCGGGGGGATCGCGCTCCGGGAGTGCTTTCACCCGGCTCCGGGCGGCTAGGGGCCGACTTTGCCCTCCCGAAAAGGATCGAAGGACGCGACGCGAGCCGGCGGAAGGCGGTATCGTTTTTTTCCGCTAGTCCACCCGGTAATGGCATCCCAGCGATTTCTTGTTGAGCATGGCCGACAAGGTGATCAGGTAGGCGGCCTGGCAGCCGTGGAACAGGTCCACGATGGGCTTGGAGATGGGGGTTTCGCGGTAGAAGTCGTGCAGGTGCATGTTGAGGTCGCGCAGGTCCGCGAACGAGCGTTTGAGCCGCGAAGAGGTGCGGTTTATGCCCACGTAGTTCCACATGGTGTGGCGGATGGTGCTCCAGTCCTGGGCGATGAGGGCCGGGTCCTCGTTGGCCTGTTGGCCGGGGCTGACCCAGTCGGGAATGGAGGCCATGAGCTTCTTGGGCATGGCGCTTTTCTTGCTGGCGGAGCGCTTGTTGATGTCGCGCGCGGCGTAAACCCCCCAGACCAGGCATTCCAACAGGGAGGTGGAGGCCAGGCGGTTGGCTCCGTGCAGGCCCGTGCAACTGCATTCGCCGATGGCGTAGAGTCGCTCCACGGTGGTGCGTCCGCTCTGATCCACGAGCACGCCGCCGCAGGAGTAGTGCGCCGCCGGCACCACCGGGATGGGGGCCTTGGCAATGTCGATGCCCACTTCCAGGCATTTGGCCGCGATGCCGGGAAAGCGCTTGGTCACGTCTTTCACGTGGTTTGCCGCGTCGAGGTAGACGCAGTCCTCCCCGGAGTGGAGCAGCTCGTCGATGATGGCCCGGGCCACGATGTCGCGCGGGGCCAGGTCGGCCCGCTGGTCGTAGCGGGTCATGAAGGTCTCGCCCTTGGCGTTGACGAGCTTGGCTCCTTCGCCGCGCATGGCCTCGGTGATGAGAAAACGCCGTTCCGCCCGGTGATAGAGGCTGGTGGGATGAAACTGGATGTACTCCGTGTTCATGCTCTTGGCCCCGCACCGGTAGGCCATGGCCAGGGCCGATCCCACGCTCGAACGCGAGTTGGTGGTGTGCAGGTAGAGCCTGCCCACGCCCCCCGTGGCCAGGATGGTGAAGTCCGCCAGGATGGTCTCCACGGACTTGGTGTTGTCGTTGAAGACGTAGGCGCCCAGGCAGTTGTTGTCCAAGTGGTACTTGTATTCCAGGAGTCCGGCGTGGTGGTGGGAGGTGAGCAGGTCCACGGCGGTGCGTCCGCTGAGCACCCGGATGTTGGGATGGGCGCTCACGGCGGCCGCCAGGTGCTCCATGATGGCGAATCCCGTGGCGTCGGCGCAGTGGAGAATCCGGGCCAGGCCGTGGCCGCCTTCCTTGGTGAGGTGGTAGGATCCGTCGGACACGCGTTCAAAGGGCACGTGCAGGGAGTCGATAAGCAGTTCCTTGACCACTTCGGGCCCACGGCGGGCCAAGAATCGCACGGCCGCCACGGAGTTGTGCCGCCAGCCGCAGACCAGGACGTCTTTTTCCAGCTTTTTGGGCGAGTCGTCGGGACAGGTGTAGACGATGCCGCCCTGGGCCAGGGCGGAGTTGCCGTCGCTCAGCTTGTCGCCCGAGGTGAGCAGGGTGACCTCCCGGCCTTCGTTGGCCAGGGTGAGGGCCGTGGAGCATCCGGCCGCGCCGGAGCCGATGACGAGCACCTGGGTTTTGATGCGCGAGTCGTCCATGGAACACTACCTCCTCGGCCTGCCTACCTTCACCAGGGTTATTTTCAGATGCTCGCGCAAGACCGCGGGGGCCAGGGCGGCCAGAACTCCGCGTTTGCCTGCGTTCACATAGATGCGCTCAAGGTCGAAAATGGTTTGCTCGGCCAGTATCGGCAGGGATTTTCGCGTGCCGAAGGGCGAGGTGCCCCCCACCATGTAGCCGGTGTGGCGATGGGCGGTTTCCGGGGTGCAGGGGGTCACGGTCTTCACCCCCAGGACGCGGGCCGTTTCGCGCAGGGACACTTCCAGGTCGCCGTGCATGAGAACAAGAAAGGGCTTCTTGCCTTCGTCCTCGAACACCAGGGTCTTGATGACCGCGTGTTCGGGCAAACCGAGTTCCTGCGAGGCCCGAGACGTGCCCCCATGATCCATGTAGTCGTAAAAGTTGAGCTCGTATGCCGCCTTGGCCGCGCGCAGAACCCGCACGGCCGGGGTGACCGGCTCCTTGTTCCCGCTCAACGGCCGCACGCCTCGAGCATGCGCTCCAGGGCCAGGCGCGCGCCGTCGCGCACCCGGTCGTCGACCTCCACCGTGGGCTGGGAGTCCAGGTTTGCGAGCGTGACGGCCAGCTTTTCCTCGGTGATCTTGGCCATGTTCGAGCAGGTGGACGGGTACAGGGGATGGATTTCCTTCTCCCCCCTGTATTGATGGGCCAGCCGGGCCACAAGGTTGAACTCGGTGCCGATGTAGATGACCGAACCCTTGGGCGCTTCGGCCACGAACGTGATGATGAGCGAAGTGGACCCGCAGGCGTCGGCCTGGGTCGCCACCGAGGGATGGCACTCGGGGTGGACCACCACCAGGCACCCCGGGGAGGACCGCCTGGCCTGGGCGATCTGCTCGGCCTTGAAGCGGGAATGGATCACGCACTGTCCCGGCCAGAGAAGCACCTTGGCCTGCGCGGCCTTGACGGTGTTCAGGGCGTCGCCATGCTTTTTGATGTTCAGGATATGGCGGTCCTTGCGGGGCACGTCCAGCCAGTCGCAGGCGTTGGACCCCAGGCGCATGTCGGGCAGAAACAGGGTGCGTTCCCCGTTGTCCATGGCCCAGGCCAGCATGGTCTTGGCGTTGGCCGAGGTGCATACGGACCCGCCGCGTTCGCCCACCAGGGCCTTCACCCCGGCCGAAGAGTTGACGTAGGTCAGGGGCAGGGCGGAAATGCCGGCCTGGTCCAGGCGGTCCAGGACCCGGGGCAGAAGCCAGGCCGGGGCCATGTCGGACATGACGCAGTTGGAATTTTTTTCCGGTATGAACACCTTCTGCCCGGGCTTGGTGAGAATGGCCGCGGTTTCGGCCATGAAGAACACCCCGCAGAACACGATGTATTCGGCGTCCAGGCCCGGCACGCGCCGCGACAATTCCAGCGAATCGCCGGTGTAGTCCGCGTGGCGGGCCACGGCGTCGTTCATGTAGTGGTGGGCCAGGATCACCAGCCGGTCGCCCAGCTTGGCCCGCGCCTCTTCTATCGCCGCAAAGTGGGCATTTTCCCGCATGTGTGTGTCACTCCGTGCCGGACGCAAGCTGCATGCTGAAGTCGGCGTAAGGGGCCGAGTGGGTGACGCGTCCCACGGAGACGAAGTCCGCTCCCAGGGTGGCGATTTCGCCGAGCCGCTCCAGGCCGACTCCGCCGCTGACCTCGGTTTCGATGGATTCCGGGATGAGGCGCAGGGCCTCGGTCATGGTTTGGGGCGTCATGTTGTCGAGCATGATGCGCTTGGGGGCCAGTTCCACGGCCTGGGCGACTTCGTCCAGGTCGCGGCATTCGATTTCGAGGGGAGGCATGGTCCGACCGGCGAAGGCCCGTCGCAGGGCCGCCACGGCCTGGGGCACGCCGCCGGCCTGGTCGATGTGGTTGTCCTTGAGCATGAGCAATTCGGAAAGATTGCGTCGATGGTTGGTCCCGCCGCCGACAAGCACGGCGTATTTTTCCGGATAGCGCATGCCGGGCAGGGTCTTTCGGGTGTCGAGCAGCCTTGTGCGCGAGCCCTTCAGGGCCTGGACATAGGTGGCCGTGAGGTTGGCCACGCCCGACATGTGGCACAAAAAGTTGAGGATCACCCGCTCGGCCTTGAGAAGCGCCACGGCCGGACCCGCAAAGCGCGCGGCCACGGTCCCGTCCGGGATGCGTCCTCCTTCCTCGGCCAGGTATTCGATAGCGCAATCGCCTTGAACGCCCATGCGTTCAAGCACCACGCCGACCATGGGCAGGCCGGCCACGAGCGTGTCTTGCTTTGCGACGATGCGGGCCAGAAGCCGGTCGGTCTCGCCGAACACCGCGCCGGAGGTCAGGTCCGGGCCGTCTTCGTCCAGGGCCAGGTCCACGGCGCGCAGCAGGAAGTCCAGGGCGGGACCTTGAAAAAACGACGTGAATGTTTCCGTAGTGCTCATGAAGTGTGTCCGTAATCAACCCTGACCGAACCGTCTAGCATCAAGAAAACGGTTTTGGGAAGGGACATTACGGACTCGTCGCGCTTGTCACCGAATTCACGAGCGTCGAGTGGACCGGATATGGCGGACGGAAGGCTACGAGAAACCGTAGTCGGACATGAGAACCCGCGAGGACCGGGCGCATGCGAATCCCCTCGCGAGGGGGAGCGATAGCAGGCTGCTACCGTTTTTTTCTTCCCTTGAACCGGGCGGCCAATTTGGGTTCCTGGCCCTGGTCCTTGGGCTGATAGAACTCCACGCCGTCCATGCCGTCGGGCAGGTAGCGCTGCTCCACCCAGGCCCCGGGGTAGGAGTGGGGGTATTTGTAGCCTTCGCCGAATCCCCACTGGCGTTGGAGCTTGGCGGCGGGGTTTCGCAGGTGCAGGGGCACGGGCTGGGCTCCCCTGGCGGCTATTTCGCGCTTGGCCGAAAGGTAGCCCGCGTAGGAGGCGTTGCTCTTGGGCGCGAGCGCCAGGTACACGGTGGTTTCGGCCAGGGGGATGAATCCCTCGGGCATGCCCACCATCTCCACGGCCTGCATGCAGGCCACGGCCAGGGGCAGGGCCTGGGGGTCGGCCAGGCCCACGTCCTCGGACGAGGACAGGATCAGACGACGGCAGACGAAACGCGGGTCCTCGCCGCTTTCGAGCATGCAGGCCAGATAGTACAGGGCGGCGTCCGGGTCCGAACCGCGGATGGACTTGATGAAGGCCGAAGCCAGCTCATAGTGCGAGTCGCCGTCGCGGTCGCCCCGGTTCACCTGCTCGGGCAGGCTCTGTTTGAGCGAGGCGGGATCGCGCTTGTCTTCGGGAAGCTGGGCCGTGAATTCCAGGAGGTTCAGAAACGCGCGGGCGTCCCCCCCGGAAAGCGAGGCCAGCAGCTCGAGCGACTGCTCGGGCAGGTTCAGATTCAGGGCGGCCTGGCCCCGTGCCGCGACCTGGAGGAGTTCGGCATGCGAGAGTTGGCGCAGACGCATGACGTGCAGGCGCGAAAGCAGTTGCCGGGTCACGGAGAAGGAAGGATTCTCGGTGGTGGTGGCCAGAAGGGTGATGTCGCCGTTTTCGAGCAGGGGGAGAAAATAGTCCTGCTGGGCCTTGGAAAAGCGGTGCAGTTCGTCAAGCACCAGTATTTCCTTGCCCTGGGTGATGGTGCGCAGGGTGGAAAGTCCAGCCTCGGGGGCGCTGACCCGTACGTAGGGCACCCCCTTGGTTTCGGCCAGGATCAGGGCCAAGGTGGACTTTCCGCAGCCGGGTGGGCCGTAGAAGAGCAGGCTGGGCAAACGCTTGGCCTTGAGCATGGTCTTCAGGCGTTCGATGACGTGGCTTTGGCCGGTGAAGTCCTCAAAGGTCAGGGGGCGTATGGCGTGGGCCAAGGGGGGCATGCGTACCTCGGGCGTGTTGTCGGGGTTGGGCCGAATACAGCGGCGTTTCGTCGCCGGCAAGCCGGTTTGCGGGCATGAGCGGGGCGACGGGATCGAATCCGTCCGGCGGGACGGCGGGTGGCCGTGAACGGGCCGGGGCGATCCTACCCGGCGGCCGCCGGCCCGCAGGCCGCCAGGGACAGGCAGGCCAGGGCGGCGGTCTCCCAGCGCAGGGGACGCGGCCCGAGCGTGGCCGGGGCGCAGTCGGACTTCAGAAGGGCCTCGGCCTCGGCGTTGTCGATCCCTCCTTCGGGTCCGATCACAAACACCTGGGCCCCCGGTTCGGCCAGCGCCGCCGGGTCGAGAGGGGTTCTCGCCTCGGGCGATTCCCAGAGCAGAAAACGTCGGTCAAAGGCCTCAAGCCTGGCGAGCAGACCGGACAAGCCGCCCGGAACGCATTCCAGCTCGGGCAGCCACGGATTGCCGCACTGTTTGGCTCCGGCCACCAATTGCGCCAGCCAAGCGGGCTTGGGCTGGACGGGCAGGGGCCCCTGACTGCGGGCGGCCTCCCAGAACACAATCCCCGAACAGCCGAGTTCCACGGCTTTTTCCAGCAGCCAGCCGCGCCGGGCGGATTTCATCCAGCCCAGGGCCAGCCAGGTCTTCGTCTTGGGGGCTTGTTCTTCGCGCCCTTCAAGAAGAGCCAGCTCCACGGCGCCCTTGGTCGAGACCACTTCGAAGTCGCCCACGCGGCCCCGCCCGTCCAGGCAGCGCACCACGGCTCCCGGTCCCAGCCTGAGCACCTTGGCCAGGTGGCGGGACTGTTCGGCGTCCAACCGCCAGGGAGGGCCCCAGGCCTCGGGGGGCAAATAAAAAAAGTCCGTTCGGGACACGACGCTCCACGGGGCCAAGCCCCATTCTCGCTTGAGGAATCAGTACAATTTGTCGTTGCAAAAGTCTCCGGCGGCCCAAGGGGCGAGCCCCTTGGGAATCCCCTTCGGCTTCGCGACGAGAACGGCTTTCTTGCGGTATTTTCGCCACAACCGCGCATCCTTGATCCCAGGACGCGACACGAGCCTCAGCCATCATCCAGAATCAAACATTTTTCGCGCGATAGCGTCCAACAAAACAGCCCGTTTACAGAACCAGGGTACCATTTTTTGGAGATGTGGGTTCGGGGGAAGAACCTTATTCTCAAAAAAAGTTCTTCCCCAGTCTTCATTCTTTCTCTTCTCCCCTCTCCTCCTACCCCAACTTCTTCCGCGCCGTGCCGTTCTTGTAAAAGGGCAACTCCACGCGCTTGGCGGGCAGGTCGGCCTTGGGGGCCTTGACCACGAAGTCGCTCGCCTCGGCCGCGTCGGCGCGCACGTAGGCCAGGGCGATGGCGTGGCCCAGGGAGGGGGAGAACGACCCGCTGGTCACCACGCCCACGATTTCGCCGGAGGGAAGGGCCACCTTGTCGTGATGGCGGGCGCTGCGTCGTCCTTCGAGGGCCAGGGCCACCAGGCGTTCGCGCACCTGGCCCACTTTGTCCTTGCCCACGTAGTCGGCGGTCGAGGTGAGCATGGCCGCGTAGCCGGCTTCGGCCGGGGTGCGGACGGTGTCCAGGTCCTGGCCGTAGAGGGGATAGCCGATCTCCAGGCGCAGGGTGTCGCGTGCGCCAAGGCCGGCCGGGGCCACGTCCGGGTCGGCGACCAGCTTTTCCCAGAACGCCACGGCCTTGGCCATGGGCAGGTAAAACTCGTAACCCAGTTCGCCGGTATAGCCGGTGCGGCTGACCAGGACGTCTTCGCCTTCGAACGAGGCCTTGGCGCAGGAAAAGTAGCCGAGCTTGGTCCAGTCGCCGGGCAGCAGGCGCGAGAGCACGTCCAGGGAGGCCGGGCCTTGCAGGTCGATCTTGGCCACCTGGTCGGAGACGTTTTCGAAGCTCAGGGAGCCTGGCAGCCGGGCGGAGAGCAGGGCGAAGTCCGAAGCGATGCAGGCGCCGTTGACCACGAGCATGTAGTGATCCGGGCCCAGGTTGTAGATGATGAGGTCGTCTTCGACTCCGCCGTTTTCGTTGGGCAGAAAGCCATAGCGACACTTGCTCTGGCCCAGGGTGTCGAGATTGTGGGTCACGGCCTTGGCCAGGGCGTCTTTTGCTCCGGGACCTTTGAGCACGAATTCGCCCATGTGGCAGATGTCGAAGATGGCCGCTTTGGTGCGGCACTGCTGGTGTTCGACCAGAATGCCCTGGTACTGCACGGGCATCTCCCACCCGGCGAAGGGGACCATCTTGGCCCCGTGGGCCTTGTGCCAGGCGTTGAGCACGGTTGTGAGCAGGGTTTCCACGTCGCCTCCCAGGTTGGGGTTTCGGTTCCATTTCGTGAACGGGGCCAATTGGACGCCCGCCGATCCTCACGCGGTGAAGATTGGCGGGCGGTGTTACAATGTCAGGACGGCTGCGGGCTTGGGACAGTCCGTGCGGCATTTGCGGATGCTGCGGAACTCGTCGAGCAGGGAGACAAGACGTCCGTAGTTCTTTTTGATGGACTGGCCGTAGGCCGAAAGTTCCTCGTCCTTTTGGGTCACGAATTTTTTGCGCAGGTAGGAGTCGGAAAGCACCCGTTCGCCTATGGTGAGCACTTTTTCCACCAGTTCGTCGAAATAGTTGACCATTTCGAACTTGAGGTCTGAGAGGATCTCGGTAAAGGTGGAGAGGGTTTCCAGGTGGTTCAGCTTGCGCCCCCGGAAGGTGCGGCGTTGCAGGTCTTCGAGAATCTTCACCTTTCTGGCCTGCTGAATGTAGCTGTACTTGGCCCAGACTTCCTGGTGCAGGGAGCGCAGGGCGGCGAATTTTTCGTAGTTGTCCGGCGAGAGCAGGTAGTTGTCGAGCACCTTGACCACATTGGCGTAAAAGTCTTCCGAATAGCTGATGATGCGGCGCTGATGCTTGCTCAGCCAGGAGTGCAGGAACTTGAGCCGTTTTTCGTCGGTGTCCGACCCCTCCACGATTTCATGGCGTTTGTAGACGATGCGCCCGTGATATTCGCCGCGCACGATGTCGTTCAAACGCAGAAACATGGTGTAGGAGTCCTTGATGACGTTGACTCCGGTCAGGGACTCGCCGGTTATGGGATGGATGACCTCCTGCCTGGCCACGGAAAGGGCGCGGTCCTGGCGGACGTTGTCCGGGTCGTACTTGTGCTGCTGGTAGATGACCCGCAAAATTACCACCCGCCGTTCGGGATCGATGAAGTACCCGCCCTCGGAGAGGGTTTTCACCGCGTCCTTGAAGTGTTCGCGCACGCTGACCAGGGCGATTTTTTCCACCTTGGGGAAGAATTTCGCCTCCGGGCAGGTGAAAAGCGACGTGATGGTGCGGTCCGACTGACCCAGAACCCGGACCAGGAACCGCTCGCCCAGCCGGTGCAGACGCCTGGCGAAGAGCGCGGCCGAGGTGCGCCGCTCGGACACGATGGGAAACCCGTGCAGCTCCATGAGAAACTGGTACACGAAAAGCCGGTTGCGTTCGTAGAGGTCGTCGTCGCCCACGCTGAATTTGCCCATCCGCAGCCCGAACCGCTTGAGTTCGGTGTCCAGGTCCGATGGAAACGAGCAGTAGACCCCGACCAGATTGAAACAGCCGCGCGAATTGAGCGCCAGCACGTGGGCCCGCTCCATGTGCAGGAGCGTGGGCAGAAGCGTGGTGTAGTGGCCGAGATTGGTGATGTCCTTCCCGGAAAGCTCCTGGCGCAGTTGCTCCTGGGCGAATTTGGGAATGCGCGAAACCAGGGTTTGAAGGGAGGCTTCCTGAATCTTTCCGGCTTCTTCCTCTTCCCTGCTCTCGTCGGGGGAGTGCAGGGCGTCGTACTGGAAGACTTCCTGGAAATAGGAAAGGGGCCGCTCCAGGGCCACCATGGAAAAACCGGGCAGATCCTTGTATTCGAAAAGGTCGACGTCGAAGCTGGGCAGCAGCTCGCGCGGTTCGACCAGAGGGTAGTCCTGGGTTTCGAAATAGGGGCCGAGCAGGGCGTACTTGACGTGAGCCAGGTCGAGAAAGGCCTTGAGCGAGGCCAAGTCGGCCGGTCTGGATGTCGCACCTCTGGTGACGGACGCTTTGGCGGCCGGGGCGCGGGAAAAGGCTTTTTTCCAGTTGAAGGCCATGGTGATCCCGCCGTATGGTTGACGGACCGCGAAGACCGGCCGAAGCGGCTTTGCAAAGCGGCCCGATTGGGCTAACTCGACGCCAGGAACTTCGGGTCATGCGAAAGCCGACCGAATCGAAAGACTGTCATTACAATCGCATTCTCGCCTCGCTGTCAAGGCCGCGCGATCTGCCGGACCGAAACGGCGAAGTGCGCATAACGGAGAGTTTCATGTCGGACACCTGCAAGCGTCAACCACACGACGACACCGGCTGCCCATGCACCTATGCCGGCTGTCCCCGTCATGGCGACTGCCGAGCGTGTGTGAAATACCATCGGGAAAAGGGCCAACTCACTGCCTGTTTCTTCACCCCGGAAGAGGAACGCACCTACAACAGGTCCATCGCCTACTTCATAGCCTGCCGGAACGGCTCGGCATGAGCGCACAACAACTGCTCGATCGGGTGCTCACCCTGGTGTGCAACACGTTCGACAGCTATTCGGCGGTGTTGTTCCTGCCCGGTCCGGAAAGCGAGGGCGTGCGCCTTGTCGCCGGGTTCAGCCTGGGCCAGCTTGCGCCGGTGGGGACCTCGCTCGTGCCCGGGCAAGGGCTGGCAGGATTCATCCTGCGCGAGCAAAAGCCCCTGCTGGTGAGCAACGTGGACCAGCGTCGCAGCGGAACCGGATACTACCCGAAAGGTCAGGGCACGGACATCAAGGCGTTTCTGGGCGTGCCCCTGCCGGACATACCCGGCGTGCTGTGCGTCGACTCGAAAAAAGCCTACGGATTCACGGAAAAAGACCAGAAAATCCTGTCGGAGTTCGCCCAACTGGCCGCCGAACTGCACAAGGCCTTCAGCGGACTGGACGCCTGCCGGGACGAACTGCGCATAAGCCCCTGCCTGCGCCAGCTCACCCTGCTGCCCAGACTTCATCCCAAGTGGAAGACCTACCTCGCGAAATTGCTGGAGCTTTGCGTTGAAGCCACGGGCTTCGAAACCGCCTTTCTGGCCGTGCTCGGCGCGGGATCGCGCTCCTTTTTGGTGGAGGGCGCGGCGGGTCCGCTCTTGTCGCAGGGGCAGGGCAAGGGGAACACGTACCCGGTGTCCGGGGGCATGATCGGATGGGTGCTCAAACACGGCTCCCAGGCCCTTTCCTCCGACTCCACCTCCGGGGCCAGGCTTTTCGGCGCGCAGGTGAATTCGCCGGCGTTCGAAAGCGTGATCTGCCAGCCTGTGTCCTTTTCCCGACGCACGCGGGCCGTGTTGGTGCTGGCCAGCCAGAATCCGCAGCCCCAGGGAGAGACCGTGAAGGACTTCGCGCGCACCGTGGCCGACCAATTGGCCCTTTTCCTGGAAAACCTGCACCTCAAGGCCAGACTCTCCAACCGGGCATAGACTTTTTGCCTGGGGGCATCTATGAACCATGCCTGGTTTGCGTCCCCCACCTTTTAACCGATATCGCGGGTCACGCATGTTCTTCGACAAATTCTTCAGTTTCCTGGGCAAGGATTTGGCCATGGACCTGGGAACGGCCAATACCCTGCTCTATACGCCCTCCGAAGGCATCGTGCTGAACGAACCCTCGGTGGTGGCCATAGAAACCAGAACCGGCAATCTGGTCGCCGTGGGCAAGGAGGCCAAGGAGTTCCTCGGCCGCACCCCCGAGCGCATCCGGGCCATCAGACCCATGAAAGACGGCGTCATCGCGGACTTCGAAGTCACCAAGGAGATGATCGCCTATTTCATTCGCAAGGTGGTCACGGGGTTTCGCCTGGCCAAGCCGCGCATCAACATCTGCGTGCCCTCGGGCATCACCCAGGTGGAAAAGCGCGCCGTGCTCGAAAGCGCGCACCAGGCCGGCGCGCGCCACGTGCGCCTGGTGGAGGAGCCCATGGCCGCCGCCATCGGCGCGGGCCTGCCCATTGAGGAGCCCGTGGGCAACATGGTGGTGGACATCGGCGGCGGCACCACCGAAGTGGCGGTGATCTCGCTTTCGGCCATCGCCTATTCCGAATCGGTGCGCGTGGCCGGCGACGAACTCAACGAGGCCATCCAGCGCTACGTTCAAGAGGAATTCAAACTGCTCATCGGCGAAAACATGGCCGAGCAGATCAAGTTGCGTCTCGGTTCCGCCTGCCCCCTGCCCGAGCCCCTCACCATGGAGGTTGCGGGCAAGAACATGGTGGCCGGCACTCCGGCCACGGTGGAAATCACCGATTCCCACATCCGCGAGGCCATCAAGGACCCGGTGGCCACCATTGTGCAGGCCGTGCGCACGGCCCTGGAAAAGACCCCGCCCGAACTCGTGACCGACATCGCGTCCAGAGGCCTTTTGCTGGCCGGAGGCGGATCGCTCCTGCGCGGGCTCGATCAACTGGTGGCCCAGGAGACCGAGTTGCACGTCATGCTCGACGACGATCCTCTCACCACCGTGGTGCGCGGCACGGGCAAGACCCTGGAGCACGCCAGGCACTACCGCCAGGTGTTCATCAACTAGTTTCGACGCGACGGCAAAGCGCGCCAGGTCGTTCGGGCCGCTTCGGACACGTCGCCCGGGCGACCCCGTGACCCCGCGACGCGTCGCCTCCGCGCCTGGCGACGTCAAGGCCGATTCGCGACCCCGAACAAGGACGCCATGGACGCATCCACCCTGTCCCCGCTTTTGCCCAAGGCCCTCCAGGCCGTGCGGCAAGCCGGGGAAATCATCAAAGACCACTGGGACCGGCCCCGGGACATTCGCCGCAAGGGCCGCATCGACCTGGTGACCCAGACCGATCTCGCCGTGGAACGGGCCCTCATCGACAGCCTCGCCCCGCTGGTCCCGGAGGCGACCTTCCTGGCCGAAGAATCGGCCACCAAGCTGGAGCCCGGCCGCCTCACCTGGATCATCGACCCTCTGGACGGCACCACCAACTTCGCCCACCATGTGCCCTTCGTGGCCAGCTCCGTGGCCCTGTGGTGTGAAGGACGCACCGTGCTCGGAATCGTGAACGCGCCGATCCTGGGCGAGACGTTCTGGGCCGTGGAAGGCGCCGGGGCCTTCATGAACCACCAGCCCATGCGCGTTTCGGAAGTGGACAACCTGGAGGACTCCCTGGTGGCCACGGGGTTTCCCTATTCCGTGCGCGAGGACATCCGACCCATCATGGAGGATTTCGAGTCCGTGGTCATGAGCACCCAGGGCGTCAGGCGTCCGGGAGCCGCGGCCGTGGACTTGGCCTACGTGGCCTCGGGCCGGTTCGACGCGTTTTACGAGATGCGTCTCAAGCCCTGGGACACGGCCGCCGGATGGCTGCTCGTGCGCGAGGCCGGGGGCAGAGTGAGTTCATTCGACCCGAACGTTCCCTACGCCTTGGGCTCCCCGACGATCCTGGCTTCCAACGGGCTGCTGCACGAGGCCGTGGGAGGTCTTTTGCGGAGATGAACAGGGTGCGCCCACGCGGAAAGAACCTTCGCCGCCTTGGCGGCGGACCCAAGACAACGGGCTGACGGCAACAGACCGGAACCGCATGGAACACGGTGGGCGCGTCTCAGTCCTGACGCCGACTTTTGCGCTCCAGAACCCCGCTTTCCAGGAGATGAACCAGGGTCGGGGTCAGAAGCTCGCGGAAGCCTTCGGCCAGGGCGGAAAGTTCCTCCAGCGAGACGAACATCAGGCGGGAGGAATGGAACTGCGCCGAACCGGAGGACAACGCGTGGCGAAAGACGCTCACGGCCTCGAACCCCGTGCCCTCGCAAGGGGCCAGTTCCTCCTGATGGACCAGGGCTCCGACCCCGCCGGGGCTGACCTGGGACAGGGCCACCCGCGCCGCCTCTTCCCTGGACTGGCCCGGGGGCAGGTGGGCGGCCGCAGGCAGGTCCCAGCGGTCGGGATAGGACTGGGCGTCGGCCGGCCGCTTGGCCAACAGAAGGCGCTCCCGGGCGTCGTGGACCAGCACCAGGGCCGAACGGTGGCGAAGCTGCTGTCTGTGGGCCTCGGCGGCGGGCAGCACGCACAAAAGGCGCCCGTCGAGGTCCACCACCTCCACCACCTCCACCAGCTCCGCCTGTTGCGGCAACGTGTCGTCAACATCGGCCACGGCGCGCTCCTTTGGTGAAAACGGCCGTGGTCATACTCCACTTGCACAGGATGCGCCATCCTTGAAAAACGCTTTTCCCCCTCCCGAATCCCTGGACAAGGACGATGTGGCCGAACTTGTGGCCCTGGAAAAACTCTGTTTTTCCGTACCCTGGTCGGCCAAGCAGTACGCCACGGTCATGGACAACGACCCCTTTCACGTGGTCGGCCTGCGTCTCCACGGCGAGCTCGCTGGCTATCTGACCTTTTTCGCAGCCGCCTGGGAAATGGAGGTCTTGAACATCGCCGTTCGCCCGGACCTGCGCCGCAGGGGAATCGGTCGCCAACTTCTCGGCCACGTCTTGCAACTTTGCCGGAGTATGGGCATGAAACGAGGGTACTTGGAGGTGCGGCGATCCAACGTGGCGGCCCGCACCCTCTACGAAGCCTTCGGTTTCGAAGAGGTGGGCCTGCGCAAACGCTATTATCCCGACAACCAGGAAGACGCCATCGTCATGCGCCTGGAACTGGGAGAGGATCCCGACAGCCCCCAGACTCCGGCCCCGGCCGCCTGAGTTCGCCGGGCCCAACGCAAACACACGCAAACCGCGCCGTTTCATTCGACGGGAAAGGAGCGTCCCCATGCCTATGCGCTTTCTGGACGAAATGGACGTGTCGGGCAAACGCCTGCTCATCCGCGTAGACTACAACGTGCCCTTGTCCGGCGGCCAGGTGGCCGACGACACGCGCATCAAGGCCAGCCTGCCCACGCTCGAACTGGCCCTTTCCAAGGGCAACAGCCTGATCCTGTGCTCCCATCTGGGCAAGGCCAAGGGCAAACCCGATCCCAAGCTGTCCCTGGCCCCGGCGGCCAAGCGGCTCGAAGAGCTTCTGGGGCGTCCGGTGATCATGGCCAAGGACTGCCTCGGTCCTGAGGTCGAAGCCCAGGCCGCCGCGCTCAAGCCCGGCGAGATCCTGATGCTCGAAAATCTGCGCTTTCACGCTGGCGAGGAAAAGGGCGACATGGAGTTCGCCAAGGCCGTGGCCAAGCTGGGCGACGTCTACGTCAACGACGCCTTCGGCACGGCCCACCGGGCCCACGCCTCGGTGACGGGGTTTCCGGCCCTGATGGGGGCTTGTTGCGGCGGTCTTCTGCTCAAAAAGGAGTGGAAATTTTTGGGCGAGACCCTGGAAAAGCCGGTCCGTCCCTTTGTGGCCGTGACCGGCGGGGCCAAGGTGTCGTCGAAGCTGGCCGTGCTCAAGCACCTTCTGGTCAAGGTGGACGCACTCATCATCGGCGGCGCCATGGCCAACACCTTCCTCAAGGCTCAGGGACTCGGCGTGGGCAAGTCGCTGGTGGAAAACGACCTGCTGGGCGAAGCCGCGGCCATTCTCGAAGAAGCCAAGAAAAAAGGCGTGACCATCGCCCTGCCCGTGGATGCCGTCTACTCGAAGGACGCCGGCAAACCCCTGGAAGAAATGGCCAAGGCCGGGACCTGTCCCGTGAACGCCGTTCCCGACGACGCCATGGTGCTCGACGTGGGGCCGGCAAGCGTGGAAGCCTTCGCCAAGGTGCTGGCTCCGGCCAAGACCGTGGTCTGGAACGGCCCCATGGGCGCTTTCGAGAACAAGGCCTTCGCGGACGGCACCATGGGCGTGGCGAAGATTCTGGCCGGCCTGGATGCCGTGACCGTTATCGGGGGCGGCGACACCGACTCGGCGGTGCATCAGTCCGGCCTGGCCGACAAGATGAGCTTCATCTCCACCGGAGGCGGGGCGTCGCTCGAATTCATGGAAGGCCGGGGCCTGCCCGCCTTTACGGCCTTGGAGGCGTGCGGAAAATGAAAAAGCTGATGGCCGCCAACTGGAAGATGTACAAGACCCGCGACGAGGCCGAAGACACGGCCAAGGCGCTGGTGAAGCTTCTGACCAAAAGTGATGGCCCGGGCCTGCCCGAGGATCGGGAAGTGCTGGTCCTGCCGCCGTTCACCGCGTTGCGCCCGGTGCGCAAGGCGTTCAAGAACGTTCCGGGGTTCTTTTTGGGAGCGCAGAATTTTTATCCGGCCGAGCAGGGGGCCTACACGGGCGAAATCTGCACGGACATGCTCCTCGACTACGGCTGCGCCTACGCCCTGGCCGGACACTCCGAACGCCGGCACATCCTTGGCGAGTCCGACGAGTTCGTGGGAAGCAAGGTGACCTTCGGCCTGGCCAAGGGACTTTCCATGATCCTGTGCGTGGGCGAAACCCTGGACGAACGCAAGGCCGGACGGCTTGAGGAAGTGGTGGGCCGCCAGATGCGCGCCGGATTGGCCGGACTGCCCGAGGGACTTGCGTCCGAGCGGCTGGTGATCGCCTACGAGCCGGTGTGGGCCATCGGCACGGGACTGACCGCCGGCCCCGAGGAAATCGTGGCCGCCCACGCCCTGGTGCGCTCCCTGCTGGTGGAGCGGCTGGGCGAAACCGGGCGCGAAATACGCATTCAATATGGCGGTTCCGTGAAGCCGGAGAACGCCGGCGACATTATTACGCTTGACAATGTCGACGGGGTCCTGGTAGGGGGCTCAAGCCTGAACGCGGAGAGCTTCTCCCGCATTGTGACGGCCTAGTTAACGCATGCCTGACGGCTTTTGGAGAAAACGGTTTTGACCACGATAATCGCCACGATACACATCATCGCCTGCGTGCTTCTTGTCGTGCTGGTGTTGTTGCAGTCCGGCAAGGAAGGCATGGGCGTGATTTTCGGCGGCGGCAGCGGTTCGGTCTTCGGCAGCACTGGCGCCGGTGGACTGCTCGTGAAAGCTACTGCAATTTTGGGTGCGATTTTTCTTGTCACATCCCTGACTTATAATTACTATGGCAGCATGGATCGCCGCGCGGCCAAGTCCGTGATGGAAGGCGCGGTCATCGAACAGAAGGCGACTCCGGCCGAGAACAAAAAGCCCGCGCCGGCCCTGTTCGAAGAGACCAAGCCGGCTCCGGCTCCCGAGGAGAAAAAGCAGTAACGACAATACCCATGCCGAAGTGGTGGAACCTGGTAGACACACCATCTTGAGGGGGTGGCGGGCGAAAGCCCATGGGGGTTCGAGTCCCCCCTTCGGCACCATTTATAAGCGGGGCTGTTTCGAAACGACAACAACCCTGCGACCAATCAAGGAAGCTGGACTGGAAACGGTCCGGCTTCTTTTTTTCGTCGACGTTGCTGTCGGGGGAGGGACAGGGCTCGGGGTTGGAGCGGGGCGGGGCGTTTTCCGTTTACGGAACCTCGCTTTGTCTCTAAGAGTCGGATCACCGCATCAGCTTGAGGAGAACGATAATGGTTGAGTACAGAGTGGGGGAGACCTTTCCGGGGGATGTTCCGACAGAGGCGGGAACGACGTTGGAACTGCGGGACCAGGGGCTGGTGCTGCTGATCCAGTGCCCGGAGGTAAGGAAAGAGGAAATAGCGGCTTTTCGTCGCCCGATAAGAAAGTATTGGCTGGTCGAAGGCGATGACAACGTGCCTCTGGCCTACTGGATTTTTCAGTTTTCGCACCCCCTGAATGAAATGGAATGCAATTTTGACGTTAAGCTGTGCAACCAGGAACGGCTCGGGAAATGGCTGGATGCGACAGACGGAATGACAAGCGTGCTGACCATCTACCTCTTGGACGGAACGCTCTTGAAGGGCATTAAAACAATCCGTTTGCAGGCGGAGTCTGTCAACATGCTCAAGGATATTATTCAGGATCAGATTGCAGCGTCCTACACCGATCGGGATATAACGGTATACTTGCAAGCGCTCATGCAGTTTAATGCGGAAGGCCTGAAAAGCATGGGGCGGATGTTCACTCCCGCCTCATAAGGAGGGAGTGCGCCATGAAAACGCTTTCCACGTGTTTGTTTTGTTGTCTCGACAGAGGGTGCGAGTGAAATCCTGTCCCGCCGTCGACAATCCCGGACCCTGCGGTCATACATGGGGCGTCCGGCATCGGCGCAGGATCATGACCGTCCTGTGGGTTGGGAAATACGCCGTCATGACGAGCCAGCTTTCCGGCTGGCTGCAAAGCGTGCCAAGTCGCGCACCGTTTTGCGGCGTCATTTCCGGCAAGGTCGTTAGCAGCCCGTTGCAAAAGGCCGTCTTGGGCTACCGTCCAGTTTGGATGACAGCAACGGGCATGATTTGGCAGCACTGATCCTGGGTAAGCAGAGGGCCACTGGGCTTGAAATTTCGGGCCAAACAACCGCAAACCAGGCACTGCCCAACCTTTCGGGGTGCCGTGGCCGGTCTTTGATCCGCATCAACAGGCCGAGATTGAACCCGGCCACGTGGAGCAAATACCGTTTCTGGACATTCTTCCGGCCCCGGACGATATCCGGGCGCGGTTGTTGTACACGGCGCGCCGGGCCGCTTCCAGCGTCTTTGGCAGCGTCGAGGTGTCGCCCTTGTCCGCTTCGTGGACTTCGACCGCCACCACCGCGCCGCTGTCCAGGTCCATCGCGTGCTCGGGCTTGTGCGCCAAGTGCGTCCGGCCATCCTTCTGAGCGAGCAATGATCCGGGACCGACTCCTGGGGCGAAAGCTGAAGAAGGTCCCGGAGCGAGAGTGAATCGGCGCGCCGCCATTCGATGCCTGGCTCGCTGTCGATGCCCTCGAAATACCCCACCAGGTGCATTCGAAAATACCGCCCAGGCGGAATCGAGGGACGACCTTTGGCTGAGGAGAACGGCTTGCACAGCTTCTTGGCGAAGGCGTCAAAGCCGGATTAGCGCAAAATCTGCTGAAGACGGTCGTAAAAGGCGTGACCGCGCGACCGGGGAATCTCGTCCCAGGCCAGATACATCGTCCCTTGCTGACCACCTTGACGACCAAGTCCCATCGGTCCACCTCCTACTGCATGTTGCCTGGAGTCAACGGCACTTGGCGGAGATTTTCAACACGCAGTTAGAGGACGTGACCCTAGAAGCGGCAAGTCGCGAAGCCAACGTTCTTCGATGTCGTGGACTTTGCTTACGAGTTCACCGCACCCGCTGCAACGCATTCGCCTTCGCTTGAGTGGCAAAAGTTCGATCCAGACTTCGGCTTGCGGCCCCTTCCGCCAGCCTCAAATCGTTGAACAGTCCCGGTACGATACCCTTCCCAGTCGCTCAGAAGCCGGGTAATTCCTGATCTGAATAACGGTGCCCTCCTGTATCTCTCGATTGGCCTCGTAACCATCAAGATATCGCGGGTTACTGTTGTATCAACTCACTTCCACTTCACGAAATTCTCAGAAGAACCAACTTTTCTGCTCGCGAGGAGCCACCTCGTCCTGGATCAACATGGCCAGGAACTCCACATGGGACAGCCCGTTTGGTTCGAGACATCGTCGACGCCATGATCAAAGAGCGCGTCGAGCAAAGCTGACCGGCCAAGCTTCTTTTCGCGGCTCGGAAAGGCCACGCGTCCGGCCGATGGCCCGAGGCGCATGGCTTCCCCTCTCCTCAACTTCCATAGGACAAGGGGAAGCAATATGTCAGAATGAAATTGACAACACCGATTACCTGCTGGCAGATCAAACACCTGTCTAGTAGATAGATGACACAGAGTGACGACAAATTCGATGAACAGGACATCTTATCGGTCTACGGGGGCACGTTCGACATCGGCCAGAATCCCCTTGCAGCTGGCGTTTCCCGCCCTGTCGCCGGACCGGTTGCGCCAGGAGAAGATGACGGCCTTGCTGTCCGGGAGCTCCCCCCCCCCCCCCGGCCCGTGCGTCCGACTCGGAAACCAGAGCGTCATGAGCCCAGCCCTGAAGAAATCCAAACCCTGGATCGGTCCGAACGGCGGCATGATCGGACTGGGCATCAAGACAGCCGGCGATTGGTGCCACAGCTTTCGCCAAAAGTCCCGCAGACCAGCAGTCACAGCGAGCGGTGAAAGGCGTAAGCTGAAGTGAGACGGTTATAACCTGACAGTTCCGCCCCTTGAACGAGGTGGTGGCCATGCCGACCCTGGCTTTGGTAGCGATGGAGTTGCGAAGCTTCATCAACCCGAACCGAGGAGATCGTCATGACCACCGAGAAGACGGTAGCACGAAGGAAGTTGAGCCTGCTAGAGCTGGCCACCGAGTTGGGCAATGTGAGCAAAGCCTGCAAGATCATGGGATATTCGCGGCAACCGTTCTACGAGATCCGGCGCAATTTCCAGACATTCGGATCAGAAGGATTGCTGGACCGCCTGCCTGGTCCGCGCGGCCCGCACCCCAACCGTGTGGACGAATCCGTGGAGTCGGCCATTCTGGACTACTGCCTGACCAACCCGACCCATGGCCCGCTTCGTGTGGCCCAGAGCCTGCTTCTTCAAGGAATCCGGGTAAGCTCTACAGGTGTCCGGGGCGTCTGGAGCCGCCACAACCTTCTGACCCGACACGAACGCTTGATGCGCCTGGAGGAAACAGTGCGTAAGCGGAGCCTGAAGCTTTCCGACGAACAGGTTCGCCTGCTGGAGCGTTTCAGCCCGGAATTCCGCGATCGGCACATTGAGGCCAACCATACCGGCGACCTGGTGGCCATGGACACGTTTCTTGTAGGGACGCTCAAAGGTGTGGGGCGGGTTTACCTGCAATCCGTCATCGACTGCCACAGCCGTTACGCCTGGGGGCGTTTGTATACCAGCAAGCTTCCGCTTACTGCTGTGCATGTGCTCAACGAGGACGTTCTGCCGTTTTTCGAGGAGCACGAAGCCAGAATCGAAACGATTCTGTCGGACAATGGCCGCGAGTTTTGCGGCAGGCCGGACAGACATCCGTATGAGTTGTTTTTGCAGCTTGAGGGAATCGAACACCGCACGACAAAGGTACGCCGACCACAAAGCAACGGTTTTGTTGAGCGTTTGCACAGGACCTTGCTTGATGAGCACTTTCGAGTTCAAGGCAGACAGGTATAGTACGAGTCCGTTGAAGAAATGCAGAAGTCGCTTGACACTTATCTTCAACATTACAACAACGAGCGCCCACACCAGGGACGAGGCATGAACGGAAGAACGCCCTACACCTCTTTCCTTGAAGGCCTTCTTAAAGAGAATCGCCCGCAAGAAGACGGAACAAACGAAGCAACCTAAAGCTCCCCAGCCAGGTCGGCTGGTGTCAGGTGATAACCGTCACTGTACATATTGATTGACTATTGATTTTCTCCACAACCATCAAAATTTTTATGATATTATATGAACGTTGCAGAGCGAAGGTAATAGCCATATAAAATTTATACTTCAACTTTATTTCCCCAGTCATTCTTTACAAGCTCATAAAGTTCGATGTCGAGACTAAGTTTATTTTTTGCTAATTCTACAACTCCTGGATCAATATCAGCAAGGGCCTTTCTTTTGGTTGTAATGTTTTTCCTAGTTCCAGTGTACGGGACAGGCAATTCCGCGATGAATTGCAATTCACCCAGAAACGAGTCCATTTCTTCTGTAATTCCCACAAGATCGTATTGTTTGTTCAAGTTTAAATAACATTTTTTTACCAATTCAGACTCTTTTAGATTATTTCGTTCTTCACTTGTGCAAAACATATAGACATAACTATTGGTTGCCTTATCAACAAAATCAAATAAATTTTCTTCCGACTTAGAAAACTTTGCATTCGAAAGGTTAAAGTAATACCAAGAAAATAGTTTTTCAATGGGATTCCTTAAGACAACTGCCTTTATTGTATTAGCAGGAACATGGGGCAATAAGTGTTCTGCACCATGTGAATGAATTAAAGAGTAAAGTTGTTTTTCTTCATCCGATAGAGACAAATAATAATTGACAATAGACTTATAATTTGCACGAAAAATATTTGCATTAATTGCTAACTGGTTGGAGTAGTTTTGCAATAAAAATGTAGTAACTGACGACCCCCCACATTTAAAGATATGGTTGAAAAGCAATGGTTTCTGCCTTTGGGCATTTCCATTATTGCGATAGTTGCAAAAGTTAACTAGCGTAGACAGCAACTCTTTTGCCTCTGTGATCTTCCCCTGCAATATATAAGCATCTTGTAAAAATTGGACAACATCAGCCCTATTAACAAAACGTTGTCCACATGATAACAATAACTGTTCTGCCTCTTCGGCCCTTCCAAAAGTAAGTAACATATCTGAGTATCTTTCGTACGAGGCAGGGTAGTCTGGAAACCTTGCGATGACAGATCTGAACATTTTTTCTGATTCGTCAAGTCGGTTCATTGCTTGAGAAATTGTTGCATAACCCACATATCCATCAGGGTAGTCTGGAAATTTTACAATGACAGACCTGTACATTTCCACTGCTTCGTCAAGTCGATTAATTGTGCGAAAAAATGCTGCACAGTCTATATATACGGCGTGGTAGTCTGGAAATTTTACAATGACAGACCTGTACATTTCTTCTGCTTCGTCAAAACGATTCATTGCCCGAGAGACCGACGCACACCCCAGATATCCAGCAGGGTTGTCTGGAAATCTTGCGACAACAGATCTGTACACCTCCTCTGCTTCGTCAAAACGATTCATCACCTGAAAGATTGATGCACACCCCTGATATCCATCAGGGTTGTCTGGAAATTTTGCAATGACACATCTGTACATCTCTTCTGATTCGTCAAGTCGATTCACTGCCTGGAAAACTGATGCACACCCCAGATATCCAGCAGGATTGTCTGGATATTTTGCAACAATAGATCTGTACACCTCCTCTGCTTCGTCAAAACGATTCATATCGGTCAATGTTTTTGCGCAACCAACATGCCCCCAAATGTCGGCTGGAAACATATAAGAGGCTTGTTTATGATAAAACAAGGCTAATTCATAATTGCTTCTTTGGCCTTCTAGCCTGCCGAGTGCATCGTAGACAAAAGGGGCATCAGAAAGTTTGTCCAAAAGATGTTTGAGCATATCTTCACATTTTTGAGATTCCTCTGCGGACAAAATATCCACAAACCAATCTGCAATAAAGGTCGAAATAGAACTGTGGGGACTTAAGCCCAACTTCCTAAGATGAAGGATTATCTCTGGATAGAAATTTGAGCAGATTAGTATACTGTCAACATTAAAACTATCTGGGTTTACACTAGAAGCTTTTAGTATTGGCGGTGATGAAGTCTTATCTTCTTTGAAGCTGTCCAAAAAGCAAACTGTTGTGACATCAGGACGGCAGATTGAAATGATTTTAAAATAGTCTTGACCGCGCTTTCCAGTTCCATAAATCGCAATATTCCCATGTGTCGGGAGTTCACTAAAATCCATGCTCATTTTTTTCATAAGTCGCCTCGACTAGTTTCTGATTTTTACAGGAAAAACAACAACTCCAGGGAACTGTATGTACGTCATTATATATTTTGACTTAGTATTTAAATGTATAAGCACTTATTTTTTTAGAGTCAAGTTGGATTGCCCTAACAACCCGTTGATTTTCACCGATTTGCGGGACAATTTCAAACGCCACGGCTCCGCCGGTGATTTCTCCCACAGCATCTTGAACTCTCATCACCAAAATTATCCACAAGTGTACCGGTCCAGGGTTTCTTGGACAGTTTCTCGTCTAATTCATGCCGCCTTGCCCATGGCCGCAAGGAGCTTCTGCCGGTACTGCTCGGGCGTCCTGTAGCCATGCCGCCCGACCCGCCAGCGAGTGTTGTATGTTTCCTTGAATGCCAGCAGTCCTTGACGCAGGTCCTCGACGGTCTGAAAGCCTCGCACCCAGAGCAGGTTTTCCTTGAGGATGCGCACGAAACGCTCGGCGATGCCGTTGCCTTGGGGCTCGCGCACATAGGACGGCGAGTCCTTGATCCCAAGGAAGGCGATCTCCCGCTGAAAATCCTCCGAGATGAATTGACTGCCGTGGTCGTGGCGTAGCGTCAGTCCGGCCGCTGCGTCCTTGTCGAACACCCCAAAGCTGCGGCGCACGCCCTGCCGGATCGGCTCCAGGGCTTCCAGCCGGGTCCCGCGCTTGGCGGCATGGATGCCGACCAACTCCAGCGAGCAGTGATCGATGGCAAAGAATATCGAGGCGTTGCCTTCCGCAAGGGTCATGGTTGTGGTCATGTCCGTGCCCCACATCTCGTCCACTCGCCCGGTTCTAATCGTGCCGGTGTGCGCCTTGGGACCGTGCGGCCTGCCAGGACGTTTGGGCGCAAGAAGGTCGTTCTCGCGCATCAGACGGAGTGTGCGCTCCTTGGAGGTCCGCACGCCTTTGTCGCGCAGCATGGCCCAGACCTTGCGGTACCCCTCGCCGGTAAACGGACTTTCCGCGAGGACGCCCTTGATCTCGCCCACCAGCTCGACGTCGGTGTGAAAACCACGAGGACCGCGACGCCTGGGCTCCGTGTCTGAGGGCTGGCGTCGCCAGTACACCGTTGAACGGGCCACGTCCCAGATGCGGCAGACCCTGGTCACGCCGAAAGGCCTGCCTGTGAAGGCGGAAGAGGTGCGGCTCACTTCCTCGACCGCCTGTGGGCCAAAGGGCGGTTTTGCTCCATGCGGACAATCTTTTCCCGCAACAGCTCGATCTCCATGGCCTGCTCGCCGATCTTGGACTGGAGCCGGTCCACCTCGACGCTCTCCCTGACCGGACGGGGTTTCAACCCGGATTCTCCGCCTTCAAGGAACATATCGCGCCACTCGCTGAGTTCCGCCGCCGTGACGCCAAGCTCGCGGCTGACGTGTTCCAGGTCCTCACCGCGAAGAAGCCTGAGAACGACCTGCGCCTTGTGCTTGGCCCAATACCGCTTCCGACCCGTCGATTCGTTGCCCATCCGACACCTCCAGGACGATCGATCCATACGTCCAAGTTGGTGTCCAAGAAAACCCTAGGGCAATCCATTGCCTTGAAAAGCGTAGCGGAGCCGCCACCACTTGGAGCCGGTAGGCCTCACCTCAAGGTGAAGGCCTCGCTCATCCGTCATTTTGTAGGGCTTGGGACCGCGCTTGGCGCTCTTGACCGCTATGCCCGTCAGGCATCCTCTCGGCATGGTAACCTCCGACCCCGGTACGGGGGAGGTGTTACCCAGGCGTAAAAACCCATTACCCGTGGAGTTGCCCAGACGCCTACCCGGCTGTCAATGGACCGAAAAAGACGAAGCTGGACTATTTCTAGCCCAGCTTCTCAATTATTTTGTGACTTTGCGGTCTTTGTTGAACCGCTCTGAATTTCTTGTGGTGGGCAGTACAGGATTCGAACCTGTGGCCTTTGGCTCCGGAGGCCAACGCTCTATCCACCTGAGCTAACTGCCCGAGCGCATTTTTGTAGGCCTTGACCCCGGCCGCTGTCAAGCGCTTTGCGAGGCGATCTTGAGCGGGCCGGGCTTTTGCGTCTTGGAACAGCAGACCATGTTGCGACCGCTCGACTTGGCCTGGTACAGGGCCTTGTCCGCCAGGCGTATCAGTTCGTCGCGCTTGCTGAGCGCTCCGGGTTGCAGGGTGGCCACCCCGATGGAGGCCGTTACCTGAAACGTCTTGCCCGCGTACTGGAAGGTTCGCATCTCGATGCGCCGACGCAGGCGCTCCGCCAGCACCCAGGCCTGGTCCTCGTTGGTCTGCGGCAGGATGACCACGAATTCCTCCCCGCCGTAGCGGGCCGCGAAATCCGTTTCCCGGCACGATTCGTCCAGGAGCGCTCCCATCTCGCCGAGCACCATGTCTCCGGCCTGATGGCCGTAGGTGTCGTTGATGGACTTGAAGTGGTCCAGGTCGAACAGCAGCAGGGAGAGTTCATGCCTATAGCGCTGGTGACGCTTGAGTTCGTCGCCCAAATGGCTGTCAAAGGATTGGCGATTGTGAATGCGCGTGAGCCCGTCGTGGTCCGCCTTGGACTTGATCTCGCGAAACATCATGGCGTTGCGCAACGCCAGGGCCAAGTGGTTGGCCGCAGCCGACAGGGAGGCCATCTGGTCCTTGCCCAGCCGCACGTCCTTGCTCTTGGCGATGGCCAGGCAGCCGATGGGGTTGCCGGCCACGCGCAGGGGCAGCAGCACCGGCGCCATGAACGACGGTCCCGGCAGGCAGGCGTCGGGGTTGTATTGACTGAGAATTTCGACGGTGTAGCCTTCTATGGGACCGCCGGCCAGACGGGTGCAGTTGGTCAACAGGTATTCCACCCAGTGTTGACGCGATTGCTGGTCCAGGCAGGGGGCCAGAAACAGCTCCGCTTCCAACTGTCCGTCCCCTCCGGGCGACCAGAACGCGGCCTGCAGGCCGGCGATGGGAAAAAGCAGATTCAGGTCTTCGCGGGCGTTGCTCAGGATGGTGGGCGGGTCGAGCGACTGGGAGGCCTTGGTCAACAGCGTGTTGAGAAAGACGATCTGGTCGGTCTTGCGCGCCAAGAGCTCGCGTTCGAGCATGATTTCGCGAGTCATCTTGAAAATGTCGTCATAGAGGCCGCGCACTTCCTTGGCGCGAAACACCGCGTCGCGGATCTTGTTGTCCGTGATGGGGGGGGTGAGCGCGGTGAGAAATCCGAGTTCAAGGATTTCCTCCACGCCGGGTCCGTCCTGCCGGTCGTCGAGCACGAGCACGCGCTGGGTCAGCTCCCAGTCGCGCAAGCTTCTGCGGGCCGTGGGGGGCAGGGCGTTCCACACGGTGAGGGTTATCCAGACCGTGAGCGGACTGGCCTTGTCCATATCGCGCTTGGAAGGCAGGGCCTCAAGGGGCCAATTGCGCAAATGGTAGCCTTGACCCAGGGCTTGGCTGATCTGGGCTTCGAGTTCCGGGGAAAGGCCCAGTCCCCACAGTGTTTCTGGCCTGCTGGAGCGTCTCATTGTGGTCCTCCGGGTGGGGGCGGTTGAGGTTTTCCGCCTCCGTCGATCACATGCAAATGTGAGACCATGTTAGAGCGTGACTGCCTGCAAAGGGCGCATTGACTTTTTCCACCCCCCCGTGTTTTGTCAAAACGTATGGAAAAATCCCGTCTTTGGGCCACGTTGGACCCCTTTTACGAATCCGGCCCCATGCTCGGTCGCATTCAGGCAAATATTCAATACCTGCGAGCCCTTCTTCACAGGGATGCCTTTGCCGCCTACCATTTCTTCTTGCCTTCCCAGGCCGCCTGCCGGTCCCAGGCCGACATTCTCGCGCGGGAGCACCCGGATCTCTGGCAACAGGGCCGGCTGGTCGTGCTGCCGCGCTGGCAACTGCCCGGCGCATTGGCTCGGAACGACTACCATGTGTTCCATCTTTCCGACTGCATGCTCAGTCCGGGGTATCTGGCCAGTGTGCGCAATGCCTGGGCCAGGCAAATCTTTCCCATTACGAGCCTGACGCACTCCCTCAGTTACGTTCGCTACACGCAAGATTTTCTCAAACATCTGCATCCTGGAATCACTTCGCGCGACGCGGTGATCGCCACCTCCAAGGCCGCGGCTTTTGCCGTGCAGGCCTTTTACGCCGGGTTGCGCCGAGGGTTTTTCCTGTCCGAGACGGATTTTCCCCAACCCCGGGTGGAGATCGTGCCCCTCGGGGTGGATCTGCACCACTTTCGCCCTCCGCAGGAGTCCGACAAGATCGACGCCAAGCAACGCCTGGGGTTGGGCCGGGAAGTGGTGTGTTTGGCGCTGGCCAGGCTCAGCCACAGTTCGAAGATGGACTTTTTGCCCCTGCTGCGAGCCTTTCAACGTCTGCTGCGGGACGCGCTCCCGCCCGAGGGGGTGCGCCTGGTGCTGGCCGGATGGAACGACGAGGACGACTGGGGACAGCGTACCCTGTCCGATTTGGCGTCCAACATCGGCCTGCCCTTGTCGATCTTCGCCAGACCCGACGAAGCGACCAAGTTGGCTCTCTACGCCGCCGCGGACGTGTTCGTCTCGCCCTCGGACAACCTGCAGGAGACCTTCGGGCTGACCTTGCTGGAAGCCCAGGCCATGGGACTTCCCGTGGTGGCGTCGGACTTCGACGGCTACCGCGATCTGGTCGCGAACGAAGAGACTGGCCTGCTCGTGCCCACGGTCGGGCCGGCCGACACTTTTTCCACCGATCTTTTGGCGCCCTTGAGTTTCGACAACCATGTCCATCTGCGCCTGGCCCAGTCTTTGGCCGTGGATGTCAAGTCTTTGGCGGAAGCCCTGGGGCGCCTGGGGAGCGATGCGGAACTTCGCCAACGCATGGGCCGGGCCGCGCGGGTCAGGGCGGAAGGCTTTGGCTGGGACTTCGTGGTGGAACGCCATCTGGCCCTGTGGCGCGCCTTGTGGCGGACCGGTCCGGGGCCTCGGCCGGCCGCGGTCGCTCATCCCCTGGGGCTGGACTACGCCAGGGTGTTCGCGGCGCATCCTTCCGGGGCTCTCGGTGACGACCTGGTGTTGACTTGGTCCCGCTATGGCCGGGCGGTGCATCGTGGGCAGGATTTTCCCATCGTGTATGCCGGACTGGAAGACCTGGTGGACCCGGACGACATGCGCGCGCTCCTCGTGCTGGCCAGACGCCCGACCCCGGCCCTGGAATTGGCCGACAGGCTCACGGCGGCCAGGCCCGGACTTACGGTCGAGCGGGCCAGGTATCTGGCGCTCTGGTGCTACAAGCACGATCTTCTGGAGCGGGCGTGAACCGCTTCCGGGCTTTGCGCAGCCAGGGGGAGGGAACATGAACGGTCTGTCCGGCGTGCATCACCATGTGTTGGTCAGGCGACGGGGCGGAGCGGCCAAGGTGGCCTTGATGCTGGCCCGGGCGCAGTGTGTCGCCAGGCCGGTGAGTTTTTCCTTCGAGCTTGACGAGGCCGGGGGGCGGGAGGGCGGTGAACCGCGCGAGGCGTTCGCTTGCCGTCCCGAGGCGTTGGCTTCGCGCGCTCCGTCCGGCTCTCTGGTGCACGTCCACGCCACCCAGGACTGGGCCGCGCTGCTGGAAGGATTTCGCCGCGATCCGCGGCCCCTGGCGCTCACCGCCCATGACTGCCGCCTGCTTACCGGCGGTTGCGTCTATCCCCTGGATTGCCCGGGCATGGCCGCCGGTTGCCCGGACCCCTGCCCGAGGGGCTACGGGAACAGCGAAGCCGTTTCCGCCCGCATACGGGAACTGGTCGCGGTCGTGCGTCCGGCCGTGGCCTCGCCTTCGGCCTGGCTGGGGCGTCAATTGCGCCGGGCGTGGCCGAGCCTTTCGGTCAAAGTGGTGCCGAACGGGGTGGAGGCCGCGCCTTCGGAAGGGCGCGAGTCCGCCCGGGCGGCTCTTGGCTTGGCCGGCGAGGCCCGGGTGGCGGTGTTTCTGGCCCACGGAGGCAGGGAAGCCGCCTACAAGGGAGGAGGGCGCTTCGAGGCCCTATGGCGGGGGATCAAGGCGCGCGAACCCTTGGCCGTGGGCGTGATCGTGGGCGGGAACAGGGCCGATCGCCAGGGCGATCTGATCGAGCTGCCCTATCTGGAGGAAGAATCCCTGGCTCGAGTCCTGCGGGCCGGGGACGCGTTGCTCTATCCCAGCCTGGCGGACAACCATCCCCTGGTCATCCTGGAGGCCATGGCCGCCGGGCTGCCCGTGGCGGCCTACGCGGTGGGCGGGATCAGGGAGCAGATCGTTTCCGGCGAGCAGGGGCTTCTCTGTCCGCCCGGTGACGAGGCCGGCTTGATCCAGGCGGCGTTGCGCCTGCTTTCCGACCGATCCCTGGCCCGGCGCCTGGCCGATGCGGCCGTAAGACGCCAAGCCAGGCATTTCACGCTCGAACGCATGGCCGTCGATTACGACCGTCTGTACGAGGCGGCCTTGGCCGGACGAGGGTAGGGGACGTAGCCGTTCCGACAGGCTCTTACAGGTCGATCCAGCGCTCGTACAGGGTCTCGCGTTCTTCTTCCGAAAGCGAGGGGGTGTCGTAGAGTCCTTTGGCCTGGCGCTGGCGAAAGGCCTCGTAGAGAATGACCGCCGCCGCCACCGAGACGTTGAGGCTTTGCACCATGCCCTGCATGGGGATGTAGATCTGGTCCGGGATCAGGCCTTCGAATTCCCGCCCCACCCCGTCGTGTTCGTTGCCCAGGACCACGGCGGTGGGCCGGGTCATGTCCCAGGCGGTGAGGGGCTTGGCTCCGGGGCCGAAGCCCGTGGAGAGCAACTGGAATCCCTTGGACCGGAATTCGTCCACCATGACCCGCGCCGCCTGGTGTCGCACGATCTTCACCCACTTTTTGGCCGAGGCCGAACTCTTCTTGCCCAGGGCGGGAAACGCCGTGTCGGTATAGAGCAAATGCGCTTCGCCCACGCCGAAGGCGTCGCAACTGCGCAGCACGGCCGAAACGTTGTGCGGGTCGTGGATGTTGTTGAGCACCACGGTAAGGTCCTTTTGACGTCTGGCCAGAACCTGGCGGATGCGGTCTTGTCTTTGGGGGGTGCGCTCCACGTCGTGTGACTCCTCGGGAAATACATGCCGCCGTTTGCGCCGGAGCTGGCCGAAACGGGTGCGGGTTCGCAGGGTGGATCCTTTTTTCGATGTCGAAGACGATCCGCCGGCGTTCGCCGTGGTCCGAGGCGTACGGGCGCATCTTCGGGCGGATTCGAGCGGAAGGCGCGCGGTCCGCCGCGCGGGCGCGACGAATCCGGCACGGCTCCTGACGACGGGCCTGGGGCGCTGTACCCTCAAGAGCGGGGTCGGGTCAACGCCGGAAACTCGGCCGGCCTTGGCGGGGCGGGGCGGGGCCAAGCGGGTGAACGGTTCCGCTTGGAAAAGGAAAAGGCCGGGAGTCGTTTCCGGTTCCCGGCCCGCACGGTTTCGTGTTTTTTCGATCAGTCCCGCTCGAAGCGCGTCACGATCTCGTCGTAGCCCCGGCGCCGTTTGGCAGGGGCGATCTGGGTTCCGGGGCGCAGGTAGCCCACGGCCAGAAGCAGGGGGATCCAGTAGGTGTTGGGTATGGAGAACTCCTTGCGCACGGCCTCGTGGTCGAAGCCGTCCATGGGGTGGGAGTCCAAGCCGAGGGCGGTGGCGGAGTACATGAGCGCCATCGCGAAAAAGGCCGCGTTTTTCACCGCGAACGCCAAGCTGGCCGCCGGGCACCAGGCGTAGAGGGCTTTGCAGGCCCCGGCGAACCAGTCGCGCCTTTCCGGGGGAAGCTTCATGTCGTTCCACACGGCCTGCCAGTTAGGGCTGTCTTCCTGCCAGGCGCTCTTGTCCGCCAGCACGATCAGGGTCACCGGGGCCTCGCTGACCTTGGGCTGGTTCCAGGCCAGTTTTTGCAACCGGGCTTTTTCCTCGGGTTTCCGCAGGACCATCAGATTCCACGGTTGCAGATTGAACCCCGAGGGAGCCAGGGCGGCCAGTTCCACCATTTCTCGCAGCAGGGAGTCGGGCACGTCGCGATCGATATCGAAGAAGTTCACCGCGCGCCGCCTGGCGGCCACGTCCTTGTAGTCCATAGAGCGTCTCCTGAAAATTTCCGGTTGTCTCAGTCCTTGGAAACGGCGTTTTTTCTGGCGTACGTCACGCAGAAGACGCCCCGGCCGTCGAAGGCTGGGCCGTAGCAGGCGTTGTCCGACAGGCACAGCGCCCTGCGACGGTCGCCCTCGCGCCAGCGCCTGACAAGGTGCGGCTCGCAGATGAGCGGCCGCGCGAAAGAGACGAAATCCGCCGATCCCTCCTCGATCACCGCCTCGGCCACTTCGTAGGAGCGGATTCCCCCCACCAGAATGAGCGGCACGCCGAGCACTTCCTTGTAGGCCCGCGCCGCCTTGCGATAGTAGCCTTCCTGCTCGGCGGTCTTGATGGCCCCCAGCCTGGCGGCCATGAACTTGGCCCCGGCCAGGCGAGCGCCGCCGGAAAGCTCCACCGCGTTCACGCCGGCCTGCTCGTACAGGACCGCGGCCTGGAGCGAGTCGGCCATGGTCAGGCCGCCTTCGTAAAAGTCCTCGTTGTTGAGCTTGACCAGGATGGGAAAGTCCGGTCCCACGGCCTGGCGAACGGCCCGGACGACCTCCATGGGCAGTCGCATGCGATTTTCGATGGAGCCGCCGTATTCGTCCATGCGCTGGTTCTGGGCCGGGCTCAGAAACTGGCTCAAGAGGTAGCCGTGCGCGGAATGCACCTGCACGGCGTCGAATCCGGCCTGTTTCGCCATGGTGGCGGATCGGGCGAAAGCGGCGACAATATCCTGCATGTCCAGGCGTTTGGCCTCGCGGCACAGGGGCTTGCCGTCCTGGACAAGGGCCGACGGACCCAGCGGCTCGATACCGCTCAAATCCCTGACGGCCACATTGCCCGCGTGGGCGATCTGGAGCGCTATTTTGCCTCCGGCTTGGTGCACGGAATCGGCCATGAGGGTGAGGCCCGGCAGGTGGCCGTCGTCGTAGGCCGCCATTTGCAGGGGTCCGGCCTGACCGCCGGCGTCGATGATGGTGTGTCCGGTGATGATGAGCCCCACCTCGCCCCGGGCCAGTTCGGCCATGTATTCGGCCAGGCGGGCAGTCACCCGGCCGGCTTCGTCGGCCATGCCTTCGAAGGTGGCCGAGCGCATGCTGCGGTTGGCCAGGGTCAGGCGGCCCAGATTGGCGGATTCGAAAAGACGGGCCATGTGGCTTCTCCTTTACTGTCCTTGTTGTCCCTGGTCGCGAATGGGCACGTGCACCCGGAAGGGTTGGCGCACGCCTTGGGCCTTGGCCAGGTTGTGCAGGCGCATCAGACTGTAGTTGTTGACCTCGAGGCCTTTGGCCAGGAGAAGGGCGCCGGCCTCGCTCATGAGGTTTTCGCCCAGGATCATGCCTTCCTTGAGTTCCACCAGGCGAATGTCCATGGGTTTTACCCCGGTGTCGGCCAGAATGTAGGATTCGAACGCCTCCAGAATGGCCCGGTCGTAGATGTTTTGCGTTTTTTTCATGTCGCCGATGACCTGGAGCTTGTCGCCGGAGCACATTTCCAGGTTGTCGAAATCCAGGCACACCTTGAGCAGACGGGCTCCCCGGGGCGGGTTGGGATTGTCGGCCAGGGTGTCGTTTTGATGGAGAATGATTTCGCGTACTTCCTCCAGCCGGGGGATGCTCGACAAGAGCTGGGCTCCCACGGTGGGATGCATGCCGAAAATCTGCTGCTCTTCCGCGCTCAGTTCGGACATGTGGGCGCTTTTGCTCACGATTTCCTCGGGGATAAAGATGCACCCGATCTGGGAGAGCATGGCCGCCAGTTCGTATTTCCAGCTGTCCCTGAGGTTGAGCTTGGTCACCATGTTCTTGACGTGGCGTTTGAGGCGTTCACTGCGTCCGAAGGCCTCGGGGTTGGTCTGGCCCAGAATCTCGGTGAGGACCTTGATGGTGCCTTGCAGCGTGCCGCGAAGCAGCTCCCGTTCCGAATTGACCAGGCGGTAGAGTTCCGCCCCGGACTCCACCGCGCGCACAAGCACTTCCGGCGGGCAGGGCTTGGTGAGAAAACGAAAAACCTGGCCTTCGTTCACGGCGCTGATGGCCACGTCCAGGTCGGCGAATCCGGTGAGGATGATGCGTACCGAGTCCGGCGCGAACTTGCGCACGTGGGTAAAAAAGGTCACCCCATCCATTCCGGGCATTTTCAGATCCGACACGATGACGGCGAACGGCCCCTGATCGCGCAGGGCCTTGAGCCCCTCTTCGGGACCAAGAGCGGTGGCCACCTCGAAGCGCTTGCGTAGCGTCACTTTGAAGGTATCAAGAATGTTGGCGTCGTCGTCGACGAACAGCACCTTGGGCGGCATGGGCTCCTCCGGTGGGCGGTGGACCTGCTTGTCCCGGCGGAAGGTGTGCCCGGATCGTGGTTCCCGCCTTTTAGCGTCTGGACATGGTGGCGTTTATGATTATACGCCTGTCACCTGCAAGCCCGCAAGGCGGGATGAATTTGGCGGTTGGGAATCGGCGTTTTTCCGTTCGACCGGTCGCGAGCGTCCAGTCGTTGCGACCGGGGCGGGCCGAAGGCGCTGTTTGGCATCCGACCGCCAAACCGGCAAGAGTGTTCCACACTACCAGAACCCAAGCCTGACCGGCAAGGAGTACCTGCATGAGCTGTGAAACAAGCAGCGCCAATCACGAAATAGAAATTGGCCACATGCGCCCGCCGAGCGAAGCCCACAGCCTGCTCATTCGGGTCGTGCGCAACTGCCCCTGGAACAGATGCGCCTTCTGTCCCGCGTACAAGGGGGAAGAGTTTTCCGTTCGCCCCGCCCAGGATATCGTGGAAGACATCCGTCAATTTTCCCAGATGCCCCAGTGCCACCAGTTCAAGGGCGCCTTCTTGCAGGACGCCGACGCCCTCATCGCCCCGACCGAGACGCTGTTGGCCGTGCTCGAAGCCATCCGCACCATGCTGCCCAACATCGACCGCGTAACGGCCTACGCCCGCAGCAACACCCTTTCCACCAGGAATCCCAAAGACCTGGAAACCCTGCGCCAGGCAGGGCTCTCCCGCATTCACGTGGGATTGGAATCGGGGTGCGACGAGGTGCTCAAGTTCATGAACAAGGGAACCTCCGCCGCCAAGCAGCTCGCCGGCTGTCGCAAGGCCGTGGAGGCCGGGTTCGAACTGTGTTGCTACGTGATGCCGGGGCTGGGCGGCAAGGCCCTGAGCGAAAAGCACGCCCTGGAAACCGGTGACCTGGTGGCCGCCATCGCCCCGCGCCATGTCCGGCTGCGCACCTGTTTCGCCCTGGAGGGGACGCCCCTTGCCGACAAGTATCGCGAGGGCCTGTTCGACCCCCTGGACGAAGAGGGCATCGTGCGTGAGATCCGGCTTTTTCTGGAGCGGATCAAACACATCGAGACCGAGCTGGTCAGCGACCACCGCATCAACCTGCTGCTGGAGCTGCGCGGGTGGTTGCCCAAGGAATACGAACGGTTGCGAGGCATTATCGACCGCTTCCTCGCCCTTTCCGAAGACGACAAGACGTTGTTCATCGCCGGACGGCGTTTGAACGCCATACGCTCCCTGAGCGAACTCGACGATCCCGAAACCCGCAAGTACCTCCTCGCCCATGCCCATCGCTACCAGCCCGTGACGCCCGTGCCGGAAGCGGTGCTGTTCTAAAGCCTTCCCGGAGGAAGCCCCAAGTCCCTACGGGGCTTCCTCGCTTTTCGACGCCCTTTTCCAACCTTCTGGAATGCATGGATTCCTTTCCGGTCTCGTCGCGCGCCCACGGATTTCATGGGCGCGCGGGCCCATGCGTGTCCGGAAAAAACGTGGGGAGCCGTCACGCAGTACGTGGCGGCTCCCCTTGCCCTGGCGGAGAGCGGCACTCGGGCTATGGCTGGACAGTGCGGGCGTTTCACATCCCTCTAATGAGGTCCCGTTCGAGTCCGGCTGAAGGCTGTCCCCCATTCGCACGCCTCAACGGAGAACCCTGGCGGGAGCGTGAGCGCGCCGAGCCAGCTAAGAGTACACTCTCTCTTCGGAGGCGCATTTGAACGCGGCGCAATTCTGCCCGGAATTCCTGGTGATCGGCTGCATCATGTTGGAGATGAGGGCTGGAAAATCATCGTAATACTGGAACCAGGGCTTCAGGCCGGACGGTAGCCCAAGTCCTTGAAATATCTTGCCCCAAGTGCAGATTCCCTTCGAGTCTGGCTCGTCGGATTCCCATTCCGGCGCGTACACGCAGCAACCACAACATCCCATAGTCGCCCCCTTTGAAGTTTGCAGGTGAACAGGCGTTGACTGTTTGTGCATATCTAGTGACCGAAAGGCCCGTTTGCACCTGTAAGATCTGACAGGTGTCCGGGGACATGCTTGTGCATATGTGTTTCCTAAAAATAAGGGGAGCACTATGTATCAGCTATCCGGAATTAGTACGAGTAGTCTTTATAGTCCAGTAAGTTTCAAAGAAAATGAGTATGTTGCTCGCAGCATCGAGAACTATGATGACATTGTTCAGGCTCTGCGTTTGCGGCACGCGGTCTTTGCCGAAAAGCTCGGATGGGTTGCGACGCGTCCGGACGGCTTGGAGTATGACGCCTATGACGCGTATTCAGCCCACTTCGGAGTCTTTAAAGATGGCGAAATCGTCGCGTATCTCAGGATGATCATGCCAGGGAATACGTTCATGATCGAAAAGGAGTTCATAGACCTGGTCAGTGACGATCATGAGATAAGAAAAGAGCTGAATGTCAGCGAAATGTCGCGGCTGTGCATTTCCGAAGCGGCTCTGAAATCCATGAGGTCAGAGAACTTCGCTCGCAACAGCCTTCAGATGATATTGCACAAATGTGTGTACCATTGGTGCAGCGCCAATGGAGTAAGATTCATGTATCTCGTCGTTGAAAAGCGCGTGTACAGAATGATGAGAATTTGCGGCTTCTACAGCACTCCGGTCGGCGAATCAAAAATAATGCCGGACGGTGTGGAAGCGCTGGCCGCACTGCTGGACATACGGATGTTCGACGAACTGAGTATGGCCAGAAACCCGAAGGTTTACGATTGGTTTACTACAATACAACAAGACCAAGATGAAGTGCTGTCGCAACAGCCTGCGGCCTATTCACAACATCAAGCTTGCGCATGATGTTGTACACGTGAAAGTTCACCGTCCGCTCGCTGATCTTGAGGATGACGGAGATTTCCCAGGAACTCTTTCCTTCCTTGAGCCAGCGAAGGATTTCCTTCTCGCGGGGGGTGATCTTTTTGGCGGCTTCTTGTTGCGTCGACGCGACTTGGTAGTTGGATATGGCGTAATGAAAATGCGGAACGATCTTGCTCAGAATGCTCAATGTCCTGAGGTCGCGTTTTTTCATGTGCGGGCTGGCAAAGGAGAAAAGGCTGGCGTGTTTCCATTGTCCAAAAGGACTCGATCCGTGCGTGTACCCGTGCTGAAGGCCGAAATCGCCGGATATCTTGATATAGTCGCCGGAAGGGGGGAACGCCCTGTAGGTGTCGCTCCAGTACTGCGGGGTAAATGACGTAAAGTTCTTGTTGATGACGACGTCGGTTTCCACGAAATTCTTGTCGTAGTACACTTGCAACCATTCCAGGGGGTAGCTGATGTTCTCGACCGTGTAGGAAATCATTGAGCCGACGTCGTCCAGGTTCGCCGTCCCGCAGATCGCGTAGTCGAACGGGACGGATTTCTTGAGCTTTTCGAACAGTCCGTAGAATTGCTCGCGACGCGTGCAGTACAGACAGTCCTGAATGAGTTCAAGGAGTTCGAGTGCGTCCTCGCCGGAAAGGAGGGAAGTGACGTCTGGTTGCCAGGAGGTCATACGGAATCTCCCCTTTGGTGGTTGCGGGCGGGTGCGTTGCGCGATCCCATCGGCGTGTCCCGTCCGTTCATTCGTCGTGGTGCAATGGTGTTCGAAATGAAACGCGCGACAGCCTGTCGAAAAAAAACTCGCTGGCCCTGTTGCTCCGGGACAATCAAACCCACACCTCGACGAACCGCGCTTCGGGTTTGAGAGTCTTTCGCGCCTTGCCGGCGAGTTTTGGAACACGCCGCAAGAATTGCCTTTTTCAATGGCCAATGAGCGTCTGAGCAAGAAAAGGGGATATGAGGAGCGTAGCCGCGCTGGCACTGGTTTTCGCGCTCGTCAAGCAAGGAGGCAGGTTGAGCGCCCAGGGTCGGTTGGAAGTTTTCACTCTCGGCAGGCACGAACGGCTTTTGCCCCGGCTTGAGGACCGTGGGCGTTGACGAGCTTGACGCGTCTCAGGGCATTGGGTGAAGGTCGCCCTGCGCCGTGTGAACCTGTCGGGGCGAGCGTGCTCGTGGTGCCTTTGAATCGGTACTGAATATGGATACTGACAAAGAGCGCAAAGCATCAAAAGCACGCGGCGCGCTGACCGTATACAGGCGCAAGCGCTTGCCTTGTTCGCCTTTCATATCCGCACTTCTGTATGGGCAATGCCTTAGTTCTCAAAACTCGTCAAGTCTCGTCGTTCTCTGTTCTTCTGGACAACGTCTTGAGATTCTTATGGAAGATTTCAGTCCCAAGGCCCGGGGTTTGTTTGTGACATTTTTTGTTGACAGAGAAACGACCGCAGTGGCGTGTCGATCGTAAAAAATCAAGTTACACTTGAACTTTTGCGAGGGGACGCTGGTGGCAGACGTTGGACGCGTGGTCTTTCCGAGGTGCCGGTGAGCCGTTTCAAAGGGGTGACCCTTTCAGTTCCGTCAGAAAAAGGCCTTCCGCCCCGTTACGTTGGGGAGGAAGGCCGTTGGCGTCAGGGGAGGGTGGAGTTTCCCTGGCCCGCTAGCAGCCCGCCCAAAAAGTCGATTCGTGCAGCCTGTTCAAAATAACGTGCTGGCAAGGCGCGCAAAAAAGTCAAGCCTGATGCGGAGTTGGCATCCGTTGAGGGGTTGCGTTTTTCGCAGCAACGCAGCCAGCAAGGATTAACAGGCTGCTAGGCTCCGGAAAGGTTGAGCGCGAAGCTTTTCGTCGTGCCGCCGGTGGAGGACGGAGTCCCGGCGATGCGGGACAGGTAGGTGTCTCCCAGGGTGGCTATGTGTTCGCTCACGTTGTCGAAGTAATTGTAATGCAGCTGCTCCTCGGCAATGATGCTTTCAAAGAGCTTTTCGCTCACGTTGTCGCCCATTTCCCGACAGACCTTGAGAAAGCCGTTGTAGGCGTCGATGGTGTCGTCTTCGAGCCCCACGTCGTGGGGGAATACCGCGCGGATGTTCTGGCCTTTTTCCACGGTCCCGACGGCCTGGGTGGTGGGTTCGCCCCCCAGTTCCTTGATGCGTTCGGCGAACATCTCCGCGTGGCGCATTTCATCAATGGCGATGAGCTTCATATTGGCGGCCAGTTCGCCATAATCCGAACTGTCCAGGCCGTAGTGTTGGTTCATGTACTGGGTGATGGCGTTGAGTTCCATGCCGCGGGCGGTGTTGAGCGCGTCGATCACCGCTTGTTTGCGGGCCTGGCGGTCGGCTTGTCTGTCTCGTGTCATGGCTTGCTCCTGGTAAGGAATTTTTCAGATTAAGCGCCATGTTTCCTAGCAGGTCGTTTTGCAAAAATCCAGGGTCTCTTTCGAGGTGTATTCACTATTTTGTGTCATTTTGTGTACAACTTTATCGCGTTGGTGTGCGGCGTGCTCTGGCCGGGGGTTGGCTGGCCGGCCGTGATGACTACGGACTGTCCGGGTTCGAAGTCCGGGCAGGAGTCCACAAAGGCCTCGACCCGGTCCAGGTGGCTGTCCGCGCTGGGTTCGATGAGACGAGGCAGCACGCCCCAGACGAAGTTCATGGAATGGATGACGCGCTCGTCCGTGGTGAGGGCGTAGATGGGCAGCTCGGGGCGCCGCGAGGAGAGCAGCCTTGCGGTCAGTCCGCTGGTGGAGTGGCTGACCAGGGCCACGGACTGGGCGTTGTCGGCCAGGATGCAGGCGGCGTAGGCTAGGTACTTGGCCGGATTTTTTTCGCGCTTGGGCGCGTAGGGGCCTTGCAGGCGTTCGAGGTAGTAGCCCACCGCGTTTTCCGAGATTTCGCGCATGACGCGCACCGCTTCCACCGGGTAGTCGCCCACGGCGGTCTCTTCCGAGAGCATAACGCAGTCGGCCCCGTCCAGGATGGCGTTGGCCACGTCCGTGGATTCGGCCCGGGTGGGGATGGGGTTTTTCACCATGGAAAGCAGCATTTGCGTGGCAACGATGGCCGGCTTCTGGGCGTGGCGGCAGGCCCGGATGATCTTTTTCTGGATGATGGGCAATTCGGGAATAGGGCATTCCAGACCCAGGTCGCCTCGGGCCACCATGACCACGTCGGACAGGGCCAGGATCTCGTCTAGCCGATCCACGGCGTTCTGACGTTCAAGCTTGGCCACCACGGGGACGAGGCGCCCGTGTCGGGCGATTTCGGATTTGATATGGCGCACGTCCTGGGCGTCCTGCACAAAGGAAAGGGCCACGGCGTCCAGGCCGATGTCGAGCCCCTCGTGCAGGTCCTTGAGATCCTTGGGGGTGAGCGCCGGCATGGGGTGGTGTTTTCCGGGAAAGGCGATGCCCTTGCGCGAGGAGAGCGCGCCCGCGTTTTGGGCTTCCATCTCGAAGAGTCGGTCCTTTTTCACCACCCGGGTGACCTTGAACTGCAAGAGTCCGTCGGACAGGTTCACGGACATGCCCGAGCCCAGGCCGGCCAAAAGCTCCGGGATGTCCAGGCTGATGAAGGGCATTGCGCCGTCCTGGGCGGACTGGTCGTCCGGCAGTCCCAGGAGCAGGCTTTCTCCCTTGCGTATCGGCCGCGGCGATCCTGCCACCTCGCCTATGCGAATCTTGGGGCCGCACAGGTCGCCAAGCGCGGTCAGGCGCACGCCCAGTTCGGATTCTATGCGCCGGATGTCCCGGATGGCGGGCTCGAAGGAGGCCGCGTCGGAGTGGGAGAAGTTCAGGCGGAAGATGCGCGCCCCGGCCAAGGCCAGATCGGTCATGCAGGCGTGGTTCATGGAGGCCGGCCCCAGGGTGGCGATGATCTTGGTGTGCATGTTGCTCCTCCTTCGGGAAGGGTGAACGGGATCGGACCGGAGCGGTTGGTCCGGCGGCGGTCGAGCCCGTCGCCGCGCGTCCGGTTCAGGTGACGATGAGCATATACAGATCGCAGACGTTGGTCATGGTGGGGCCGGTTTTGTGAAGACGGCCCAGGGCGTCGAAAAAGGTGTAGGAGTCGTTTCGGTTCAGGCTTTCTTCGATGGAGAGCCCGGCCTGGCGGGCTCGGCGCAAGACCTCGGCCGAGGCGAAGGCCCCGGCGGCGTCGGTGGGGCCGTCTCCGCCGTCCGTGGCCGCCGAAAGAAAGTGGATGCCCTGGCCGCCGCGTTCGTCCCGGGCCAATTCGGCGAGAAAGGCCAGGGCCATCTCCTGGTTTCGTCCCCCTGTTCCCGGTCCGTTCAGGGTGACCACGGTCTCGCCCCCGGCGACAACGAAGGCCGGACGCCGCGCGAGCAGTTCGCTGTTTCGCACGTCCCGGGCCACGCCGTAGAGAAACTTGGCCGCCTGGCGCGCCTCACCGGTCAGGGCGCAGGTCAGGGCCGAGGTGTGGTAGCCCAGGGCTCGGGCCTTTTCCTGCGCGGCCAGCAGGGCCGCCCGGTTGGACCCGATGAGGATGTTTTCCGCTTTCGCGGCCACGGGGTCGCCCCGTTTCGGGGTCTCGGCGATGCGGCCCAGGAGGCCGAGTTCAATGGCCCGGATGACCTCGCGCGGGGCTTGTGTCGCCAACCGGTATTTCTTGATGACGGCCATGGCGTCCGCAAAGGTGGTGTCGTCGTGGCAGGTCAGCCCCGAGGCGATGGTGTCGAGGCGGTCGCCCACCACGTCGGACAGGATGAAATTCAGGCTGCGCGCCGGGCTGAGGAGCTTGAGGAACCGTCCCCCCTTGAGCCCGGAGAGGTGCTTGCGCACGGTGTTGATCTCGCCGATGTCCGCGCCGCAGGCCAGGAGGGCCCGGGTGACCCCCTGCTTGTCGGCCAGGGTGAGGGCCACCTGCGCCCCGGGGCGTGACACGATCAGCGGACTGGGCAACAGGGCCGATCCGCCTCCTGAAATGCAGGTGAGCGCCAGGGTCTTGGCGTCGGCTTTGCGGGCCAGGTCGGCCATGCGCCGCGCGGCTTCAACGCCGTGTTCGTCCGGGGTGGGGTGGCCGGATTCGATCACCTCCACCCGCTTTAAGGGCTCCGCGTGGCCGTATTTCACACAGACAAGGCCTCCCGTGATCCGGTCGCCCAGCACGAACTCCAAGGCTTTGGCCATCCTGGCCGAGGCCTTGCCCGCGCCGAGCACGAGCAGGGCGTCGTAGGCGTTCAGGTCGGCTTCGTGGCGTTCGCCGTCGAATTCGGCGATGAGGGTGGAGCCCTGCATGCGGACATGATCCACGATCATGTCGAAGGGATCGACCCGCTTCAGGGCGGCGGAGAAAATTTGACGCAGATGGTCCATTTCCAGCATGAAAGGGCCTCGCGTTTGGCAGTTGGGCCTGTGGGGCCGAGCGGGGCGGCGGTTGCCGGCTTCCGTCCGAAGGCAACATAGCCGGGCCGGGCCGAAGGTTGAAGCGCAATTTTCTCGCTCCGGGTCGCGCTGGCGTTTTTTCCCGGCCCCGGGGCGATTGACACGGCCGGCGCGCCCTTTTAGGGAAGCTTGTTCTCTTGAGGAACAAGCAACGACGTATCCGCCAGAAAGGAATGTGCATGAACAAGACTGTCTACTACATCGTCGGTGACGGCATCGGACCCGAGGTCTACGCGGCGGCCCGCCCGGTCCTCGACGCCGCCGTTTCCAAGGCCTACGGCGACCAGCGGTCGCTCACCTGGAAAGAGCTTCTGGCCGGCGAAAAAGCCCGCGAAGAAACCGGAGAATACCTGCCCCAGGCCACCCTGGATACCCTGGCCCAGGCCGAGCTGGCCATCAAGGGACCGCTGGGAACCCCCGTGGGCGGCGGCATCCGCAGCCTGAACGTCACCATGCGCCAGGTGCTGGACCTCTACGCCTGCATTCGTCCCATCAAGTATTTTCAGGGCATCGAGTCGCCGGTGAAGCGTCCCGACCTGGTGGACATGATCGTGTTTCGCGAAAACACCGAAGACGTGTACGCGGGCATCGAATACGCTTCGGGCACGCCGGAAGCCAAGCGCCTGATCGAATTTTTGCGCTCGCTTGGCCGCGAGGTGGACGAAACCGCCGGCGTGGGCATCAAGCCCATGACCCCGGCCGGATGCAAACGCCTGGTGCGCAAGGCCATCCTGCACGCCGTGGCCCAGAAGAAGCCCAATGTCACCCTGGTGCACAAGGGCAACATCATGAAATTCACCGAAGGCGCGTTCCGGGCCTGGGGATACGATGTGGCCGCCGAGGAATTCGCCGACCAGTGCATGACCGAGGCCGAGGCCAAGGCCGGAGCCGGCAAGCCCATCGTGATCAAGGACCGCATCGCCGACGCCATGTTCCAGGAAGTGCTCATCCGCCCCGAGCAGTACAGCGTCATCGCCACCACCAACTTGAACGGCGACTACATCTCCGACGCCCTGGCCGCCCAGGTGGGCGGACTGGGACTGGCCCCCGGCGTGAACATGAGCGAAAAGCTGGCCTTTTTTGAGGCCACCCACGGCACCGCGCCCACCATCGCCGGGCTGGACCGGGCCAACCCGGGCAGCTTCGTGCTTTCCGGGGCCATGATGCTCGAACACATCGGCTGGCACGAGGCGGCGCAGCGCATCCACAAGTCCATGGAAGCCGTCATCGCGGGCAAGGCCGTGACCGAAGACCTGGCCGCCCAGCTTCCCGGCTCCACCACCGTGGGATGCAAGGCCTTCGGCGAGTTGTTGCAGGCCAACCTCTAGCTGGCCCTTGAAAAATTCGATTCTGCGGCCTGTTCAAAAAACACGCTGGCAAGGCGCGAGAAAAATTCAAGCCAGAAGGGGAATTGGCATCCGTTGAAGGGTTGCGTTTTTCGCAGCAACGCAGCCGGCGGGGATTTTTCAACAGGCTGCTAGGCGACGCTGCCGGCCGGAGGGACATACGCGCCCTTCGGCCGGTTTTCGCGCGCCGCCCGCCGCGCGAGGGTTCCCGTCGCCTTTGGACCGGGGCGCCCTTGAGAACGTTTCGCAACTCCTGGCCGGTGCGTGGAGGGGTCTTCGGAACCGGTTTCATCGAAGGCCTGGGCGGAACCGGTCACGTCCTTCCGCCCTCGTCAAGTTCTTGCCCCCGGAACACCTCGCGCCGCCGGCCTCCCGTGGCGACCGCGGCGGGCCGGGGCTTTTCTTTCGCGGGGTTTTGACGTAAACAAACCCGCTTCAACATCATGAGCCAAATCATCGAGGAGTCGAGGGTCCAATGGAATACAACGTCACCGAGGTTTCGCCGGTCGAAACCAGCATCAATGTGAAAGTCCCAGCCGAAGAAGTCAACGCGGCCATGGCCGCCACCATCGCCATCTATCGCCAGCGCACGGACATGCCGGGCTTTCGCAAGGGCAAGGTTCCCTCCAGCCTCGTCGAGGCCAAGTTCCGCAAGCAGATCATGCACGAGGCGGCCAACGACCTGTTGAACGTGCATATCAACGACATCATGAACGAGCTCAAGCACATGGCCATCTCCCGGTTGGACGTGAGCGAAGTGGAACTCGAACGCGACAAGCCCATCGAATATACGGTGACCTTCGAGCACGCGCCCAAGTTCGATCTGCCCGAGTACAAGGGCCTGGCCGTGGAAGAAGAGGAAGCCCTGGCCAGCGACGAGGAAGTGTCCAGCGTGGTGGAGCGCATCCGCAACAATCTGGCCGACTTCAAGGTGCTCAGCGAGGATCGCCTGCCCGTGGACGGCGATTCGGTTGTAGTGAGCTTTTCCGCCACCGAGAACGGCGAGCCCGTGCCCGGAGTGAAGGCCGAGAACTTTCAGCTGTCCCTGGGCGAAAACCAGGCCCTGCCCGATTTCGAGGCCCTGGTGAAGACCATTCTGCCCGGACGCGACGCCACGGGCAAAGTGAGCTTTCCGGCCGACTTCATCAACCAGGGCCTGGCCGGAAAAACCGTGGACATGAACGTGACCCTGCATGTCATCAAGGAACGCCAGTTGCCCGACCTCAATGACGAAATGGCCAAGCGGGCCGGCAACTTCGACAGCCTGGCCCACATGCGCGAGGTGATCGCCAAGTCCTACGCCACCAGCCGTCAGCAGCTCTACAGGGCCGCGGCGCAAAAGAAGCTGCTCGACGAACTTCTGGCCAAGATGGATTTCGCTCTGCCGCCTTCCATGGTGACCGAGCAGACAGCCCACCTGGTCAACGAGTTCAAGGACAAGCTCGAACGCCAGGGCAAGTCGCCCGAGGCGTTGGGCAAGAGCGACGAGGAACTCGTCAAGGAGATGGAGCCCAAGGCCAAGGAAATGGTCAAGGCCCAGATCTTTTTGCTCACCCTGGCCGACAAGGAAGGCATCGAGACCACTCCGCAGGAGATCGACGGCTTCTTCAACCAGATGGCCGCCCGTACCGGCCAGGACGTGTTGACGCTCAAGCAGTACTATGAGCACAACAACCTGGTCATTCCGGTGCGCGACAAGATTTTGGCGGACAAGGCCATGGAGCACCTCTACAACCAGGCCCAAGTGACCAAGGTCCCGGCCAAGAAAGCCGAGGAAACCCCGCAAGCCTAAGGAGAACAAGGCGATGCACGCCCAGATACCCATAGTCATAGAGACCACCGGGCGCACCGAGCGCGCCTACGACATCTATTCCCGTCTTCTGCGCGACCGCATCATCCTGCTGGGCACCGCCGTGGACGATCACGTGGCCAATGTGATCTGCGCCCAGTTGCTCTTTCTGGAGTCCGAGGACCCCAAGAAGGAGATTTCCCTTTATATCAACTCCCCCGGCGGCTCGGTCACCGCGGGAATGGCCATTTACGACACCATGCAGTTCATTTCGTGCCCCGTGTCCACCCTGTGCATGGGGCAGGCCTCCAGCATGGGTGCGCTCCTGCTTACGGCCGGAGCCAAGGGCCTGCGTTATGCCCTGCCCAACTCGCGCATCATGATCCACCAGCCCTCGGGAGGCTTCCAGGGGCAGGTCACGGATATTGACATTCACGCCCGCGAGATTATTCGGATGAGGGAGCGGCTCGACGAAATTCTTGCCAAACATACTGGCATGGATATTGATAGAGTCCGCAGGGATACAGAGCGCGACCATTTCCTGTCTTCCGAGGAAGCCAAGGAATACGGCATCATCGACAAGGTGATCGTCTCGCGCGAGGAAGAAGGAACAGCAACCCCATAGGAACTTTTGACCGGCTCGGTGCCGAGCCAGACGGCCCGGAGTCAGGGAAGATTCCATGACCAAGAAAAAGACACCCGCCTCTTCGGAACTGTGTTGTTCGTTCTGCGGCAAGAACCAGGACGAGGTGCAGCGCCTGATAGCAGGGCCGGACGTGTACATTTGCGACGAGTGCGTGGCCCTGTGCAATGAGATCATCGCCCAGGAAAGCCTGAGCGAGGAAACCTCGGACGGCAAGCTTTTGCCGCCGGCGGAACTCAAGCGTCTGCTCGACGAATACGTCATCGGACAGGATCAGGCCAAGAAGATCCTGGCCGTGGCCGTGCACAACCACTACAAGCGGGTCTACTATTCCGGAGGAGCCAAGGACGACGAGGTTGAACTCGACAAGTCCAACATCCTGCTCATAGGACCCACCGGGTCGGGCAAGACCCTTTTGGCCCAGACCCTGGCCCGCATTCTCAAGGTGCCTTTCGCCATCGCCGACGCCACCACCCTCACGGAGGCCGGCTACGTGGGCGAAGACGTGGAGAACATTCTGGTTCAACTGCTCCAGAACGCCGACTACGACATCGAAGCGGCCTCCCGGGGCATCATCTATATCGACGAAATCGACAAGATCGCCCGCAAGGGCGACAGTCCCAGCATAACTCGCGACGTGTCGGGTGAGGGCGTGCAGCAGGCGCTTCTCAAGATCATCGAGGGCACCGAGGCCAACATTCCGCCCAAGGGCGGGCGCAAGCATCCCCAGCAGGAGTTCATCAGGCTCAACACCTCGAACATCCTGTTCATCGTGGGCGGCGCCTTCATCGGGCTGGACAAGATCGTGCAGCAGCGCCAGCGCGGCTCGGTCCTGGGCTTCGGAGCCAAGATGGAAGGCGCCCGCGAGGACGACGTCTCCAAGCTCTTGGCCATGGCCCATCCGTCCGACCTGGTGAAATTTGGGCTCATCCCCGAGTTTGTGGGACGTATTCCCATCATCACCTCGTTGACCGAGCTTGACGAGGCGGACTTAATCCGCATCCTCACCGAGCCCAAGAACGCCCTGGTCAAGCAGTACATGAAGCTTTTCGAGCTGGACAAGGTGCGGCTGCGTTTCACCAGCAACGCCTTGTCGGCCATCGCCAAGAAGGCCATCGAGCGCAAGACCGGCGCGCGCGGCCTGCGCAACGTGATGGAAAACATCATGCTCGAAATCATGTACCAGTTGCCGTCGCTGACCGACGTCAAGGAGTGCGTGGTGAACAAGGCCGTGGTGGAGAAGGGACTTGAACCGCTGCTGTTCTACCAGCAGGAAGTGAAGTCCGCCTGACGACGGCGAATCGACCAATCGACTCGAACGAACCCTCTTCCGGCGACGGAAGGGGGTTTTTTCGTCTGGGCTCCAACGGTGCGGGAGCCCGGGACTGGAATCGGACCGCCCCGGACCGCTCAGGCGTGGGCCACCCGGTTGCGTCCTCCGTTTTTCGCCAGGTAAAGCGCCCGGTCGGCCCGCTGAAGGATGGTCTGCTGATCGTCCCCCGGGCGCGAGATGGTCACGCCGAAGCTGGCGGTCATGGAGCCCACCACGGAGAACCCGGTTTCGGCTATTTCCAGCCGCAGCCGCTCGGCAAACACCTGCGCGGCGTTTTCACCCGTTTCCGGGCAGACGATCAGGAATTCTTCTCCGCCCCAGCGGCCCACAATGTCGGTTTCCCGGGCCAGCCCGGTGAGAATGTCGGCGATGCGCAACAAGACATTGTCGCCCTCGGAATGTCCGAAGGTGTCGTTGACCCGCTTGAAATGATCCAGGTCCGTCAGGATAAGGGAAAACATTCCCCCGTAACGCTTGACCCGACGCAGCTCCATGCGCAAGGCTTCGTCGATTTTGCGTCGGTTGCACAGCCCGGTCAGCCGGTCCGTCATGGAGAGGATGGCCAACGTCCTGTTCTTTTCGTCAAGCTCCATGTTCTTGAGGGAAAGCTCGTTGGTCCTTTGGCGCACCTTGTCTTCAAGGTTCACCACCAGGTCCTTCATCCTGTGGGTCATGTCGTTGAAGGTGTCGGCCAGGACGCCCAATTCGTCGCCGCTATCGACCCGCACGGCCGCTTCGAGGTTGCCTGAACGCAACTCGGAGGCGCACTTGGTCAGGGCGAGGATCCTGCCGGTGATCGTCGATCGAACGAAACCGGAAGCGGCCAGCGCCGCGAGAAAGCAGAACGCGGCGGTGATGAGCACCACCGTGGTGGCGGCGCGCACGATGAAGTCAATCTTGTCGCGAAATTTGATCACTTCGGCCGTGGCCAGGGATTTCAGACCGTCGGACACCGGGGTGAGGGTCTTCACTTGCAGGTTGAAGTCGTTGCGCAGGCTCCTGAGGGTCACGTCCGTGGAAAGAATCTGGGCGGCGAAGTCCTTGTATTCGTCCAGGGAGGCGAGGGCCTTTCGCTTTTGCTCCTCGTCCAGGGCTTTTGAATCGAGCAGGGCGTGTTGCAGCCTGTCCAGGGCGTTCAGTCCGGACTGCATGAAGGGACGTTGCCTGGAGATTCTGTAGTGCATTTCATGCATCTTTACGTTGAAGGCCATGGCGGACAGATCGGGAGCCGATGCGATGGCCCCAAGCAGGGTGGACATGGCCTTGTCCAGCCGAGCCTCGAAGCCCGTCCCGGGCGAGGCGAGGGCCGTGAGCAATCCGAAGTTGTAGCGGAGCACATCGGAAAAACGTCGCGTGAGGGAGAGGTAGAGGTTGATGTCCGCCTGGTGTCGGCGCAAGGCGTTGTTGACGCCTGGAGTGGCGATAAGTTCCTTGAGTTCGCCGTTGGCTTCAATGACACGGGCGATGGAATCCCGGGCTGGATTGCCGAAGAGCTTTTGCGCGCGGTCAAACCCGAGTTCCTGGTAGTTGAGAAGAAAGTCCCAATAGAGGCGACGCGCTTTTTCCAGTTCACCGTCCATCTCAAAGATTTTCTGTCGAATCTCCATGGCGTTCAAGATCTCCGACTCGGCGTTTTGCACGAGAAACAGCGATCCCACGTCGACGAGAAAGGAGATCATGGTAAACAACAACAGCGAACTGAAGATCAGGCCGATCTTACGCCCGATGCTGAGCGCTCGCCAGATGGCGGCGACATCGATATGCGGAAACGGTCTATGGGGCATAGCGGTAGACGACGTTCGCCTCCAGGCCGTCGAGTCCGCCCGCCGGATCGGTCAGCCGCAGGACGTTGAAGGCCGGGGAGGCGCAATCGCCGAATTGGTCGCAGTTGAGCGTGGTTTCGTTCACCCCGGGGTGGTTGCGGGTGGCGTAGAGGGCGTCGCGCAACGCCTGGCGGCCTATGATCACCGAGCCGTCCTTTTGCTTCACCGCCACCTTCTCGATGGCGTCGAGGAGGAGGTTGGCCGCGTCGAAGGCGCTTAAAATGAAGTTGGTGGAAGGCGGTTGGCCGTACCGGGCGATATATTCGGACTCGAAACGCCTGGTCGCATCGCTGGTGACGGCCGGGGTGGGACCAACGAAATACATGCCCACGGCGTCGGTTCCCATGTCGTCGATGAACGACTGGGTCATGAGCGACCCGTCGCTCATGAGCGTGGTCTTGGCCAGTTGCGGCATGCGCTTGGCCTGGCGCAACACATGGTTGCCTTCCGGGGAGAACAGGGGAAAAAAGAGCAGATCGGCCTTGGAAGCGGCCACGGCCTCCAGGGCGGGAGCCATGTCGTTGTCGCCTTTGTTGACGGTGACCCGCGCGACGACCTTGCCGCCCAAACGTTCGAACTCGCGTCGGAACCCGTCCGCAAGGCCCTTGGTGTAGATGTCGCCGTCGTCTATGACCGCCGCGGTGCGCAGACCGAGCACCGAAAAGGCGCATTGCGCGGCGGCGGGACCGGAATGCTCCTCGTTTCTGGAGGTGCGAAAGAAACCGGGCTGCCAGTGGGGGGCCTTTTCGCCGCCGATGGACGTGAGGAACGGAGCGCTGTTGTTGCCGGAGATCATGGTGACTCCGGCTTGCGACATGACTTTTGCCGCCGAAGCCGCGGCCGAGGAACAGGTGGTGCCGAAAAGGGCCACCACCGTGGGGTCGGAAACGAGCTTCAGGGCGGCTATGTGTCCGCCTTCGCTCCGACAGCCGGTGTCCTCCAGGGTGAGCTTCACGGGGTGGCCGAGAATTGTATCGCCTCGTCTGGCCAAGGCGAGTTCAAGTCCGCGAACCTGTTCCCTGCCGATCACCGCCACTCTGCCGGACAGGGTTTCAATCACGCCAAGATGCACGGGAGCGTTCTTTTCGATGCGCACGCAACCCAACGGGTCGTTGCATGCCTGTGGAGTCTTGTCGGAAGAGCAACTTGCCGAATACGCGACAATAAAAAAGAGAAAAAGGGCGGGAAAGAGGGCTTTGGACAAGGATTTCTCCACGAAAGAACTCCCGGGCACGGTCATGGGGGATGCATTGTAATTATACTGCTTAATCGCATGTATCGCACGTGTCAATATCGTTACGCACTTTTGGCGGGGCAAAACAGCATCAGGCCAGTTCTTGTTGAAAAGTTCGACAATAGATTTCGATTTTACGTACTCGTTCCATGCGGGGCCCGACTGGACAAAGGCGATAGCATTCCGTTACATGTCTTGTAATTATAGGATGTTGACTGCAATGGTCCAGGCCGCGACCGGGCGTCTTGACGGTTTTCTCTCCCGGTGTTTAACACAACGGGCCCATTGCGGCCGGGATTTGACAAAATTTCGGCCGGTCTTACTCTCATTTGTCCAAAGCCATGCCTGAGGCGAAATGCGCCTCGGCGTGGACACTCAAGCCAGGAGGCTTCATGTCAAGCTTTTCCTACGACGACCAAGCTCGCCGTTATGATCGGGTCCGATTGCCGGTCATGAGCCTGCGCGAGGTGGTCATGTTTCCGAGGTCCATAGTGCCGTTGTTCGTTGGGCGCGAGGCCTCCATAAAAGCCATCGAGAACGCCGTCTCCGCCTACGACAAGAAGATCTTCCTCGTGGCCCAGCGCGCTCCGGAGACCGAAAAGCCCTTGGCCGAGGATCTGTTTCGGGTGGGCACGGTGAGCAAGATTCTCCAGATGCTCAAACTGCCCGATGGAACCATCAAGGTGCTCTTTGAAGGATTGTACCGGGCCGAGTGGGACCCGGACGACGTTTCCGGATTCGAGGAGGAGTTCCCCACCGCCCGGGTGAGCCGCATGTCCGAAGACGACGGCGAGGGCAGCGAGGCCGAAGCCATGGTGCGCGCGGCCCACGAGGCCATGGAGCATTACGGGCGCATCAACAAGAAGCTGGCCCCCGAGACCATCTTGGCCATCAACGCCCAGAGTTCTCCGGGGCGTTTGGCCGACGCCATCATGCCCCACCTCAAGGTGGACTACATCCGCAAGCAGGAGATTCTCGAACAACTCGATCCGGGCAAGCGGCTGGAAGAGACGTATGCGCTGCTTCAGGGGGAGATCGAGATCAGCTCCATCGAGAAGAAGATCAAGAGCCGCGTCAAGCAGCAGATGGAGAAGAACCAGCGCGAATACTACCTGAACGAGCAGCTCAAGGCCATCCACAAGGAAATGGGCCGCGACGAGGACCCCCTGGCCGAGGTGGCCGAGTTCGAGGAGCGGCTGGCCAAGAAGAACATGCCCGACGAGGCTCGGGAAAAGACCCTGCGCGAGCTCAAGAAGCTCAAGAACACGCCGCCCTCCTCGGCGGAATACACCGTGGTGCGCAATTACGTGGAGTGGATTCTCGATCTGCCCTGGAACGTGCTGCAGGAGAGCGAGATCGATGTGCTCCGGGCCAAGCACGTGCTGGACGAAGACCACTTCGGCCTGGAAAAGCCCAAGGAACGCATCCTGGAATACCTGGCCGTGCAAAGTCTGGTGGAGACCATCAAGGGCCCCATCCTCTGCCTGGTGGGACCGCCCGGCGTGGGCAAGACTTCACTGGCCAAGTCCATCGCCAGGGCCATGGGGCGCGAGTTCGTGCGCTTGTCACTGGGCGGGGTGCGCGACGAGGCCGAGATTCGCGGCCACCGGCGCACCTATGTGGGCGCGCTGCCCGGCAAGATCATCCAGTCGCTCAAGCGGGTGAAGTACAATAATCCCGTTTTTTGTCTGGACGAGGTGGACAAGATGTCCACCGATTTCCGGGGCGATCCGTCCTCGGCTCTGCTCGAAGTGCTCGACCCCGAGCAGAACAGCGCTTTCGGCGACCATTATCTCGATCTGGACTATGACTTGTCCAAGATCTTTTTCATCACCACGGCCAACTCCCTGCACACGATTCCCCTGCCGCTCCAGGACCGCATGGAGATCATTCGCATCCCTGGCTACCTGGAAACGGAAAAGGCCAGCATCGCCCGGAACTTCCTGCTGCCCAAGAAGATCCAGGAAAACGGCCTGAAGGCTGAGAACATCACCGTGGGAGACGACGCCATCCTGGAAGTGATCCGGCGTTACACCCGCGAGGCGGGCGTGCGCAACGTGGAGCGGGAGCTGGCTTCGGTCTGTCGCAAGGTGGCCCGCAAGCTGGTGGAAGGCGGAGAGCGCGAGGCCAACTTCACCGTGGGCGCCACGGACTTGGCCGGCTACCTGGGAGTGCCCAAGTTCCGCTACGGCGAAATGGAGGAGGAGGCTCAGGTGGGCGTGGCCATGGGCATGGCCTGGACCGAAATGGGGGGCGAACTGCTCGTGGTGGAGACGGCGCTGATGCCCGGCTCCGGCAAGGTTGAGATAACCGGCAAGCTGGGCGACGTGATGACCGAATCGGCCCGCGCGGCGCTGTCCTACATTCGGTCGCGGTCCGGACAGTTCGGGCTCAAGCCGGACTTTCACAAGGAGGTGGACATCCACATCCACGTGCCCGAGGGCGCGACTCCCAAGGACGGTCCCTCGGCGGGCATCACCTTGGCCACGGCCATGGTGTCGGCGTTTTTGAACATGCCGGTGCGAAACGACCTGGCCATGACCGGCGAGATCACCCTGCGTGGACGCGTACTGCCCATCGGCGGCCTGCGGGAAAAGCTCCTGGCCGCGCACCGTGGCCGCATCGCCAAGGTGCTTGTGCCGGACGACAACGCCAAGGATCTGAAGGAAGTGCCCGAGGCCATCCGCAACGACCTGGACATCGTGCTGGTCAAGAACATGGACGAAGTGCTTGAACAGGCCATTTTGTGTGAGGCTCCCGGCAAGGTGTTCTGCGGTCGGGGGGCGGATGTACCGCCGTTGGCCGTGAGCCTGCTGAAAGAAGAATACCAGCCCCTGACCCGACATTAGCCCGCAGGGGGAGGAACGACCAAATCAACGGGGCGGTGAGGAGACTCACCGCCCCGTTTTTTTGTGGGATGCCGTTGGTTTCCGCCCCGCCTCGTGCATCCGCGTAGGGGGAGGGCGACGATTGATGACCATTGGGGGAGGCGTGCGAAAATTTCGCAGTGAGGAGTCCGGACAAGCCGGTATGGACGTCAGCAACAAACGCAGAGATGAGGACCGCCGTAGCCAGGCGCAATTCTTTGGTATGAAGATGTGTCTTGGCTCTGAATTATTAATTCCGATTTTATGCGTCTAGAACACGCTTTATAGCACTTTGCAACCGCTTCACAGACGGTTGCCGCAGCCGCTTCAACCCCAGCCGCGCACCCATGAGCACATGAGCTTCCTCCGGCTGGACGCCCTCTGAAAGTACCTGCCGGGCCAGAACAACCAGTTCCTGTATGGCTATGGAATCGACACTTCGCGTTTCCTCTCCGGGGCCGGGGAGTCGGCAGGTGGTGCAACTTGAGGGCTCGCATTCTTCAGGCCAATAGAACACCATGCTCTCTTCATGGGATTTCGGGCTGGTTCGACTGACAAGCGCAAGCACGCGATTCTTGATCCGCTCGCCGCTGTGTTTCAGGCCGTGAGCCCTGGCGATCTTGCGGACCAGCAGGTCTTCCCGGATGGGGCCTTCACTCGCGATAAGCGCCGATACCATCTCCTTGAGCTCGGACGTATAGTCCAGATCGTGAAAACGCTCCCGCGCGCCATTCAGGCTGGAATCCTCGTCCGGGGTCGTGCCTTCCTGAACCCGGGGAGGCGCGTGTTGCGTCACCAGTCCGCAAACCAGGCCGGGGGACGCGGGGGCGGCTTCGACAATCAACGGAGCGTCCTCCGCAGCCTCGGGGAGCGGGGAGGGCTCCTCAAACGGTGGAGTTTCCTCCTGAGCCATGGGAAGGGTAGCGGGTTCCTCGTTGACGGATTGCCGGGTCTGTTCCAGCAGGGCGGACAGCTGCTCCTGGAGCTTGTCCAAGGCACCCGCACTGTCGGTCCACCAGTCCGTGGACCAGACCCGAAAGATGTTCCATCCGAGCCGGTTCAGCACCAGTTGGCGCAACCGGTCCCGGTCCCTGGCCGTGGCCGACCGGTGGTAGGTCGCCCCGTCGCATTCGACGCCAGCCAGATACCGGCCCGGCATGTCCGGATGCACCACGCCCAGGTCGATACGAAACGCGGACACGCCGATCTGCGTGTGAACTGTCCAGCCCTTGGCCTGGAGGCGTTCGGCCACGCTCTTTTCGAAGGGGGAGTCGTAGCCGCCGAGGGCACCGTGGATCGCCTCGCCCAAGGCCTTGGGGCCGCGTTCGGCATATTCCAGAAAGTGCTTGAAGTCCTTTACGCCGTCGGCGCTCGTTCTCGAGAGGTCAATCTGGTCGGGGCTGAGGGTCGAAAATACGGACATTTCCTGGCGGGCGCGGGTCACGGCCACGTTGAGCCGCCTGCCGCCGCCGGACTTGTTCAGCGGCCCGAAGTTCATCGACACACGGCCTGAAGCGTCGGGGCCGTAGGTGACCGAAAAGAGGATCACGTCGCGCTCGTCGCCCTGGACGTTCTCCAGGTTCTTCACGAACACCGGCTCCTGCCTGTCTTCCGAGAAATGCGCGTCCACGGCCGGATCTTTCCGTCGTTCCACTTCCAGGAGGTCTTCGATGAGCCGTTGCTGCTCCTGGTTGAACGTCACCACTCCCAGGCTCAACGCGTCCTTGTTGAAGGCGGGGTCGCGCAGTCGTTTGACGATGTCCTCGACGACGGCTTTCGCTTCGGCCCTGTTTACTCTGGCTCCGCCTTTCTCATAAACTCCTTCGGGCACATGGTAAAAGTGGATGGCGCGGTCGGTCGTGGCTGGCGTGGGGAAGGTGACGAGACCGCCTCCGTAATAGCGGTGGTTGGAGAAGGTGATGAGGCTTTCGCTCTTGCTTCGGTAGTGCCAGCGGAGTTGGAGCGTTGGGAGGTTCGCACCCATGCATTCGTCCAGGATGCTCTCCATGTCCTCGTCCACGTCGTCACCATCCACGTCAACCTGGTCACGCCTGTCAAAGAAGGAGGTGGGCGGCAACTGCTTGGGGTCGCCGGCCACGACCAGCCTCCTTCCGCGCGCGATGGCTCCGATGGCGTCCCACACGGGAATCTGGGAGGCTTCGTCGAACACCACCACGTCAAAGAGGGCCTGTTGCGCGCTCAGGAACTGGGCGATGGAGAGGGGACTCATGAGAAAGCAGGGCGTGACCCGGGTCAGGATGTTGGGCAAGGCCGTGATGAGTTGACGAAGCGGCATGTGCCGTTTCTTCTTTTGCAACTCCCGGTTCAATATCCCTGTTTCGCTTTTGCGGCTCTTGTCGTCCAGGCCGGCCATGCGCCCGCACAATCTGGCCCTGACACAGGACTTCGTCAGCCCCATGATGGTCTCGTCGAGCTTTCTGAACTCATCAATGCGCCCTTCATGCACATGGGAGACGAAGCTCCGAAGGACCTCGTCATCGTCCACCAGGACCTGAAGCCACCAGCGACAGTAGTTGACCTCGAACAGTTCCGGGACATTCACCTCAAGCCTGCTCAGGCTTTCGAGAGCGGTTATGAGCGGGCTCAAGCCCACGGACACGGCCTCCTGCCGCACACCGCGCCAGGCGCACCAGTTTTTGATCTTGGGAGCCAGCTCCCGCCAAGCCCGGCAACGCTCGCCGATGGACTCCAGCCAACCTTCGTCCTTTTCGGGGAACAACTCCTCCTGAGGCGTCCCGGTCAGGGATGTGAGCCTTTTCAGAGATTGCTCGAACTGGCGAGAGGCATCCTCAAAGTGCTTCGCTCGTGGTCTCAGCATGCCTTCAGGGGAGAGCAGCTCCTCCCCTAGTTCCAATACGCGGGCGATAGCCAGCCTGAGAGCGGCCAGTTCGTCGGGGGTGTCGGCCAGCATGGACATGGCGGCCCGCAACGCATCTCCCCAGGCGAACGCCGCTTCGACATCGTGAGCGGCCGTGTCCAGCCCGCGCCACAGGCCGCATGTAGCCCCCTGTAAATGGTCAAGGTCGGACAGTTCGGCAAGGCATCCCCGGGCGCGGCGTAACAGTTCAATATCTCCAGGAATGTCCCGGGGATTCTCCTTACCTTCCGTTTTGGATTTGAGAGCGTTGCGTACCCCCCGGCAGGCGAAGACGCGTTTGAGCCACCAGGCGGAATTTCCAGCCTCCCACTCGGCGCTCAAGCCGTCCAGGTCCAGGTCGGAAGCTTCCATTTGATAGGGCACGGAAAGCCCGCTCCAAGCTTTTTGGAAGTCGGCCTGCACGGCTACGCCCTTGCGCAAATCCCCCGACACCAGGGATGCTCCTGGAGAGAGAAGGAAAGCATACGGTTTGCCATAGGCCTCCAGGACGAGCTTGGCGAGACGGGTCAGCCCGGTAAATCCTCTTCTTCCAGAAGGCGTCGCGGGCAGGCCCATGGCCTTGCGGCAAGCTTCGCCGGCTTGTAGCAGCGTCGTGGCTTTGCCCGGGAGCGTCGAGGCTTCTTCCAGGAGTTCGGTTTGCCAACTGGGCGACCATTCCCCCCTGGAAAGGCCGGTGAGCGGATGCCCTGCAATCTCCCCGACCGCACGGCTCGTGATCCCTATTCGGCGGGCGACGTCGCGCAGGCCGCCCATGGCGTCCGCATCGTGCTGGTGGGCGTCCGGCCAGGAGAGGTTCACCCAGGGAACATGACCGCCCGCGATGCAGTGACCCATTGCCTGATAGGCCGAGAGTCCATTGGGATGGCGGTGGTGCAGGCGACGAACAAAGGCGTTCAGTTGGCTGCGAAGGGATTGCAGCCTGTGGGACTCTCTCTCCCACTCGCTGGAGTCAAAAATTTCGCTGGCGTCGCAGGCGGCGCGCAGCTGGTTGAGGGCCTCAACCTTGTTGGCCTTGTTGGAATGAAGTTCGAGACAGAAGTCGGACAGGCCCACATCCCGCAAACGGCGGTGCACGACGTCCAGGGCGGCTTTCTTTTCCGACACGAAGAGCACGGACTGGCCCATGGCAAGGCACTGGGCGATGATGTTGGTGATGGTCTGGCTTTTCCCTGTTCCCGGCGGGCCGACAAGAACAAAATCCTTCCCTCGGGAAGCGGCGGCCACCGCCGCCAACTGGGAAGAGTCCGACATGAGGGGGGTGAAGCACTCCTGGGCGGGTAGCGTGTCGTCGAGGTCTTCCGCCCTGGGAAAGTCGTCCGCCGAGCCGTAGGGCTCCCGGGGAGTGTCGATGAGATGGCGGACTATGGGGTTTTCCTTGAGCTGGTCCGTACGGTCGGCAAGGTCCTTCCACATGAGGTATTTGCTGAACGAGAAGGTGGCGAGCACCACGCCGTCGCTGACGGACCATCCGGGAATGTCCCGCACGTGCTGACGCACGGTCCGAAGAATGAGCGGGATGTCCAGCCCCGACTCGTCCGTGGGCAAGTCGCCCTCGAATTCGGTCATGGACAGGGCGTGGTCTTGCCTGAGCATCTGCAACAGCGTGGGATTGAAGCGAGGGGTGTCCTCGTGCATGGTCAAGGTGAATCCGGACTGGACCGACCGGCGGTGCAATATCACCGGAATCAGTATCAGGGGGGCCTTGTGGGTTCGCTCAGAGGTCTGGTCCTTTTTCCAGTTCAGGATGCCGATGGCCAGATACAGGGTGTTGGCCCCTCCCTCCTCCAACTGGGAACGCACGGCCCGGAACAGTTCCACCAGCCTGCCGTCGAGTTGGTCGCCCGGGCCGTCGGCCAGAAGTTCCTTGCGTTCCAGGGCCTGTCGGGCGTGGACGAGGCGGGCTTCCTCCTGGTTCTGCTGCCGATGGAGTTCCTGACTCCGCGGATCGTTCCCCAGCATGACGCGCGGGTCGGGCAGTATCTTGAACCGCTCCCCATCGGCCAGCATGTCTTCCAGCCTGGCCGGGGCCGGGCAATTGAGAAAGATCGCGGTTTTCCCGGGCTTGAAGTTGAGAAGCTTGTTGCGCAAGGAGAGGTCCAACAACTGGCGTTTCCACTTCTCCAGGCGTCCCCCTGGAAGATCGGCCTGGGCGTCAGGAGACGGCAGGTCGATACTCTCGGGGAGGTCGGGGGCTTCTTCCCAGACGGGCTCCTGGACCTGGGCTGGTCCGGCGTCGGCGACGGGAGTGGGGCGGGCTTCATCCAGCGGCTTGATGCGCTGAATCCGGGCGCGTTTGACATCCACGGCCATGAGGAACGACTTCGGGCCGTCCAGGTGGCCGGCTCCCGTCTGACAGGCGAAAGAGAAGGGTGGGGCCGGACGTTCAGTGACGGCCAGGGTGCTTTCAAAAAGCACCATTTCTCCGAGCTCGATGCGTTTGCGCAGAATAAGCGGGTCATCAACCACGGCGGTGGAGAAGTCTTCGTCAGACAGCCAAGCCCCCGGGAATGCGTGGCCGTCCAGGAACACCAGAAGCGGGTTCAAGCCGCACTGCTCGATGCAGGAAGCGAACAACAGGCAAAGGTCCAGACAGGTGCCGAGACCAGCTTCCAGAACCCGAGAGGGGGAGCGGACTTTCTGCCCCAGTTGTTCGAAGCTGGCCGGAGGGAGGATGTAATCCAGCCCGAGGGAACAAACAGACGCCCAAATGGAAGACAACACCTCCCAGACCCGCTTGCGGTCGCCGGTCGTGTAGCCGTCGAACGCTGAGGGCTTCGAGCGTTTCCTGAGCACCTCCGCAGCCTGCTTGATGATTCGTTCAACGGCCACATCATTAGGTCGGACGAACGCCGCCGCAATTTCGGGGATGTGCCCGACTCCGCCCCATTCGTCCTTCGAGAGCACTTCAAGGGGAACGTCTTTGGCGCAGACTTCCTGGCCCGACACCGTCAGACGGAAGGAGAGAACAGCTCGAACGGCTTCCCGGAGTTCGGAGAGGTATTTCGCCGAGATGTTCAGGGCGCGCTCGGGCAACCGGTAATGGACTTCCGGTCCGACGCATTCCACTCGCCAAACCTGCTGCTGGCATACCGGCGGATCGGACTGAAGAACAAGTTCGACGCGTTCAAGCGGTTCCCGGGTATTGTTCTTGATTCCCAGGTCCTGGATCAAGGGGACCGCGTTCTGCTGAAGCGCCAGGTTGAGTTTGGGAAGCGTGCTGACATCAATGAAGATTGTCTCTTCCAATGCCTCGCCTTCATTGTCTTTTGACACGAAATCCACGTATTCCACTGGTCCCTCTCTCCGGCGGACGATTTGCTTTTACCATTGAGTAACGCTTTGCGAATGGCAAAAAACATAATCAGAGTATCCGAATAGGGGCGGCAAGGTAAAGGGGCGACGAAGTGGATATGTGATCTTGAGAAATAGGCTGGGGGGCAACCCCGTAGGGAATTCGTTTCCTGACACAAAGGAAACAGCGATGGTATGGCCTCATTCAAGCATGTTTTGCTTCCATTGGAAGGTGTCGCGCAGCCGCCACCACTTTTCGCCCCGTGATTAATTTCAAAGGGAGAAGTCTCGTTCGTCGCGAAGTCGGACAGTCTTTGAACTCGGCTTGGTATTTCGGACAACCACATCGGTCAAGGGCCTCGCGGGAGCATGCCGCCAGGAGCGGATACCCCCTTGACGCAGGCTGGGCGCGTCTACGCACGGGTTATCCATTTCGACTAAAACAAAGTTTGGTTATCCGGATTGGAATCCGTCAGCTCTTTGCTGCCAACGCCCAAAACGGACGAAGGCGGCCCTTGCGAGCCGCCTTTTTCCTGAAATTTCCGGGGGTTTTGGACTTTGTCGGACTTTCTTGGAAGTCCTCTTGGTGGGGCGGGGGAAGCCGAATCGAATAGATAACATTTGAATATTCAAATGGAATATTTTTTCAGAAATCGTGTCCTACTCACAATTCTACTCACAAAAAATTTTTTGAGTCCCATCGTGAGGCGGGCGGGATGCCCGGACCGCCCGTTCGAAGCCTTGTCCTTCTCCGCACAGGTGGCTATTTTAGTTTTGCCCGCGTTTTCAATCTGACTTCCGGAAAGGCCCTCCGGTTTGCCCGCCTCGGGTGCGCCCGTGTTGCGAGGAATATGAGGAAGAGGTCGCCCTCCAGATTGAGCGCGGGCTTTTTCATTGACGGGGAAGACCCGTCCGGGGAGTTCAATTCCTTGTGGGATTTCAGGATTGCGGTTCAAGCGAACCCCGCACATCCGTCAGGACTTGGGTGAGGGGTGCTTGGATGCTTCAAAAGTGACGGACTGAGAATAGGCGGGTGCGGCACCGCTCGGAGGGACGCCCATATCCCCTCATTGCTCCCGCGCTCGTGGCCGCGAGCGGGTCCCCGGTGGGGCGCTGATTTCCGGTGGTCGAGCCGGCGCCGCCTGTGCCGAACGCGTGCGATGCAGCCGTCTAGATCGGCGCTCCGCCCCAACGGCCACCAGAGGTTGCGCGGCCCCTGGTCCCGACGTATGGCACGACCCCCAAATAATGCCTTCGGCGCGGCCGGGCAAGCCCTCAGGGTAGTTGAACCCACGATATGGCATATTCGTTGGGAGAAGCGTTACGTGACGTGTCACGCAACGTCGTCAGTTCTTTCGCTATCGTGACCAGTCACGATAAAAACACCGCTGGCCGTCCGTTCCATGACTCTGGGTTTGAAGCGGTTCGAATTGGCACCCGCGCGAATCGCCTCGACACGGGTGAGCTCGGCTTTCGCCTCAACCAAGCGAATTTGTTCTTCGGCTCGGGCCGCCTTTTCTGCGCTACGCTGCGCGCGAGCCTTGAGTTTTCGCTCCTCTTGAGCCGCCGGGCTGTCCGGCTCCACGCCTTTGTAATGGGCCATGATGCAGCGGGAGACGCATGTGTTGAGGTCGCTGCCCTCCGCTTCGGCCAGGGCGCGGAGTGCTTGGTGAACGTCGGGCGCAAGGGTGATGTGCAGTTGCGCCGCGCCGCTCGCGCGAAGTCGTGCTCGGCGCTCGCGCTGGCGCTCAGTCGCGGTTTTGACCATGGGTGTCGGTCTCCTTGCTGTGAGTAGTCGTGACACGTCACGGAGGGATACCCCCGTGACGCGTCACAGGTCAAGACACGTCATGGACCGGTTCTGCAAATCCCCCCGCCCTCCGCGACCATGATCTCCGGGGGCGCACGCCGTCAGCGATTACTTTTTTTCATGAGGGTTTGATCTCTTAATTCCTGACTGCCTCTCCCTGGCCCAGGTACGGCTCGGCTCATTTGATTCGTCCTGGCGTTCGTTTCGGCGACCGGTGCAGCGGTTTAAGCCTTGGACGGATCGAAGTTCGTTAGGGCCTGCTCAAGTGCCGCTCCCTCGGCACCGGCCATGCGCGAGGCGTCCAAGGCTTTGCGCAGGACCTTGGCCAGCGCACGGCGTGCCTGTCGTTCGGCGTTGGCGGACTTTTCATCAACCCGGAGGCCCAAGGCCTTGACCTGCGCAATACGCTGTTTTGCCCGCTCAAGACGCTTCGTCTCTCTTTCTTCGCGCCGTCGACGCTTTCCTTCTTCCTCCAACAGTTTCAGCAAGGCGCGGGCCTCGCGTTTCTCAGCAGCAAACTCCGCGCTCCGGAGGCCGTGCTTCTGCGCGTTCTTGTTCCCAGGCTTTGCCCCGCCTTTTCCGCCATGTAGCCGGCAGACGCGTTTGCCATGTACAGCGGGGTTCTTGCAACGCTCACCTGTCGATTTGCATTTGGCTTGGCAACGCGGCGCGTCCAGAAAGGCAGGTCGGCATTTTTTGATCTTTGCCTCAGGTTGTTCGCCAGAATCCACGGTGTTCTGGCCATCAATCGTGGTCTGGGGATCTTTCATTCAATCACCTCCGGTGAAGAAATCAGGCGCGCGGGTTCAAGTGGCCGGCGAGGCACATTTCCGCGAAGGCGGCGCGGGCTCGGGGGTCGGTCGCTTCAAAAGCCGCAACGTCTCGCGAGTTCCCGAGCTTCGCGTCACCAGCGTGCCACCTGAAACGAAACGTGTTCAGACCCTCGGGCAGGGGCACGGCCCGGCGAATCGCCGCGTGAACCCACCCACGAGCGTTGCGCTCGCAAGAGGCGAAAACGTCGAACAGGTCCTGACCGCGTAGCGTGCCGACGAACCGCGCAGGGCCGGCGGCCGGCGCTCGAGGACCACGGCGCAGGGCACGCCAGCAGTCCCATGCGCCCAGCCAGGCGGACGCGGAGGCGAGGGCGGCGGGCGCATGGAGCGGCCCGGCCCATCGGCTGAAGGCGGAAATCTCCGCCGGGTGTAGGCTCGCGCTGGGGGTCATAACCACGGACCAACCTTCTCCCGACAATGCGAGCTCGACGTCAACGCCTCGGCGGGCGTTGTCGAGGAACCGTTCAGCTTCGTACGCTTCGGTGGTTTGCATGATCTATCTCCTACGCCGGACCAAGCCGGCGCTGATTTTTAATTTGTCCCAGGGGGGTGGGGCGACCCTTGGGGCGTGGAGCGCGAGCTTCTGTGCGCCCCGTAGGGGCAGGCCGCTCGCGCCTCGCGTTGTAGAGCTGGCGCGGGCTCCGGGAGCGCGAGACGTTTTTCGCGTCTCGCGCTGTGACGATTTCCCGGAAACCCGCACCACGTCTGCCTTCCGGGAGCGCGAGAAAAATTTCTCGCGCTGTCTCGCGTTCCAACCTCGCGCTGTGGCTCGCGCTGTGGCGTTTTCGAGAATTATACATTTTCGAGAACCTATTCAGCGCCCGCCGGAGCCTGCGGTGGGACCACCTCCAGCACTTCGCAAGTCCGTCGGTTTTTCCCTTGGTGAAACGCGAGCCGAAGCCGTCCTTCATGGACAAGCACCTCGACGCACTCCCGTAAGCGGTTTTCGCTGAGTCGAGGGAAGTCGCCGCGCCACACTGCCGCAAGCCGGCGGCTGAACGCCCTCGGGGTGCACGGTTCTTCACCTGCCTCTGCGAGCCGCGACACCTCCTCGATGACGCGTCCGGGTAAAGCTTCAAGTCCTGGCTGGTCGGCTTTTTTCGGCGGATGGAATGGGAACAGTACGCCCCCGTGGCCGCGCCGGGCGAACCTCAGCCCGGTGAGCGCCGCGTAGTTGCTCTTGGACGAGTTCAAGGCCAAGTACGCATGTGGCGCGTCCTTAGCTCCACCGATCAGCCGGGCTTCATCGGGGCGCAAACCGACCATGCCGAACTGGGACCTGGCGGCCGCCGTGATCGCGCTTGCACCCCGGAGCCGGTGAGCTTCGAGCCTCTCTTCGACGGCGGCCAGGCCTTTGCCGCGCAGTTGACCGCTCGGCTTTGCAGCGTGGTGCAGCAACAGAACCGCCGCGCCTGTAGACTGCGCCAGGCCTTCGAGCAGTTCCATGTTGAACGTGGCCGTGCCGTTGTCGTTTTCCTGACCGGCGTAGATGCGGCTCAGGCAATCCAGAATGATAAGCCGCCAGCCTCCAGACGAAACCAACAGCCGGCGCAATTCTTTATAGAACGCGGATGGCCGGAGAACACCGCCTTTCATTTCAGCAAGGCGCATGGATTCTCCGACCATTGACCGAGCAAAGAGGTTTTGCTTGATCGTTTCGCGAACGGTTTGCGAAGCTTCTGCATCCTCGCTGAAATCAAGCGGCAAGTATGCGTCGAGCATCGCATTGAACCGCGTTTGGACAATGCTCATGCGGTCTTCACCAAAAAGCGCAAAGACCCTCCCAGGGTCATTCGAGCCAAGCTTGAATAGTCCGGCAAGCAAGGCGTCGTGCGCCCCTGCGACAGCAAGCGCGATTTGCATGGACAACGTGGATTTCGACACGCCGCTTGGCCCACCTAGTATGGCCGTGTCACCGGCGATGAACGAGTCTTGCAGCACGAAGTCGGGCGGTTGCACGGGCTGGTCCAGCCATGCGCCGGCCTGCATTGCGGACAGATCCAGGGGGGCGCGGCCCGACGAAGGGCCGGCGTCCGGCTCGGGTTCGCCGCGCAAGAGCGGGTGCGACCAGTCGACAGGCGCGCCCTCGAAGGTCGGCACAAACTTCTCGCCGGCCGCGCCTCTGGCGTACGTGAAAGCATGACTCGTCACGTCCCGCAACTCGATTTCGTCGAGCGGCGGCTGGCACTTCACCGGGTTCCAAGCCTTGGCAAGCACCGTGAATGCCGCGTCCTCGGACACGCCCCGATCCCGGAGCGAGCAGGCCATTTTGTACGCCGAAGCGTTACGTCCGCCCTGTCCAGCCTCGGGCGCGCCGGCGATGACCTCAAGCGCTTGGAGCACGGCGCAATCCGCGTCCGGCACGGCTCCTGCCAGCGCTTCGCCGGCCGGCCGGTTCGCGTGGCGGACGCGCTCGGCCTTCGGCGCGCCGCCCAGGTCCAAAAGCAGTTGCGGCGCGGGCCGGAGCACCGGCGGAGTCAGCATCTCGTACTTTCTAAGCACACCGTCCGCACCACGTACTTGCGAACCGGCGGCGACGATGTACGAACCGTCGCTTCTGACTTCGACACTCAGCTTTTCATCGTCGATTGCGGCGTACCGTGATCCGCAGTTACCTTTGAATACGTAGTGCTTCCCGCCATTCGTCGGCGTGCGGACTTCTATTGCGCCGGCAAGATCAAGCCCAAGCTCGAATTCTAAGCGAGCAAGCCCTTGGTCACCTAGTCGCTCCGGGGTTTTGTTGTCCACGTCGAGCGCAACAAGGCCGGACTTGCCAAGATCAACGCCCCAATTGCAGTTTGGATGCTGTCTAGCCCAAGCGGTTATGGTGCCTAGGTCGGACGTGGATTGCAGCCGCCAGGCGACAAAAGGCGGCGACTTGCATTCCGGCCTGATCGGAAACACGGCGCACCCAAGTTCCTGCGCCAGGTGCAAGGCGAAATCGAGCGGTGTTGACAGTTTGTTCTTGACGAGCGCGGTGTCCACTTGCAGAGTTGAAGCGCCCCTTTTCGCTTCAGTCTCGGCAACCGCCCCGCCTTCAATCGAGGTGGGGCGTTCCATTTAGAACGCCTCGCCTTCAATAAATGCCCGCATCGCGTCAACCTGGTCGTCGCTCCACAAGGAGACGCGAGGCCCCAGCTTGTGGGGTCGCGGAAACTTTCCGGCCTTCACCAGCGAATAGAATTTGGTTTTGCCGATCGGTAGCAGTTCAGACAGAATCTGCTTTGCGCGGTAGTATCGCGGCTCGGACATATACGGACCTCCAATGTTTCGTTGGATGCCGTGTACGTCCGCGAACGTTCAGGTGAACAGGTGGTAAAATTCGAAGCCCGTCAAAGTAGTTTTGCCCCCCGCAGACGCCGGATCGCGTCCTCCGCGCCCACGGTCGGCTGGCCGCGCTGTATCAAGACCTCGCACACAAGCCGGCGAAAAGGACCCCGTGCGCTGCACTGGCGCCCGCCCGACTGCCGCCAGGCGCGAGCGAGCCCGATGATCAACGCGTCGCGCGGGGTCTCCCTGGGCCTGCCAGGTCGGCGGGCCTCCCGAGCCTGTTCAGCGAGCATCGCCCCGGCGCGCGCCGCCATGGCGTCAAGAACATCCGCCGCTGCCCGCTGGCGAGCCAGTCCCTGAAGTCCGCTTGTGCCCAGGAACGCCAGGCGGGCGGCCTGCCGGCGCGCGGTCAGACCCGCGTCGACGCCCCGGAGCAGGGCGGCCAACTCTTCGGCCATGCCGGCGAGGCGCTCCAGCTCGCGCGAGAAAGCGGCATCCATGGGCGCCGTGCCGGGCCCGTTGAGCAGCCGGAACAGGTTCGCGGCGTCGCTGATTTGCTGCCGCCGGTCAGCATCGAAGGCGCGACCGCAAGCGGTCTCGATTGCGTCGAAGTCCAATTGAGGGTTTGACATGAGATTGTCCGAAGGGAATGTGTCGCGCCCCGCCCGGCCCGCCGGTAGGAGAGGGCCGGCGGACCTCAGACCGGGCAAGGGCGGCCCGGCGGCGAAGCTGTTGGGGCTCAGGCGGGGAGCTTGAGCCAGACCACGGGCTCCACGTGCTCGGTGATTTTCTGCCAGTGGCGGAGCGTGCAGACAGCCCCGCCGGCCATCAAACGACCGAGCCACGGAAGGGACAGCCCGGCGCGTTCGGCCAGTTCAGCGGCGGTCAGGCCGTCGCGGCGCAGCGCACCACGGAGCCATTCGCCAACCTGGAACGCTTCCACCTGGGCCGCCGGGCCGTCGCCGCGGGAAGGGCCTTTGCCAGCGTCGAGAGCATTGATACATTCTGCGTGAACCATGGTCGCTCCTTGTGGTTGTGGGTTCCTCGAACCGGGTAGGTGTTGCAGCACCTGCCCGGTCGCTTTCGTTTGGTCAGCCGGCGGCCCGGATCGGAGTCACCTTCGCGCCGGTCTTGAGGGCATCCAGGTAGTCCGCCCAGGACTGCATCATTCGGTAACGCTCGGGGAGGAATTCGGCGTAGTTGTAGGCCGCCCGAATGTTGTCCCGCTCGGCGTGGGCGAGCTGCCGCTCAATTGCGTCTCGATTCCAACCCTGCTCATTCAACAGTGTGCTGGCCATGGACCGAAACCCGTGGCCGGTCATTTCGTCTTTGCCATACCCCAAGCGGCGAAGCGCGCCGTTCACGGTGTTTTCACTCATGGGACGCGCCTGGGACCTTTCAGAAGGGAAGAGGAACCTACCGTGTCCCGTGACCGGGCGAAGCTCTTCGAGGATAGCCAGTGATTGACGCGACAGGGGAACAATGTGCTGTTCGCGCATCTTCATTTTTCGGCCAGGGATGCGCCACTCTTTGGCTTCACGATTCAACTCGCACCATTCCGCATGGCGCAACTCGCCAGGACGGACGAACACCAGCGGGGCAAGGCGTAGGGCGCAGGACGTGATAAATGACCCTTCGTAGCTGTCGATGGCCCGGAGCAGGGCGGCCACGGCTTTGGGCTCCGTGATGGATGGATGGTGCTTTTCCTTGACCGGCGGCAAAGCGCCGCGCAGGTCGCCGGAAGGGTCGCGCTCACAACGCCCGGTGGCGACGCCGTAGCGAAAGACCTGGCCGCAGCTTTGGACGGTGCGGTGGGCCATCTCCAGGGCTCCGCGTGACTCCACGCGCCTTGCCAACGCCAGGACTTCCGGCGCGGTGAGCTCTTTGATTGGCCGATGGCCGATCCAAGGGAATACGTTCAACTCCAATCGGCGGATGATCTGGGCTCCGTGCTTCTCGCTCCAGGTTGGCAGGAACTTGGCCCACCATTCACGGGCTACACGCTCGAAAGTTTCCGCGTCCTCGGCTTCACTCGCCTTGGCGCCCTTGCGGGCTTGGGCAGGATCAACGCCCTGGTCGAGAAGACGCCGGGTTTCGTCTCTGCGCTCTCGGGCTTCCTTCAGGCTAACGAGCGGGTATGGTCCAAGGGCCAGCATGTTGGCCGTGCCGTTGAACCGGTACCGAAAGCGCCAATGCTTCGCGCCTGCCGGGGTGATCTCCAGCGACAAGCCCCGGCCGTCGGCCATGCGGATTATTTTCGGTCCGGGCTTCGCGTTCCTGACGGCAAGGTCGGTCAGCTTCATGTGAGTAGTCCTCCAGCCCTTGCGGCTCCTTGGTTCCGGCTCTACTCACATTCGGCGATGTGAGTAGCGCCGTACTCACAGCTCTACTCACACAAAATGCGGCTGTCAACGAACCCAAACGAACGAAGGCGGCCCTTGCGAGCCGCCTTTTCTCTGTGATTTCAGCGTGTTTTGAACTTTAACGAACTTCGGCGAATTGACACTTGGTGGAGGCGGGGGGAATCGAACCCCCGTCCGAGAACGTTCCGCGCAAGGCCTCTACAGGCTTAGACCGAAAATTGCTCTCGGTTCGGGCGTGCCTTTCGGCCGGGCATCCCGTTCCCAGCCCACCTGAGGTCTCGCGATCACGCCGGTGAGCATGCGGTCACGCCAGTCTGGTGGGGTGTCCCCCGCATCCGACTTACCAGACATGGGTCGGAGGGAGGCTGGCCTTAAGCGGCCAGAGCGTAGTTGTCGTTGTTGGCAACTAATGGTTTGCCGCGTGTTTTACGAGGCCTCGCGGCACCTCGGCCTGCAACCTTGACGTCACAATCCCCGTCGAAACCAGTGCGCCCCCGGGATGTGTCGTTCACCTCGCTTCATATAAGCCTTTGCCGACGTTTGGCAAGGGGGGGCGGGCAGTGTCGTCGCGCGGGGTCGGTTCAGTCGCCGCCGTCGCCGTTGGGGGCGTAGCGTTCGATCAGGCGCTGGGCGCGGTCGGCGAGTTCCACGAATTCGGGCTTGCTCACCTGGTCGTCAGCGCCTACCGAGTTGCCTTTGTGGCGAAGCGCATCCGTGATGAGCGACGAAAACAGCACCACAGGGAGGTTGCGCAGAAGCTCGTCCTCCTTTACGCGCTTGGTCAGGGCAAAGCCGTCCAGACGAGGCATTTCAATGTCTGAAATAACGATGTGGATGGGCTCTTTTTCCTGAAGGTCGGGATTATCCCGGTATTGCCGCAAGAGTTTCCAGGCCTCTTCGCCGTCGCTGGTCGTGCGTACGCAAAAGTTGGCCTCGCTCAGGCGCTGGCTGATGATGTCGCGCATGGTGCGCGAATCCTCGACCAGCAGTGCGGTGTAGCGGCGTTTCGCCGGCTGAACCGGAGCGGTGAGCCTGCCGCCGAAGTCCCGGTCGAAGTCGGCCAGGAAGCGTTCGAGGTCCAGCAGGAGCACGAACCGGTCGTCCACCCGCACCAGGCCGTTGACACATGCGAACCGGGACGTGCCGAGCGACTTGGCGGGCGGGGCCACGTCGCTCCATTCCACGCGGTGAATCTGCGTGACGCCCGAAGCGAGAAATCCGGTCACTTTGTTGTTGAACTCGGTCACCAGGATGATTTCATGCTTGGTGCGGGCGCGTTCGATACCGAGCAGGACGCTCAGGTCCAGCACGGGAAGAATGCGTTCCCGCAAGGGGATGGTGCCGAAAAAGCTGGGATGCGCGGCGGATTCGGCCGGGGTTTTGGCTGGGCTTTCAATAATCTCCAGAACTTTTGCCACGTTCACCCCGAAATAGTGAGAAGCCGGGGTGCTTTCGCCGGTTTGTTCGAAAATGAAGAATTCGATGATTTCCAACTCGTTCGAGCCGGCCTTGACAAGAAGATCTTTGCTCATGTCGCTCGCCTCTTCCACGGGAATTGCGCCTCTGTCGCATGAAGCGTTCCATGTGTCGAGGCCCAATTCCTAGACGGGAATGTTCACCTGGATATTGCATCTTTTCGCTAAAAGTATATACTAAGTTGGATAAGCAAAGGAGCGCCCTTTCCATGCGACTCAAGACCAGACCCCAGCACCCCCCCAGGTGGGTCGCGGGCTTTGTGGCCGGTCTTTGCGGTTGGCTCGCTCTGTTGACCCTTGCGTCGCCCTGCCTGGCGCAGCAGTCTCTGAGCCAGACCGTGGGGACGGGATGGACATCCACCCATTCCCCGCTGGGACTTCTGGTCACGGTCGTCATGCCCGCCCTGGCCCTGGCGGCCATGGTGGCGCTCATTGTCATGAACCGACGGCTACGCCAGGAGATGCGCAAGCGCATCGAGATCGAGGCGGCTCTGCGCCGGAGCGAATCCCACTTTCGAGAATTCGTGGAGGACACGGACAACCTGCTGATCCGCGTGGACGCCAAGGGGCGGTTGCGCTACGCGAACAAGGTGGCGGCGAAAAGCTTCGGCCTCAGCCAGGAGGCTTGCGTCGGACAGCCCCTGTACGATTTCATCCATCCCGACGACGTGCCGGCCACCAAGCAGGCCCTTCGGGAATGGATCGCCGCCAAACGGGTCAAGGCCACGCTGGACAACCGCCTGGTGGGCACGGACGGGCAAGTGCGCCACCTAACCTGGAACGCGAACCTGCATTACGACGAGAAAGGCTGGGTCACCCACATCAATTCCATCGTGCAGGACAACACCGCGCACGTGCTTTACGAAAACACCCTGAAAGAAAGCGAGCGTAAATACCGCACCCTGTTCGAAGCCACGAACGAAGGCGTGTGCGTGCAGGAGCTCGTTTACGATGATGAAAGCAAGCCGCGGGATTTTCGCGTGCTCGACGTGAACCCCCGCTGCGAAGCCCTATTGGGCATTTCCCGAAAAAGCGCGGTGGGGGCGCTAGGCAGCAGGTTGTTCGCCTCGGGACGCGGCTTGCCCATTCTCTTCGACGTGTTCGTTCGTGTGGCGCAGCAGGGGGAGCCCGCCCAGATGGACGTGTTCAACGAACACTTGAACAAGTACTTCAGCATGTCCATCTTTTCGCCCAAGACCGGACAGTTCGCCACCATGTTCCAGGACATTACCGATCGCAAGCTTAACGAGGACGCCTTGCGTCGCGCCCTGGCCTTCAACAGGGCCATCTTGTCCCACGCCCCGGTGGGAGTGGCGGTGTTCGAGGTGGACACGGGGCGTTGCGTCCTGTCCAATCAGCCCTTCACCGCCTTGACCGGCGTGGTCTGCGACAAAAATTCCACGGTGGACTTCCGGGGCCTGCCGGCCTGGAAGGAACATCCCCTCCTGCTTGAAGCCCTCGAGCAGTCCTTGGAGGCCGGAAAAAGCCGCCAGGTGGACATCCGGTCCACGTCGCAGACCGCTTCCCTCAACTACACTTTCACCCGCATCGACGTGAGCGGGAAAGCCCACCTGTTGGCCATAGTGGTCGACATCACCGAACGTCTCCATATGGAAGAAATCTGCATTCAGACCGAAAAGCTGGAGTCCGTGGGCGGACTGGCCGCCGGCTTGGCCCATGAGATAAACAATCCCCTTGGCGGCATTCTGCAAAGCGTGCAGGTGGTGCGACGCAGGCTGGAACCGGATATGCTGGCCAACAAAGCCGCCGCGGCCAAGGCGGGATGCAACATGGACGCCATCATTCAGTACATGGAGGTCAGGGAAATTCCCGAACTTCTGCACAATATCGACGACGCGGGCCGTCGCGCCGCCGCCATCGTGGCCACGCTGCTCGACTTCAGCCGCAAGAGTTCCTCGCCTCCCGGCGCCCAGGACGTGCATGTTCCGCTGGAGAAAGCCCTGTCCGTGTGCTTGAACGACTACGATCTCAAGGAAAAGTTCAATTTTCCCGGCATCACCATCGTACGGGACTACGACGAACATTTGCCGCTCGCTCCCATGAACGCCGGGGAGATGGAGCAAGTGTTCGTCAATTTGCTGCGCAACGCGGCCCAGGCCATGTGCGAAGCGAAAACCTCGGACCCACGCCTGACCCTGCGAACCCGGCGCGAAGCGGGTTGCGTGCGCGTCGAAATCATCGACAACGGCCCCGGTATCGACAAGGCGCACAAGCGCAAAATTTTTGAACCGTTCTTCACCACCCGCCAACCCGGAGAGGGCAGGGGCCTCGGCCTTTCGGTGACCTACTACATCGTCACCGCCAATCACGGCGGCCAGATGGAAGTGGAATCCCGCCCCGGGCAGGGAAGCAAATTCATCATTCGGTTGCCGCTGACGTTGCAACAGGCGGGCTGAGCTTGCCCCACGTAAGCGTCATCATTTCCTTGTACAACCATGGCCGCTACCTGTCCCGGTGCGTGGAAAGCGCGTTGGCCCAGACGTACGGCGACCTGGAGGTGGTCATCGTGGACGACGCCTCCACCGACGACAGCCTTCAGACGGCATATGCGCTGCAACGCCTGGACCCCGGTCGGGTGGCGGTGCATGCGAACCCCGAAAATAGAGGCGTGAGCCGCACGCGCAATTTCGGGGTCTACAAGTCCTCCGGGGATATCCTGGCCTTCCTGGACGCCGACGACTATTGGCGCGCGGACAAGATCGAAATGCAGGTCCGCGCGTTTCGCGACAACCCGGAACTGGGACTGTGCCACACCGGCGTAAGCGTCCATTGCGACGAGGCCAGCGCCGACTGGGCGGCGGACAATCGGGGATTCACCAGGTCGCGCCTGGCCATGTGGAGCGCAAGCTTCCAGACGTTTAGCCGTCTGGCCGCCGGCTTCGACGAGCTGGACCACTTTCGTTGGTTGCTGGCGTCCAACCTGGTGTGCCTTTCCTCGGTGGCGCTCAGACGTCAGGCCTTCAAGCGGGCTCGGGGGTTCGTGGACGGTCGGACCTGTCAGTGCGAGGATTGGCTGCTTTGGCTCAAGCTCAGCCTGTTCACCCGATTGGGGTGTCTTGCCGAGCCGCTCACCTTCTACCGCTTTCATCCGCAAAGCCATACCGCTCAGGTGTTCTTTCGCCCGGACTTCGACCAGGCCGGGGTGCGCAACGAGATGCTGCGCGCGGCCAGGAACTTTGACCCCGCGCGCTTCGACGAACTGTTCGCCCGGGTGCGGACGCGGACGGAAGACGGAGAGAAAGCCTCCACGGAATAGGGCGTACGACGACCGGCCCCTTGCGGAACGCGTGCGGGAAGAAGCATGAAAAAAGGCCGGGGGGAGGCCTTTTGCGCCGGGCGATTTGGCCCGGAGTGGACCCCTTTTTCGAAAAAGAATGCCGGAAAAAAGAAAAAAGGGCCTAGGTTTTGCCTAAGCCCCTGATTTTCTTGGTAGCGAGGGAGGGAATTGAACCCCCGACACTGCGGATATGAGCCGCATGCTCTAACCGACTGAGCTACCTCGCCACGTTCTTTTTGCCGTGTCGGCAAGAGCGGCTTGATACCCGCTCTCCCTCTGCTTGGCAAGTGTTTTTTTTACTCCGGCCCAAACAACGTTCACGGCTCAGGCCGGCCAAAAGTACCAGGCCACCACCGCGGCCAGCAGCAGCCGGTACACGGCGAAGGGCCGAAGCGTGATTCGGGTCAGGAGCGCGATGAACCATTTGACGGCCAACCAGGCCGAAAAGAAGGCCACAACAAAGCCGACGGCCAGGAACTTGAGGTCGTCCGGGGTGAAGTCGCCCCAGCTCTTGTAGAGTTCGTAGCCCGTGGCGGCGATCATGATGGGCACGGCGGCGATGAACGAATATTCCGCCGCCAGCTTGCGTCTGGCGCCCAGGATCATGGCCCCCAAGATGGTGGAGGCGGAGCGGGAAAATCCCGGCCAAAGCGACAGGCATTGAAACAGCCCCACGCCCAGGGCCAAGGCCGGAGAGACGTCGTCCAGGTCGTAGTATTTGGTCCTGACCCGGCGTCTGGCCTCCACGAGAAAGATGAGCAGCGATCCGGCCGCGAGCGAAAGGGCCACGGGCAGCGGGGCGAAGAGGTGCTCCTTGATGGCGTGTCTGGCGAACAGGCCCAACAGGGAGGCGGGCAGACAGGTGAGAAAGAGCAGGGTGAGTCCGCGCACGCCCGAGAACCGCTCCCTGGCCTTGGGAAAGAACAGCCCGAGGAACCGTTCCCGGTACATGACCGCAACGGCCAGGATGGCTCCCAGTTGGATGATTACGTCATAGGAGGAGGCTTTGGCCCCTTCCATGCCCAACAATTTGCCCATGATGATGAGGTGGCCCGTGGAGGAAACCGGCAGGAACTCGGTGACTCCTTCCACGATGCCCATGATGACGGTAGTGGTCCATGGATCCATAAGGAACGCTTCCTTTGCGTTGTTCTTGAGAGGACAAGGGGGCGCTACGCGATTCGCAGGTATGTTGCAAGAGGGAGAAGGGTGGGCTATAATCGCAAAAATTTGCCTGGTCAGGAAAGGGAAGCCGCCCCTGGGCCGCATCCGTTTCGCCAAGCTTCGAGTCGCAGAAAAATCCCATGATATCCGCCGTCTTGGCGGAAAATGCGAGGCGCACCATGACGACGGTGGTGGAACACTCCGAATTGGTCCGAAAGGCCCTGGCCTGGATGGACGAGCATCGTTGCCAGGAAAAACCCCTCCTCGCGCTTTTGGACGAGGCGGGCATGCATTTCAACTTGAGCCCGCGGGACCAGGAATTCCTCAAGTCGATGTTTCTCTCCGAGTCTCAGGAAACCGCGCGCTAGTGTGGCGTCCACGAAATAAGCGTGGACTTGTTTTGTGGAGAACAAACTGAAATTCTTATTTTTCTCCTTGAAAAACATATACATGTTTTTCAAGGACGCGGCAGTCGTTCGTCAGGGCGCTTCCTCCTCGGCGCTTTGCTCGTCCTGGCCGAGCAGGGCGTCCACGCGGCTCCAGAGTTCTTCCTGTCCCATGCCCGTGACCGACGAGAAGAGCACCGGGGGACGTCCGCCCAGGAGGCCGGTCCATTGGGCCTTGCGGGCCTGCTGATCGCGTTTTGAGCACTTGTCGGCCTTGGTGAGCACGCCCAGGACTTGTCGGTTGAGCGCGCCCAGGTAGGACACCATGTCCAGGTCGCTGGCCTGGGGAGGCAGGCGACAGTCTAAGAGCACGGCCACGGCCCGAAGTTGCGCCGTGGTGGTGAGGTAGCGTTCGATAAGCTGGGCCCATTTGTCCCGTTCGGCCTTGGAACGCCTGGCGTAGCCGTAGCCGGGCAGGTCCACCAGGAAGTAGCTTCCCGGCTCCACCCGGTAGAGGTTGACACTTTGGGTCTTTCCGGGGGTGGAGCTGATCTTGGCCAGCTTCTTGCGCCCGGCCAGACGGTTGATGAGCGAGGATTTGCCCACGTTGGACCGTCCGGCCACGGCCAGTTGCGGGGCGTCGGGCAGGGTGAGGTCCCCCAGGGTGTAGATGGTCTTTTCCAGGATCAGGGTCTTTTGCATGGGCGCCGGCCTCGCTTGGGCTGGTTGGACAACGCGCCGGTTTTCGGCGCAAGACAAACATCAAGGATTGTATTCCCTATGACGAAATGCCGCATTCTCGTGCTCAATGGCCCGAACCTGGGTCACCTGGGGGCCAGGCAACCGGAGATCTACGGCTCGCAGGGCATGGACGCCTTGCCGGGGCTGCTCGAAGGGCTGATCGGCGCCGGCGCGGGCGAAATCGAACTCGATTATTTTCAGGCCAACGGGGAAGGCCAGCTCATCGACCGGCTGGAGCAAGCCAGGGCGGACAACCTGGACGGCGTGGCCTTCAACGCCGGAGCCTACACCCACACCAGCCTGGCCCTGGCCGACTGCCTGGCCTGGATCGGCGTTCCCTGTGCGGAAGTGCATCTTTCCAACGTCCTGGCCCGTTCGGACCAGCCTCTACGCCAGCAAAGCCTCATGGGCAAGAACTGCGTCGGGGTGATTGCAGGCTTCGGCATGATGAGCTATGCCCTGGCCGTCGCCGCCCTGTGGCGGGGCTGGCGGGAAAAGAATTCGTGATCGTAAGGAGAATCAATGCTTTCCACCACCGATTTCCGTCGCGGCCTCAAGATCGAGCTGGAAGGAACCCCCTATGAAATCGTGGATTTCCAGCACGTGAAGCCCGGAAAAGGCGGGGCCTTCGTCAGGACCAAGCTCAAGAACATGCTCAACGGCCGGGTGGTGGAAAACACCTTTCGCGCGGGCGAGAAGATGGGAAAACCGGACATGGAAACCCGCGAAATGCAGTACCTCTATAAGGACGGCACGGGCTACGTGTTCATGGACATGACCACCTACGAACAGCTGAGCGTGGACGACGAGCAAATGGGCAAGAAGGGCGGCTTTCTCACCGACGGCATGGAGCTGACCATGCTCATGTACCGCGGCAAGGCGTTGGACATGGACTTGCCCGCGTCGGTCGTGCTGGAGGTGACCCGCACCGAACCCGGCGTCAAGGGCGACACCGTGAGCGGCGCCACCAAACCGGCCACCCTGAGCACTGGCATTTCGGTCAACGTACCGCTTTTCGTCAACGAGGGCGAAAAGATCAAGGTGGACACCCGCAGCGGGGAATACATCAGCCGGGTTTAGCCGTCCGGCGGAATCTTTCCGCCGGATACGTCCCGCTGTCGATTCGAGGTCGGCGGACTCCCGTTCGTCACGGGTCGCCGTGCGGCGCAAGAGCGCGCCGCCTCCGGGAGCGACCCCCTGAAGCGGACCGATTCAAACATGCAACAGGCCGCTCGCGGCCGAGAAAAGGGCCGTGAAGCCGGGGCTTCACGGCCCTTTTTCGCCAGGAGCGCACAGTGGGGGACGAACAGATCACCGAGCGGAAAAAAATACTCGAAGAGCTTATCGGGCTTGTCCTTTTGTGCCTGGCCTGTTTTTTTGTCCTGGCCTTGTACTCGTTCGATCGCAAGAGCCCGCAAAGCAACCTGACCGGAATCGTCGGGGAAAATTGCGCGGGCATTCTCTCCAACCTTTTCGGCCTGGCGTCCTATTTCGTGCCGGCGCTTTTGACCTATGCGGGATTGCGCCGGCTCTTTCCTCTGCTCGGCATCTCGCGTCGGCATTGGGCCGGACTGTTCGGCCTGTTTCTTTCGACCCTGGTCGTGCTCGGCTCCGACTGGCCGGGCTCGGGCTTTTTGCACATCGGGACCGTCAACGGCGGCGGCCTGACCGGCCAGGCCCTCTACGGCCTGGGCAAGCGCTTCTTCAGCCCGGTGGGCACCTATTTGCTGGTCACCTTTCTGGCCATCATCTCGTTTCGTCTGGTCTCGGGCATGAGCTTCAACGGCCTGGCCGAAAGGGTGCGCAACCTCCTGGTCAAGGTCTGGGGACGCCTGCGCGAGGTGTTGGACCTGGCCTTGGAAAAGTTCCTGGTATTTCTCTTCGGCCCCGGTTCGAGCTCCACCGGGGAAGACGAAGCGGACACCCCCGACACTCCCGACTTTCATCAGGCCGAAGTCCACGACCCCCCGGCGCAGGCCGAACCCAGTCAGCCGGCAAAACCCAGGCCGGCGCGTCCGCCCAAGCCCAAACCTCAGCCCAGGGCCGCTCAGGCCCCCGGAGCCATCCCGCCGCTCGACCTGCTGGAGGCCGTCCCCAACCAGACCCTGGGTCCCAGTCAGGAGGTGTTGCAGGGGCAGGCCAAAGGGCTCATCACCTGTCTGGAGGATTTCGGCATCCAGGGGCAAGTGCAGCATGTGGCCCCGGGGCCGGTGGTGACCATGTTCGAGGTCAAGCCCGCGCCCGGGGTGAAGATCAGCCGGATAGCCGGCCTTGCCGGCGACATCTCCCTGGCCATGAAGGCCCTGGCCGTGCGCATCGAGGCTCCCCTTCCGGGCAAGGACACCGTGGGTGTCGAGATCCCCAATGCCAAGCGCCAGACCGTGTACCTGCGCGACATCATGGAATCCGACGCCTTTCAGAAGGCCACGTCCAGGCTCACCCTGTGCGTGGGCAAGGACATCCAGGGCCATCCCTTCGTGGCCGACCTGGCCCGCATGCCCCACCTGCTGGTGGCCGGGGCCACGGGCAGCGGCAAGAGCGTGTGCATCAACGGCATTCTGCTTTCCATTCTGTACAAGGCCCAGCCGGACCAGGTGCGCCTGTTGCTCATCGATCCCAAGCGCATCGAACTGGCCGCCTACGCCGGACTGCCGCATCTGGCGCACCCCGTGGTGACGGACATGGCCCTGGCCAAGTCCGCCCTGGACTGGTGCGTGGCCGAGATGGATCGACGCTACGAGCTTATGGCCCAGGTCGGGGTGCGCAACATCGACGGATACAACGAAAAGGTCGCCAAAACCGGCGCCCGCCCGGCCCCCGATGAGGTGGTGCTGGAACCCATGCCCTATCTGGTGCTCATCATCGACGAGTTGGCCGACCTCATGATGACGGCCGGCAAGGAAGTGGAGATCAACATCGTCCGTCTGGCCCAGTTGGCCCGGGCCGCCGGCATTCACATGGTGCTGGCCACCCAGCGTCCGAGCGTGGACGTGGTCACCGGCCTCATCAAGGCCAACTTCCCCACCCGCATCGCCTTCCAGGTCACCAGCAAGCACGATTCCCGCACGATTTTGGACACCGTGGGGGCCGAACATTTGCTGGGCCGGGGCGACATGCTTTTCAAACCCAGCGGGGCCAAGATGATGCGCATGCACGGGGCCTTCGTCTCGGACGAGGAGACCGCAAGCGTGGTGGAGTACTGGAAAGCCCATCGGGAACCCGAGTACATGATCGACCTGACCAGCTGGAAGGACGACGCCCACGGCCAGGACGGTCCGCCAGACGACGACTTCGGCGGCGGGGGAGGGGCTCTTTCCGATCCAGTCTATCCCCAGGCCTTGGAGTTCGTCATGGATCAGGGCAAGGCGTCCATTTCGCTTATCCAACGTCGTTTTCGCATCGGTTTCAACCGGGCGGCCCGCTTCATCGAGCAGATGGAGCGCGAAGGCCTTCTCGGACCGGCCGACGGCAGCAAGCCCCGGGTCGTGTTGCGAGGAAAGGAGTAGAGCGGCTTGATTTTCCCGACCGAGAGCCTATGTAACGACAACGGAGCAGAGAGGCGCATATTTTCGTACTGAAACGAGGCGCACGCCAGCGCCAAGCAGCCCAGATCGGGGTGTTTCATGGAAATTCTGAGTGATCCTCTACAGATAAAACGGCATTTGGCCAGTCTGACCGCCAGCCTGCGCCGAGCCGGTGAACGAATGGGACGAAGCGGAGAACGGCAGCGGGACTACCTGTGGAACTCGCGGTTGGGGTTCTGGGTCCGGTTCGGGGCCACGGTGGCCCGGTTTCAAATGACGCTCGGCCTGGAAGACCCGAAGGTGTTTGTCCGGCCCAAGCCCGTCTGCCGCGTGGATGTGGCCTGGAGCCAGCCTCCGGCCAGCGCCTCGGGGGCGTTGGTGCGATACGGGGCGGACGTGGTGTTGGCCGTGGGAGAGGCCCAGGCTGGCAGCCCGTTGGAATTCAAACGATTTCTAGCCATGCACGAATACGACCTCGTGCAGGCCAGCCTCTCCAGGCCTGGCGGCAAAAAACGCGACATGCTGCTTATCACCAGTGTCAACGACGCAAACGCCTCGCTCAATGTTTTTAAATACGTACGCTGCCTGTACGAATTTCGAGCCTGGCGGGCGAGCGGCCTGTTGAACTCCCTGCCCGGGGAATCGAACGCCTTGTGCGAGGGGCGGCATCCCCCCCTGGTGGACATGGTCCTCGCCGCCCTGGACGAGCAACTGGCCAAACGCCAAGTGACGGCTGGAGGAGGGCGTTTGTCCCGGCCGTCCTCGTGCTCCCTGAATCTGACCCCCGAAGATGGACGCCCCGAGATGCTTTTTGAGGTGCTCGCCGACATCGCTCCGCAGAGTTTGTTTGTGGGAGCGGGGCGGTTGGTGCTTTCGCGGCAGAAGCCGGAGGGAGGAAGATGTCTGGTGCTGCCCGCCAAGGCCGGTCCGTTTTTTACGCAGGCCATGCACCGACAAGGCATCGCCGTGGTGACCTACGCCATAGCCAAGTCCGGGGTGGTGTTTTTCGGCCTGGACGAGGCCCTGGCGGCCATGGCCTGACCCTCGCGCTTGGATCAGGGACCGGTCCACGCGTAACCGGCCGCCGCGTGCGCGGCTCACTCAAACCCGAAAGGGGTTTTCATGAAAGTTCAAACCGTTCTTGCCTGGATGCTGGTGCTCGCCGTGTGTCTGGCCCGGGCGGCGACCGTGGTCGCCGCCGACGTGGACACCCTGGCGGACAAGGTGCAGAGCCACTACAAGTCCGTGAAATCCTTCACCGCAGACTTTACCCAGGTGCTCAAGAACGCCACCAGCAAGGACCAGGAAATTCGCACCGGCCACTTGGCCTACGCCCAACCCAATCTTATTCGCTGGGAGACGCGCAAGCCTGAAAAGGAACTGCTGGTGGTGGGCAAGGATGGCGTGTGGAACGTTTTCGATGAGGAACGCACGGCCTATCGCTACGGCGTGGAAGAAGTGCTGGGCTCCAAGACCATGCTGCGTTTTCTTTCCGGGGCGGGCAACATTGCTGACGATTTCACCATAGAGGAAGAACCCGACGCCCCGGCGGGAGAAACGCGACTCAAACTCACTCCCCGTGAAGCCGAGCCGGGAATGGTGCTGGCCCATATCGACGTGGACACCAAGACATACACCATCACCCGGGCGGCCATCGAGGATTTCTACGGCAACGTCAACGATGTGACCCTGAAAAACATCAAGATGAATCCCGTCCTGTCCAAAGACCTCTTCGTGTACACCCCGCCCAAGGATTACCAGACCTTTGACAACACCGGCGCCACTCAGGGGCGAATCCTGACGAAATAGCGCGGAGTTTTGCGGCCAGGGCCGGATCGGCCTTGGGGAGGGTGTTTTTCTTCAAGGCCGGGCTTTGCAGGGAGAGGCGGAGAACGCTCAGGGAAGTCCGGCGGCGGAGCGCAGGGCCTCGATTTCCCGCTGGACAAGGGGGCGGCAGGCTCCGGGGGGCAGGTCGCCCAGCACCAGCGGTCCTTGCGCCACCCGCACCAGTCGGAGCACGGTCAGGTGCAGGTCCCGGCACATGCGCCGTATCTGCCGGTTCACGCCCTGGCGCAGTTCCAACTCGATCACGGAATCTCCCCTGGGCGAGTGCCCGATCACCCGCGCCGTGACCGGTGCCAGCGTTTCGCCCTCGGAAAGGGTCATGCCCGCGCGCATGGTGGCCAAGGCCTGTTCGGGAACAGGGCCACGCACCGTCAAGCGGTAGACCTTGGCCATGTGCCAGCGCGGATGCGTCATGCGGTTGGCCAGTTCCCCGTCGCTGGTCAGCAGGAGCAGCCCTTCCGAAAAATAGTCCAGCCGTCCCACCGGAAAGAGTCTGGCCCCGCCGGCGTACGGGCGCACCAGATCGAGAACGGTGCGGCGGCCGTCAGGATCGCTAGCCGTGCTCACCACTTCCACGGGTTTGTGCAGGAGAAAATAGGCCGGCGCGGCGGTCCCGGGCGTGCGGATGGGCGCGCCGTCCAGACGGATGTCGTCCCGGACCGGATCGACGTTTTGCCCCATGCCTTCGGGAGGGCGACCGTTGACGGTCACCCGACCGTTGCGGATGAGTTCATCCGCTGCGCGGCGCGAGCACACTCCGGCCTGGGCCAGGGCCTTGTTCAGACGAACGACTCCGGGGCGAGTCGGGCGGGCAGGGGATGGCGTTGTTGTTTTCTTTTCTTTTTTTGGGGGCATAGTGGGGGAGTCGGCCAGGTCGATTGTTGCGGCCTGTGCTGCATGGTCGTTGACGAGACACAAAACGAAAGTCCCCCGAAGCGTGGTCGCATGCTGGAGGACTTTCGAAAAACGCCGAGGCCGGCGGGATGGATCAGCAGGCGGCTAGAGGGTTATCACTTTGGACGCCAATTGCAAGCTGGTCACCACGTCGAGCATGTTGGTGGTCTGACCCACGGCTCTGCTGGAAAGAAGGCCGAAGAATTCCAAGCAGGTTCCGCAGACGAGCACGGTGACGCCGCTGTCTTCCAAGGCCTTGACGGCCGGGAAATTGGGATGCTCGGCCGTGGAGAGCCGAACCGAGCCGTTGACCATGATGAGGCGGAACAGGTCGTCCCCCAATTCTGGCAAGGTCTTGAGAAAATTCCCCATGAGTTTGCCGCCCAGGATGTCGTCGCCTTTGCCCAGAAATTCCGACGAGAGAAAAACCACGACCTTTTCCCCGGAGCGAGGCCCGGAGTTCGGCAAGGGGCAGGGAAAGTCCTCGGGTTTGGCCGAGCGCGCCTGCGGGTCGGTCAGTGCGGCCTCGATAGTCCAGCGATCGGCCTGCCCGCTGGACGTGACCGAATAGCCGCTCGATGTGAGAAAGCGGGTGACGTTTTCCAGGGCGGCCTGGTCGCTGACCAAAACACGCATGTTCTGCGGCGTCCCCTGGGAAAGGATCTTGTTGCACTCCATAAGGGGCTGTGGGCAGGTCATGCCCAGGCAGTCCACTGTGGTGACGGAAGTGGTCATAAAAGCTCCTTTGGGTCGGCCAAGGTCGCGACAAGTGGCTCATGACGAGAAGCACCGATCGAATGCGAATTCCGGTGGTCCCGGGCCGAAGTGCAAAATGTTTCACGCCTGGGAGGCCCCAGGTCAAATAGATACTTCCGATGTTCAAGCCCTGAAGCCATAGTGCCGCGTCGCATGGCGCTGTGGGAAACGATGGGCCTGAATCCGGAGGTGTTTGGGTATCCCCGGCGGCAACAACAAACCCGTCGGAGCGCCGGCCAGGTCCACAACACGGATCCTTTTCCCGAGAATGCCTGCAAGCGAAGAAGAGAGAGCCAGGCCGTGTCGAGCCCGCGTGGTGACCCGTTTCAAGGTTGGGTGAATTTCTTAAAGTTTACATAATTTACATTATGAGACAAATAAAAAATGTCTGGAAGAGTGGGGAAAGTCAACAGTTTCAATGTGTTCCTGGCAACATCTTCCGCAGACACAAAAGACAGATTTCGCGCTCGCCTCTGCGACGACGAAAAGAACTTACGAGGATTCGGCGGAGTCACAGCTCGTTCAAGTGAGGATTTGAAATGGTGCGAACTGAGGAATGGCTGTTGATACGCATCAGGGGTCGCGTTGTGGCCGAACGCCCCGGTCTTGCGTGCCAGGCGCATGCATTCGCCTTGGGGCTCCTGCTGTGGCGATGCCGCGCAGTATCGGGCACGCCTCCCGCTCGTCGGTTTTCAGACAAGCCGGGGTGACCCGAAAAGCCTGTCGTCGAGAATGGCTCAGGATGCGTTTGGGACGCCTTTTCCAGCCGGAAGTTCGTCGGGGTGGGAAAAAGGCGTGGGAAAGGAATTCCGGACGTTTCCGGAGAATGGGCGCGGAAAGGGTTTTCGGTTCCTGCCGGATCAGTAGCTCAGGCTTACCGGATCACTGGGGATGCAGCGAAAATCGAGTTGAACGCCCTTGTGGTGAAAAAATTCCAGGCAGCCCTCGTCTTCCTTGCTGAGGGCGATGTGTTGGCAGATCTGTTTTTTGCCGGGAGAATAATGGATGTTGCCGAGGTTCAGGCAGGTGAACAGCATGCCGTGGTCATAGGCTCGTTTGGCGTCCGGGCAGGACGCGAAAAGCACCAGCACGTCGGCCCCCTGCAACTTGTTGTCGGCCAAGTGGGTTCCCACGGCGTCAACTTCCAGAAAGACAATTTCCACTCCCAGCGGGATGGCGATGGAAACGATCTGCTGACGGAGCACGTCGGCCGCCAGATCGTCATTGGCCACCACGATGGACCGCGCATGGGTGAAAGGCAGCCACGCCTCGATGATTTGTCCGTGGACGAGCCTGTTGTCTATGCGCACCCAGAACACGGTTTATTCTCCGGAAACTTTTTTGCGCAACACTTCGCCGGCAACCACAATGCCTTGAACGCCGGCGGTTTTGGCGTCGGCGGCCAACTGCTCCAGGGGTTTGCTGCGCGCGGTGAGAATTTTGATGAGCATGGGCAGGTTGACCCCGGTCACCACCTCGATGGTGCGCGAGCCCAGCAGGGAAAGAGAAATGTTGGTGGGTGTGCCGCCGAACATGTCCGTGCAGATGATGACGCCCGCACCCTGGTCGGTCTGGTCGATGGACTGGCGCAGGGTTTCCACGGTTTGATTCACTTCGTGGGTGACGTCGACGCTAACGGCTTCGCAGTTCTGCTGAGGACCGATGATGAACTCCGCGGCCTTGAGCAGACGCGCCCCATAATCGGTATGCGTGACGATGACCACACCGACGGGTGTTGCTGAGGAATGGGTATTCATCCTTGAAATGTCAGCCTTTTTCGATATGCCTGTGTTCCAACGAAACCGTGTACCCTGCCTGGCGGATCGTGTCAAAGACCGCTTCGGCCACGGCCACGGAACGGTGTCGTCCGCCGGTGCAACCGAGCGATATGGTCAGCCGGTAGCGTCCCTCCGCTTCGTAAAGGGGCAGCAAATCGAGCAGAAAGGTTTTGAATTTTACCAGAAATTCTTTTCCGGGCGACTTTGCCAGCACGTAATCCACAATGGCTTTGTCCAGACCCGAAAACGGACGCAATGCCTCGACGAAATAGGGGTTGGGCAGAAAACGCAGATCGAACAGCAGGTCCGATTCGCTGGGCAGGCCGTACTTGAAGCCGAAGCTCATGATATGCACCCGCATGGCCCGGGCTTGGCCTTCCAGAAAGCGCCATTTTTCCTGAAGGTGCCGACGCAAATCGTGCACGGAAAAGTCCGTCGTGTCCATCACCAGATCGGCCAGGGCGTGCAACGGGGCCATGCGGCGGCGTTCTTCCTCGATGGCCTCCCCCAGGCCATACCCTTCCGCCTCGAAGGGATGCGGACGGCGGGTGGTGGCGTAGCGGCGGGTGATTTCCGCTGTGGAGGCGTCCACGAACACGATTTGCACATGCACCCCGGCCCGCTCCAATTCGTTGAGCACGTCCCGCCAGTCGGTGGTGAAGTCTATCTGGCGCAGGTCCATGCCCAGGGCCAGGCCTCTGTACCGATTGGCCCCCTGCCCTTTGAACAGGCTGATCAGCTTGGGCATGAGGCTGGCCGGCAGCCCGTCCACACAGAAGTAGCCCAGGTCTTCGAAGACGTTGATGGCCGTCGATTTCCCGGAACCCGAGAGGCCGGTGATAATGACCACCGGCGGATGCGCGCCCGAGTCGCTCATCTCCCCTCCCCTCTCATGACAATTCCCCGCCAGGTTGGTCCTGGCGGGGAATTGGATAGTTGTGTGACCGTCTCAAGCCTGGAACCCCTCAGGCATGGCTGGAAAGAAGCTCCCACAGGGACTGCCTGTCCGGGGCCTCCAGAAAGCCGCGCCTGAAACTTTCATCCGACAACAGGCGCGAAATCTGGGCCAGAATCCGCAAGTGCTGCCCGGCCACGTGTTCCGGGGCCAGCACCAGAAAAAATATGCGACAGGGTTTGTGGTCCAGGGCCTCGAAGTCCACGCCTCCAAGGCTTCGGCCCACGACAATGACGATCTCGCTCAGGGCTTCGAGCTTGCCGTGGGGAATGGCCACGCCGTCGCCGATGCCGGTCGTGCCCAGGTTCTCACGGTCGAGCAGGACGCGCTTGGCCTTGGCCAAATCCAGGTCGGGCCAGTGCGCGCCCAACGGCGCCACCAGCTCGGCCAGCACGTCTTCCTTGTTTTGCGCCTTGAGATCGTCCAGGACGAATTCCTGGCGAAGGTAGTCCGCCAGGCGCATCTAGACGACCACCCCAGGGTCGATCAGGCCGTAATCGCCATTTTTCATCCTGTGGATCACGTTCACGCGGTCCGTCTCGGCGTTGATGAACACCAAAAAGCCCTCCTTCACCACCCCAAGCTGTTCAGCGGCCTCTTCAACGGGCATGGGCTTGGGCGAGAAGTTGTCCGACTCCACGATGGCGTGGGTGCGCCCTTCAGGGGTTTCGGTGATGGAAACCACGTCCAGGCGGACGCCGGCCGCGGCCTTGCGGCGGTCCTTCATTTTGTCGCGGAACTTGCGAATCTGGGCTTCGAGCTTGTCGGTGATGAGGTCGATGGTGGAGTACATGTCCTCCGATTCCTCATGGGCCGAAATGTGCAGGAAGTCGGCGCTGATCACTACGTCCACGATCTGGCGGGTCTTTTCCACCTGCAAGGTGACGACCACTTCGGCGTGGTCGGAATTGCTGATGTATTTCGGAAGTTTCTCGAAGCGCTTGAGCGCATAGTCACGTAGACCCGGAGACGGCTCGAAATTCTTGAAGTTGAAAGCGATGTTCATGGGAAACCTCCGGAATAATGCCGCGCGACGCGGCGTTTACAAGACGGCCTTGCGCTTGGATGACGACTCGATCCCCATGGCCATGCGGTATTTGGCCACGGTGCGGCGGGCGATGTTCACCTGCAGCTTTTCCTTGAGGATGTCGGCGATCTGTTCGTCGCTGATGGGCTTTTTGGGGTCTTCCGCGCCGATGAGCTGCTTGATGAGAGCCTTGACCGACTCGGAGCCCACGCTTGTTCCGTCGTCCAGACCGAGCGCCGAATTGAAAAAGAACTTGAGTTCGTAGATTCCGTGCGGAGTGGCCACGTACTTGCTCGTGGTGATGCGGCTGACCGTGGACTCGTGCATGCCGATGTCCTCGGCCACGTCCTTGAGAATGAGCGGGCGCAGCTTGCTCACTCCGTGTTCGAAGAATTCCCGCTGAAATTTCACTATGCTCTCCAGCACCTTGAAGAGCGTGCGTTGGCGCTGGTACAGGCTCTTCATGAGCCACATGGCCGAGCGCATCTTGTCTTGCAGGTAGTCCTTGTCCTTGCCCTGCCCGCAACGGCTGACATCTTCCATATAATACGGCGAAAGTTGCAGTTTGGGCAATCCGTCTTCGTTGAGAACGATGACGAAATCTTCGCCGTACTTGTACACGTAGGCGTCGGGACTGACGTACACCGGGTCCGCGGAACTGAAGCTCGCCCCGGGCATGGGGTCGAGGGACACGATGATGTCCAGATACTCGCGGATGTCTTCGAAGGTGATCTTGAACTTCTTGGCCAGGGCCTTGTAGCGCTTCTTTTCCAGGTCTTCGAGGTGTTCGTCCACCAGGGAGAGCAGAATGGGATCTTCGTAGCCCAGAAAGTCGAGCTGGACCCGCAGGCATTCGCGCGGAGTGCGGCTGGCCACGCCCACGGGATCGAAATGCTGCACCACCTTGAGCACGCGTTCCACCTCTTCCGGGGAGGCTCCGGTGTCCTGGGCGAGTTCCTCGGCGCTGGCCTGCAGGTAGCCGGTGGAGTTCAGGTTGCCGACAATGGTTTCGGCGATGTGGCGTTCCTGCTCGTTTAGGGCCGAAAGGCTGATCTGCCAGGAGAGATGCCCTTCCAGCGAGGTGCGCCCGGAGAGTCTGGCCTCGAAGGAAACGCCGTCTTCCGGGGCTTCGTATTCCCGGGTGGTGGCTTGGCGGCTGGTGGACGCGAAATCGCCGATGTAGTCGTCCCACTCGGCCGTTTTTTGCAGCTCGCGCTGCATTTCGGCCTCTTCGCGGTTGGACTCCGGGGCCTTGAGCTCTTCGGCTATGGTGGGTTCCGGGTGCTCGTCCTCAATCAGCGATTCCTCAAGCAACGGATTTTCCAGCAATTCCTGCTGGACGGTCTCCACCAGTTCCAGACGGGAAAGCTGCAGCAGCTTGATGGCCTGCTGCAACTGCGGCGTCATGACCAACTGTTGGGATAGCTTGAGTTGCTGTCTGAGCTCCAAAGCCATTTCGAGTCATGTCTCCCGGTTGTCGTGTCGAATTCGTCGAAATTTCACAAGAAAAGGAATTCGACTAGCAAAAAAAATGCCGAAATGTCGCCTCGACAAGGACAGTATGCCATCAATAAGCCGAAGTAGCAAGACATGCCGTGCATTCACAGGCTGTTGGACGAAATAAAAAGTCCCAACACGCCAGAAAGACAGCGGCATTCCCGGGAGCTGAACGCGCCTGTTCTCTTGCTCTTTTGCCGGCGTCAGTCGTCAAGCCAGCGCCGCCACAGGGGGTCGCGCTTTCCCTGGGCCATGAGCAGAAACCGGATGGCCTGGCGCACCGCCCCGGCGCCTCCGGGACAGGCGGACATCCAGTGCGCCAAACGCAAGATTTCGGGCTGCGCTCCGGCCACGGTGAGCGCCAATCCCGCCCGGCGCAACGCCGAGGCGTCCAGCCAGTCGTCGCCCATAAAGGCGGCCTGCTCCGGCGCGAGGCCACGTTCTTCAAGCATCGCTTGAAAAAGTGGGGCCTTGGACAGGTGACCGCCCTGAAAGTCCTTGACGCCAAGTTCTTCCATGCGTCGGCGCACCTGGGGATTGCCCAGCCCAGAGAGCACCGCCACTTCAATGTCCGCGGCCTGGGCCAGCTTTACGCCCATGCCGTCTTCAATGGCCAGGCGTTTGAGGTCGTTTTCCGGGGCCAGTCCCGCGTAGAGGGCGTTGTTGGTCAGCACGCCGTCCGCGTCGAGCACCAGCAATCTGACCGACCGGGCCCGGCGAAGCGCTCTGGCCGTCACTTCGCCGGGACGTAGCGGACGCCTCATTGTCCCTTGCGTTTGGCGATGGCCGCCTTGATGAATTCGCGGAACAGCGGGTGGGGCCGCATGGGGTTGGACTTGAATTCGGGATGGAACTGACAGCCCAGAAACCAGGGGTGTTCGGGCAGTTCGACGATCTCCACCAGGGCCTCGTCGGGCGAAAGGCCGGAAAACACCATGCCGCCCTTTTCGAAGACCTCGAAATAGGCCTTGTTGAATTCGAAGCGATGGCGATGGCGTTCCTCGATGCGTTCCTGGCCGTAGGCTTCCATGGCCTTTGTGCCGGGGCGCAACACGCAGGGGTAGGCTCCCAGGCGCATGGTGCCGCCCTTGTCGCAGTTGGGGTCGCGGCGTTCGATCTGCTTGGTGCGGAAGTCGTACCACTCCCGCATGAGGTAGATGACCGGGTCGGGCGTCTGCCGGTTGAATTCCTCGGAGTTGGCTTCGGGCAGGCCGAGCACGTTGCGGGCGTATTCGATACAGGCCAACTGCATGCCCAAGCAGATGCCGAAATACGGAATCTTGTTCACCCGGGCGTAGTTTATGGCTGCGATCTTGCCTTCCACGCCGCGCGAACCGAAGCCGCCCGGCACCAGGATGCCGTCGAGCCCGGCCAGGCGTTGGGCCACGTTTTCCGGGGTGACCTCCTCGGAATTGACGTAGGACAGGCTCACGCGCGACTCGTTGGCCGCCCCGCCGTGCACCAGGGCTTCGTGCAGGCTTTTGTAGGCTTCCTTGAGGTCCACGTACTTGCCCACGATGCCTATGGAGACTTCTCCCTTGGGGCCGGTGAGGCTGACGGCGAGTTGCTTCCAACTGTCGAGCTGGGCGTTTTTGGCGGGCAGGCGCAGGAGAATGGCGATTTTTTGGTCCACGCCCTCGGCATAGAGCTTGAGCGGCAGTTCGTAGATGTTGCCCACGTCCACGCAACTGAACACGGCGTCCGGGTCCACGTTGCAAAAAAGGGCCACCTTGCTCTTGATCGAGGAGTCCAGTTCGATTTCCGAGCGGCAGAGAATGATGTCCGGCTGAATGCCGATGGAGCGCAGCTCCTTGACGCTGTGCTGGGTGGGCTTGGTCTTGAGCTCTCCGGCCACGCGCAGGTACGGCACCAGGGTCAGGTGGATGTAGAGCACGTTGTCCTTGCCCAGCTCGCTGCGCAATTGGCGGATGGCCTCCAGAAACGGTTGGCCTTCGATGTCGCCCACGGTGCCGCCGATTTCGATGATGGCCACGTCTTCGTCCTTGGCCACGCCGAGGATGCAGCGTTTGATTTCGTCGGTGATGTGGGGAATCACCTGCACGGTGCCGCCCAGGTAATCGCCCCGGCGCTCTTTCTGGATGACGGTGTTGTAGATGCGCCCGGAGGTGAAATTGTTGTTCTGGCTCATCACCACGCCGAGAAAGCGTTCGTAGTGGCCGAGGTCCAGGTCGGTTTCCGCCCCGTCGTCGGTGACGTACACCTCGCCATGCTGAAAGGGATTCATGGTGCCGGGGTCGACGTTGATGTAGGGGTCGAGCTTCTGGATGGTCACCTTGAGGCCCCGGGCCTGGAGCAACGCGCCGATGGAGGCCGCGGCGAGGCCCTTGCCCAGGGAGGACAACACCCCTCCGGTAACGAAAATGAACTTGGTGCGCATGGCTTACCCTCCTGGGGCGTGGTATGCTGAAAAAATAGGAAAACCCCGGCCGTGTTGACCAAGCGGCCAGGGGCACGTATTGTCCAGGGGTTCATCTAAGCGCTTGAGGCGATTTTTTCAAGAATCGATGGAGACCCTTCATGGCCCAAGTCAAGACCCTGGTCATCACCGGCTACGGCACCAACTGCGAAGTGGAGTCCGCCCATGCGGCGAATCTGGCCGGTTCCGACCAGACGGACATCGTTTTTTTCTCCGATATCACGGCCGGGAGGGTCAAACTCCCCGGTTATAATTTTCTCATTTTTCCCGGCGGATTTCTCGACGGCGACGATCTGGGCGCGGGCCAGGCCGGGGCCATCCGCTGGAAATACGCCGCCACCGCCACGGGCGAGTCCCTGCTGGATCAGTTGCGATCGTTTTTCGACGAGGGCGGTCTGATCCTCGGCATTTGCAACGGCTTCCAGTTGCTTGTCAAACTGGGGCTTCTTCCCGCCCTGGGCGGACGCTACTTCGAACGCCAGGTCACGCTTTCCAACAACGATTCCGGCCGGTTCGAGGACCGTTGGGTGCGCATGCGCGTCAACGGGCAAAGCCCCTGCGTGTTCACCAGGGGCCTTTCCGGACTCGACCTGCCCGTGCGTCACGGCGAGGGCAAGATCATTCCGGAAAACCAGGCCGTGCTGGACGAAATAGTGGCCGGCAACCTGTACGCCCTGCAATACGCCGACGAGGCGGGCGAGCCCACCCAGGCGTATCCGGCCAATCCCAACGGTTCGCCTCTGGCCATCGCTGGGCTCACCGATCCCACCGGGCGCATCCTGGGGCTTATGCCCCACCCGGAGGCCTTCAACCATCCCTCCAACCATCCGGGCTGGAGCCGGGGAGAGAACACTTCGCCCCTGGGTATCGCCATCCTGGAAAACGGAGTCCGGTATTTGAAGGCCGGCGCGTAAACGCGTTGCGCGGAGGAGTCGGCCGGGCGCATACCATGATTGTATGCGTCGGCGCGTGGGGGGCAAGAAACGCCTCCGGCGGCCAAAGGGGGTGACCCCCTTTGGAATCCCCGGGTGCGTGGCGGCTGGTCTTCGTCTGCGCCAAGCTTGAAGACGCGTGGGTGATCCTGACGTCTGACGTTTGCATGTCGGCGGCGTCGCTTTTGGGTCGGGCTTTGGCCGGCCCAAAAGCGACGCCGCCAGTCTCGGGGGCCTGGGGGCGAGCTTCGCCCCCAGCGGGGTTCAGGGGCGGCGCCCCTGGCCGCCGGAGGCGTCTTCTCTTCTCTTTCTCTTTATCATCATCTTCTCTTCCAACGGAGACCCCATGCCCTCCTGCCCCGCTCTGACGCTTTGTCCGGACCGGCCGCCGCCGGGGTTTTCGTCCTGGCGACAGGTCATGGACGTGGCCTTGGGCGAAGCGCGCAAGGCCACGCTGACGGGCGAGGCTCCGGTTGGCGCGGCTCTTCTGGAGGCCGCGAGCGGCCGGGTGTTGGCCACGGCGCACAATGCTCCCTTGAGCGAGTGCGACCCCACGGCCCATGCCGAGGTGCTGGCGTTGCGCCGGGGAGCCAGAGAGCTTGGTAACTACCGCCTGGGCGGGACGATTCTGGTTGTGACGCTGGAGCCCTGCCTCATGTGCCTGGGGGCCATGGTCCACGCCCGTATCGGCGCCCTGGTGTTCGGAGCGCGCGATAGAAAGGCCGGGGCTGTGGTCTCGAATCTTGAGGGAACCGCCCTGCCCTTTCTCAATCACCGCTTTCCGGTGCTGGAAGGCGTGCTGGCCCAGGAGTGCGGGGCGACGCTGAGCCGCTTCTTCGCGGCCCGAAGAAAGGACAAGGCCGGTCGGTAGCCGTTTTTCGGTTCCCCACGAGCCGTTTTGCAGTCGGTTCTTGCGGCCATGGCGTCGTGTCGCGTCCAAGTCGCCAGGCGTGGCGGCCGGCAGGGACGTTGGCCCGACCGCGCAAAGAACTTGCCAAACGGGCGTGTTTTCACTATGGAGACTCTTCCTTACTTGGCGCGGAGAGGTACCGAAGTGGCCGTAACGGGCCCGACTCGAAATCGGGTTACGGGTTAATAGCCCGTACGTGGGTTCGAATCCCACCCTCTCCGCCACATCACGATTCAAAGCGGTCCGAAAAACCGCGAAAATATTGAGAAGCCGGGCTAGCGATAGTCCGGCTTCCTCCTTTTTGATCCGTTGACAGCCGGACAACACCCGAAGCCGCGCCCCTATTCATGCGACCTGACGCGCCAGGGGGTTCGAATCGTCTTCTATTGAGATATCCACCGCCAGACAGGCGGCATTGCATCCGCCCTGCCTATACGTAAACCGAACCAATAATGAATCCTAAAGATAACGCCCAACCTTCTGTCCGAATCGTACGGGCAGCTTGCCGTCTCCACCCGCCGCCTCTCCTCGGGGCGTCGGGTGAGCTCCTCCTCGGACGACGCGGCGGGCTTGGCCGTGCGGGCGCTGATGCGTTCGGACATCTCTTCTCTCAACCAGGGCATCCGCAACGCCAACGACGCCATTTCCCTGATCCAGACTGCGGACGGGGCCCTCGGCGTCATCGACGAGAAGCTCATCCGCATGAAGGAGCTGGCCACCCAGGCCTCCACGGGCACGTACACCTCGGACCAGCGCCTGATCATCGACTCCGAATACCAGGCCATGGCCTCGGAAATCACCCGAATCGCCAACTCCACGGATTTCAACGGCATCCATCTGCTCAACGGCAACCTCTCCGGCGCAACCCACAGCGGAGCCGGCCTTGTCTCCACCGGCAAGCTGAAGGTGCACTTCGGAACAGGCAACCTCTCGGCCGAGGACTACTATTACATACAGATCGGCACGGCCACGGCCAGCGCCCTGGGCCTGTCCGGCACGGCCGTCACCAAGGAGCCTCTCCTCTCGAAGTATGGCCTGACCACCTCCAGCAGCGGCGCCTTGAACTCTGAGTTGTGGTGGTCCTCGGTCCCCGCCAGCGTGCAGAGCCAGTTTGACGCCACTCAGACTGCGGAAATATACTCGGGCAGCTCCAGCTCCCGCACCTACGCCTTCGCAACGGACAAGAACGGCAACCAGAAGGCCCTATGGGCCTACGCCAGCACGGGCGTGACCGTAGACACCTACGGCGGCATGGCGTCGTTGGGCGCGGGCAGCAGCTCGGGCTCTTCCATCTTCACCCAGGAGCTGGCCCAAAAGGCCCTGGACACCATCAATAAGGCCATCGTGTCCAAGGACAAGATACGGACCAACCTGGGCGCGCTCCAGAACCGCCTGAGCAACACCGTCTCCAACCTGCAGATACAGGGGGAAAACCTCCAGCCGCCGAATCGCAGATTTCAGACGTGGACGTGCCCACTGAGATGACCGACTTCGTCAAGAGCCAGATACTATCACAGTCAGCCGTGGCCATGCTCTCCCAGGTCAACAGCCTGCCCAGGATGGCCATGCAGCTCATCGGCGGCTAGCATTGCGCCCACGAAACGAGCGTACTCGTATTCTGTAGATAATAAACTGAAATGACAGTTTTTGTTCTTGAAAAGCAGAGGTATGTTTTCAAGGGCGCGCCGGCGTCGTGACGCCCTCGAAAAGCGTGGACACGCTTCTTATATAAGTATTATAGCAATAAAATGACATAGGCTAGCCATAATTAGTCCCCTTGGCTTCCAGGCTTCCAACGACCTGGAACCGTTCATGGCGGCGGCATGCTGTTCTAGACGGCGACTAGAGTTTCTCGCTTCCCGAATTTCAGGGCGTTCCCTGCCGGAGTCGGTCACATTTCGCGGCTTCACCCTGAATTCCCAGCCGTCGAGGAACGCATCGCGCCATTCGTCGAGTGTAGCCGCCATGACGTCAAGCTCCCGGTGGACGAGTTCAAGGTCTTCTTCGCGAAGAAGCCTGAGAACGACCTGCGCCGTGTGCTTCCGGCCAGACGATTCGTTGCCCATCCGACAGACAACTCCAGGAAGCTTTCATTTACGGCAGGTTGGTTTTCAGGCCTCCCAGGGCAATTCCCTTTCGGGAAAGGGCTTATCCAGCCAACAGGCAGACCGCCCTCCTCTCCCCGCTTATAGCTTCCCATGAAGGGCGCATGCGTTGTCCTCGGTTCCCCGGGCAGAGTGAACCACCATGTAGCGCTCCTCCTGCCGGGAATCTCCTGACCAAGTTTTTGGAACGTGGGGGCTTGACCTGTATATAAACTTAGGCGAGAGTCCTTATATAAAGAGTGCGCCAAGGCCTTTTTTGTACTCCGAGCAATCTTTATATAAGGAGATACCCATGGGATGGAAAGAAAACAAGCGCGAGCAAGGATTTCGGGACGTCTTGGTCTGGCTGGACCCTGCCGCCGTTGCGGGGCTTGAGCAGTTGAAGGCGGCGCATCCCGGCGTGTCCGTCGCGGAGATCATATCCCGCGCGGTGACCCAGGCCGCCGAAGAGACGCCCGGGAAAGAGCAGCACCCTACAGCCATCGAAGAACGCCTTGGCGTTGCGGAAGACGAGCTCCGGAACCACAAGGATTCCGACCTCGTGGAAAAGCAGGACCTTTGGGCGCGTATTGAAGCCTTGGAGTCGTTCGTCCAGATGCACGCGCCGACTGTCCTTGCTGGCGACGGTGGCGTTCAACCGTCTCTAGGGCCTTATAGAAAGTCTAGCCTAAGTTATGACGCCGCTCTAGCGTCAGAAGACGTTGCGCCGGATGGCCCTACGGATGACGGCCGACAAAAGTACGAAGACCCCGAAGCGCCGAAGAAGCGCACCCGAGCCGCTGTCGCCGCCGGCCCTTTGAACCAGACCGTTGCCGACCGTGTGAAACAGGCGGGCGTCGTACAAATTTTTTATATTGAATAGGGCTAGGGACGGATTACGTCACCACCCACACGGCCCGCCCCTTGGAATAGTGTACCGCGGCCTTGGATACGCTGCCCAGGAGCAGTTCTTCCTTGGCGCCCCGTCCCTGGCGACCCAGGACCAGCACGCCGGCTCCCCGGCGGGTGCATTCCTCCAGAATGCATTGGGCCAGCGACGGACACGACAGGGCCAGCACCTCCTCGGTGATGGACGCGGGGTCGACCCCGGCCTGCACCAGGATGTCGGCATAAATCTTCAGATAGGCCGCGGCTTCGGCGCGGCGCTTTTCGATCCACGCGAGACGCTTGTCCGGGTTGTTGGAGAAATAGTCGGGGTCGGGTTCGGCGATCACGTGGAGCAGCGAGTAGGAAAATCCCCGCGATTCGCCCAGCATCTCGGCCACGTGCTCCACGGCGCGGCGCGAGTTGTCGGAGCCGTCCACCGCCACCAGGACGTGTCGGAAACTGGCATGGTTCATACGCGTTCCTCCGGAACCGGCAGGTCGGGCAGAATTTCCTCGAGGTCGCGCAGCATCTGCCCGGCGTTATGATAGGAGAGCGTCGCCTCGTTGGAGAACTCAATCAGAATCCGGTTCAGCGACTTGGGAATGTACGGGTAGAGCTTTCGCAGGTTGGCCACCCTGTTCTGCCAGACCAGCGAGAGATCTTCCCAGTACAGGGTGTTGAAAAGGGCCGGATCGTCGCGCTTGATGTGCCCGACGATAGCGTCGCCCTTGCCGGTCAGAAAGATCAGGATGTTGCCCAGACCCATGATGTCCAGGCTGTAGATGTTTTCCAGGTGCAAAAAGTTGTAGTCGAAGTCGATCCAACGAAAGCGTCCCGTGTCGGACTCCACCAGAATATGGTCGCGGCGCACGTCGCCGTGCTTTTCCTTGAGAGAGTGCAACAGGGCGATGGCGCGTACGCTTTCGAGGTAGTTTCGGAACACGGTGGGGAATATCTGGTGGAAGTATTCCTCGTGATCGCAGTCGTAGGACAAAATTTCGTCCTGCAAATTCCTGCCGGAGATCACATCCAGCACGCGTATCGGATTGCCGACCTCGTCCAGCCTGGTGACGCCTTGCATGAAGGAGGGATTTCCCCGCACCAGTTCGAGAATGCGGGATTCCTTGCCCGGGCTTCGAAAGCATTCGAAGCTCACTCCGCCTATGCAGGTGTCGAAATGCTCGTAAAAGACCAGCTTGATGATGTTGCGCTCGCCCGTGCCCAGGTTGCGGGCGCGCTTGACCCAATACTTGACCTCGTCGTCCAGGCCAAAGCGGCCCTCGCGGGTGTTGTTGCCCACCAGGAAGCGCGAATCGTCTTCCAGGAGGATCACATCGCCGGAGTTGATGGTATAGAAATCGGAAGTATCACGGAAAACACGGGGAGGCTTGACCTCCCGGCCCGGAAAAAGGCGGCGCAGGTCCTCGATGACCTGGTCGGGGCAGGTCTTAGTGTCCATGGCTTTCCACCTCTCTATCCAGATGCATCGCCTGGCGGGTGGAGTCAAGGAGAACCGTTTCGGATGACGTCTTTTCCGAAAATATCCGGGTTTCGTCCTCCTCGGGTTGCCGGTTGTCGACGGGGCGCCGCCGGGCGGGGTGTCCACGCGGCATAAAGGAACGCGGCACCAGGCATTGGGCCAAGCGGGGCCCGGCTTCGATCGTGCGCGCGCCAGCCAGGCGCCGCGAACCGGTCCGGCCGCGCCCCCGGTTCACGCCCTCGACCGTACCGGACGACGCGACGCCGTTTTCAGGGCCGGGTCATCCGGTGGCCTCGTCCACGTTCAGGCCATGCAGGTCGTTCTTGTCGCATGCGCGTTCGACCCCCGAAGCGCCGGCCATGTGCGAAGCCAGGGCGTCCAGGGTGGCGGCGAGCAGGTCCGGGTCGGTGAGCATGACGGCGGGCCCGCTGTCCAGGTCCAGGCGTTTCATGCCCAAAAGTCCCGCCTGGGCGGCCATCTTGCGCGTCACGTCGTCGGCCTGTTTGCGGCAATGCACGTAGGCGCAGGGGAGGTCCGTCACCTTGGCCCCGTAGGGGTTGGGTTGGGTGAGCGCCAGACGCGGAAACGGTTCCAGGCGCAAGGACACCCAGTTGCGCAATCCCTGGTCCATGGGGCCGAAGCTCTCCACCGAGGGTGGGGAGAGGAGCCATCCCAGATGTTCGCTGGCCTCCAGGGTTTGGCGGGTGCGTTTGCCCGCCAGATCGGCGAAAGAGCGCCCCCGCGCCGGCAGCACGCCGTCGATGTGGATCATTCCCGCCGCTTTGGCCATGAGGCGATGCGCCACAGTGGCGGCCACCATGCCGCCGTATCCGTGTCCCGCCAGGATGGCCCCTTCCAGGTTCTCGTAATAGAGCAACTGACTGACATCCTGCACGTGGCAGGAGAAGTTGAGGTCGATGTGCAGATGGTGGCTGCGATAGCCGCAGCCGGCCAAGGTCGGGACGTGTACGGTGTGTCCGCGTTGGACCAGCCGCTTGGCGGTCGGTCCCCATATCCAGCCTCCGGTGAACGTTCCGTGCACGAGCACGATGTCGGCCATGGTTCCTCCTTTGTTTCCGGGAGGATTGCAAGGCCTCTGCCAATTGGCCGAGCCAGGTTCGACGCGGCTTCCCGGGCATGTGACGTCGCGGACGGCTTACATATTTGAAACGCTGATGACAGAAATGGCGTTTGTCCTCTCTTGTCCCCGCGTTCCCTCAAAACCCCTCCCCTGCCCGCCCCTTTCCGCGCATCCTCCTTGCTAATATCCTGATTTTAAAAAACAAAATAAAACTTTAGGCCTTGGAGACATTTTTTTTCGTTTTCCATGGATGTTCGCTGGAATCGCCCTCGTATATCCAAGCGAGGAATGCGAAAAAACAATCGGCGTCTTTTTGCGGACCACTAGGCTGTTTTCAATCGACTCTTGAAGGAGTTTGTCATGAATATGGTGTCCACCGTCCAGGAAGATATGTGCGTCATGCTCTCTCGCCATCTGAACATTGACACGAACGGTGCGAATAATATCGTGACATTAATTGAAAATGTCATCCGCATGTGTCTTCAGAAGAAGATTGGATTCGTGGACGAAGCCGATGTAGAGCGTGTGAGAAAGATTATCCTGTGCGATCTGGAAAGAAAGCCATCCCGCATTGTTCCGGACTACGATCTCGACAAGTGCTCCATACAGACGTTCATCATCGTCGTGACCCGCGAGATAACCGTGAGCTACATTCGCAACGCGCATTATCCTTCGTCGAGCGTTTCGAGCATCTTCGAGTCCATGAATGTGAACGTGGAAGGCGCGCGGGAAGAACTCGACGCCCTGGACGCCATCTTCACTCCTTCCCAGCGGTGCGTCCTGCGCTTGCGCTACGGCGAAGGGTGCAACGTGATTCAAATTGCCAACATGCTCGGCGTTTCCACCAGCGAGGTGCGCAGCGTGGAGTGGCAGGCCATGCAGAATCTGCAGCGCCAGTTCATCGCCATGCGTCAGTCCATGGCTCCCCGCAACATCGTTTCCACGGTGGGACAAGCCTGATGCGATGCCCGGACATGAACGAGATGGCGGCCTACCTGGACGCCACGCTGTCGGAGGAAGACAGGCTCGCCATGCAGGACCATTTTCGCAAGTGCCGCATGTGCGCCCTGGCCCTGGCCGAACTGAGGGAATTGCTCGGCCTGCCTCCCCAGGACCCCGGACTGTACTGCACCGCCTCGATCAAGTCCCTGCCCGGAATCGAGAGGACCTCCCGGCGAATCAGGCAAGCCGGAAAGCAACACATCGAGCGCCGCGTCTACACGACGGCTGGATAAAGCACACACGCAAAGCGCGGTTGCCAACAAAACGACACCACTCGCTTCAGACGACACGAAAAATCCGTTCCGAGAGATTCGAACGGAAAGAATTGAAAAGAAAAATTTCGCGACGGTCCACAGAAGAAGCTTTTCGCCGATTGTCTTCTTCGCATTCCTGGTCGCCAGCAGCCCACCGGAAAGATCCGGGTCGAGCACGCGGCCATGCCGCACAACCAGGAGAACCGTCATGTACGTCGACACGACCTCGTATCTCAACAGCATCAAGTCGTCCACAACGTCCGACACGGCTTCGTCTTCGCTCAGCAGTGACGACTTCATCACCCTGCTCGTCGCCCAGTTGGAGACGCAGGACCCCACAAACCCGGTCGACGAAAAGGAAATGGTCTCCCAGCTGACCCAGTTCTCCATGCTGGAGCAGTTGACCGACATGAACGAGACCCTCACCAGTGGCCTGTCGCTCCTCAACTATCAGAGCGCGGCCAGCGCCGTGAACTACATCGGCAAGTCGGTCATGGCCACGGGCTACAGCCTGAGCGTCGACGACGGCTCGGTCTCCTCGGCCACCTACACGCTCGACTCCGACACCCCGGACCTCAAGGCCTATGTCTACGATTCGGACGGCAGCCTGGTGAACACCATCGACCTGGGGGCCAAGAAGTCCGGCGACTACACCTTCAAGTGGGACGGAACCGACTCGGACGGCAACGCGGTGGCCGATGGAACCTACTCCCTCGCCCTGGTCTCCACCGACTCCAGCGGGAACGAGTCCACGGTCAGCACCCAGGTCTCCGGCCTGGTGACCGGGATGAGCGTGGAAGACAGCGCCATCAAGCTGACCCTCGAAGACGGACGCGAAGTCAACCTGGCTGACGTGCAGACCGTCACGGCCTCCTAACCCGCTACCACGCAAGGAGAGTAGTCATGGGTCTCATGTCCGCGATGTACGACGGAATTTCCGGCCTGAACGTGCACAGCCAGGCCATGAGCGTGGTGGGCAACAACCTGGCCAACTCGAGTACGGTGGGATTTAAGTCCACCAGCATCCAGTTCGAAGACATGGTCTACGCCAACATCACCACCGGCAACACCATCGGCCAGGTGGGGCTCGGAGCGAGCATAGCGAGCATCTACGGGGACTTTTCCCAGGGCGCGTTCGAAACCACCAGCTCCGCCACGGACCTGGCCATCAGCGGCAACGGGTTCTTCATGGTGCGAAATTCCAACACCGACAGCGTCTATTACACCCGGGCCGGCAACTTCACCTTCAACACCGACGGCTACCTGGTCGATCCCAACGGCTACATCGTGCAGGGCTGGGAAGCCTCCACCGACTCCTCGGGCAACGTCTCGAGCACTGGCGCCCTGGGCGACATCAAGCTCGACAGCTACGTGCTGGCGCCACAGGCGACCACCAAGTTGCGCATGGTCACCAACCTGACGTCCTCGGCCAGCAACAACACGACCGACGACACGGACCCCTACTTCGCCCTGTTCAAGACCTGGGACGGCCTGGCCGACACCCCCCTGGCCGATACGAGCTACGCCTATCAGAGCACCATCAAGGTCTACGACCAGGCCGGCGGCTCTCACACCCTGACCATCTACTACGACAAGGTCAGCAACGCCTCCGGGCAAAGCACCTGGGAATACACCGTCACCTGCAATCCCGACGAGGACGGCCGGGTCATCAACGGCGTGGCTCTGAACACCACCTCGGCGGCCGGCATTCTGGTCACCGGCACCATCACCTTCAACGCGTCCGGCACCATGACCAACATGAGCGCCTTCACCCTGAGCTCCAACGCCTCGGGAGACATGAAGGACCTCTCCAACTGGGTTCCGGCGAACTTCTCCAACGACGGCTACCCCAACTTCACGGCCAATTTCGCCGGGGTCTCCAACGGCAACACCACGCTCGAAACCGGGGCCGTGAACATCAAGCTCGACCTGGGCATACACAGCACCACCACAAACGGCGGTTGGGATTCCACCATAACCAGCGCCGCGGACGTGGGCACGGACGTCAGCAACCTGCCCAGCATCGTTTCGGCCAAGACCGACAACACCACGACCACCAGCTACTCCACCTCGTCAAGCATACTCGACCAGTCACAGGACGGCTACGCGGCGGGATATCTCCAAAGCATAGCGGTGGATACGGAGGGCGTGGTCACCGCGACCTATTCCAACAACGAAACCAAGAACCTCTTCCTGGTCGGGTTGGCGGACTTCACCAGCCTGCAGGGGCTGCATCGCGAAGGCAGCAACCTCTACAGCAAGACCCCCGAGTCCGGGGAACCCCGCATCGGCACCGCCGACAACGCGGGATTCGGCAGCATCTCTTCGGGCACGCTGGAGCAGTCCAACGTCGATACCGCCACCCAGATGGTCAACATGATCACCTACCAGCGCGGATTTCAGGCCAACAGCAAGGTCATCACCACTGTGGATTCCATGCTTTCCGAGGTCATTCAGCTCAAGCGGTAGCGGCGGCGTCCGGCACTGACCAAAGCGACAGCGAATCGTCCCCGGGAGAATCGACATGATAAACAGCCTGCTCACCCTCGGAAAGACCGCCCTGACCAACTATCAGGTGGGCTTGAGCGTCACCGGCGGCAACATCGCCAACGCTTCCACCTCGGGCTACACCCGCCGCGTGGTGACCTACGAAACCGTGGACGAAGGCAATACGAGCATCGGCCTGGGCAGTTCGGTGCAAAGCATCGCGCGCAAGTTCGACGCCTACCTCGAACGGCGCTACCAGCAGCAGATATCCTCCACCTACAAGGCCAGCACCATAAACACCGCCCTCACCCAGGTGGAGTCGCTTTTCACCGACAGCGACGACACGGGCATCTCCACGGCGATGGATTCCTTTCTGACCTCGCTGTCGAGCCTGGCCACCACGGCCTCCAACTCGGCCATCCGCTCCGAAGTGATCGGCAGCGCCGAGCAACTGGCCGAGGAGTTGAACACCATAAGCTCCGCCCTGCAAACCCAGGTGGACGACATCAATTCCGAAATCTCCAGCCAGGTGGACGATGTCAATTCGCTGTTGGACCAGGTGGCCGAGATCAATTCCAAGATCGCCACCGCCTCGGAAAGCAGCGGCCTCTACGACACCCGCGACGAACTGCTCCGGGAACTGGCCACCTACCTGGACATAGACACCACCATCGCCGACGACGGGTCGGTGCGGGTGACCACGGCCGAGGGCCAAACCCTGGTGGACGGCCCGGAGGCCTATTCGCTCACCGTGGGCGCGCCCAAGGTCACGACCCAGCTCTCCACCACGTCGTCCTTCGACGGGCAGCTCTATTTCGAGGGAACGTCGAGCAACGAATTCACCGTCAAGTTCGTCACCGGCGGCGATTGTTCGGGGACCTCCAACGCGGCCACGTTCCAGGTTTCCCTGGACGGCGGCAAGACCTGGATCACCGACGCCGACGGCAAGACCGCCACGTTCCGGGCCGGAGACGTCAACAACAAGGTGGAAGTGGACGGCGTTTCCCTCTGGTTCGGCACGGCCGACGACGAGAACGCCACCCCCACGACCGACATAAGCGCCGGCGACTCCTTCGACGTGATGCCCAAGACCGGCCTCTACTGGGTGACGACAACCGGCGGACTGGTCAATGTGACGCCGCTTACGGGCAATGATTCGGCCAACCGCCTGAGCGGCGGAACCCTGGCCGGACTCTTCGCCGTGCGCGACGAATACATCGGCGAGTACCAGGACCAGCTCGACGCCTATTCCTCCAGCCTGATCTGGAACGTCAACCGCCTGCACAGCCAGGGCGCGGGCCTGAGCAACCTGACCCAGGTCGACGGGGAATACGACGTGGAGAGCACCTCCAAGCCTCTGTCCGAAAGCGGGCTGGCCTGGCAGGATTATCTGGAGTCGGGCAACATCTCCATCGCCCTGTACGATTCCAGCACCGGGGATTACCTCTCGACCACGGCCCTGGACTTCAGTTCGGTCAATCCTCCGGGCATCTCGAATTTCGACCCCAGCCAGCATTCGCTCGAAGACGTGGCCACGGCCATCAACTCCACCTATTCGGGGAAGCTCACGGCCACCATTTCGGACGGCAAGCTCTCCATCACGGCGGCCGACGGGGTATCCTTCCAGTTTGCCGAAGACTCGTCCGGGCTTTTGGCGGGGTTGGGCATAAACACCTTCTATTCCGGCACGGACGCCTCGACCATCGCCGTATCCAGCGTGATAACCAACGATTCCAATCGAATCTGCGCGGGCAAGGTCGACGCTTCCGGCGCGGTGTACATTTCGGACAACTCCACGGCCACGGCCCTGGCCGCCTTGTCCACCAAGACCGTCAGCTTCGCCCAGGCGGGAAACACCGCCTCCAACACCCTGTCGGGCTACCTGAACACCCTGGTGGCCCAGGTGGGCGAAGACACGTCCACGGCGGCGACCAACTACTCCCTGGCGTCGGCCCTGGCCGAAGACGTCAACACCCAGCGCGAAAGCGTCTCCGGAGTGAGCATGGACGAGGAGCTCACCAAGTTGATGCAGTACCAGCAGTGCTACCAGGCGGCGGCCAAGCTCATCACCACGGCAAACGAACTCTTCGACACCGTGCTCAGCCTCAAGTCCTGAGTCAGGCGGGAGACAGCCATGCGCATATCCTTCAACATGATCTACTCGAACTCCATGGACGACATGAACCGCTCCCTGGCCAGCCTGGCCAAGGCGCAGGAACAGATGAGTTCGCAGCAGCGCATCAACCACCCCTCGGACGACCCCTCGGGATACGCCGAAGCCCGGCGCATCACCACCACCCTGGCCAGCCTGAGCCAGTACGAAGAAAACATTTCCACGGCCACCAATTGGCTCGGCCAAGCCGATTCCAGCCTGGTCTCGGCCAGCACGCTCCTGACCAGCATCCAGGAACTGGCCGAACAGGCGGCCACAGGCACGGTCACTTCCGACAATCGGCAGGAGATCGCCTCCCAGGTGCGTAGTCTCTTCGCCCAGATGCTCACCCTGGCCAACACCTCGGTCTCCGGCTCCTCGATCTTCGCCGGACAGAAGACCGACGGAGACGCCTACGTGGAATCGCTCTTCGCTTCGGTCAAGGACGACACCCTCACCCAGGACAACATCGCGGAAGTGACGGGGGCCAGCGAAACGAGCGTGCTCGTGAAGTTCAACGACTCCGGCGTGATCGGGGGCGGCTCGGACATCGAATACACCTACTCCACGGACGGCGGCACGAACTGGACCACCAAGACCCTGGCCGCCGGCGACACCACCCTGGACCTGGGGTCGTGCGCCGTGACCATGACCGACGGCTCGCAGGTGACCGCCACCAGCGACCCCACCGATCTTTCGTCCGGCACCTCCCTGGTGGTCCGGCCCAGCGCCACCTACCTGGGCAACGCCAACGACGGGTCCTCGGTTCGCTCCTACGGAGCCAGCCAGATAAGCGCCACCGCAGACGGCGTGTTCAGCGGCAACGTGACCGTGCGCATTTTGAGTAACGCCAGCCTGTCCGGCACAATATCCTACGCCTACAGCCTGGACGGCGGCGCGAGCTGGACCGCCGGCAACACCACCAGCAACGCCCGCCTGGCCGTGCCCGGGGGATTTCTCACCCTGGCCTCCAACGGCGGATCGAGCCTTTCCGCCGGCGCCCAGTTCACCATAGTGCCCTACTCGGCCGACATCCGCGTGGGCATCTCTCCCACGGGGAGCGTGGTGATCAACAACGTCGGCAAGGACATCTTCGGCGGGCTTTACCAGTCGCCGGGCAGCAGCAACGCCACGCCCGTTTTCAGCGTCAATGGGTCCAACGCCGGAACCAACATCTTCGAAACCATAGGTGAACTCATCGGCTGCCTGGAGACCAACGACGCCGACGGCGTGGGCGATTGCATGGACAAGTTGTCCGCGGCGCACATCCATCTGGAAGACTGCACCGCCGACGTGGGCGGCAGGGAAAACCGTCTGACCTTCGCCTCCAACACCATAGGCACGCTCACGGACAACGCGGAGTCCAGACTGAGCACCGTGCAGGACGCGGACCTGGGGGAGCTGCTTATCCAGCTCACCAAGGAATCCTATACCTACCAGTGCGTGTTGTCCTCCTCCACGAAGATCATGAGCATGAGCCTGCTCAACTACTTGTAGGTCAGGGTCGGGAGAATACGGTCATGAAGGGTGTCGGAACGGAAAATCGCCGGAGCAATGCCGGCCGGATAGGCGAAGTCAAGGGGGGCGTCGCTGGGGGAAGGCTACTTGACGAGCTTCTTGGCCTGTTCGGTCAGACTTCCGAGGGAAATTTCGTCTTCGGGGGAGCCGGAAAGCGCGCTCATCAACTCGCGCAGTTCTTCCACCGCCGCCCGACAGTGGGGACAGTGTTCCAGATGGCGCTCGAAAGCCAGGGTTTCGGCCCGGTCGAGCATGCCGTCGAGATACCCCGCCACGGTCAGGTTGTCGGGACACCCGTCGAGTTCAGGCTGACGTCCATCCTGGAAAGGCGGCGGGAGATTCCCGCTCTTGGCCTTGTTGGACATGCACTCTCCACCAATTTGGTCCGGTCTGCGTTCAGGGAACGTGGTCTTAGGCCATATCCGCCCGAACCGAACCGGTCAAGGAGGACTGACGAAATACCTGATCGGCAGAAGACCCGGAGAGCTTTAGGGGGCCTTTGCGGGACAACCCTCCAATTCCGTTTCGACTTCCTGGCCGAAATGGCGTCTGAGCCTGGTCAGGGCCTGGTGCTTGAGGCTGCGCACGGTCTGGGCCTGAACGCCCAGGGCCAGGGCCACTTCGGCCACGTCCATGTCCTTGGCGTAGAGCATGTCCAAAATCTGACGTTGCCTGTCGGAGAGCAGGCTTTGGGGAATATCCGGCAGGCCGTCCGCCACATCGTCGCGCCGGTCGGGCAATTCTTCGTCCAAGGGAACGGTTTCGAAGCGGCGCAAGGGCTTGCGCAGGTGGTCCATGGCCGTGGAACGGGTGACCACGGTAAGCCAGGTGCTCATGGACGCCCGGCTGGGATCGAAGGTCGCAAGCAGACGGAAGTTGTCCTTGACCAGCTTGAGGAACACGTCCTGGGTGATGTCGCGGGCTTCGTCCTGGTCGGTCACGCCGGTGCGCATGCGCAGCAGGCGCAGGGCGACGCTGTAAATAATGCCGGCATAATTTTCCACATATCGGTCCCAGGCGGCTTTTTGGCCGGCCAGCACCGCGTCAAGATCGGCGCGCTCAAATCGGATTGTGGGGTTCCGCACGGGGTAGCACCTTGTTCTTTCAGGGCATTTTCTTTGAAGGATTCGGTTCGCCAACAGACCCGCAACGCTGGGAATAAAATTCCCCATGGGATGTGTGGCAACTTTCGTGCCCAACCGGCCGGCAAGGGGAAAATGCCGAAGGGAACCGATGCCCGGGGAAGCGCATGCGCATCCCCCTCAAGTAGGTAGTGCATCCAGAGAGCCGTTCGGTTCCACGCGGAGCGAAATTTTTTGAAAATTGCCCCGGAAAAAACGGGGCGGCGCGCAAGACCAGCAAGCGAGGTACGCCATGTCAACCACAACCGCTTCGACCACGTATACGTCGGGACAGATCTATTTTTCCGGCATAGCCAGCGGTACCGACTTCGACACGCTCATCAACAAGCTGGTCGAGGTCGAACAGACCCGTGTGCAGACCTACGTTACGTGGCAGCAGTCCTGGTACGACAAGATCACGGCTTTTCAGGAACTCAACACCGCCCTGCTCAGCCTGCGCACCACCCTCAAGACCATGGACACCGTGGACGAGTTTCTCAAGAAGTCGGCCTCGGTCTCCAATACGGACGCCCTTTCGGCTTCGGCCAGCGGAGAAGCGGAAAACGGCACCTACACCTACAGCGTCAAGCAGTTGGCTCAGAACAAGATCATGGTCACCACGACCGGATACTCTTCCCTGAGCAGCACGGTAAACTCCGCCGGAACGTCCAAGTCCCTGGTCTACACCTATGCGGGGACCACCATATCCAACAGCATTCCGGCCGGTGCCACGCTCAACGACGTTATCAACATCGTCAACACCAACTCCTCCACCACCGGCGTGCGGGCCTCGTCCATCTACGACGGACAAAACTATTACTTGCAGATTCGCGGACTCGACACCGGCGCGGACAACACGCTGACCATTTCCGGAGCCACAACCGTCACCGGCCTTGGGGCGAGTGACTTCGATACCACCCAGGACAACCAGGACGCGCTTTTCAAGGTCAACAACTGGCCCCTGGGCGACAACTACATTTCACGATCGACAAACACCGTTTCCGATGTGGTCACGGGCCTTACATTCAACTTCAAGTCGTCCGGCGCCGGAAACATCGTGGTGGCCGTGGACACGGACGCCGTGCTTTCCAACGTCAACCTCTTCATTTCCGAGGTGAACGAGATACGCACCATGATCGAAGAGTTGACCAAGTACGATTCCTCAAGCCAGACGGCCGCTCTTCTCAACGGCAACTACAGTCTGCAGATGATCGACTCCATCATGGAGAACATAACCGCATCCCCGGGCCTGGGATTCAACACCTCCTCCGATCTCTATACGTCCCTGGCCACGGTGGGACTGACTACGGACGCGGACGAGGGCTCAGACACGTTCGGCCAGATCGTGCTGGACGAGGATCTCTTCGATGCGGCCCTGGCTTCCAATGCCAACGCCGTGGGACTGCTCTTCGCCGGACAGTATGTCGGCAACACGGACAGCGGCGACATCGCCTTCACGTCGTACGTCAGCGATTTGACAAAGCCCGGCGATTACGACGTGGAATACACGATCTCCAACGGACGCATCATCTCGGCGCTCATCGACGGACATTCCTGCGTCTACTCGTCGAACGGAAACACGTTGACAGGCCAGTACGGATACGACGAACAGGGCATGGTGCTTTATGTCGCCAACCTCGAAGACGGAACGTACAACCACAGCGTGTATCTGCGGCAGGGAAAGGCCGGCCAGCTGGTGGACGAACTGGCCACACTGACGAACAGTACCAACGGCCCTCTTGCCATCCTGGAAGACAACTACCAGACCATCATCGAAAACATCCAAGACAAGATCGATCGGGAGAACGACAGGATATCGACGATGGCCACGCACCTGAGGACCATGTATGCCAATGTGGAAACCGTGCTTGGAGACTACTCAAATATACAGACAAGTCTGGAGTCGTACATCAGCCAGTTGAGTAGCAGTTAGAGTCGAAGCGGCGAAACCGTGACGACTTCACCTCACGGTCTTTTGGGGAAAGCGTTCGCGCCCGGCTGCCGAAAAAAAGGGGCCGAGCGCAAGGACGTTTCAGGGGAAGAGGCTGCGAACGCGCAGGTGGGAAATCCGGGCCAGGCCGCCGACAGGAAAGGACTCAGCCGCGCAGCCGGTCCCGCAAGGCCAGACGATCCGCCCACCAGTCGGGGGTTGACCAGAGGCCGGAAGCCCCTTGCTGCGAGCCGGCCGCCAAGGCCAGGCGTCGGAAACGGTCGCCGGGTATTTCGCGCGCGCCGAAGCGCATGACGTGGGGTGTGGCCTGCTGACAATCCATAAAGTAAAACTTTAACTCTTCGAGCAGCCACACCAGATGGACGAACGCCACCTTGGAAGCGTGCGAACAGGTGTGAAACATGGACTCGCCGTAAAAAGCCCGCCCCACGGACACGCCGTAGATACCGCCCACCAGATCCCCGTCCAGACGACACTCCACGCTGTGGGCGTGGCCGGCCTTGTGCAGTTTGAAAAACGCCCGGATCATGGCGTCGGTTATCCAGGTGCCGCATTGTCCCACCCGGGGCATGGCGGCGCAGGCGCTGATGACGGCCTGGAAGTCCTGATCCACCCACACGTCGAAGGGATGGGTTCGCAGATAGCGGGTGAATCGTTCGTTGAGTAGTAGCCATTGCGGCGTGATGATGGGTCTGGGCGCGGGGCACCACCACATGATGGGATGCCCCTCGTTGTACCAGGGGAAAATGCCTTGGCGATAGGCTTCCAGCAATCGCGCGACCCGAAGGTCCCCTCCCACGGCCAACAGGCCGTTGGGTTCGGCTCTGCCCGGGTCGGGAAATTGGACGCTCGAAGAGAGCAAATAGACCACAAACCACCTCGCGAGACCCTAGTGTCTTGTCGCACTAGCACACCACGGGCGATTTCGCAATTTTTCGGGGGAAAATACGGCTCAACACGCGAAAAAAAGCTCCTGGGGAGGGAATTTCCTCCCCAGGAGGTCAAATTTCAGGCTTTTTCCTTTTCAGGCGTACGCGGCTTGATGTCGAAGGTCAGAACGGTCTCCACGGTGGTGGTTTTGTCCTTTTTGGGACCTTCGGCCGCCACGTCGGCCACCACCAGGCCGCCTTTCTGCAATTTGCCGAAGAGCAGTTCGTCCGCCAGGGGGTCCTTGAGCTTTTCCTGAACCAGCCTGGCCAGGGGCCTGGCCCCGTAGGCCGGATCGTGGCCCTTTTCTGCCAGCCACGTCACCGCCCGGGGAGTCAGGTCCACGGTGACCTTCTTGTCCTTGAGCTGCACATTGAGTTCGGCCAGGTACTTGCCCACGATCATTTCCATAATCTCGGAGGAAAGCGGGCTGAAGTTGACCACCGCGTCCAGGCGGTTGCGGAACTCCGGAGAAAACAACTTCTCGATGGCCTTTTTCCCGTGCGCGGAGAAATCTTCTTCCTTGGCCTTTCCGAATCCGATGGACTTGGACGACATCTCCCGGGCGCCGGCATTGGAGGTCATGAGCAGGATCACATGACTGAAGTCGGCCTTGCGCCCGTTGTTGTCGGTCAGGGTGGCGTAGTCCATGACCTGGAGCAGGATGTTGAACATGTCCGGGTGGGCCTTTTCAATCTCATCGAGCAGAAGCACGGTGTGCGGGTTTTTGCGGATGGCGTCGGTGAGCAATCCGCCCTGCTCGAAGCCCACATAACCCGGAGGCGCGCCGATGAGTCGGGCCACGGCGTGCTTTTCCATGTATTCGCTCATGTCGAAGCGCACGAAGTTCATGCCCAGCACGTTGGCCAGCTGCTTGGCCAGTTCGGTCTTGCCCACGCCGGTGGGACCGGCCAGCAGGAAGTTGCCCGTGGGCTTGCCCGCCGGGGCGAGTCCGGCGCGTGAGCGCTTTATGGCCTTGGCCAGGATGGCGATGGCTTGATCCTGCCCGAAGATCAATCGTCCGAGTTCGCCTTCCACATTGGAAAGCCGGGTCTTGTCCGACGAGGAAACCCGCTGGGCCGGAATGCGGGCCATGCGCGAGATAACCTTTTCCACATCGCCCACGCCGATGAGGTTTTTGCCCTGGCGTCCCGAGAGCTGGTACACGGCCCCGGCCTCGTCGATGACATCGATGGCCTTGTCGGGCAGGTAGCGGTCGCTCAGGTGCCGGGACGACAGCTCCACCGCGCTGCGCAGGGAGCCCAGGGTATACCGCACGCCATGGTGCTTTTCATAATACGGTTGAAGCCCCTTGAGAATGTCCACGGCTTCTTCCTTGGAGGGTTCGGGCACGTCGATCTTCTGGAAACGACGCGACAGGGCGCGATCCTTTTCGAAGTGGTTCTTGAACTCCTCGTAGGTGGTGGAGCCGATACACCGGATGGCGCCGGAGGCCAGCACCGGCTTGAGGATGTTCGAGGCGTCCAGCGTGCCGCCGCTGGTGGCGCCCGCACCCACAATGGTATGAATTTCGTCCACGAACAAAATGGCTCCGGGCGTAGCGGTCAGCTCGTTGATGACCGACTTCATCCGGGCTTCGAAATCGCCCCGGTACTTGGTCCCGGCCAAAAGCGATCCCATGTCCAGGGCGAATATCTTGGCGCTTTTGAAGGCTGCGGGCACGTCGCCCTGGGCGATCTTGAGGGCCAAGCCTTCGGCCAAGGCCGTCTTGCCCACGCCCGGATCGCCCACGAACAGCGGATTGTTCTTGCGCCGCCTGGCCAGCACCTGCACCGTGCGGGTGAGTTCGTCCGCGCGTCCGATGATGGGATCGACCTTTCCGGCGCGGGCCTTTTCCACCAGTTCCTGGGTGAACTGGGACAGGGCCGACTGCTCCTTGCCGTTGGGCTGGGCCGCTCCGGACTTGGAGTCGGCGGTCGAATCCTGCCGATAGTTTTCGAATTCCTGGGCGTGGGCGATGCACTCCAGCACATCGAGCCGGTTCACCCCATGCGACTTGAGAAAATACACCGCGTAGGAGTCGTCCTCTTCGAAGAGCGCGGCAAGAACGTCGCCCACTTCCACGGTGTCCTTGCCGGCGGCCTGCATCTGCATGATGGCCCGTTGCAAAACCCGCTGCACGCCGAGAGTCTGCACAACTTCCGATGTCTGACTCTCGGGCAATATTTCCATATGCTCGACGAAAAACCGTTCGAGTTGATGTTTGAGACGTACGACGTTGGCCCCGCAGTGGATGAGGATGGATTTTCCGCTCTCCTCGCCGAGGATGGCCCACAGCAGGTGTTCCAGGGTGAGATATTCATGGTTGCGGCGTTTGACTTCCTTAACCGCTTCCGTCAAAACGCGTTCGAGCTTTTTGCTGAGCATTTATTCCTCTTCCATGGTGCTTTTCAGGGGGTATCCGGCCTTTCTGGCCATCTGGCGCACCATCACCACCTTGGTTTCCGCCACTTCCGCGGTAAACACACCGCACACTCCCATCCCGTTGTTGTGCACGGCCAGCATTATTTTGGTCGCTTCGGCTTCGTTTTTATGAAAAACCGTCATGAGCACCTGCACAACGAATTCCATGGTCGTGTAGTCGTCGTTATGCAGAAGCACCTTGAACTTTCTCGGCTCCCGTACTTCTTCCTTTACACCGGAACCTGATTCTATATCTTCACGCGAAAGTGGGTCGGTCATGTCGGACTCCGAAACGGCAACGGGGGGATTGGGCTTGGAAATAAGTCGTGGAAGGAGTTTGTCGAGCCCCTGGCCGGGGTTCTTCCGCCCCGCATATGGTGTGGGCATAGCCCGTTTTCCCCCTAGCGGCAATACGGTTCGGGGGACGCCTTCAGCATTTCGTGTGAACTTCCAATGGAGATTCACGCGGTGAAAAATACCAACAACACGTCGAATTCATAAACGATGCGTGCGCGTTCCATGGCGTCAATACGGATGCGCTCACCAGGAAGACCTGCCGACCGTCTCCCTCTGGCCTGATACGCCCGCATCAAGGGCGTTCACCCTTCGCGGTCGCGGACGACGCATCGGATTGGGCTGGTATTTGCGCCTTGCCAGGGGGGAGCCGTCGGGATCGACTCTTTTTGCGGGCCGCTACCGCTCGGGTTCGGTCAGGCGGAGCAATTCGGCTCGCCGAGCCTCGTCGAAAAGGAAGCTGTCGGCTTCGGGAAGGCCGGCTTCCCGCAGGTGTTGCCTAAAGAGGTCGTGGTAGGTGGCCGAACTGGCCTGGGCCATATCCAACCCCAACAACGCGGCGGTTTCGGCGATGCCTTCGGGTGTGGATTCGATTTCCACGTACCGACCGAAAGGCAGAATGTCCAGGCAGATGACGGCGTCAGGCAGCCGCCAGACTTCGCGACATTTTTCGTAGTCCAGAAACGGCCGGTATCCCAGGCCTTCCAGAATGCGGGCCATGGCCTCGAAGTCTTCGAGCCGGGTTTCCCTTTCGTCCATGACCTTGAGTCCGGCCCGGGCCGGTTCGGAAACCGGGCTTTTGAAGGTCAGGGTCACGCGTCCGTCGCGTCGCAGGCGCAGCAGTTGCCCTTTGCGACGCAGGTCGCCGTCCGTGGTGTCGTAGACGCGGTTTCGCTCGAAGCGCGGTTCGGCTCCCACGGCTCCCAGTGCGACGAGTCGCGTCTTGAGGCCGTCCAGATCGTCGACGTGAAATTTCGATTCCACTTCACGGGGCATGGCGGTCGGGCTCCTGGCTGTCAAATCTTGCGGTAGACCGTGGGGGCCACGGCCTCCAGGGGCAGGTTCATTCCCGTGGTGCTTTCGGAGTGGCCGATGAACAGGTGTCCGCCGGGAATCAGGTTGTCACAGAACCGGCTGAGCAGGTTTTCCTGGGTTTTGCGGTCGAAATAAATGATCACGTTGCGACAGAAGATAATGTGCATGGGCTTTTCAAACGTGAAGTCTTCCATGAAATTCAGTCGCTCGAAACGCACCATGTTGCGCAGTTCCGGGACGATGCGCACCAGACCGGCCTCGCGGCTTTTGCTGCGCAGAAGATACTTCTTCTTGCGCTCCATGCTCATGGTTTTCACCCGTTCTTCGGGATAAATGGCTTTCATGGCCCGTCCGATGACCTGGGTGGAAATGTCCGTGGCCAGAATGGAGAAGCGAAACCCCTGGGTGCGTTCCCGAAAGTCCGAAAGCACCATGGACAGGGTATAGGGCTCTTCCCCGGTGGAGCAGCCGGCGCTCCAGAGGCGAAGACGCTCACGGAAGCCGTGCTGCTGCATGAATCCGGGGAGCACTTCCTGCTGGAGCAGTTCGAAGTGCTTGGGTTCCCGAAAGAATTCCGTGGTGTTGGTGGTCACGGCGTCGATCAGGTTCACCAATTCCAGTTCACGGCCTTTCGGGGAAAACAGCAGGTCACAGTACTGGGTGTAGGTCTCCAGATCCAGGACGCGCAGACGCTTTTGCAATCTGGCCTCGAGCATGGATTTCTTGGCGGTGGTGAGCTTGATCCCGCACTCGGCGTAAATGAACTCGCACATCCGCTTGAAATCGCGGTCGTGCATTTGTTGCTGCCGGCGTCCTTGCGCAAGGGGAGAGGGTGCGCGGTCTTTGTTCATGGACCAAGCCTTTTAGTGTTGCCGTTCCTGTAGGTCCAACCAGACAAGACGCTTGACGTCAAGAATAAGCGACATGGTGCCGTCGCCTTGTACGGTGGCCCCGGAAAAACCGTCCAATCCCCTGAAGACGGGGCCAAGACTTTTGATGACCGTCTGGTGTTCTCCCACCACGTGGTCCACCACCATGCCCACCCGTTTGCCTTCCACGCGCAGGATCACCACCTGTTCGATGTCGGGAGATTCGCCCGGAAGATGAAAAACATTGCGCAGATGAATATACGGGACGATTTCTCCTCGCAGATTGAGGATGCGGTTGCGCCCTTCGGGGTCGATGTCTTCGCGCCGCAGCTCTACGCATTCTTCCACGCAGTCCAGGGGGAGCACGTAGCTCTGTCCGGCCACCTGGACCTGCAGGCCCTCGATGATGGCCAGCGTGAGCGGCAGGCGCACCGTCACTTCGGTGCCTTGGCCCGGGAACGACTGGATGCCCACGGTTCCGCGTATGGCGTGCATGACCCGCTTGACCACGTCCATGCCCACGCCCCGTCCCGAGACGTTGGTCACCTCTTTGGCGGTGGAAAAACCCGGTTCGAAGATCAGTTCAAGGGTTTCGCGTTCGGAAAGTTGGGCGTCCGGGGTGATGAGGCCGCGTTCCAGGGCTTTTTGTCGCACCTTGGCCGCGTCGATGCCCCGTCCGTCGTCACGCACCCTGATGACCACGTCTCCGCCGGAGTGTTCCGCTTCCAGGGAGACGACCGCCTTGCCGGGCTTGCCCGCCGCCTGTCGTGCTTCCGGCGGTTCGATCCCGTGGTCGATGGAGTTGCGAATCAGATGCATGAGGGCCTCGCCAAGGCGTTCGAGCACGGTCTTGTCGAGTTCGGTCTCCTCTCCCGAAGTCACCAGCTCCACCGTTTTGCCCAGGTCGGACGAAAGATCCCGCACCAGCCGGCGATAGGTTCCGAACGTGGAGCCGATGGGCAACATGCGGATGGACAACGTGGAGGTGCGCAGGTCGTCGCTCAGACGTTCCAGTTCTTCCGCCAGGGACAAAAGCAGGGGGTTGTGGATATTCAGGGTGGCCATCTTGATCTGCGACTGCACAATGACCAGCTCGCCCACCAGATCCTGCAGGAGGTCGAGCTTTTCGGAAGAAACGCGCAGGCTGGAAGCGGCGTCCGCGGTTTTGACGTGCTGCTTGCGGTCGCGCATGAGGGCCTGTTCCGCCAGGGCGGACTCCACGCATTTCTCCGGCACCAAGCCGGATTCGGCCAACAGCGCTCCCAGCCGCTTTTGTCCCTTGAGCGCTTGGCTTACGCCCTCGACGCTGACGTCGCCCCGGTCCACGAGAATTTCGCCCAACCGCTTGTGCTCGGGGAATTCGTCGCCTTCAACGGCCTGAATGCTCACCAGGCATTCGTCCTCGACGAACACGAACACGTCGTGAATGGCCTGTTGGTCGACATCCGTGGTGAGCAGCACCTCCCAGTGCATGCGACATTCCAGGGGATCGAGTTCGTTGAGCGCGGGTACGTCGTCCAGAAAGGCGAACACGAGGCATTGGCCCAGGGCGCGCAGATCCTCCAGGAGGTATTCGGGGTTGTTTCCCGACTTGAAAATGTTGGCGGAGGGTGAAAACCGCACCCGGTACACGTTTTTTTCCGGGGGGGCGGCCGGTATCTGGGGTTCCGTAATGGACGCTTTGGGAGATGGCGCCTCCTTGGGGGGGGCCAGGGAGCGGAAACTGTCCCGCAACTCGCATTCGCGTTCAATGAGTTCGGGATTGTCCTGTCCCTCGTAGCGCAGGAAGTCCTTGACCAGATCCTGGGCGGCCAGGGTCAGGTCGAGCAGATGTTTGGTGACGTCGAGCTGTCCGGAACGGACCTGATCGAAAACGGTCTCCACGTCGTGGGTGAACCGGGCGATGTCGTCAAAGCCGAACATGGCCCCGGACCCTTTGAGCGTGTGCATGGCCCGAAAGACGCGGTTGACCAGCTCGCTGTCCGTGGGGTTGGATTCGAGTTCGAGAAGAGCCGTCTCCAGCTCGTCGAGAATGTCCGCCGCCTCTTCGCGAAAGGCTTGGCGATGGAGGTCTTCCATGAATCCTTCTTAACGGTCTTTTCTCTATTCTGAAACGAAGAACCCTTGAAACGCGCTTCCCACCCGGTTCAATATCCCCGGAAAGGTTCGCCACAGCTCGCGCGCACGGCCAAAGGCTTGGTTCCCTCTCAGCGCAGCACCTTCTGCACCACGGCCAACAACTGTTCGGGCTTGAACGGCTTCACGATCCATCCGGTGGCTCCGGCGGCCTTGCCTTCCTGTTTTTTGCCGTCCTGGGACTCGGTCGTGAGCATGACGATGGGGATGAACTTGTAGGCGGCCTGGGACCTCAAGGACTTGATCAGCGCTATGCCGTCCATGTTGGGCATGTTGAGGTCGGTAATCACCATGTGCACGGGGCCGGAAAGCTTGGACAGCGCGTCTTTGCCGTCCGAGGCTTCTATCACCTGATAGCCGGCTTTCTTGAGAGTGAAGGATACCATCTGTCGAATGCTGGCGGAGTCGTCCACCGTCATGATTGTTTTGCTCATAACACCTCGCATACAAAAGAACTTTCAAAGTCCTTGCGATCAATGCCGATCCGGGCCGCTTCCTGCAGAAGCACCGGGGGCAGTGTCTGGGGAAGCGCCACGCACCGGCCTTCGTTGCGCACTTGCTTGGCCAGGGCGAACAGCACCTGGAAAAACAACACATCCGCCCCTTCAAGGCCGTGAAACGACAAGCGGTACTCCAGCGAACACCGCCCAATGGCCGCTTCCAGGGACTGTTTGAGCGCTTCGGCGTCCTCGATTCCGAACGTGCCGGAAAAACTCAGTCCGACCACCACGCCGGGTTCGATTTCGGTTACTTCGCAGACTCCCATTGCGCCACCATTGTTTAGCGTTGCCGTCTCATTAAAACAATTCGATGTTGTCCCCAAGGTCGTCGCTCAATGCGGATTCCTTGATGGGCGTATCCTCCGCCTGCGGAGCCTGCCCCAGGACGCTCTGATGCACCAGGCGTTCGGCCTCCATGGTGTAGCGATCGAGCATGGCCTTGAGCCGGGGGGACTCCAGATTGGCCCCGCCGGGAGGCAGCACCGGAATCATGAGCTCCACCGCGTTTTGCAGGCGCTCCTCGGCCGCGGTCATGGACACGATGAGTTCGTCCTGAAAGGAAAGCGATTCGATGCTTTGCGCCACCTCTTCGGCCAAGGCCGCGCCGCGTGCGCGCATGGTCTTGGACGATTGCCCCACCTGGACGTCCAGGCCCCTGAGCGAGGCGATTTGGGACCGCAGGTTTTCGAAGACCTGATCCAGACCGGCCTGTTCCACATGGCGGCTGGAAAGTCGCACCATTTCCTCGGAATGTCCGTCCACCTCGGCAAGCAGCTCCATCACCTTGTTCGTCTGCACGGCGGCTTCCAGGGAGAGCTTCTGGATGGCCGAAGCCAGCACGCCGAGGGCCTTGCCCTCTTCCCCCGTGTGAGCCGCCTTGATGCTGGCGTTGATGGCGATGAGTTCGATCTCGGAGCCGACCTCCTCGATCTCGGTGGCCGATACGGCCATCTGTTCGATGGAGGTTTTCACCCCGGTCATGACCGTGGCCATGCGCTCGCCCATACCGGTGAATTCCTTGAGGGATTCCACCACGCCGGTCACGCCGCCCTCCACCACCTGAAGCACGCCTTGCTTGCCCTCCCCCGCTCCGCCCAGTTCTCCCGACCGGGTGGAGATGGCTTCGATCTGGGCGGAAATGTCCGAAAGACTTTGCTCCAGCTTTTCCATGGCCTCGGCGAAACGCACCCGGGCGTCGCCGAGCTGCGACCGTTGCAACAAGAGCGCGCTGTGCAGCCAGGGCGCGATTTCTCCTTGGGAGTCCTGGGCGTTCGGGTCCTTGAGCCCGGCCAGGACCTCCTGGCGTACCTCTTCGGAGTGTTCGGCCACGTGTTCGAGTTGCTGGCGGATGATATCGTGAAATTGCAGGGAGAGAACCGCTTCGGAAACGCTGTCGCACAGTCCCGAGGCCATGTCCGACGTCTCTCGCGCGGAGTTGCTCGACGTTTTGATCAGGGCGTCCAGGGCGTCCAGGTCCTTTTGCAGGACATCGACGATGGCCAGGGAGCACCCTTCCCGTACGGACTGTATCGTCTTCATGCTTTCCTGGGCGGCCAGGGTCTGGGCGGTGAGTTCGGAGCAGCGCGTGACAATGGTGCTCGAAGAGGAGGCGATCTTGAGGGCCAGGTTTTCGACGTCGTCGGCCAGGGTGGCGAACCCCATGCCGGTTCCGCCGAGTCTGGCGCTTTCGATGCGCGTGGACACGCCCAGCATGGAAAGATGTTTCACCAGCCGCGAAAAGTCGTGCATGATGACGGTGAGTTCCCTTCCCGCTTTGGCGATGCGACTCAGGCCTTGAAAGTCGGTGGCTTCGGATTCCAGGTCGCAGATGGTGACAAGTTTGCCGAGCACGGCGCGCAGATTGTCCGCCGCGTGCGCCACCTGTTCCCCGGACGTGAGAGCGGCCAATGCGCCGGCCTCGTCCGCCAGGGCCATGGCCTTGGCGTTCGCGTCTTCGAGCTCGCGGCCAAGGCGCAGGAAGTCGCTTTCCGTGGCGTGGAACGCTTTGAGAAAGGTATCGCCGAGCCCGCGCAGCATGACGGCGCAGGAAAGGGCGGCCTGGATTTCCTGGTCAGGAGTCTGTGCAGGTGAATGAGACATGAATCCCCATACCGCTTCCGGTGATACGTTGATGCAAGACACATGTGGCTAAAGAGTCTTATCTTGAAGACATAGCGCCGTCGCGGGAAACAAATCAAGAGAAATTCCATCTTAACAGGAAAGCTGAAACGCGAGAGGCGAAACAAGTGCCGTGCAAGCAAAAAAGCGCGGAGGAGGCAAAAACAGCCAAAACCGGACGCATGGGGAGAAAACCGGAGCCCGGTGCCCACCCGTCCGGCTTTGGCGGCTGAATGTTTTTCGATGAGGATTCGGCGGAATGCTTAACGAATGTCGCCTTCCCGCTTGTTCGCGGCCTCGGAGGGTTCCGGGGCGACCGGCTTTTCCTGGTCCGCTTCCCTTTCGATCGCGTCGTTCGCCGCTTCGGGCTGCCCCTCCCGGTCGGAGGCCTCGATGCGGCGCTTGGTCCTTTTGTGGCGCCTGTACAGCCAGAGGCCGGTGAAAGCCACCACGGCCACGACCAGGATGATCATTTCCACATGATGCACGTCCTTGAGGACCGTGGCCACCACGGTGCCGAAGAAATATCCGGCGCAACCGAAGGTCACGGCCCAGACGAACGCCCCCACGGAGTTCAGGGCGAAAAATTTGAAACCGGGGATGTCCGTGGTGCCCAGGATGAAGGGGGTGAGGTTGCGCAGTCCGTAGAAGAAACGGAAACTCAAGATGAGCACCTCGTGGAACCGTTCGAGCATTTTGTGGACCCGCTCCACTTTGTCCTTCCAACTGGGGCGCTTTTCGATGAACGCCTTGCCCTTGAACCTGCCGATGTAAAACGCGGTCTGGTCCCCGCTCAAGCTGCCGAGAAAGGCCGTGAGGACACAGGTCGCCAAATCCAGGTTGCCGGAATGGGCCAGGAATCCCGCGATGAGCAGGATGGTTTCCCCTTCGAGAAACGTGCCGACGAAAAGCGCCAGGTATCCGTATTGCCTGACGAGCTGCTCAAGCCACTCCATGGGGTCTCACTTTATGGACGCGATTTGGCAAAGGAGCGACGGACGCCCGAAGCCTCAAAAAAAGCCGGGAAATCGCCCGGCGCCGAGTCCTTCGCCTGCCCGTAACTATTCGCAATGGCCCCGGCTTGTCCATATGTTTCCACATCCATGCGGCGCTCCCCTTCGGGGCCGACGGGCGCACATCGGGGCTGGACGGACGACGCCCGGACGAATGCAGTGGTCTTGTTTTGAACAATTGACATGGTACGCATTTCACGTAGAAAAGCATAGGGTGTCGTCATTTCGCAATGCGGGAAAACGGGGACGCTCTTGCATGAAGGATCGCGTGAGGAGTGACCGCTTTCGCTTGCTGTGTGGAAGGCCAAGGAGGTTCGTGTGGGGGGAACGTTCACGACGTTTCGACTGTTTCCCGTGGTGGTGTGGTGTGTCGTCGCAGTGGTGTTTCAGGCTCAGGGCGTCTTGGCCCAGCATGCGCTCACCTTTGGTGTGGTCCCGCAGCAATCCGCCGTGGAGCTTGCCGCCCAGTGGGCTCCCTTGCTCAAGGCCATTTCCGACAAAACGGGACTCTCCCTCGATTTCGAAACCGCTCCGGACATTCCCACTTTCGAAAAGCGTCTGACCGAAGGCCGTTACGACATCGCCTATGTAAACCCCCTGCATTACATCGAAGCGCACGAGGCCGTGGGTTACAACGCCTTCGCCAGGGAAGCCCGCTCCTTGATCCAGGGCATCATCGTGGTGCCGCAAAACAGTTCCCTCAAGACCATCAAGGAGTTGAACGGACTGAACGTGGCGTTTCCTTCGCCGGGGGCTTTCGCGGCCACGGTGTTGCCCCTGGCCATCTTGCGCAAGGAGGGTGTTCACGTGACGCCCGCGTACGTCGGTTCCCACGATTCAGTCTACCTTGCGGTGTCGAAAGGTTTTTTCCCGGCGGGAGGAGGGATTCGCCGCACTTTCGAAAAAAATCCGGCCAGCGTGCGGGACACGCTGCGCATTCTCTGGGAAACTCCGAAGTACACGCCGCACGCCCTGGCCTTCCACCCCCGAGTGAGCCAGCCCACGGTGGCCAAACTGCTCAAGGCCCTGGTCGCCTTGCACGACACGCCCGAGGGGCGGCTTCTGCTGGAGCGCCTGCATTTCAAGGGATTCCAGCCCGCCACGGACGCCGACTGGAACGATGTGCGCTCCCTGGGACTCTCTTTGCCCCACGACGCGCACTGATAACGGACTCCGATGACCTTTCGCCTGAAGACCATTTTCGGCGTCGCCGCCATTGAGGCGGTGCTCTTGTGCATCCTTATCGCCGGGGACCTCGACTCCTTGCGCCGGGCCAGCGAAGAGCAATTGGCCAAGCGGGCGCAGACCACCGCCGATTTGTTCTCCGCGGCAATCAAAACCGACCTGATCACTATCAATCTCGCCAGCCTGCAAAGCCGGGTGGAGACCCTGGTCAACGACCCGACGGTGACCTACGCCGAGGTGGTCAGCGCCCGCCACGGCGTGCTCACCCGGCGCGAGGACTCCAAGGCCCTGCGGGAGTCCGCCGGGAACACCGCACAAGCCAAGGCCGTCATAACGGAAGGGGGAACGCTTTTCGGCTGGGTTGAAATCGGGCTCAGCGACGCGTCCATAGCCCAGGCGGAACAGGCCGCCTGGCGCAAGGCCATGGTCACCGGAGCGTCGGGCATGCTGCTTTCCGCCCTGTTCTCCTGGGTGCTCGGCACCTACCTCACGCGTCAACTCAAGACCTTGACCCAGGCCTCCGACGCCATAGCCCAAGGGCATTTCGGCTTTCGGGTGGCGGTCAAGGGCCGAGACGAACTGGCCAAGGCCGCACAGGCCTTCAACCGCATGTCCGAGGAGATCGGACGCGTGTATAGCGACATCGCCGAAACCGCGGCCAACTTTTTCGCGTTTTACAACACCGTGGACGCCTACTGTCTGGTGACGGACACGTCCGGCCGCATTCTGAGCGCCAACGAGGCCCTCCTCTCCCGCCTGGGGCATTCCCGACAGGATATCGAGGGATCCGAGGTGTGCCTGCTCTTTAGCGAGGAAGGACGAAAACTCGTGCGTCAAAACCTGGAGCGCCTGGGCTCCGGGGAAGTCGCCTCCTTCAACGAGGACATGGTTTCGCGTTCAGGAGAACGCATTCCCGTGGAAACTCGCGTGGTGATGGGCAAATGGGGGGGCAACCCGGCGTTTTTCGCCATCGCCAAGGACGTTTCGGCCCTGCGCCGCTCGGAACGGCGGTTTCGGTCCATCGCAGACTTCACGCACGAGTGGGAATACTGGCTCGCTCCGAACGGTCGGTTCGAATGGGTCGCGCCGGCCTGCCTGCGCGTCACGGGATATCCGGCGCAACGCTTTCTGGACGATCCGGGGTTTCTGCCCGCCATCATTCATCCCGAGGACCGGGAGAGCTTCATCAACCACCTGTCGCTGGAAAGCAGCCCCCAGGACACTTCGGCTTCGGTCAATTTCCGCCTTATCCGAAAAGACGGGTCCACGGCGTGGATCGAACACCAATGCCTGCCCCTCTTCGACGCCGAAGGCGTCTACCTGGGCCGGAGGGGGAGCAACCGTGAAGTGACGGAGCGCAAACTCGCCCAGGACGCCCTGCAGACCGCCAAGGACGCGGCCGTGGCCGCGAACAAGGCCAAGTCGCAATTCCTGGCCACCATGAGCCATGAAGTGCGCACGCCACTCAACGGCATCATGGGCATGCTCCAGTTGCTTTCCGACGAGCGCCTGGCCTCCCATCAGGAGGAAATTGTCTCCATCGCCCTGGATTCTTCCCGCAAGCTGCTCATGATCCTCAACGACATCCTCGATATCGCGCGGATCGAATCGGGCAAGGTGGTTTTGTGCCACGCTCCCGTGGATATGCGCGGTCTGCTTTCGTCGGTGTCCGATCTTTTCTCCTCGGAGGTCGGGGCCAAGGGACTCGCTCTCGTGACCCGGGTGGACGAGTCCGTGCCCGCGGTGGTCCTCACCGACGAGGGGCGCCTGCGTCAGGTCCTGTTCAACCTGGTGGGAAACGCGGTCAAGTTCACGAACACGGGACGAGTTGATCTCGGGGTGACGCTTCTTCCCGTGGCCGCTCCTTCCGGCGCCAGACGGCTGCTGCTCACCGTGTCGGACACCGGACCGGGCATTCCCGACGACAAGATCGATTTCGTGTTCAACCCGTTCTGCCAGATCGACGAAGGCCTCTGCCGGCGTTACGGGGGCCTGGGGCTGGGGCTCTCCCTGGTGCTGCGCTTCGTGCGTCTGCTCGGCGGGTGCGTCTGCCTGGACAGTCGGACGGGAGAGGGCTCGGTGTTTTACGTCACCATGGAAGCAGACATTCCCGATCCCGCAAGCCTGCCGGACGGCCGGACCTCGGCGGAAGGCGAGTTGCTGGAATCTTGCGAGGACAGCTTGTCCGTCCTTGTGGTGGAAGACGAGAGCGTGAACCAGATAACCATCCGCAAATTCCTCGAAAAGATGGGGCACCGGGCCACGGTGGCTTCGGACGGACAGTCGGCCCTGGACCTCATGGTCGAGGAGTGTTTCGACATCGTGCTCATGGACATTCAGATGCCGATCATGGACGGCGAGGAAACCACCCGCCGCATCCGGTCTCTCTTGCCCTGCCAGGCCGACGTGCCTATCATCGCCCTGACCGCGCACGCCATGAAAGGCGACACCGAACGCTTTCTCGCCTGCGGCATGGACGACTACCTGGCCAAGCCCGTGGAGTACGACATGCTTCGCCGCACCATCCTCAAGCATTACGCGAAACGGGTCGCGCAACGAAAACGTTAACACCCCGCCAGGGTGCGCTTCGAAGATGCCGACGGAGACGTTTTCCCTCCTTGCCCCGCTCGCTTCGCCGGCATGGCGCGACCGCTCGTCTTTCGCTTGTCGAAAAAGCCGGGCGCGCGCCGGGCGAAGCCGGAATTCCTCTTGACGCGCGACCTGACTTGGAGCAACCCGGTGTTGCGGACATGGGTCCGAACGGCGTTCACCAAAACGCTTGGCTTTACACAGGAACACGTCCCCAGGCCTCACCCCCACCAGGCCCTATGGCCAGAACGGAGGAGCTTTATGAAAACACGTCTTATCGGCCTTTCCGTTTCCACTTTGTTTGTCGCCGCACTCGTGTGCGCGCCCTTCGCCCCGGGGCTGACCCCCGCGGCCAACGCCCAGCAGACGGACGCCAAGCCCGCTCCCAAGGGCAAAACCGCGCGCATGGACAAAACCTGGGAGGAGCGCACCGAACAGCGCATTGCCGACCTGCAGGCGCAACTGCTCATTACCGCCGAACAGCAAAAGGCCTTCGACGATTTGGCCAACGTGATGCGCGATAACGCCAAAATCGCTCGGGACAACTGGGAGAAATGGTACAAGGACTCCGGCGCGCTCAACGCCGTGGACAGCCTGAAGGCTCATGCCAGCATGTCCCAGTTGCGGGCCAAGTCCATGGAGCGGCTCGTCGCCGTGTTTGAAACCCTGTACAAGCAACTCTCCGACGAGCAGAAGAAGATCGCCGACGAGGTGTTCAGCCGGCATGGAAGACGCGGGCCCGCCAAGAACAAGGCCCGTGGTCCCCGGCAGTAACGCCTCGGTCGAGTTCGCGTCCCATCGCCCGGGAGCGGATGTCAAAAGGAGTTGAAAATGAAACACGCAACCTTGCCGCGCATCCTGGCCCTGGTCACTCTCCTGGCCACGGTTGGTTTGGCGGCCGCAGTACAGGCTCATCCTCCCGGCTATTGGCGGGGAGGCTACTATTACGGTCCGCCAAGGGGATATTATTATCCGCCGCCCCGGCGGTATTACGCGCCGCCGCCCCCGGTGTACGTGGCGCCGCCTCCCCCGCCGCCTCCGCCGGTGTATGTGGCTCCGCCGCCGCCTCCCGGCATCAACCTGGTCATTCCCTTCACGTTCCGTTAGGAAGGCGAGGGGCCGTCCAGGCCGTCACAGACAAACCGAACAGGCCGAGCTCCGCAGAGCCCGGCCTGTTTTTTTGATCCGGTGCGAACAAACGGGAACCACGACGGTCAGAGCGCGCCGAGGCGTTTGAGCGCGAGAAAGATCACCGAGGCCACCGCTCCCAGAAGCGCCGAAAGCACCAGGGCGGTGTCGAACTCTCCGGTTGAGACGGCGTTGTAGATTTCCAGCGACAAGGTGTTGGTGCGGCCGATGACGTTTCCGCCCAGCATGATGGTGATGCCCACCTCCCCAAGGGACCTGCCGAAGGCCAGAATGAGCCCGGCGGCCACGGACCGGCGCACGCCCGGCAGCACCACGAGAAAGAAGGCCTGGGTCCTGGTCTTGCCCAGCATGAGGGCCGCTTCCACGGTTTGCCGGGGGAACGAACGCAGGGCCGACTGCACGGGCCGCACCACCAGCGGCAGCCCGGCGAGAAACGCGGCCAGGGCCACTCCCCAAAAGCTGAACACCAGATCCACGCCAAAGTGGGCGTGCAAAAAACCGCCGACCAGACTCCTGCGTCCCAGAAGCATGAGCAGGCCGAAGCCGATGGCAATGGGCGGAAACACCAAGGGCAGGGTTACGAGCATTTCGACAACGCCGCGGCAGGGCGCCTTCTCCCTGGCCAGGTAAGCGCCCAGCCCCAACCCCGCGGCCAAGTGCAGGGGCAGGGTCAGGGCGGCGACCTTGGCGGTGAGCGCCAGGGAAAAGGCGACATTGGGCCGGACCAGCAGTTCGGCCCATTGCACGAGGGTCACAAGCCGTACTTCTCCACGATGGCCCTGGCCGCTGGCGTGGCGAGAAACTCCAGGTAGCGCTTGAGGTTCTGGTTGTCCTTGGCGCGTTTCATGACCGCGCACACGATTTTGATCGGCGAGTAGAACTTCTGATCGATTTCAAGGTATCCGCCGATCTTGTCGCGCACGCCTATGGCGTCGGTCACGTTGAGCAGCCCGGCCTTGACCTCGCCGCTGACCAGGTAGGCGGTCACCTGCGGAACGGTGCCCACATGCACGAGCTTGGCGCGCACGGCGTCGAGCAGCCCGCTGTTGGCGAGGAACTCCATGCCGGCCTTGCCGTAAATGGCGTTTTTGGCGTCCGGCAGGGCGATGCGGTCGATGGTCGGCAGCTTGAGGTCTTCCGGCGATTTGAGGCTCACCCCGGTGGGCCAGGCCAGTACCAGCCGACCGCGTCCCACCTGGATGTACCGATCCACGTCGAGTCCCTTGGCCGCGCGGAGAAACTCCTGGTCGCCGAAGATCACATCGATGGGGCCGCCCTGCGCCGCCTGGCTGGTGATGCGTCCCATATGGCCGAAGGATTCCTCCACCACGACGCCGGTTTGTTTGGTGAACGCCGCATCGATCTCGGTCAGCATGCGCTTGTAGCCCGCGCCGGCCCCGACCAGCACCCCGGCTTGGGCCAGACTCGGCGCGTAGAGCGCCACGATGAACAACACAACCGCAATACGTCTCAGGCGCATGGCCTGTCCTCCTGTGTTTGGCGTTTTTCCCGCAGGATGTTCCGATTGTATTCGACTTCCCGGGTCATGTCCTCAAGGCGCGCTTCCAGCCATCCCTGGGCCTGACGACCTTCCACCAGGGCCACGGCCGTGTCGGCCAGGGTCAGGGCTTCGCCGATGTCGTGGGTCACCAGGAGCATGGGCACCCCGCTTTCCCGGGCCAGTTGCGCCAGAACTTGGCCCAGTTCGTGCCTGGTCACCATGTCCAGTGCGGAGAACGGCTCGTCCAACAGCAAGAGCCGAGGCTCGCGGGCCAAGGCCCGGCAAATGGCGCAACGCTGGCGCTCGCCTCCCGAAACTTGATCGGGCATGGCCCGGCGCAGCCGCCAGATGCCCAGGGCACGCATGAAGCGTTCGGCCACTTCCGGGCTTGTGGCGGCGAACCGGGCGTTGCCCCACAGGCTCAAGTGCCCGAAGAGGTCGTGGTCCTGAAAGACCATGCCGGCCGGACGTTTCCAGGGCGGCAGCGAAAGGCCCTGGCGGGTGTCGGTCCAGAGCGCTTCGCCAAAGGAGACCACCCCGTCGTCCGGGGTGTCCAGTCCGGCCACAAGGCGCAACAATGTGGTTTTGCCCGCCCCGGAAGGTCCGACCAGGGCATGAATGCCCGTGAGCGGAAAGACCAGATTCACGTTCAGAGTGAAGTGCTCCAGACGTTTGCGAACGCGCACGGTGAAACGCATACCGAATGTCCCAACCTTTCCTTATGGCGCATCGGGCGGAGTGCGGCGGCGCGAAACCGTCCCTGGCCGTTTGGCGTTTTCGATCCGACAGTATGCGCGGCGCGCACGCGTCTCAAGGCAATCACCGGTTTCCTGAAAATCGTGATTGAAAGAGCCGGAGCCCGATCCCGGACCCCGGCTTCGCCTTAGAACTTGTACTTGAAGCCGAAAGCCACCTTGATCGGGTCGCAATCGCCTGCCTTGTTCACGAAACGTCGTCCCCAGATGGACTTTTGGAACTCGCCATGGGCCCAGCCCATCTCCACGATGGCGGCGAGGTTTTCATAGATGGTGTACTGATGGTCCAGGTTGACGGCCACGACATATTCGTTTTCAGCCAAGTCGGAGCCCATCTGCACGTAGTTGCCCACGCCCAGCAAGGCGTTGGCCTTGCGCAGGGACGAGGCGCTGTTCACGCCCCTGGAGTAGGAAACCGTCAACCGATGGGAGAGATCCTTGATGAAACTGATCTTGTTCAGGCTTGCGGCAAGGCCCCAGGACCCCACGGGATCGAGCCCCATATATCCGGCGCCGAAGGTATGGCCGCCGTCCAGCAGGAAGGAGCCGCTTGGCGACCAGCCCTGTCGGATGGTGGGCATGCGTTCGGAGCCGTCGGACAGGGAAGAATCCTCGCCCGAGGAGTACCAGAAGGTCATCTGCGGAGTGAGCAGGTCGAATCCGGTATATTCGGCGGCCACGTCGAAAAAGTAGCCGCGCCGCGCGTTGGCCTGCCGGTCGTCGCCGGCCCCGGAGCCGTAGATGAAGTCCGCGTAAAACTTGAAGGGATCAAGTGCCGTCAGCGAAGCGCTGAGTCCGGCCCACCAGTACAGGTTCTGGGCGTTTCGCATGGCCGACGGGTTGGCGGCCGCGTTGGCCGAGAGCATGCTGGTGGAGAGTCGCTGGGCCGTGATCTTTGGTCCGGTGCCCATGGGCGTGGTAAAGTTCGTATCTCGTCCCACCACGCTGACCAGTCCCCAAGGGACGGCCTTGAATCCGTCCAGGGTGACGGGAACGGAGAGATAATAGCCGTCGAGATCGCCGGCCAACTGCGTGGTGGTGTCTTCGAACAGAGTCGTCGCCGCCACCATGCGGGTAAAGCCTCCGACGACCTGGACCTGGTCCGTGGCCGGGATGCTGAAGAGCGCCGCCGCCGAACGGGACTTGCCGAAGACCGGACTGCCCGACAGCATGGGGCTGGATATGGGCAGGGACCAGTCCTGCATGCCGATGCTGAATTCGGCCTGGGTGCCGGGCCATTTGAACTGCAGGAAGCACTGTTCCACGTCTATGGCCACGGCCGGATTGTCCACCGTGAAGGTGTTGTTGCCCCAGGCCTTGTTGTAGACTCGCGTGCTCAGACGAAACTTGAGGTTTTCGTTGGCGATGAAGTCGGTGCGCAACCGAAAGCGCTGCCAAATGACGAACGGGTCCGCCGACTTTTTCCCGTTGGCGTTCCACCCGGTATAATTCAATTGGTTGAAATAGTTCCCCCATATTTGCGCGTCACCGGTCATTTTCACGGTCGTCGCCGCCTGGGCCGCGCCAGCCAACAAGGCGACAATACATACCGCGCTCAACATGATTTTTCCTCGCATGCATCTCCTCCCGTCTGTTTTTCTTGGAAAAATACTTCCGGGGGAAAGCAAGGGGCGTTCCATTTTCAAAACGGATTTCGCTTCCGATGCGAAAGCGCGTTGAACGGGAAAGGACAATCCGCAATTAACGGGGAAATCGCATGCACGACTGGAAAAAAACGCATGCGATCCCGGGGAGATGCCCGGACGGCGCGACGCGGACAAAGGCCCTGGCGTCGGGCTGTTTGCGGCGTGCGTTTGGAGTGAAAGGAGGTGTTTTCTTCTGAAATGAGAGGAGGCTACAACACATCGCAAAGGGGATCCGGTCTGCCCGCGTTCGTCTTGCCCCGCCGCATTTCTTTGCAGGGCATCCACATCCGCACGTGACGCGCGGCCCTCCCCCGCTTGCCCACAGGCCGTGACACCTCGGCTTCGGCGCGGTGGGGCAGGACGCTCCATTTCCAGGCAATGCCTTCCATCTCGTCGCTTTCGGCCAACCCGGCATTCCATACGGCCTGAAAAAAACCTTGTCGCAACCAGGCTCGATAGTAGCGATGCACGGAACTGGGGCTTCCGTAACGTTCCTTGGGCAGGGCTTTCCAAGGGCATCCCGTGCGCAGAACGTAGAGAATGGCTTCCAAGACCAGACGTTGCGACAGCGGTTTTCGCCCCGCCCCGGGCTTGCGCGTGTATTGGCGCTCACCGCTTCGGTCCGCACATGGTATGAGGGGGAAAATTGTGTTCCAAAACTCTTCTGAGAGAGAGGACGTGTGTTTTGTAACCATGTAATTCATTCCTTGGACAAGGATAAAAAAGAAAAATCGCATGGTCAACAATTTACGGATACTTTTATTGCTAGAAAATATGATGAGAAGTACTTTTGAGACATGTTCTCACGGTTATAAATATTTTCGTGTTTATTCAAAATTGGACTTTGTATCGTCCATTATTGTCAAACACTGTACAGAAATCGCTCCGTATGCACCGCTCGCCGTCTCTTGAGCAGGCGGCGAAGAAAGCACGGGGAACGGTCGATCTGCCGAGAGCGATTTCACACCAAAAAAGCCCTCCGGGGGGGGGCTCGGCGTGATGATACGCTTTGAAAAGAGAGACTCAGAGTCGCTGACGGGGGGGCCGCCCTACTCCAGGCGGCGTTTTGGTACGGGAATGTTGCCGGGCGTTGAAGAGGACGTCAGGAAGCCTTTCCAGGCCCTCCGCGAGGGAGGGCCCGGAAAGGGCGCGAGCGTTGTGTCGGGATCAGATGGAAAGTCTGGCCGCGGCCGGCTTGTTGCGCATGTAGAGGTCCATCAGGGCGTGGGAGACGAAGATGGCCGTGAACATGGAGGCCACGATGCCGAGAATGAGCGTCACCGCGAACCCTTTGATGGGCCCGGTGCCGAATTGGTAGAGCACCACGGCGGCGATGATGGTGGTGATGTTGGCGTCGAAGATGGTCAGGGTGGCGCGCTTGAATCCTTCGCGGATGGAAGTTGTTGCGGGCAGGCCCAGCCGTATTTCTTCTCGGATGCGCTCGAACACAATGACGTTGGCGTCCACGGACATGCCGATGGTCAAGATGATGCCCGCTATGCCCGGCAGCGTAAGCGTGGCCCCGAAAGCGGCCAGGCCGGCGATGATGAGCACCAGGTTGAGACACAGGGCCAGGTCGGCCACGAAACCCGAGAAGCGGTAGTAGGACAGCATGAAGAGCACGATGAGCACGCCGGCCACAACGGCGCTCATGACACCCTTTTCGATGGATTCCTGCCCCAAGGAGGGACCCACGGTGCGCTGTTCCATGATGACCACGGGCGCGGGCAGGGAGCCGGCCCTCAGGACCACGGCCAGGTCGCGGGCTTCGACCTTGGTGAAGTGGCCGGTGATTTGGGCGCGTCCGCCTCCGATCTTGTCCTGGATGACGGGAGCGGAATAGACCTTTCCGTCCAGGATGATGGCCATGCGCTTTTTGATGTTATCACCGGTGACGCGTTCGAAGACCTTGGCGCCCCGGTCGGTGAATTTCAGGCCGACATAGGCCTGGTTTGTCTGCTGGTCGAAATTCATGTGGGCGTCGGCGATGGTGTCGCCGGTCATGACCGCCGCGCTTTTGAGCAGGATGGGCCGTTCGGAGACCGAGCCGTCCGGGTTGGTGTGGCGCAGCATGGCGAACTCGCGTCCGGGAGGCACCACGCCTTTTTGCAGCTTGGACACATCGGTTTCGTCGTCCACGATCTTGAATTCGAGATGGGCGGTCTTGCCGATGATCTGGATGGCGCGATCCGGATCGGAAAGTCCGGGCAACTGCACCTGGATGCGGTCGCCGGCCTTGCGGATGTCGGGCTCGGCCACGCCGAATTCATCGATACGGTTGCGAATGGTCTTGACGGCTTGGTCCACCGTCATATCGGAAACCCATTTGCGATACTGCGGGGTGAAGGAAACCGTGTACTTCATGCGGCCTTCGTTCTGGGCCTCGGTTCTGTCCACCTGGAGTTTGGAATTCTGCTTGGAAAGGATCTCCTCGAATTCCCCGCGTTTTTCGGGCCGGGGCATGATGAATTCCAAACGTTTTCCGTCGATGAGGTTGAAGCGGATGAGGGGAATGTCCTTGTCCTGCGCCAGGGACTTGAGGTCCTGTCCGGCCTGGGAAAGGGCATTGGCCAAGGCCTTGTCCAGCTCGACGCCCAGGGTCAGATGGATGCCGCCCTTGAGGTCCAAACCGAGATTGACCTGATTGTCCGGCAAAAATTTGCCCAAGGCGGACTGCTTGACGCCGCCAATCGAGGGCAACATGTAGTACACGCCCAGAAACGCCACCACGGCGACGATGACCAAGCGCCAACGCAAGTTCAAGAACATGCCAGCTCCTTACTCGTGTGATCTCCCAGTCGGGGCGGCGCGAAAACGGTCTGTGCGACCGCCGGAGCTTTTCGCTCGCATCGTGCGCCAAGGTCGCCCGAAAGTCGTGCGTCCGGCCCCGGTAATATACGCAACCGGAAAGCAACACAAGGACACCCGGGGAAATCTCGTCCCACACGGTCCCCGTTCGTGCGCAAAGGGGGAAAGCGTGTCGCGCTTTCCCCCTTTGCATGAAAAAAACCGGTTCAAAACAGGAATTATTTTTCTTCGCCCGTAGCGGCCGCCTTGGGCTCTTCCTTGTTCGTTTCTTTCACTTCGGGCTTGACGTCGATGGTCTTGGTTTCGGCGGCGGTCTTCTTGTCGCCCTTCTTGCCGGACTTCTTGTCCCCCTTTCGGCTAGAAGCGGGAGACGTCTCGGGACCGGCGATGTAGGAACGCAGCACGGTAATGACCACCCCGTTGGCGATCTCGACATCCACCTTGTCGTCGCGCATGGCCTGGATGACGCCCACGATGCCGCCGCCCGTGATCACCCGGTCTCCGCGTTTGAGGTTGTTGAGCATTTCGCGCAGATCTTTCTGTTTTTTCTGCTGGGGTCTGATGAGCAGAAAATAGAAAATCACGAACATCAAGATGAGCGGAATAAAGCTCATCAATCCGTTCTGGCCCGCATCGGCGCCCTGGGGGGCCTGGCCCATGGCGTAGGCCATGCTGGTCAAAAACATGGGTTGCCTCCGTATGAGAGTGCTTGCTGGAACGCGAACCCGGCTCTACGCCGCCACGTACAGGTTTCCGTAAGGGCGATGCGAGAAAGGCTTCACGCGTTGGAAGGGTTCGGCCAAAACCGTCTGCAAGTCAACCCCGAATTCCTCGCAGAACTGGGCGCAGTTGGCCTTGATGAGCTCCATATCGGCTTCGTCGGTGGGCTCGGTCTTGAGATTGGGTCCCAGCTGCTCCACCGGAACCCCGCCGCGAACGTAGATCACGCCGCCGTGCATTCCCGTGCCCATGCTGCGCCCGGTGATGGGGGCGGAGGGCTTGCCCGAGAACATGCCCAGCAGGATGATGGCCCCTCCGGCCATGTATTCGCCCAGGAAATCGCCGGCCTTGCCGCCGATGACCAGGACGGGAAATTTTTCCTTGTAGGCCTTCATATGGATGCCCACGCGGTAGCCCACATCGCCCTTGATGAGGATCTTGCCTCCGCGCATGGCGTAGCCCACCACGTCGCCGGCCATGCCGTTGACCACCACCAAGCCGTCGTCCATGGTGTTGCCCACGCCGTCCTGGGCGTTGCCTTCCACGCGGATGCGCGGACCGCGCATGAAGGCGGCCATATCCTGTCCCGGAACGCCCCGAACAAGGATGTTGATGTCGCCGTCCAGGGCGTCGCCGATGTAGCGTTGGCCGCGGACGTTGATGATCTCGAAATTTTTTTCACCGGCAGCCACCAGGGCGCGGATGTTCTTGTTGAGCTCGCGGTAGTAGATGTTGTTGGCGTCAAGCAGCATGTCGGCGTCCTTCTGGTCGGGGAGCCCTAAGACCAGAGGCGAAGCCCCTGGACCCCATCGGGGGGAAGGATTCCCCCCCGAACCCCCTCAGTTCGGGTTTTTGGCCCACCGGCTACTCTGCCGGTAGGCGTCTCAAACCAAGATAACGTTTTTTGGAAGGGGGTTCGGGGGAAACCTTTTGTGTTCACAAAAGGTTTCCCCCGTTCTCTTCTCTCTTCCCTACTTCTTCACGCGTCCAGGGGGACGATGACCGGCTCGCCGGCTTTGGGCGCCCAGACGCTATCCAATTCGGGGCAAACGTCGCGGATGGCGCCTTCCTCGCTGGACATGAACACATTGTCGCCGCGTTCGGCCACCAGCAGGGGGCGCAGCTTGATGCGGTCGTTCAGGCCCATGAGGCACTTCCCGTCCGAAACCAGGATGGCGAAGGGGCCGTTGAGCAGCGCGCCGCCGTAGACCATGCGCAGGGCGGTGAAGGCCTTTTTCTGCTCTTCGGGCATGCGGTCGATCTCGTCCCAGAACGGCGGGGCGAAAACCCAACTGCACATGCGAAGCGACAGGCCGTGCTTGCGCACGAGCAGGTCGAGTTCGTAGGCCACGACCTCGGTGTCGGTCATGAGGGTGCATTCGTAATCGTGTTCGCACAGGTAGCGGCGGTTGATGCCGTAAGAGCTGATCTCGCCGTTGTGCACGATGGACCAGTCGAGCAGCGTGAAGGGGTGCGCGCCGCCCCACCAGCCGGGGGTGTTGGTGGGAAAACGGTTGTGGCCGGTCCAGATGTAGGCCTTGTATTCGTCCAGACGAAAGAACTCCGCGATGTCCTCGGGAAAGCCCACGCCCTTGAAGGCGCCCATGTTCTTGCCGGAGGAGAACACGAAGGCCGGAGTCTTCTTGTTGATGTGCATGACCACGGCCACCATGTAGTCGGATTCGGCGTAGTCGCGCCACTGGGGACGGTCTTGTCCCATCTTGGGGGTGAGGAAGTAGCGCCAGACGATGGGCGGATTCTTCACGGCCAGGGTGGACCGGGTGGGGATGGGCTCGCTGTGGAGCACCACCGCGAACTGGGACAGGATTTCCTCGGCCTGCTTGAGCCCGGACTGGGTATCGCTCATGAGGTGGAAGGCGTACTTGTCGGCCATGTCCGGATAGATGCCGTAGGCCGCGAAGCCGCCGCCCAGGCCGTTGCCGCGGTCGTGCATGGAGCACATGGCCCTGATGGGCATGTCGCCGCCAATGAGCTCGCGCTTGGTGTTGATCACACCGAAAACGCCGCATCCGGAGATGTCTTTTTCGAAGTCGTAAAATCTTTCTGGGGCCTTCATGGGCTCACACGTCTCCTTACACGGTCTCTTTCGCGCCGACCGGGTTGAACTGCTCGTCGAAGAAGTCCTGCGGCCATTGCAGGATCGAGGGCTGGCCCTTGATGAGCTTGGCCTTGACGTCCTCGTCCAGGACGAACTTGAAACGAATGAAGCCGGAGTAGAGACCGGCCGTGTCGATGTCGCCCACCAGCACATAGCCCACCAGGCGGTTGTCCTTGAAGACGAGCTTGCGGTAGGTCTGACGTTCTTCGTCCAGGGTTTCGGACAGCTCGACCTCGCCGTCGGCCGGGGTGGGGTTGACCATGCCCACGGAGACCGTGGGTAGCCCGTAGAAGGCGATGGAGTTCATGGCCAGGCCGCCGGAATAGATGTCGTCGGTCCCGGTCATGGACTTGCCCGCATGGAAGCCCTGGTTGAAGGCGTTGGGCCAGATGGGCACCACGCGGTTGATTCCCTGGATCATGTCGCCGGCCTGGGCCACGTCGCCGGCGGCGAAGACGTCCGGGTCGCTGGTGCGCAGGGACTTGTCCACCAGGATGCCCCGGTCGACCTTGATGCCGGCGGCCTTGGCCAGATCGTAGGCCGGCACCACGCCGATGGCGATGACCACGGCTTGGCAGGGCAGGAAGGCGCCGTCCTTCAGGGTGACGCCGGTGATGGCGCCGGACGCGTCGCGTTTGATCTCGGTGGCCTGGGTGGAGCAATGCACCGCGATGCCGACCTCGGCCAGCCGCTTGGACACCAGGTTTCCGGCCTTGTCGTCAAAGGCCGCGGAGAGCACGCGGGGGGCCAACTCCACAATGGCGACCTTCACGCCCCGGTCGTGCAGGGCCTCGGCGGCCTTGAGGCCGATGAGGCCGCCGCCCACGACGACGACGTTCTTGCAGGTCTTGGCCACGTCGATCAGGGTGTTGGCGTGGACCAGGGTGGTGAAGCTGTAGACGCCGGGGCCGTCCTTGCCCGGCAGGGGCGGGCTGAAGGGCACGCCGCCGGTGGCCAGGAGCAGCTTGTCGTAGGAGACGGTCTCGCCCGAGGCGCAGGTAACGGTCTTGGCCTTGGGGTCGATGGCGGTCACCTTGTCGCCCAGGCGCATGGTCACGTTGTTTTTGTCGTAGAAGGAGGCCGGACGCAGGGGCATACGTTCCGGTCCGATCTTGCCGGCCAGCAGGTAGGAAATGAGGGGGCGTCCGTAGGTGGGGGTCGCCTCCTCGCTGACGACGAGGATTTCGCCGTCCTTGTCCACCTTGCGGATGCCTTCGATGGCTCCCACGCTGGACACGCCGTTGCCCACTATCACGTATTTCATCGATATGCTCCGCTTAGTCTTTGCCGCGATCTTCAAAGATCAGGGCCGCGTTGGGGCAGGCTTCCACGCAGGCGGGCTGGTCGCGATCCGCGCACAGGTCGCACTTGACGATCTTTTCCTTGAACGGATGGCGGGCGATGGCCCCGAAAGGACAAGCCATGAGGCACGACCAGCAGCCCACGCACTGCTCCTCGTTGTATTCGCAGCGTCCGGTCTCGGGATTTTTGGTGAGCGCCCCGGAGATGCAGGCGGCCACGCAGGCCGGCTCTTCGCAATGGCGGCAGGAGAGGGCCACGCACACGGGGCCGTCCTGGGTCAGGTGGCGTCTGGGGGTCAGTCCGTCCTGGGCTTTTTCCACGTTGTGGGCCAGGATGATGTCCTTGGACTTGGAATGCGCGGTGATACAGGCCACCTCGCACAGCCGGCAGCCGATGCACACCTCGCGGTTGGGGTAGATTTTCTTCATGATGCTTACCTTCCGGCGGGCTTGACGCCCAGAGTGTCCAATTCGACCTGATTCAGGCCCACCGCGCGCAGCTTGTCGCGGTTGCCCCGCAGGGACTCGATGGAGTTGAGACCCATGCCGCCGAGCATTTCTTCGATTTCATGGGACCAGGCTCGCACGAGGTTGGCCATCTTCTGGGCGGCGATATCGGGGTTCTGGCGCTTGGCCAGGTAGGGGTCGTTGGTGGCGATGCCCCAGGGGCACTTGCCGGTGTAGCAGCGCGCGCACAGGGTGCAGCCCACGGCCAGAAGGGCCGCCGTGGCGATGTAGACCGCGTCCGCGCCCAGGGCGATGGCCTTGATCACGTCGGCGGAGCAGCGGGTGCCGCCGGCGCACACGATGGAGGCCTGATTGCGAATGCCTTCGTCGCGCAGGCGCTGGTCCACCGCGGCCAGGGCCAGTTCGATGGGGATGCCCACGTTGTCGCGGATCATGCCGGGCGCCGCGCCCGTGCCGCCGCGAATGCCGTCGATGGCCACGATGTCCGCGCCGGCGCGCACGATGCCCGAGGCGATGGCGGCCACGTTGTGCACGGCCGCGATCTTGACCGAAACCGGCACGCGGTAGTCGCTGGCTTCCTTGAGGGCGAAGATGAGCTGATGCAGGTCTTCAATGGAATAGATGTCGTGATGCGGCGCGGGGGAAATGGCGTCCGAGCCCAGCGGCACCATGCGGGTTTCGCTCACCTTGGCGTTGATCTTTTCGCCGGGAAGGTGACCGCCGATGCCGGGCTTGGCGCCCTGGCCGATCTTGATCTCGATGGCCGCGCCGGCGTTCAGGTAGTCGCGGTGCACGCCGAAGCGTCCCGAGGCCACCTGCACGATGGTGTTGGGGCCGTATTTATACAGGCTCTGGTGCAGGCCGCCTTCACCGGTATTGTAGTAGGTGCCCAGTTCGGTGGCGGCGCGCGCCATGGCGATGTGCAAATTGAAGTTGATGGACCCGAAGCTCATGGCCGAGAACATGATGGGCGTGTTGAGCTTGATGTTGGGGGTCAGCTGGGTCTTGAGGGAAGGCCCGTCCGCCGTCTGCTCGAATTCAAGCTTGTTGGGCTTGGCGCCCAGGTAGGTGCGCAGTTCCATCGGCTCGCGCAGGGGGTCGATGGAGGGGTTGGTCACCTGGCTGGCGTCGAGCAGGAGTCTGTCCCAGTACACGGGCAAGGCGGTGGGGTTGCCCATGCCGGTGAGCAGAACGCCTCCCGAATCGGCCTGTTTATAGATGTTCTTGAGGAACACCGGCCTCCACAGCGCGTTCTCTTTGAACTGGGAGGGCTTTTCTTGAATGAGCAGGGCCTGTGTGGGGCAAAACGCCTCGCACCGGTGGCAGCCGATGCATTTGGTGTTGTCGTGGCGCACGCACTGGCGGTTTTCGTCCCAGTAGTGCACGCCGTAGGAACATTGGCGCACGCACACCTGGCAATTGATACAGGCTTCCTTGTCCCGAACGACGAAAAAGTCGTGATAATTCTTGTTTATGGGAGCGAAGGCCAAGGCTGTCACCTCTTTCGGATCGGTTTGTACGGGGATTTATCGGCTCCGATGGTGCGGAAGATCCCGGCCTGGACCCCCCTGCCCGGTCCTGGCCGCCTGTCCCTGGCACGGTATCCAGGGGGAAAAACGGGAAGGGGAGGATGAGAAAATCTCACAATTCCGTCAAGTGAAAAATTTGGCGTCCACTTGCCGAAAATGGAGAAAATCCGCCCCTGTGGCGGCTTGCCGGATGGTTTCCCGCAAGAAGACCGAGGGAGGAACGTCGGGTTCTGGCGTGCAAGTCGCGTCTGGAACTTCATAAGTCGTCTTCACCCCATCGTCAACACCTCAATAAAATTCGCCAAAATTCTCAGTGGTTGCATGTCTTTCCGCCCAAAACCGAGGAAATGAGGGACGCGCGCGGCTTGGAGAACAGGCGAGGAAAGGGGAAGAGAAAAAGAGGAGTCGGAGGTGGAGCCGTTTCCTGAACGGCGCAGCGCCCCCTCCGCCCCATTTTCCTGATAAGGTGTAAGAATTTTAACTGGATATGTTCAAAAAGGCGCCCCGCTCCACGGGGCATGGGCAAGAACCGGGCCGTCGAAACCCCGCATGCATCTTGCGGCTCAGTTCGTTTGGGCGGCGGTTTTGCGTTCAGCCCGCTTGGCTTTGGCGAACGTTTGCCATTCGGCCACACTCAGCGTGCCGTCGTGGTTGGCGTCGGCCTGCTTGAACATGTCGTCGGTGAATTTGGGAAAGCGCTTCTGCACTTCCCCCTTGGAGAGCGAGCCGCTCTTGTCCGTGTCCATGCGATCGAAAAGGGGATGATTCTCCAGGGACTGGGCCATGCCGGCCGTGGCGGAAAAGACCGACAGAACGAAACAGAGAAACAGAACGTTGCGCATCGCAAGACCCTCCGGTGTGTTGTGTCGTCCGGCAAAGCCGCCGAACGTTACCGGGCAGTCGCCAAGGGTCTTCCGAGCGTTACGGCGGGCGGCGGATCAGCCCGAAATCGCGCGTTCGCGGGCGCGACCGCCCTTCCCGCTTCCTCCCAGAAGCTGCACGGCGGTTCCGATCACGGCGCAGGAGCAGATCAGCCCGGCCAGCGGGTAGGCCGTATCGTTGTGCAGAAGGCTGACCAGGGCGCTGGCCAGCCCGGCCAGGCAGAATTGCAGAACGCCGATGATGGTGGAGGCGTTGCCCGCGTTGCGGCCGCTGGCCTCCATGGCCAGCGCGGTGGAGTTGGCCCCGATGATCGGGACCAGGGCCAGGGTGGAAAACAGGGACAGAAGAAAAAGCGGCAGGTTGGTCGTGTCGGCCACGGCCAACAGGGTTGCGGCCAAGCAGCATTCCAGCAGCAGTGCGGCGCGCAGCAGGACCACGGTGCGAAAACGGCGCAACAGCAGCACGTTGATCTGGCCGGTCACGATCATGCCGGCGGCGTTGAGGGCGAAAAGCAGGCCGTAGCGACCGGGGGAGACGCCGTGCAGGTGCATCAGGACGAAGGGTGACCCGCTGATGAACGCAAACAGGGAGGACAGCGCCACGCCGCCGGAAAGGGTCGGCACGATGAAGTCGCGCCGCACCATGAGCGCCATGAGGACCCGCCAGAGGCGTCCCAGCCCGAGCCTTGTCCGGCGCGATTCGGGCAGCGTTTCGGGCAGTCCGAAGGTTGTCAGAGCCAGGCAGAACAGGCCGAACCCCGTGAGAAAGACCAGGATCCACCGCCACGAGGCAAAGGTCATGATCAGGCTGCCCAACACGGGAGCCAGAATCGGCCCGACCCCTTGCACGAGCATCATAAGGGAGAACACCCGCGCGGCTTCCTGTCCCTGGAACAGGTCGCGCACCACGGCCCGGCCGATGATCATGCCGGCGCAGCCTCCCACGGCTTGGAGAAAGCGCAGGCCGATGAACATGTTCATGTTCCCGGTCAGAAGCTCCAGGGCCGAGGCCAGGGTGAAGAGGGAGATGCCGAAAAGCAGTGGCGCGCGTCGCCCCAGCCGGTCGCTCAAGGGGCCATAAAAGAACTGGCCCACGGCCAGCCCGAAAAAGAAGGTGGAAAGCGTGAGTTGGGCCTGTGCGTCGTTGGTGTGAAAGCTGCGGGCCAAGGCCGGAAGGCCGGAAAGGTACATGTCCGTGGCGAAGGGCGCAAACGCGGTGAGCAGACCCAGAATGACCACCACGGCGGCCTTGCGCGGAGTGCGCTTCAAACGGGAAGGCGAGGAATTCGGCATGGGGATTCGACTCTCGATAGCCCGGTCGCGCTCGGACCAAGGCCAGGGTGAAGGGAGGGCGGGCCGCTGTGCTACTTCAAGGCGCAGAAGCCGGCCTGCATTCTAGAGACCCACAGCACTTCGACGGTTGCAAAGCCGGCGCGGCGCAGGAGCTGGAGGTGGTCTTCGATCCCGATGGGAAAGTAGCGTACCCCGAACCTTCCGATATGGGCTTCGGCTTGTTCAGGGCTTTTTCCGCCCGCTATCTGGTAGCGTTTCCATTGCTCCAGAAAAGCCCCCTGCCCCGCCCCGGCGCTGCGCCGAATGTTTTCGAAGGTCACGTACGCGCCCCCGGCGCGCAACATGCGCCGGCAATTGGCCGTGGCCTTTCGCCGCGCGTCTTGGTCCAGATAGTGATGGACCTGAATGGCCGTGATCACGTCCAGACTGTCGGAGGCCAGGTCCAGGTCCTGCGTGGGAGCCGGTACGAACTCCACCACGGGGTTTGGGCCAAGCTTGCTTCTGGCCGTGTCCAACATGGCTTGCGAAGGATCGGCCAGCACGAGCCGGACGCCGGGGAAAGCCGCCAGAACCTTGTTGGCCATGGACCCGGTGCCGCAGCCCGTGTCCAGCCACGTGTTCGGCTCCGGGACCACGGTACGCACAAAGTCCAGGGCCTCTTCGTGGAAAAGGCCGTAGTACGGGATCGTTTTGGCGATCGCGTCATCATATTCGCTGGCGCTGTGCGAGGAGGCGTTGTCGGACATGGCGTGTTTTGCGGGAGAGAAGGCCGGTCTTGCTGCTGTTTTTTTTCGGTTCTTGTGTTCAGGCCGTGCTCGTGCGACGCATCGGACAATCGCCGATTGTCAAGAAAAGTTCAATCATCGCTTCACATTTTGTTGCGTGAAACGAAATGTTTTTCCTCCCGGGCAAGGGGCCGCAAAGGCAAAGGCCAGGGAACGGATTCCCTGGCCTTTGCCTGAACTCTGGAAGCTTTTAAAAGAGTATGGCGCGCATCAAAGAAGCGCAGGTCTGGAAAAACGCGTGGATGCGTTTCCAGAGACGCGGTGCTAGCTTTCGTAGTAACTGCGCAGATGCTGGCTGCGCACCGGGTGCCGGAGCTTGCGCAGCGCCTTGGCCTCGATCTGGCGGATGCGCTCGCGGGTGACGTTGAAGAGCTTGCCCACTTCTTCAAGGGTGTGGTCGCTCTTTTCCCCGATGCCGAAGCGCTTGCGCAGCACCTGTTCCTCGCGCGGGGTCAGGTCGGAGAGCACCTTGGCGATCTGCTCCATGAGCTTGGTGTTGACCACTTCCTCGGCCGGGGCCAGGGCCTTCTTGTCCTCGATGAAATCTCCCAGGCTCGAATCTTCTTCGTCGCCGATGGGGGTTTCCAGGGAGATGGGCTCCTTGGCGATCTTGAGCACCTTTTTCACCTTTTCGAGCGGGTAGTCCATGCGCTCGGCGATCTCCTCGGGCGTGGGGTCGCGGCCGAGTTCCTGCACAAGGTAGCGGGAGGTGCGGATGAGCTTGTTGATGGTTTCGATCATGTGCACGGGAATGCGAATGGTGCGGGCCTGATCCGCTATGGCGCGGGTTATGGCCTGCCTGATCCACCAGGTGGCGTAGGTGGAGAACTTGTAGCCGCGTTGGTACTCGAACTTGTCCACGGCCTTCATCAGGCCGATGTTGCCTTCCTGGATAAGGTCGAGAAACTGCAAGCCGCGGTTGGTGTACTTCTTGGCGATGGACACCACCAGGCGCAGGTTGGCCCGGATGAGTTCCTGCTTGGCCCGCTGGGCGGCGTTGTTGCCGCGCTTTATGCGCCACAGCACCTCTTCGAGATCCGAAACGTGGTGGCAGCATTTGTCTTGCAGACGGGTGAGGATTTCCATCTTGGCCATGATCATTTCCTTGAAGGAAAAGACCTCCTCCACGGTCATGGCCAGGGCCTCGGCGGCCAGCATGGGGTTGATTTCGCGGGCTTCCATCTGGGTGAACAGGGACTGAATCTCGGACTGGGTCTTGCCGGTGGAAAGAATGTAGGCCGACAAGTCGCGCTGGCAGTTGTGCATCTGGCGCACGTAGTCTTCGACGGTCTCGATGACCCGATCAATCAGGGTCTTTTCCAGCTTGATGTCGCGCAAGCGGCCGACCACTTCTTCCTTAAAAGCGATGATCTCGCGTTGCACGCCGGCCACGCGGCGTTCCAGACAGGCGCAGGAATCCAGCTTGGAGTAGATCTTGCGCCGTTTCTTGAAGATGCCCTTGAGCTCTTCGAGCAGAAAGATGACCCGCTGGCGCTGGTTCATCTCGTCTTCGGAGGGGTCGTCTTCTTCGATGGTCTTGACCACGTCCTTGAGCTTGATGCGTCCGATCTTGAGGTCTTCGCCCACCTGGATCAGCTCTTCGATGGCCACGGGCACCTCGACCAGGGCGTAGAGCACGTCCATTTCGCCGCCTTCGATCTTCTTGGCGATGGTCACCTCGCCGTCGCGATCGAGCAGGGGCACGGCTCCCATTTCGCGCAGGTACATGCGCACCGGGTCGGTGCTGCGCGAGGAGTAGTCCAGGGCGTCCTCGGACTCGGTGAGTTCGAGTTCGGCTTCGGCCGGTTCTTCTCCTTCGGCCGGGATCACTTCGATCTTGCGCACCTCTTTGTCGGTGTCGACAATGGCGATGTCCATGGAGTCGAAGATGGAGATGACCTCTTCGATCTGCTCCGGATTGGTGGACAACTCCGAGGGCAACGCCTTGTTCACCTCTTCAAAGGTCAGGAACCCTTTTTCCTTTCCCTTGGCGATGAGGCTTTTTATCTGCTGTATATCTTTGATATTGCTCACGCATTCCTCCCCAAAAGATCACTTAAGGCCCGATAGAGACGCGCCTCTTCCGCACCGTCTCCCCTGTCGTGCGCCAGGCGCATGGCCAAGGTGAGTTCCCGCTTGCGCCCTTCCAGGCTTTCGCGGTCGATGAACGAGCGTATATCTTCCCACCAGCTGACCACTTCGCCTTCGGAAAGTCGGGTCTTGCTGGAACACTGTCCCCAAAAGCTCTTCTGGCGTTCGTCCAGAAACGGCAGCACGTCCTGGCCGGGATGCGCGGCCAGCACGGCAAAAAAGGACCGGGCGCGGTCCGTGGAAAAGCGTTCGTCCAGGCCCAGGCGATCCATTTCCACCACGTAGCCCGGTGCCCGGATGGCGAACTCGAGCAACTCGGCGTCCTTTTTCGCTCCCGGGGAAAGGCTGGCCCGGCTGCGGGGCGCGCGTCGGCCCTCATGGCTTCCGGCGGTCTGGGACCGTCCGCCCTTGGCGCGCCCGGCGGCCAGGGTGCGCAGTTCATGTTCCGCCAGGCCCAGCCCCTGGGCCAAACGCGTCAGCAGCACGGCGCGCTCCTGCGCTCCGGGCAGTTCGTCGAGAAAGGCAAGCGCCCACTCCACCACCTCGGCCGACGATCCCTTGCGCCGCATGGTGGAAAGGCAGAAATCCAGGCCCTCGCGAGCCGTGTCCAGCACCCGGGAAAACGCCTGGGCCCCGCCGGACTTGAGCAGGCTGTCGGCGTCTTCGCCCTGGGGCAGCAGCGCGGCCTTGCAGGCCACGCCCTGGGCGATGAGCATCTGGGCGCTGCGCAAGGCGGCCTTTTCGCCGGCCGCGTCGCCGTCGAAGACCAGGGTCACCTGTCGGGTCAGGCCGGACAGACGTTTCACCTGAGTCTGGGTGAGCGACGTGCCCAACACCCCGCAGGCATGGGGAAACCCATGCTGATGCAAGGCGATGACGTCCAGATATCCCTCGGTGAGCAAGGCTGAATTTCCCCGGTTGAGATGGACCCTGGCCTGGTGCAGGCCGAAAAGATGCTCCCCTTTCTTGTAGATGGGCGTGTCGGAGCTGTTTATGTACTTGGGCTCTCCCTGGGCCATGATCCGTCCGCCGAAAGCCACCACCTTGCCCGAAAGTTCGTGGATGGGGAACATGAGCCGGTCGCGAAACCGGTCCCACACCCTGCCCTGCTCGTTGCGGCTGAGCAGGCCGGCGGTCACGGCCTCCTGGGCCTGGAACCCGCGTTGGGCCAGAAAGTTTTCCAGTCCATGCCAGTCCGCCGGGGCGCACCCCAGTTGAAACCGTTCCACCATCTCGCCCGCAACGCCGCGCCGATGCAGGTAGTCCCTGGCCGTGCGCCCCTCGGGCGAGGCCAGGCACTGGCGAAAAAAGTCGCGCGCCAAGGCGTGCATTTCCCCAGCCGCCTGGCGCTGTCTGCGGGCCTTTTCCTTCTTGGGGTCGGACCGGAATTCCCCCAGGGTCATGCCCGCTTCCCGGGCGAGCTGCTCCAGGCCTTCGCGAAAGTCCAGGCCATTTATCCGGCAATAGAAATCGATGACATCCCCGGTCGCCTGGCAGCCGAAACAATAGAAGAACCCTTTTTCCACGTTCACGGAAAACGAGCCCGTCTTTTCGTTGTGAAACGGACAAAGGCCCACCAGTCTCCCTCCAACCTGACGAAGCGAAACGTATCGCCTGACTATATCGACCAGATTGAGCCGAGACTTGAGGGCTTGTATATCCCCGCTTGCATGTTTCATGGGCAGTGGCCAGTCGGTCGGGAAACTACGTAAGTCCGAATGCCGGGCAGGCAAGGGGCCTGGCGGGTTTTTCCCGTTTCCGGGAGCTATTTTATATCCACCACGGTCATGCCGTCGCCGCCGTGTTCTTCCGTGGCCACATGGTAGCCGGCAACCACGGGGGAATCCTTCAGAAAGGCATGCACTTCGCGCCGAAGCGCGCCAGTGCCCCGGCCATGCACCACCTCCACCTGGGACGCGCCGCGCAGGATGGCCCGGTCCAGAAAACCGGCCAGCTCGCTTATGGCCGCGTCGGCCCGCAGGCCGCGCAGGTCAAGGGTCAGCACCGGACCGAGGACAGGCTTGGCCGGCGTTTGGACCTTGGTCGGCAGGCTGGGCTTGGACTGTCCGCCCACGGCGTCCGGGCGCAGGTCGTCGAAGCCGGCCCACAGGCTCACGCCGCCCATGTCCACCTTGACCTGGCGACGTTTTTCGTCCTTGTCGCGCACCACGCCGGGCCTGTCCCAGCCCGACAGGCGAACCCGCGTTCCTTCGGAGAGCGTTTCCCAGACCAAACCGGAAGGGGCGGCCGCCCCGCCCGGCCGTTCGGCCTCGTCGTGCTTTTCCGCCAGGGATTCGGCCGTGCGGCGCACCTCGGCGAGTTCCTTGAGGGCCTGCTTGCGGCCGATCTTTTCGGCCTGTACGGCGCGCAGGAGTTCCTGGGCCTTGGTCCGCAGTTCGGCGAGCAGCCGGGTCCGGTCGCGTTCGAACACTTCGGCCAAGTGTTTGCGTTTCTGTTCCAGCTTGCCGCGTTGGCGGGTCAGCTCGTCCACCTCGCGCTCGCGGGCCAGGGCCAGTTCGTTCAGACGATCGAAAAGTTTGGCCGTGTCCGCCCCTTCCATGAGCAAGTATTTTTGGGCCTGTTCGAGAATTTCCTCGGCCAAGCCGCAGTCGCGGGCCACGTCCAGGGCCACCGAAGCCCCCACCTGGTCGTAAGCCAGCACGTAGAGGGGCTTTTTGGTCTTGGGATCGAAAAGCATACTGGCCGAGCGCACGCCCTCGCGGGCCAGGCCGTAGGCCTTGAGCGCGGGAAAGTGGGTGGCCGCGGCCACGTAGACGCCCCTATCGAGCATCTTGTCCACCACGGCCTGGGCCAATGCCGCTCCCTGGGCCGGGTCCGTGCCGGCCCCGAACTCGTCGAGGATGACCAGCGAAGTCCCCCCCAGGCTGGACCAGACTCGGCTCAATTGGCTGATCTGGGCGGTGAAGGTGGAAAGGTGATCCTCCAGGCTCTGTTCATCGCCCATGAAAACGAAAATTTCGTTCCAGAACGGCAGGCGACTGCCTTCGCGCACCGGAACCGGCAGGCCGGAAAGGACCATGAGGGCGCAAAGCCCCAGGGTCTTCAGGCACACGGTCTTGCCGGCCGCGTTGGCTCCGCTGATGATCAGGGCGCGCTGTCCGGGCCTGAGAACAATGTCCACGGGCCGGGCCTTGCCACTCTCGGCCAGGGCCAACAGGGGGTGCCTGGCTCCAAAGAGCTCCACCGGGGCTTGCGCTCCCACCTCGGGAACCTGGCCGTCGAAGAGTCCGGCCAGCTTCACCTGGGCCAAAAGGACGTCCATGTCCACGGCCAGGGCGTAGGCCCCGCGCAGTTCGGCCTCCTCGGCCCGGGCCAGGCCGGTGAGATAGGCCAACACCTTGAGCTCTTCCTCGCGCTCCTCGCGCTTGAGTTCCTGCAGGCGGTTGTTCACCTCCACCAGGAACATGGGCTCGAAATAGCAGGTTTCTCCGGTCTGGGAATAGTCGTGGATGATGCCGTGCAGACGTCCCTTGAAATTCGTCTTGAGGGGCAGGACGTAGCGGTCGGAGGAAATGGTCATGAAGTCGTCCTGCAGGTAGGACGCCAGTCCCTCCTTGCTCACGAAATCCTTGACCTGGCTGGTGCAGCGCTGATGGATGCGCCGGATTTCCTGCCGTACGGCGAACAGTTCCGGGGAGGATTCGTCGCGCAATCCCCCGTCGCGGCCCAGGCAGCGTTTGAGGGCGGGATGCAGGCGGGCGGGCCATCCGCCGGAGAGCGCCATTTCGCGCAGCAACGGCCAGCGCTCGGCCGACTCGTCATCCGCGAAGGCGTCACGCAGGGTTTTGGCGGAGTCGAGGGCTTCGCGCACGGCCCACAGGCCGTCGGCGTCCAGGGAGGTCCTGGCCTGGCCGAGGAAAACGAACACGCCGTCCAGGGGAGGAAACGCCCCCACGGCGAGACCCTTGACCGGCGCGCAGTCCATGGCCTGGCGCAGGATCTCCTGACGCCGGACGAGCGCGGCCGAATCCTCCAAAGGCGCGATGTCCAGGCAGGCCTGGGCTCCGGCTTCGGATACGGCCAGGCGCGAGAGCCTGGTCAGGAGCTTGGGAAATTCCAAATGAGAAAGGCAGCGTGGGTCCATGTACGACCTTTGGCCAGCCGTTAAGGGATTGGGTTCGAAAGCGGACAGTGCCCGCGCGGACCGAGGACGCGACCGAAGCGACTGGGCGGATGCCGCGCCAACCGAGCCAGGGCCGAACGAAAAGGCCGCTTGTCAGGAAGAAAGTCTGGCCTTGACCAGCTCGCTCACGAGCTTGCCGTCCACTCGGCCCTTGTTGGCTCCGAGCACGGCCTGCATGACCTTGCCCATGTCCTTGAGGCTCGTGGCCCCAAGGCTGGCCACGGCCTGGTCCACGGCCTTGGCGGTCTCTTCGGCGGTGAGGGCTTGGGGCAAATAGTCCCGCAGCACCTCCAGCTCGGCCCGCTCCTTGTCGGCAAGGTCGTTGCGTCCGGCCTGGGAGAATTGGTCGATGGACTCCTGGCGCTGTTTGACCTGCTTGGCCAGCACGTCGAGCAGTTCGTCGTCGGCGAGGGGACGACGCAACTCGACCTGCTTGTTCTTGGCGGCCGTCTTGAGCATCCTCAAGACGGCCACCCGAACGTCATCCTTGGCCTTGTAGGCGGCCACAAAGTCCGTTTCTATGCGTTGTGAGAGGCTCATGATTACATCATGTTGATTTTGCGCATTTTCTTGAGAAGCCGTTTACGGGCGGCAGCCTTCTTCTTTTTGCGCATGACGCTGGGCTTCTCGTAATGCTGCCGCTTTTTGAGCTCGGAGAGGATGCCGGCCTTCTCCACCTGCTTTTTGAAGCGGCGCAAAGAGATATCGAAGTTGTCGGTTTCCTCGAGATAGACACCGGGCAAGACAATCACCCCCTCTCCGTTCCGGTCTGTGCCGGACGCTCGGCAAATTCTTAATTCAATAAAGCAGGGAAAGATACCCCACGGGATCGAACCAGGCAAGCACTTTTTTTCTCGGCCAAAAAAACCGCCCGGCCAGAGGCCGGGCGGAAATAGGCCAACAAGCTTTCGCGCCGCGAACCGCATGTGGTCTCTTTCGGTATGCGTGCCGTCGATGCCGACAAAATTCCCAGATGTCGCCATCGGCGGCTAAACGGTCGAGCGCAAATCGGACGCCAAACACCCAAGGAAGATTACGGACCACGCGCCCCCCCGCACGCGGCATTCTCCCGCGGTGCGAGTTATTTTACAGCGTCTTTGAGCAGCTTGCCGGGACGGAACTTGACCACCTTGGAAGCGGGGATCTGGATTTCTGCTCCGGAACGGGGGTTGCGACCGGTACGGGCCTGGCGTTCTTCGACCAGGAAGGTGCCAAAGCCGGTCAGGGTCAGTTTGCCTTCGGACACCAGGGTGGATTCCACCGCTTCGAGAAAGGCGTTGAGCGCTCTTTCGGCGTTGGCTTTTGTGACACCGGCCTTCTCAGAGATTTTGACTACCAGATCAGCCTTCGTCATCTGTCTGTTCCTCCTCGGGTAATGCCGACGTTTCGCGTTCACGCCGGTTGTTGGCATAAGTGGTGGCATGCCGTCGGCGATTGTTTGGGCCAAGTCGCCAAATTTGGCCGTGATACAGCGCCGATGCCGGCTCAGGAGTATAGTAATCAGGTCTCTTTGTCCAGAGAAGAGCCCTGGGATTGCGGTTTGTCGGCCTGTTTCCCCTTTTCGATCCGATACGGAAATTTTCCGTTTTCTTCCGGGTCCAGGTGGCGCAAAAGTCCCATCATCTGGATCGGGGAAAGCTCCTCGGGTCTGGACATTGGGCCAAGACCTTGATTTTCAAGGTACTCGATCCAGGAAGGCGCTCCACTTCGTCCCAGGATCGATCCCAACTGCTTGCGTCGATGACTAAAGAGCCCTTTCACCAACGCGGCAAGCCCGACGGGGTTGGCCGGGAGGTCGCGTTCCGCCAGGGGCGTGAACTCCACAACCGCCGAATCGACCTTGGGACGGGGACGAAAAACCCCCGGTGGAACCACGAACAGTTTTCGCGCGCGCACATGGCTTTGCAGCCAGACCGAAAGCCCTCCGTACTGTTTGGTGCGCGGCGCGGCCACCACCCGGTCCGCCACCTCGTTTTGCACCATGAACACCGCCCGGCGAAAGGTGCGCACGGTTCTGGCGATGTCCCACATGAGCGGAGAAGCCACATTGTAAGGCAGGTTGGAGACCAAGCGCAGTCCGGGCAAGGCGTCGAGCCGGGACCAGTCCACAGCCAGGGCGTCGACCGCGGCCACGCCCAGATCGGGATGCAGCCGTTTGAGCTCCTCGGCCAGGGTGGTGTCTTTTTCCAGGGCGAGCACCCGCCCGGCGGCGGACTCCAGGAGAAATCCGGTGAGCGCGCCCCGGCCAGGGCCGATTTCGACCACCGTATCGCCCGCTTCGATGCCCACGGCGGTCACGATGCGCCGGGCCACCCCGGGGTCGACCAGGAAATTTTGTCCCAGGCTGCGCTTGGGCCTGGCGGCGAAGGGCGTGCTCACGCCTGGCTCGCGGCCAGGGCCTGGTCCAGGTCGGCCAGGATGTCGCCGATGTCTTCGAGTCCCACGGAAATGCGCACCAGATCGGGGGGCACGCCGGCGTCCACCAGCTCCCGCTCCGTAAGCTGCGAATGGGTGGTGGACGCCGGATGGATCACCAGGGTCTTGGCGTCGAGGATGTTGGCCAGATGGGAGCACAACTTGACCGAGTCGATAAACTTGCGTCCGGCCTCCTGCCCGCCCTTGACGCCGAAGCCGAACACCGCCCCGGGGCCGTGGGGGAAATAGGCCGTGGCCCGTTCATGATCCTTGTGGCCGGGCAACGCCGCGTAGTTGACCCAGCTCACGGCCGGATGTCCGGCGAGATGCTCGGCCACGGCCAGGGCGTTCTCGCAGTGTTTGACCACCCGAAGAGGCAGGGTTTCGAGTCCCTGCAGGAGCAGAAAGGCGTTCATGGGAGCCAGGCAGGCCCCGGTGTCGCGCAGCATGCCGCAGCGGGCCTTCAGGGCGAAGGCCGAGCTGTTGTGGCGCGTGCCGTCGAACCCGTTGAAGGTCTGCCAGAAATTGATTCCGTGATAGGAAGGATCGGGCTCGGTGATTTCGGGAAATCTGCCGCCCTGGGACCAGTCGAAGCCGCCCTGCTCCACGAGGGCTCCGCCGATGGCGTTGCCGTGGCCGCCGATGATCTTGGTCAGCGAGTACACGGCCAGGTCCGCGCCGTGGTCGAAGACGTTGAGCATGGGCGGCGGCGAGACCGTGGCGTCCACGATGAAGGGCAATCCCCGCTCGTGGGCCAGGCGGGCGATGGCGTCCAGGTCGTCCACGTTGCAGCGGGGGTTGCCGATGGACTCGGTATAGAAGAGTCGGGTGTTTTCGTCGGCCGCCCGGGCGAAGTTCTCCGGGTCGGACGAGTCCACGAAACGGGTCTCGATGCCGAAGCGCTTGAGCGTGTGGGCGAACAGGGTCACCGTGCCGCCGTAGAGATTGGTGGACGAAACGATGTTCTGCCCCGCCGCCGCGATGGTGGTCACGGCGTAGAAGATGGCGGACATGCCCGAAGCCACGGCCAGGGCCGCCTGTCCCGAATGCAGGGACGCCAGGCGATTTTCCAGCACCTCGGTGGTGGGGTTCATGATGCGGCTGTAAATGTAGCCGGGTTCCTTGAGCCCGAAGAGATTCGCGGCGTGTTCGGCGTCGCGAAAGGTGTACGACGAGGTCTGGTAGATGGGCACCGCTCGGGAATGGGTCTGACAGTCGGGGGTCTGTCCGGCGTGCAGGGCTCTGGTCGCTATGCCTGGCGTCTTGTCCGGCATGGAAGCGCTCCTTGGTTTTGGTATGAATCGTACCGACTCGACAACGGATAGCAAACAAGCTTCAAGCCCGTCCTTGCGAGACAGGGGGAAAAAGGGCTACAAGAGCCATGACCAAGACCTTAAAGCCGGCGCGCCGCGCCTCCATAAGGAAAAAATCATGGCTGAAAACGCTGCTCCACCCAATGACGCGCAAAACGAGTGGTTCTTGCCGGAAAAGAACCGTCAGCAGTTGACGGAACTCTTCGCCGAGCTTGTCCACCCGGTAAACATCCATATTTTCACTTTACCCGGCGCGGGCGACGTATTCAACGATTTCTTGATCCATTTCGCCCGCGACTTGGCCAGGGTATCGGACAAGATTCTCCCCCACTACCATACTATAGGGGACGAAATGTCCCAGTCCAAGGGCGTGAGCCACTCGCCCACGTTGCTCATCGAGCCGGAGCGCTATTCCATCGGCTTTCTGGGCGCGCCCCTGGGAGAAGAAGGACGCAGTTTCGTGGAAGCCGTGCTCATGGCCTCCAAACGGGATTCGGGCTTGAGCCCTGCCTCGCGGGAAATCCTGGCCGATTTGGAGGAACCCCGGCTGGTTCAAGTGTTCGTGAGCCCCACGTGTCCCTACTGTCCGCCCCAGGTGGTGAACGCCTTTCGGGCGGCGGTGGAGCGGCCCGGCCTGGTGGAGGCCTGGTGCGTGGAGACCAGCCAAGCGCCCGCCCTGGCCGAACAGAACAAGGTGGGCAGCGTGCCGCACACCCTGTTCGCCGGCAAGCTGGCCGTGGTGGGGCAGGAGCCCGAAGCCCGCTTCATGGCCGAACTGGTCACCCTTGAAGAAGTGGAGTCCCTGTTCGGCAAACCGCACTTCGCGCCCGGCGAGACCGTCTCGGTGGATCTGCTTATCCTCGGGGGCGGGCCAACCGGTCTGACCGCCGGCATCTACGCCGGCCGGGCCGGGCTCAAGACCCTGGTGCTGGAAAAGACCGCCATCGGCGGCCAGGTGAGCCTGACCCCGGTGGTGGAGAACTACCCCGGCTTTCGCAGCGTGCCCGGCGTGGCCCTCATGGAGATGACCGCCGCCCAGGCCCGACAGTACTGCACCATTCTTCTCGACGAGGTCCTGCAGCTTTCGGCCGGACCGGCCGGCATCAAGGCCAGGACAGCCTCGGTGAACATCGAGGCCAGGGCCCTGCTCCTGGCCACGGGCGCGAAATGGAAGCAACTCGGCGCGGTCGGCGAAAAGGAGTTTTTCGGTCGCGGGGTCAACTACTGCGCCACCTGCGACGGCTATCTGTACAAGGGAAAGACGGCCCTGGTGGTGGGTGGAGGCAACACCGCCCTGACAGACGCCCTGTATCTCAAGAATTTGGGCGTGGACGTGGCCCTTGTCCACAGACGCAAGGAGTTCCGGGCGGAAAAGCATCTGCAAGAGTCCCTGGCCAGGGAAAGCATCGCCACCCACACGCCCTGCGTGGTGGAAGCCATCCTGGGCGAGGAAAAGGTGCGCGCCGTGCGCTTGCGCGACCTGGACACGGGAGTGACCCGCGAGGTGAAGACGGACGGACTTTTCGTGGCCATCGGCGAAGCGGCCAACTCCGAAGCCGCGGCCAGGCTCGGCTGCGAATTGACCGAAGCCGGGGACGTGGTGGTGGACGCGGGCATGCGCACCAATGTGCCCGGAGTCTATGCCGCCGGAGACGTGACCGGAGGGGTGCGCCAGATCGTTACGGCCGTGGGCCAAGGCGCCACCGCGGCCTTGTCCATTTTCGAGGACCTGGCCAGACAAAATTCCTGAGAAAGCCCCGGGGGATGTTGGGGCGTGGGTTCGCCACATCGCCCCGGGCCCGCGTTTTCGTCCGGTCCGAAAGTGCTCGCCCCTGCGGGAAGACGGCTTTTCCTAAAACGTCGCGCCCGGGAGGAATGTCCCTTCCGGGCCGCTGTCATGGGCCTGGCGCGTACAGCACGGAGCAATCAAAACTGGGCTGCCCGGCGAGCACGGCCTGCACCACGCTGAGGCCGGCCGGGTAGGCCCTGGGCCAACCGGAAGGCGAATAGGCCAGGAATCGGGAGTCCAGGTAGGCTATGGCCTTGGACTGCATGTTCACGGCGAAGCGCACTTCCAGAAACAGGCGCCCCGCCCGGACCTGATCGGGATCGCGCGTGGGCGGGCACACGGTCGCCTCGGGCACGTCGAGTCGGTATTCGGCCGTGACCTTGACCAGGGCCTGTCCGTCCTGGCCGGTGTAGCTGTCCCAGAGCTGCGATTTGAAGGCCGGATAGGCCGAGAAAGCCAATCCCACGGTCACGGTGGGATTTTCCGGCAAGAAGCCGGCCTTGACCACGGCCACCGGGGAGTTGGTGCACGAACGCACCAGCAGACATCCCGTCAGCAGGGCGAACACGACAAGGTACAGTGGACGCATACCGTTGGCCCTTGTTTCTTGCGGGGGCCGCGAAGCACGTGCGTGGCGCTTTCGCGGACCCCCACGCGAAGATTCGACGTTTCGCTCCCAAGACTCTTTCCGTCCTCCGGGAACGCGTTGTTCGCGTCGTGGTTCTTCAGTCGTTGCCGTCCGGTCACTTCCCGGCGGCGAAGGCCTTGTCAAGCATGGCTCTGGCCTCTTCCTGGATGTGGCGCAAGTGTTCTTGCCCCAGAAAGCTCTCCGCGTAGATCTTGTACACGGGCTCCGTGCCCGAAGGCCTGGCCGCGAACCAACCGTCGGCCGCCACCACCTTGAGTCCGCCGATGGGCGCGTAGTTGGCCGGCGCGCGGGTGAGCTTGGCCGTGATGGGCTGGCCGGCCAAGGTCTCGGCCGTGACGCTTTCCGGCGTGAGCTTGGCGAAGGCCGCCTTGCCGGCCGGGGTCAGGGGGGCGTCCACGCGTTCGTAAACCGGCGCGCCGAAGCGTTCGGTCAGCCTGGAATAGATCACGAACGGATCCTCGCCGGTTCGGGCGGTCATTTCGGCGGCCAACAGGTCCATGATGAACCCGTCCTTGTCCGTGGTCCAGACCGTTCCGTCGCGACGCAGGAACGAAGCGCCGGCGCTCTCCTCTCCGCCGAAGCCGTAACTGCCGTCGAGTAGGCCGGATACGAACCACTTGAAGCCCACCGGCACCTCGCACAATCTGCGCTTGAGGCAGGCGGCCACCCGGTCGATCATGGCGCTCGACACCAGAGTCTTGCCCACGGCCGCGTCGGAGCGCCAGTTGGGCCGGTGCTGGAACAGATACCAGATGGCGGCGCACAGGTAGTGATTGGGGTTCATGAGCCCGCCTTCGGGCGTGACGATGCCGTGCCGGTCGTAGTCGGGGTCGTTGCCGAAGGCCACGTCGTAGCCGTCCTTGAGGCCGATGAGCCGGGCCATGGCGTAGGGCGAGGAGCAGTCCATGCGGATTTTGCCGTCGCGGTCCACGGTCATGAAGGAGAAGGTGGGGTCCACGGTATCGTCCACCACGCTCAGGTCCAGGTCGTAGCGTTCGGCGATGGGCTCCCAGAACTCCAGGCCGGACCCGCCCAGGGGGTCGACCCCGATCTTGAGTCCGCTCTGGTGGATGATGTCCATATCCACCACGTTTTCCAGGTCGGCCACGTAGGGGGCGATGAAATCGTGCTCGGCCAGACACCCGGCCTTGAGGGCGGCGGAGAAGTCCATGCGGCGCACTCCGGCCAGGCCCTTGGAAAGATAGGCGTTGGCCAATTCCTCCACTGCGGCGGTGATGGAGGTGTCCGCCGGACCGCCCTGGGGGGGATTGTACTTGAAGCCGCCGTCCTGGGGAGGATTGTGCGAGGGCGTGATGACCACGCCGTCCGCCAGGCCCGAGGTCTTGCCCCGGTTGAAGGTCAGAATGGCGTGGGAGATCACCGGCGTCGGCGTGTAGCCGCGCCAGTCGTACCGGGCGCCGACTTCGTTGGCGGCCAGCACTTCGAGGGCCGTGGCCATGGCCGGGGTGGACAGGGCGTGGGTGTCCTTGCCGATGTAGAGCGGGCCGTCGATGCCGTTTTTGGCCCGCCAATCGCAGATGGCCTGGGTGGTGGCCGCGATGTGGGCCTCGTTGAACGAGCCCGTCAGAGAGCTTCCTCGGTGGCCCGAGGTGCCGAAGGCGACACGCTGGGCCGGGTCCGAGCCGTCCGGCTTGACGGTGTAGTAGGCGCTGACCAGCTTGGGGACGTCCACCAACAGCGAACGCGGAGCGTGGCGACCGGCAAGGGGATGGATGGGCATGCGGAAACTCCTTGTGGTTTCCGACACATTAGCCAACCTGCGGGTCCGATGTCCATAGGATTGCCGCCCGGGAGGGCGGTTTCGCGCCAAACGTTTCGCGTGGTTTCTCTCGGGACGACTTTAGATTCGGACCGGGCCAATCCAGACTTTCGCAGTTCCCTTCTTGAACAATTCGCCTGGCGACTCTATGCGGCTTCTGATATGGCGACGCCCAGGATGTTCACTCTTTTTTCGTCTCTTTCCCGCCTCGAATCGGTCACAACGAAAAACAATCGTTCGTTGTTGATGTCATGGTCGCCACCCGCAATGGAGTCCAAGGAGTACACAATGAAATTGCTGGTTCTTGTCGCCCTCGTGTTTCACGTGCTGTTTTCGCAGAACATCGCGTATTCCGCCTGCACCACAACAATTGTCACCAAGGGGGCCAGCGCCGACGGTTCCGTCATGGTCAGTCACTCCGATGACGACGAACTCATGGACCAATCCATCGTCTACGTGCCCGCAAAGGACTGGCCCAAGGGAGCCAAACGCCCCGTATACGACTCCGCGGCGGCAATAGCCGCGAATCCCGCCACGCACACCTACTCGGTGCCGCGCCTCTCGGACCCGAACCGCGCCCCCGGGTACAACCATCCCAAAACGCCGCGCACCATCCCGATAGGCTTCATTCCCCAGGTGCGACATACCTACGCCTATCTCGACGGCAACTACGGCATCCTGAACGAACACGGCCTGATGTTCGGCGAATGCACGGACGGCGCTTTCAATACCTGCAAGGCGGAACCAGGCAAGCGCATCTTCTATTCGTCGGAGCTGTCGCGCGTGGCCCTGGAACGGTGCAAGACGGCCCGGGAGGCCCTCCAGCTCATGGGTGAGCTCATCGAACGGTACGGCTATTTCGGCACCGGCGAGACCCTGACCGTTGCCGACAAGGACGAAGCCTGGGTCATGGAAATGGCCCCGTCGCCCGCGGGCGTCGGCGGACTGTGGGTGGCCCAGCGCGTTCCGGACGGTGAATTTTTCATCGCCGCAAACGAATTTCGCATTCGCGACATCACCCCGGACAATCCGGACCAAATGTACGGAAAAACCCTGTTCGAAACGGTCGACAAGTTTGGGATGCGCAACCCCAAGGACCCCGCCAAGCCCATGGATTGGCTGACCACCGTGAGCGAAGGCGAATACAACCATCCCTACTATTCGTTGCGCCGGGTGTGGCGGGCGCTTTCCCTGGCCGCGCCCTCCCTCAACCTGCCGGCCTGGGTGGAAAACGGGACCACGCGGGCCTATCCCTTTTCCGTCAAGCCGGACAAGCCCCTCGCTCTGGCCGACCTCAAGCGCATGCATCGGGACCACTACGAGGGCACCGAGTTCGACCTGACCCAGGGAATCGCCGCCGGCCCGTTCGGCAACCCCAACCGGGTCCTGGGCCCCACCGATCCCAGCGGCGACGTGACTCCGGCCAGGAAGCTCCAGGGCGCATGGGAAAGACCGCTGGGAATGGTCTACAGCGGCTATACCTACATCAACCAGTACAAGCCGGACGAGCCCGCTGCGTTGGCCGCCGTCTGTTGGATGGCCCTGGACACGGCGGCGGAATCCGTCTTTGTGCCTTTGGCGGTGGCGCCCCTTCCGAAGGGCTACGAACAGGGCGATACTCGCCACTTTTCCAATGATTCCGCCTGGTGGACGTACGCCCTGGTGGCCGAATACGCCAATACCCGCTACAGCCTCATCGCCAAGGACATTCACGACCGCGCCTGCCGCGTGGAGCACGACGCGGTGAAGCGGGTGGCACAGTTGAGGAAGCATTGGAAGGCCAGGGCGGACAAGGACCCCAAGCACGCCCAGGCCGAATTCTCCAAGGTGCTGTGCGCCTCGGCGGAAGAGACCACGCAATCGTGGCGGGAGTTCTTCCCGGAACTGGTGGCCAAGTATTGCCAGGGATTCGTCAACAGCCCGGACAAGATGGCCGTAAAGGTCGGCTATCCCGAGCAGTGGCTGGAACGCACCAATTATTTCACCGGTCCGACTTCCTATGAAAAGGCCAAGCCGGAAACACCGAAGGCCGAGCAGTAGCGAACCGGAACTCAGGGTGGCGGATCAGGTTCCGACACCGCGCGAGAGTCGATAAACGAGGCCGTTTGCCGGATGAATATTTCCGGCAAACGGCCTCATGCATGGCGCAATGTGGATTGCTAAAGATAGTCCGGGTCGATGCCCGCCCGGCCCGAGGCGGTCATGAGCTTCATGAAGCGCACGGTGCGGTCGTCGGCCGGCACCACGGGAAAGCGCTGCCGGCAGGAGTCGCAATGCGCCATGGTGGGTTTGGTGGGGGCCACCAGGGGCACCTCCCGGGCGCAGAACGGACAGGGATAGAGAAACACCAATTCCATGTTCACCGGCTTGACCGGCGTGAGGGGCTTTTTCTTTTCGGACATGGCTCAATCCGCCAGAAGGTTGCGGCCGGTCATGGCGCGGGGTTGCTCCAGGCCGGCCAGGGACAAAAGCGTGGGCGCGATGTCGCAGAGCTTGCCTTGATTCAGGCGAGCGTCCGCGCGCGCGGGGTCCACCAGGATAAGCGGCACGTCGTTGAGCGTGTGGGAGGTCATCTTGCCGCCCTTGGCGTCAATCATTTCCTCGGCGTTGCCGTGGTCGGCCGTGAGTAAAAACCGCCCTCCCCTGTCCAGAATCGCGGCGGCCATGCGTCCCACGCATTCGTCCACGGCCTCGCAGGCGGCCACGGCCGCTTCGAGCACGCCGGTGTGCCCCACCATGTCCAGGTTGGCCAGGTTGCAGACCAGAATGTCGTAGGCGTCCGAGGCGACCTTGTCCACGAACGTTTGGGCCACCTCGTACACGCTCATCTGGGGCTTCAGGTCGTAGGTGGCCACGTCGCGCGGCGAGGGGATCATGACGCGGTCTTCGCCGGCAAAGGGCTCCTCGCGTCCTCCGTTCAGAAAATAGGTCACGTGGGCGTACTTTTCCGTCTCGGCCAAGCGCAACTGGGTCAGCCCCGCCTCGCTCACCACTTGGCCCAGGGTGTGGTCCAGGGTTTCCGGGGCGAAGGCCGTCGGCAGTCCGAAGGTGGAGTCGTATTCGGTCATGGTGGAAAAAGCGGCCAGGCGAGGGGTCTTGTCCCTGGGGAATTCCGCAAAATCCGCCTCGGTGAAGGCCCGGGTCAACTCCCTGGCCCGGTCGGCCCGAAAGTTGAAAAAAAACACCGCGTCTCCGTCCTCGATCAGGGCCAGGGGAGTCCCTGTCGGTCCCTTTACCAAGCGCGGCTCCACGAACTCGTCGGTCTGGCCGACGGCGTAGGCCTGGCGCACGCCGTCCACGGCGTTGTCCACCAGCAGGCCTTGCCCGGCGGTCAGGGCGGCGTAGGCCCTGGCCACGCGATCCCAGCGTTTGTCCCGGTCCATGGCCCAAAACCGGCCGATGAGCGACGCGACGCGACCGCACCCCACGCGGGCGCAGGCGGATTCCAGGCTTTCGACGTAGCCGGCCCCGCTTTCGGGCGGCGTGTCGCGACCATCGAGAAAAGCGTGAACAAAAACATCCGGGCAGCCCAGTCCTCGAAAAACATCAAGTAACGCTTCAAGGTGGCGAAGGTGGCTGTGCACGCCCCCGTCCGAAACCAGGCCCATGAGGTGGACCTTGCCCCCGGACGCCTTGGCCCGGGCCGCCAATTCGACAAGCGTGGCATTTTCCCAAAGGCTTTTGTCTTCCACGGCCAGGTCGATGCGGGTCATGTCCTGGTAGACCACCCTGCCCGCGCCGATGTTCATGTGTCCCACCTCGGAATTGCCCATAAAGCCCTGGGGCAGGCCCACGGCTCGTCCCGAGCAGGCCAGGCGCGTGCGGGGATACGTGGCCGCCAGGCGGTCGAGGTTGGGGGTCTTGGCCAGGGTGATCGCGTTGCCGGGGCTCGGCGCCGCCAGACCCCAGCCGTCCAGAATGATGAGGGCGACGGGCGAGTGTTTCATGGCTGGTTTGGGCTCGACGGCTCGGGCAGCGCGATGGGCTCCCCCTCGCTCCACAGGCCTTCGAGGTTGTAGAAGGTTCTTGCGTCATCGAGAAAGATGTGCACGAGCACGTCGTTCAAATCCACGAGGATCCACTGGCCGGTCTTGTAGCCGTCCATGCCCAGAAAGGACACGCCGTGTTCGGCGCACATGGCCAGCAGGTGGTCGGCCACGGCCTGGCCCTGTCGGGCGCTGGACACGCTGGCCACCAGCATGGCCTCGGCCACGTTGCAGATGCGGCCGATGTCGAGAGCGGTCAAGTTCTGAGCTTTTTTTTCCTGAAGCCAACCGGCCACCAGGCGGACTTTGTCGTGGGTGGAAAGCGCTGAAGCGGAAGTTGTGTTGATCATGCGATCCTTGGCGTGTTGACGTTTGCGCTCCTGGCATAAAGAATTTGCCCGGCTTGGGCAAACTGGTTTTTTTGCCCGCGCCTGTTGACGCCCCGGCTTGTCATCGGGCAGGAAAACCGTGTTCGTTCATACTTATGGAGGCGCCAGATGATCTTGGACGTCGATACGGAAACCCTCCCGAGGGAGGAATTGGAAGCCTTGCAGCTTACCAGGCTCAAATCCCTGGTGGAGCGGGTATACGCCAACGTGGCCTTCTACCGCCAGAAGTTCGATGCGCGCGGCATCAAGCCCAGCGACATCCGTACGCTTGACGATCTGAAGCTCTTGCCGTTCACCGAAAAGCAGGACCTGCGCAACCACTACCCCTATGGGCTTTTCGCCGTGCCCAAGGAGAACGTGGTGCGCATTCATGCCAGTTCGGGCACCACCGGACGTTCCACCGTGGTGGGCTACACCCGGCGCGATGTGCGCAACTGGGCCAGGCTCATGGCCCGATGCATGATGGCCGCCGGCGCCAACGCCCGCGACATCATTCACAACGCCTACGGCTACGGCCTGTTCACCGGCGGCCTGGGCGCTCACTACGGCGCGGAAGAACTGGGTGCCACCATCGTCCCCATTTCCGGCGGCAGCACCAAACGTCAGATCATGTTGCTCAAGGACTTTGGGGCCACCGTGTTGACTTGTACCCCGTCCTACGCCCTGGTCATCAACGAAATCGCCCACGAACAGGGCATCGACATCAAAAACCTGCCTCTTCGCATCGGCATCTTCGGCGCCGAACCCTGGACCGAGGAAATGCGCCGCGAAATCGAGACCAAGATGGGCATCAAGGCCATCGACATCTACGGCCTTTCCGAAATCATGGGTCCGGGCGTCTCCATCGAGTGCCACGAGGCCCAGGACGGCCTGCATATCATGGAAGACCACTTCCTGGTCGAAGTCATCGACCCGGTGAGCGGAGAACCCCTGCCCAGGGGCGAGGTGGGCGAGCTGGTCATCACCACCCTCACCAAGGAAGCCCAGCCCCTGTTGCGTTACCGCACCCGCGACCTCACGGCCATCAATCCCGTGCCCTGCAAGTGCGGTCGCACCTTCCATCGCATGAGAAAGACCATGGGCCGCAGCGACGACATGCTGATCATTCGCGGAGTGAACGTGTTTCCCTCCCAGATCGAGGCCATCCTGCTCGAAGCCGAAGGGCTGGCCCCGCATTATCTGCTGGTGGTCAAGCGCGAAGGCAACCTGGACACCCTGGAAGTGCACGTCGAAGTGGACGAAAAACTCTTCTCGGACGAGATCAAAGTTTTACAACGCCTTGAAGAGAAGATACAACGCAACATCAAGGATTACCTTGGCGTCACCGCCTTGGTGAAGTTCGTGGAACCCAGAAGCATCGAGCGCTCTGAAGGCAAGGCCAAGCGGATACTGGATTTGCGCAAATAAACGCACGAGGAATGCCATGAAAGTCGAGCAGATTTCCATTTTTCTGGAAAACCGGGCCGGCCGCCTGGAAGAAGTGACCCGCGTCCTCGCTGAGAACGACATCTCGATCCGCGCCCTTTCCCTGGCGGACACCTCCGATTTCGGCATTCTGCGCCTGATCGTGTCCGACCACGAAAAGGCCAAGAAAGCTCTCAAGGACATCGGCTTCACCGTGGGGAGGACCTCGGTGGTGGCCGTGGAAGTGGCGGACAAGCCCGGCGGACTCTACACCATCCTGAACATCCTCTCGCACGGCGGCATCAATGTGGAATACATGTACGCCTTCGTGCAGGACCCCAAACAGACCGCCACCATCATCTTCCGCTTCGACAAGACCGACCAGGCCATCGAACTGCTGCTAAAGAACAACATCACCATTATTCCGGGCGAAAAACTCTACGATCTCTAGCAGCCCGCCCAAAAAGTCGATTCTTGCAGCCTGTTCAAAAAACTTGCTGGCAAGACGCGAGAAAAAGTTAAGCCCGAAGGGTAGTTGGAATATGTGAGGGTTTGCGTTTTTCGCAGCAACCCAGCCAGCAAGGATTTTTCAACAGGCTGCTAGGATCCTCCCGGCAAAACAACGGCGCGTCCTCCCGTGAGAGGACGCGCCGCTTCATCATTTCCTCTTTTCTTGTCAGGGCCTTGCCCGACGCGCCGCCGAGTCTACATCGGCAGCTTGCCCGCCTCGCGCGCCAGGGTCACCAGTCGCTTGGCCCGCACCTGGGCCTTTTCCGCCAGGGCGATGGCGGTTTTGTCCCGCAGGTTGAGGACCACGGTCTCTATGGCCATGGTCTGGGCGTCCAGCCGGTCGGTCTGGGCCTGCCAGGTCGAGGCCTGATCCGCTCCGCGTCCCGTGGCCGCCTGCTGGGTAAGCTGGGACTCCAGGGCGGCCGCAGCCTCCTGACAGCCCGAGGCGGCCTTGGCGAACGTGATCTGGAGCATGCCCTTCTGTTGCGGATCGAGCGCCGCCCCCGAAGAAGCGTACGAGGCTATGTCCGAAGCCAACCGGGAAAGGGCTTGGCGTTCGCTTCCTATGGCCTTGGCGTAGGTGCGGGCCAGATACCGGCCCAGGTCTCCGGGCTTGGTCCCTTTGGGAACGGCCTTATCGTCCAGGCGCACGGAGGAAAACATCTGGCTGAAATCCTTGGCGTACTTCCGCGCCGTTCCCGCCTGGGCCAAGCCCACCAGCTCAAGGCGTCCCCAGGAGGTGAGATAGCTGGCACCAAAATATTCCACGCCTCGACCGTCCACGGGAACAAGCCAGTAGGTCAGCACTTGCCCCTTGGGATCGACCTGGACGTCTTGCAGCGTGTACTTGTCCTTGCTGACGCTCCAGAGTTCGGAGAATTCCAGCTTGTCCTTGGCCATGAGTTCAAAGAGCCCCAGGGGGGTGGGGTCACGCACCTCGCGCACCACCAGGGTGGGATAGCCCTGTGGCGACTGGGCGCTGTCGGCGTGAACCACGACGCGCGCGGCGCCCTGGCCGTTTTCTCCGGCCTTGGCGCTTTTGCCGGAGGCGCTCCAGTTGGGAGCCAGGTGCATGGTGTAGCTCTGGTCCGCGGCGGTGACCACGTCGTCGCCGTCGCCGACAAAGGGAATCGAGGGCATGCAGGCGGTCAGCGTCAGACAGAAAAGGAACACGGTGAGGGCTCTGGGCATGGGTCTCTCCTTAGAGGCGGGAAAACACGTTGTTGCTCGCGCCGGGCGGGGTTTGTCAAGGGTCCTGGCGAGCGCATCCCAGGGCGTCTTCGACACGTCTTGCATTGTAGGCGAAATAGGTTATGACAATAACGCTTGTTGAAAGCGGATATGGTTCCCAAAATGATGCGTCACAAAATCCTCCTCCCCGGCAGCCCCCTTCGTCTCCTGCTCGTCGATCCGCAAGGCGATCTGGAGAAGGATTTGCGTCCTCTGCTCAACAAGTCCCGCTTTCAGATCTCCTTGACCGTGGCCAACGACCTGGGACAAACCTTGGCCCACCTTGCCGAAGAAACCTTCGACGTGATTGTGGCGGGACTGCCTCTCACCCTGCCGCCGGGACAACCCCCAGCCCTGGTCGCCTCGGCTTTCAGTCTGATTCCCGTCCTCGGCGTCGGAGACGGCAATGACCGCACGTTCCTGCACGTGAGCCTGGAAGAAAACATCGCCCTGGTGTTGCCCCGAGAGAGCCTTTCCCCGGCCCTGCTCGACCAGGCCCTGCGCGCCGCCCTGGACCGGGCGCTCATCTGCAAGCGCGCCATGGACTCCCAGTCGGTGCTGCACCTGACCCAGCGCCGTTTCCAGAGCCTGATTTCCGACTATGCGGATGGCATTCTCGTATTGGACATGGAGGGCAAGATCCTTCTGGCCAACCCGAACGCCGGTGCGCTTTTCGGCGGCGATCCCAAGGATTTGGTGGGAAAGGCCTTTGCCCATACGATTTCGACCGACAATCCCGAGGAAATATCCATCCAGACTGCGGATGGACGGAACAAAACCGTGGAAATGCGGGCGGTGCAATCCCACTGGGGCGGCATCGGGCTGGTGTACCTGGCTTCGCTGCGCGACATGAGCGCCCGAAAAACCATGGAACTCGAACTGACGTCCATGAAGGAGGCCGCCGAAGCCGCCAACCAGGCCAAGGCCCGGTTCCTGGCCAACATGAGCCACGAGATTCGCACGCCCATGAACGGCATTCTGGGCATGGCCGAACTTCTGGCCGCCACGGCGCTCAACGAAAAGCAGCGCACCTATCTGGACCTGCTTACGGTTTCGGCCCGGTCGCTCACGGACATTCTCGACGACGTGCTGGATTTTTCCACCATCGACGCGGGCAAACTCGAGCTGGAGTCCGTGAAGTTCGCCTTGCGCCCGGCCGTGGAATCGGCCATCTGCGTGCATGCCGCCCTGGCGGCTCGCAAGGGCCTGTCCCTGACCTGGCGCACGGACGACGACGTGCCCAAAGAGGCGGTTGGCGATCCCGGAAGGTTGCGTCAGGTCATCATGAATCTGGTGGGCAACGCGGTGAAGTTCACCGAATCCGGCTCCGTGAACCTGCGTTTGCGGCTGGACGGCCAGACGCCGCGCGCAGGCCGGGTGAACCTGTGTTTCGAGGTGCGGGACACGGGGCCCGGAATCGCGCGGTCGAAGCTGAAAACGCTCTTCGAAAGCTTTACCCAGGCGGACAACTCCCCCACCCGCAAGCATTACGGAACCGGGTTGGGGCTGGCCCTGTGCAAGGGCTTGGTGGAAGGCATGGGCGGCTCGATCCAGGCCCGTAGCGAACCCGGCAAGGGTAGCGTCTTCAGCTTTGACGTGCCGCTCGGGGTCGAAAACATTTCAGGCGCCCCAGGCGACACCCCCGCGCGCGCCGAGCAAAAGCCGCGATCCATGACCATTTTGTTGGCCGAAGACAACCTGATCAATCAGCTTTTCGCCATAGAGATCCTGGAACAGGACGGGCACACGGTAATCCCCGTGAACAACGGGCAGGAAGCCCTGGACGCCTTGGCCGCCCAGAAGGTGGACGCCGTGCTCATGGACATCCAGATGCCGGAAGTGGACGGTCTGGAGGCCACCCGCCGCATTCGGTCGGGCGAGGTCCCGGGCCTGGCCCGCAACCTGCCGATCATCGCCATGACCGCCCATGCGCTCAAGGGCGATCGGGAACGGTTTCTGGCCGCCGGCATGGACGGCTATCTTTCCAAGCCCGTCAGCCTGGAAGACATGCGCCAGGCCCTGAACCAGGCGCTGGACATGCGGTCCCTGGAGCCGCAGCGGGAAAACGAACACCTCATGGCTCTCAACGAGGCCTGGCTCCTGGAGAAGGCGCGCGGCAACCGGGATTTTCTCAAGAAACTTGTGCAGGTTTTCGTGGATCAGCAACCCGACAAGGTCGAAGAAATGGTGCGGGCCGCCAGAGCGGGCGACATGGAAGCCCTGGCTTTCATGGCCCATACCTTCAAGGGGGGCTCGGCCACCATGGGGGCCGAACGGCTCAGGGAACGGTCCTTTCGGGTGGAAAAAGCCGCCAAGGCCAAGGATCAAACCCTGGCTCTTGCGGAACTCCTCCGCCTGGAAACCGACATGGACAGCACCCTCACAGCCATGCGCACCTTTCTGGCGAACTGATCCCCGCCCCTTCCACGCCGGAAAACGGGGCGATCATGCCCGCTCGGCCAACAGATACACCCCGCGAATGGGCTTGCCGGTGCGAGTGAAAACGTTCGGGGTGAGCATGGCGCGTACCGTGCCGCCGGCTTGTCGAACGAGGCCGTGCAACTCCTCTTCGGTAAAGTGACGGGCTCGAAAGAGCACCTTCCCTTCCTCGCGCACAAAAAAGGCCCCCCGCTCTCCGGTGGCGGCTTCATCGCGCCGATAGCGTTCGGCATGGACCGGGTTGTCCCAGGTTTGCAGGAAGTCGGCAACGCAGACCAGTCCCGCCACGCGCAGGGCTTCGGCCATGGCCCGGGCGCAGGCCTCCAGGTTCGGCAACACGGTAAACACCGCGCGAAACACCACCGCGTCGAAAGCGTCCACGGCAAAGGGCAGGTTCTGCCCCTGGCCGGCCACCACGACAAGCCCCCTGCCCCGGGCGCGGGCAAGGCTTGGACCGTTGCAGTCCAGGCCGACGTAGCGCGCTCCCAGGCCGTGCAGTTCGGCCTCGGCCAGGCAGTCCCCGCAGCCCGCGTCCAAAACGCGCGCTCCGGGCGCAAGCGCGTTCACGAAAACTTCCGGCAGCTTGAGGCTGGTGGGAACGCGTGAAACGGTTTTCCAGTTGGTCTCCAGGTGTTGGGTCATGGGGGAATCCGGTGTGGGAAACGCCAGGCTGGCGGGCGAAAGTTCGGACGATGCTCGACAGGGTGCCGTTAGGATATGGCGCCGTCGGCCAATACATCCCGCACTGGTCGACGTGTTTGCCGCAACACACCCGCAAAAACGTCGACCAGCGGGAAAACTCGTGAAATCGACAGGAAACTAGCTGACCTTGCCGGCCTCGAAACCTACGTCCTCGATGGCCTTCTTCAGCGCCGCCTCGTCCACTGGCTTGGCCTCCTCAAAGGTGGCCTTGGCGCCTTGAAGATCGACCTTGACTCCGGTCACGCCGTCGACGGCGGACAGGGCCTTGGTCACGCTCTGCACGCAGTGGTTGCAACTCATGCCTTTGACTTCGATGGTTTTCATGGGAAAGCTTCCTTTGGATGTTCTTTCGAGAAAGCGTCTTATGGTTTTTCGCTTGGCTCCAAAGGTAGGCATTCCTGCTCAAAAGTAAACCCTGGATCGGCTGGCCCTACAGGCCCATCAGCCTGACGGCTTCGGCGATGGGGATGAAAAAAAACAACCCCAGGGAATCCTCGCCGGAAAACCCCCACGAGCATATGCCGACCACATGCCCTTGAGCATCCACCAGAGGACCGCCGCTATTGCCGTGATTGACGGCTGCATCGCACTGCAACCATTTGCCGCGCTTGTCGGTCCGATAACTGCTGACAATGCCCTTGCTGACCGTTCCCTGAAGATGCATGATCCTTGGCGCTCCTATGGCATAGACATCCGTTCCCACGGGCAGTTCGTCCGTGCGGGGTGTGAGTCCCTTGAACGCGGGAGGGGCGACTTTCACCAAACCCACGTCTTGACGCGGATCGGACTTGAGCACTCGGCCTTCAAGCTTTGTTCCGTCCGCCAACACGACGCGTATTTTCTTACCGTTGTGAACTCCTCGTCCCCGATATTGACCTTTCCGGATTTCCACGCCATTCTTCCATAATTGATGCACCCCAATCCGGCTTTAAGGTTCCCGATTTCAGTTCCATGGGGCAATTTCACGATGACCTTCCGCAGGGCAATCGCCTTGGTCTCCTTGCCGTCCGGCACTTCAATCGCTTTATTATCTGTCACGGTGGCTTCTTTTATGCCGCAGGCGGAAAGGAAGGCGGAGCATACCAGCAGGCATGCTCCAAAGAGTATATACTTCATGATAACTACCCCTACATGTTAAATATATCGTTTCCGGATGACAAAAAAATGCGCCCCCATTCAAGGAGGCGCATGCGAAACGATACAAAGTCGAGGAGGCGAAGAGATCTAGAACATACGTATGGCCTGTACAAAATCCAGCGTGCCGGTGTAGATGGCGCGGCCGCTGATGGCCCCTTCCAGGCCCTTGGAGCACAGAGGCGCCAGGGCCTGGACATCGTCAATTGTGGCCACGCCGCCGGCGGCGATGACCGGCAAGGCGGTCTTGGACAGAAGGGACTCCAGGGCTTCGATATTCACCCCGGTCTGCATGCCGTCGCGGCTGATGTCGGTATAGACGAGAAAGGCCGCGCCCTGCTCCGTGAGCCTGGGCAAAACGTCGTCCACGGTGAGGCCCGAGTCCTCCACCCAGCCCTTGGTCTTGAGCCTGCCGTCCACCGCGTCGAGCGATACGCCCACCTTGCCCGGCAGGGCATGGCAGAGCGCGCCGAAGGTGTCCGGGTCGGCCAGGGCCATGGTGCCGATGATGACGCGGGACACGCCGGCCTCCACATAGGCCTTGGCCGTGGCCAAATCACGGATGCCTCCGCCGAGTTGTACCGGCACGTTGTTTTCGCGACAGATGCGGCCAATGAGTTCCTTGTTGAGCGGTTCGCCACTGAACGCGCCGTCAAGGTCCACCACATGCAGGGCTTTGGCCCCCAGTCCGACCCAATGGGCGGCCATGGCCGCCGGATCGGGCGAGAACACGGTCACCTGGTCGGCCAGTCCCTGCTTGAGACGCACGCACGCGCCGCCCTTGATGTCGATCGCCGGATAAAGAATCACAGACCCAATTCCTTTACGCCCTTGATGATGCCTTCCTTGGCCAGTTCGGCGGCGGTGACCCACTGGCCCTTGCGCTTGAGAAACTTGTCGATTTCCAGAATGTTGTCGCTTAAGGCCTGCTGCTGGTAATCGTAATGGAAGTGGTTGACCAGGCCGCCCGTCTTGACATTCACCAGATAGAGGTCGAGCACCACCCAGGCCGGCTTGGTGGAGCCGGCGGCCGAGCCTTGGCGTTCGCTGTAGCTCACGGCCATGGGCACCAGGATGAACTGGGCGTTCGCGCACTTGCCTACGGCTTGCCAATACTTGATGGTGGAAAGCCGGGTGTTGTCGCCCTCGCGCCGCGTGGAGTCCTTGCAGGGCTTGGTCCTGGACGCGGAAATGATGTTGCGGTCCGGGCCGACGTGCAGGGCCTGGGCCAACAGGGCGTCCATGTCCGTCAGGGCGTCCGGCAGGGGCTCCACCGTCCGGTCGGGAATGTAGCCGGCCAGCAGGTCGGCGGGTCCCCTGGGCACGGAGAACGGAGCCACGGCAACGACGAATTGCGGGCTCATCTTGGTTTCCGGCGAAGCCGACCGGTGCTTGCAGCCCATGGCCGTTGCGAGGACAAGCGCCAGGGCCAAGACTCCCAGGCGAAGCGAAGTGGTCATCCGAGGCTCCCTTTGGTGCTGGGCGTACCGGTTCGCTGGATGGACGTCGCCTGACGCAGGGCCTGCCCCAGCGCCTTGAAGGCCGACTCCAGCAGGTGGTGCCCGTTTTTGCCGTAAAGCATGCGCAAATGCAGATTCATCTGGCCTTTGTAGGCCAGGGATTTGAAAAACTCGCGCCAGACGTCCTTTTCTTCTCCGGCCACCAGGGCCGGCAGGGGGGCGTCTTCGTACACCAGATAGGCACGGCCCGAGAGGTCCACAACGGCCTCCGAAAGGGCCTCGTCCAGGGGGAAGCGGGCGAATCCCACCCTGGCCACGCCCTGTTTGTCGCCCAGGGCGTCGGTCAGGGCCTGCCCCAGGCAGAGCCCCACGTCCTCCAGGGTGTGGTGGGCGTCCACATGCAGGTCGCCCTGACAGGTGAGTGTCAGGTCCATGCCGGACCAGAAGGCCAACAGCGTGAGCATGTGGTCGGCAAATCCCACGCCCGTGGACACCTTGGCCTGGCCGGTTCCGTCGACGTTGAGTTCCAGGGAGATGTCGGTCTCCTTGGTGGTGCGGGTCAGACTGGCTTTACGCATGGGATTTTTCCTCTTTGGGTGCGGGCGAGGCGTCGGGAGATTCTTTCGCGACCTCCCGGACCGGGGCCGGTGTCTCGGAAACGTCGGACACGGCCTCACCCGTGGGCGAAACCGGCTCGCGCGCGGCGTTTTCCGAAGTCGTCCGGTCCTGGGGCGGCTGGGGCTGGTCCGCGCAGGCCGAATCCGGCGCGCTGTCTGTTTCGCTCGACGCGCCCTCTTCCGCGGCGCCCAGGGATTCGGGCCGGGCGACGCCGGCCTCGCGGGCGACTTCGTTGATCTGCCCGCCCACGTCCTGGGCCACCCCGGTCAGCACCTGCTTGGCCTTGTCCGCCTCGTCGAAGAGTTCCTTTTTGATCTCGCCGATGCGTTTGAGCTCGTCGGCGCGTTCGATCTCGCGTTCCAGCGTGGCCTTGACGTCGCTGGTCATGCGCCGAAACTCGGCCAAGCCCTTGCCGAAGGACCGGATGAGCTCCGGCAGCCTGGACGGCCCCACCACGATCAGGGCCACAACAAGAATGAGGAGCAGTTCCCCGGATGCCTCGAACATGCCGCGCTCCCCGCTACTCCCACTCGATGGTCGCGGGCGGCTTGGAGGAGATGTCCAGCACCACCCGGTTGATGCCTTTCACTTCGTTGATGATGCGGTTGGAAATGCGGGCCAGGATGTCCGTGGGCACGCGCGACCAGTCCGCGGTCATGGCGTCCAGGCTGTCCACAATGCGCAGCGCGCACACGCTTTCATAGGTGCGGTCGTCGCCCATGACGCCCACGGTCTTGAGGGGCAACAGCACGGCGAACCCCTGCCAGACCTTGCGATACCAGTCCGAGGCCAGAAGCTCGGTCTGCACGATCTTGTCGGCCTTGCGGAGGACGTCGAGCCGTTCGCGGGTGATTTCGCCGATGATGCGAATGGCTAAGCCGGGCCCCGGAAAGGGGTGACGCCAGATGATGGATTCGGGCATGCCCAGCTCGTAGGCCACCTTGCGCACTTCGTCCTTGAAGAGTTCGCGCAGGGGCTCCACCAGCTTCAGGTTCATCTTTTCGGGCAGGCCGCCCACGTTGTGGTGGCTCTTGATGATCGCCGAAGGTCCGCCCTTGAACGACACCGATTCGATGACGTCCGGGTACAGGGTGCCCTGGGCCAGCCATTTCACGCCCTCGATGGCCTTGGCCTCGCGTTCGAAGACCTCGATGAAGCCGTAGCCGATGATCTTGCGCTTTTCCTCGGGATCGCTGACGCCGGCCAAGCGATCCAGAAACATGTCCTGGGCCTGCACGTACTTGAGGTTCAGGTCGAAGTGTTCGCGCAGGTAGGTCACCACCTCTTCGCCTTCGTTTTGCCGCAAAACGCCGTTGTCCACGAAGATACAATGCAGCCGCTTGCCGATGGCCTTGTGCAGGAGCACGGCCACCACGGTGGAGTCCACGCCGCCGGACAGGGCGCACACCACGTGGTCGTCGCCCAGCTTTTCGCGCAGCGCGGCGATTTCGGCCTCCACGAAGTTGGCCATGGTCCAACCGGCCCTGACCTTGGCCACCTTGAAGAGAAAATTGCGCAGGATGGCTTCGCCGTTTTCCGTGTGGGCCACTTCGGGATGGAACTGCAGGGCGTAGATGCCGCGCGCCTCGTCGGCCATGGCCGCCACTTCGACGTTGGTGGTGCGTCCCACCACCTTGAAGCCATGCGGCGCGCGCAGCACGTGGTCGCCATGGCTCATCCACACGGTGTGCTGGCCTTCGGCCAGGGTTTCGTCCCACAGGGCGCAGGGTTCGGTGGCGCTAAAATCCGCCCGTCCGTACTCCCGGTCCTTGGCGGCGGAAAGCTGGCCGCCGGGCAGGCTGTGTGCCAGAAGCTGCATGCCGTAGCAGATGCCGAGCACGGGCACGCCCAGCTCCAGCACGACCGGATCGAGCTTGGGCGAATCCTCTTCGCCGACGCTGGCCGGTCCGCCGGAGAGAATCACGGCCTTGGGGGCGATGGCCCTGAGCTTCTCGGGTCCCACGGTGCAGGGATGAATCTCGGAATACACGCCGGCTTCACGCACCCTGCGGGCGATGAGCTGGGTGTACTGGGAGCCGAAATCGAGGATGACGACGGTGTCCGCTGGCTGCATCAATAGTTCTCCACCCGATAGTTCGGGGCTTCCTTGGTGATGATGACGTCGTGAACGTGACTTTCGCGCAGTCCGGCCGGCGAGATGCGGGTGAACTGCGTCTTTTCCTGAAGGTCCTTGACGTTGTTGACGCCCACGTAGCCCATGCCGGAACGCAGGCCGCCCACCAACTGCAGGATGGACTCGGCCACGGGGCCCTTGAAGGGCACACGGCCCACAATACCCTCGGGCACCATCTTGTTGGACTTGACGTCCTGGCAGTAGCGGTCCGCGCTGCCCTCGCGCATGGCGTCTATGGAGCCCATGCCCCGGTATATCTTGTAGGTGCGTCCCTGGTAAAGAATGGTTTCGCCGGGGCTTTCCTCGGTGCCGGCGAACAGCGAGCCCATCATCACGGTATCGGCTCCGGCGGCCAGGGCCTTGACCACGTCCCCGGAGAACTTCACCCCGCCGTCGGCGATGCAGCAGCGATCCATCTCGCGGCAGGCGCGCACGGCCTCCATGATGGCGGTGATCTGGGGCACGCCCACGCCGGCTACGATGCGGGTGGTGCAGATGGAGCCCGGTCCGATGCCCACCTTCACGGTGTCGGCTCCGGCCTTGAGCAGGGCCAGGGCGCCGTCGTAGGTGCCCACGTTGCCGGCGATCAGTTGGCAGTTGGGGAACTGGCTCTTGATGGCCCGTACCGAGTCCAGGATGTTCTTGGTGTGACCGTGGGCCGAGTCGAGCACGAGAAAGTCGCAACCGGAATCGAGCAGAGCCGACGCCCTGGTGTCGCGGTCGGCGCCCACGCCGATGGCCCCGCCCACGCGAAGCCGGCCGTGGGAGTCCTTGCAGGCGTTGGGGTACTTTTGGATCTTGTCGATGTCCTTGATGGTGATGAGGCCCTTGAGCGAATTGGACGAGTCCACCACCAGGAGTTTTTCGATGCGGTAGCGATGCAGGTGTTCCTTGGCTTCTTCCAGGGGGGTGCCCACGGGCACGGTGACCAGGTTCTTGCTGGTCATGACCTCGCTCACCTTGGTCACGTTGTCGGTGACGAAGCGCACGTCGCGGTTGGTGACGATGCCCACGAGCCGGCCGTGGTCGACCACGGGCAGGCCCGAAATGGAAAAGTCGCTCATCACCTTGAGGGCGTCGGCCACGGGCATCTCGGGCGAAACGGTCACCGGGTCGATGATCATGCCCGACTCGCTCTTCTTGACCTTTTCGATCTCCAGCTTCTGGCGGGTGATGGGCATGTTCTTGTGCACCACCCCCACCCCGCCGTGCCGGGCCAGGGAAATGGCCATCTTGGCTTCGGTCACGGTGTCCATGGCCGCGGAGATCAACGGAATCTTCAGGGGAATGCCCGGCGTGAGCCAGGTGGAGACGTCCGCCGCATCGGGCAGCACGTCGGAATAGGCGGGTATGAGCAGAACGTCATCGAAGGTCAGGCCAAGGCCTTGAATTTTATCCATAGCCCCTCCCAGGCGGCTTGACTAGTCGAGCCCGAGGTACGCTTCGCGCACCTTGGGGTTTTCCAAAAGCTCCGAGGCTTCGCCCTGGAGCGTGACTGTGCCGGTTTCCAACACATAGCCCCTGTGGGCTATTTGCAGGGCCATCTGGGCGTTTTGCTCGACAAGGAGGATGGTTACGCCCTCCTGGTTGATGCGCCGGATGATGGCGAAAATGTTCTCCACCACAATGGGGGCAAGGCCCAGGGAGGGCTCGTCGAGCAGGAGCACCTTGGGTCTTGCCATGAGCGCGCGCCCGATGGCAAGCATCTGCTGCTCGCCGCCGGAAAGCGTGCCGCCGTGCTGCTTGATACGCTCGCGCAGCACGGGAAAAAAGCCGTACACCTTGTCTTCGTCGCGTTTGATCTCGGCCTGGTCGCGGCGCAGGTACGCCCCCATGAGCAGGTTTTCCCGCACCGTGAGCCGGGGAAAGATCATACGCCCTTCCGGCACCTGGGTCACGCCCCGGGCCACGATCTTGTCGGTGCCCAGCCGGGTGATGTCCTCGCCGAGAAAGGTGACGGCTCCCTGTCTGGGCGGGGTCACTCCGCTTATGCTCATGAGGGTGGTGGTCTTGCCCGCGCCGTTGGCGCCGATCAGGCTGACGATTTCGCCCTTGGCCACGTCGAGACTCACGCCCTTCAAGGCCTCGATGGAGCCGTAATAGGTGCGCACATCCTTCAGGCTAAGCATGGGCCGCCGCCCCCCGGCCCAGATAGGCCTCGATCACTTGCGGATTTTCGCGAATCTCCCGCGGCCCGCCCTCGGCGATCTTCACCCCGTGGTCGAGCACCACCAGGTGCTCGCAGATGCTCATGACCAGCTTCATGTCATGTTCGATGAGCACCACGGTGATCCTTTTTTTGACGATGGCGTGGATGAGCTTCACCAGCGAGGCCGTTTCCTGGGGATTCATGCCCGCGGCCGGTTCGTCGAGCAGCAGAAGCTTGGGGGAACTGGCCAGGGCCCGGGCGATTTCCAGGCGTCGCTGATCGCCGTAGGAGAGGCTGCCCGAGATGTCGAGCGCCTTGGAGCGAAGCCCGACGAAGTCCAGGGCCCTCAGGGCGTCCTCGGCCAGTTGGGCTTCTTCCCGGCGCTGGGCCTTGGTGCGCAGCACGGCTCCCCAGAATCCCTGGCTGGCCCGGCAGTGGCGTCCGATGCGCACGTTGTCCAGCACCGTGAGGGAGGAAAAGAGGCGAATGTTCTGAAACGTGCGCGCAACGCCCAGTTTGGTCATGCGTTCGGGCTTGGAGCCGGCGACGTCCTGGGACGCGCCTTGTCCGGCGTAGACGATGGACCCTTCGGTGGGTTTGTAGATGCCGGCGATACAGTTGAACATGGTGGTCTTGCCCGCGCCGTTGGGGCCGATGAGCCCGAGAATGCGGCCCGCGTTCACCCTGAAGCTCACTTCCGAAAGGGCCATGAGTCCGCCGAAGCGTTTGCTCACGTTGTCTATGGTCAATATGGCGTCCATGGGGTCCCTAGCCGGCCTTTTCGGCGTCCAGGCCGGCCCGAAGCTTTCGGACCAGACGGCCGCCATGCCGGGAAGAATTGCCCGCCACGTGGGGCAGTATGCCTGAGGGCTTGAAACGCATGATGAGAATCATGATCAAGCCGTATGTGAGAAACCGGGTTTCGGTGGGCAGCCCGAACTTGGGCAACAGCACGCGAAGGACCTCTCCCAGTGTGATGAGGATCACCGCCCCGATAATGGCCCCGTTGACGTTCCCCAGCCCGCCCAGCACGATCATGCACAAGACCAGAAACGACTCCCAGAATTTGAACATGTCCGGCGAAAGGAACATGGACCAACGGGCCAGAAAGCATCCGGCCAGGGCGCCGATGCCGGCGGAAACGGCGAAGGCGACGGTCTTGTAGGCCATGAGGTCCACTCCGCAACTGGCCGCCGCCAGGGGGTCTTCGCGGATGGCGAGCCAGGCCCGGCCCAGGCGGGAGTCCTCCAGGCGCAGCATCACCGCGTAGACAACGGCGACCAGGGCTGCGCCCAGGTAGTAATACGGCGTTTCGCCGGTGAATACGAAGCGCCAGCCTTCGTGAAAAAACCGCAGGTCGACGTCCACGGGCGCGATCCCCGGCATGCCGAGCGGGCCGCGAGTGAGCCAGATTTCGTTGGTGAGAAAGAGCACCACCAGTTCGGTGAAGCCGAAGGTCACGATGGCGAAGTAGTCGCCGGAAAGCCGGAGGGTGGGCGAGCCGCGCAGCACGCCCGCGAGCGCGCCCACGAGCACGGCCACGGGAAGGATGACCCAGAAGGAGAGGTTGTACGTCAGGGTGAGGATGCCCGCCGTATAGGCGCCCACGCCGTAGAACCCCACGAATCCCAGGTCCAAAAGTCCCGTGAAGCCGGGGACGACGTTGAGTCCCATGGCCAGGATCATGTAGATCATGGTGAGCACGGCCACATGCAGCACGTACTGTTCGGAAAAGGGCATGAGAGGATAGGCCAGAACGGCGGCGGCGATCAGGATCTTGACGTTTTGCGAGAAAGTTCCCATGGCCGCCTTCCCCTACGCCTTCTGGGCCACGGTTTTGCCCAGCAGGCCGGCCGGTCGGACGAGAATCACCGCGATCATCACGGCGTAGCCCAGGCCGTCGCGATACTGGGACGAGACATAGCCCGCGCCCAGGGTTTCGGCCACGCCGAGCACGATACCGCCCAGCATGGCGCCCGGTACGCTGCCGATGCCGCCCAGCACGGCGGCGGCAAAGGCCTTGACCCCGGCGTTGTAGCCCATCATGGGGCTCATGGTGTTGTAGTACATGGCCACCAAGATGCCGGCCACCGCGCCCAGGCCGGAGCCCAGGGCGAAGGTGAAGGCGATGACCCGGTCGACGTTTATGCCCATGAGCGCGGCGCTGGTCTGGTTCTGGGCCAGGGCGCGCATGGCCGTGCCCACGCGGGTCTTGTTGATGATCAGGCTGAGGAGGATCATCATGGAAATGGCCACCGCGTAGATAAACATCTGCATCCAGCTGATGGTCACCTGATCCAGCGTGAAGGCCGGCTGATCGAACACGGCCGGGATGGCCTCGCGCACAAAAGGCGTGGGACGGCTGCCCCAGAGGATCATGGCCAGGTTTTGCAGGAAGATGGAGACGCCGATGGCCGTGATGAGCGCGGCCAGGCGCGGGGCTTTTCGCAGGGGTTTGTAGGCCAGGCGGTCGATGCCGACTCCCAGGGCGGCGCAGCAGAGCATGGCCAGGGCGATGGCGGGGAAAAGCGAAAGTCCCAGCAGCTTGATAAACGTGACGCACAAGAACGCGCCGAGCATGTAGATTTCGCCGTGGGCGAAGTTGATGAGCTCGATGACGCCGTACACCATGGTGTATCCCACGGCGATGAGGGCGTATACGAGACCCAGGGTCAGTCCGTTTACGAGTTGTTGTTCGAACAAGGCCTTCTCCGGACCGGTTTTTCCAGACGCCGGCGGCCCCATCAGGCCCCGCCGGAGCGAAGGAGCGGGCTGGGCGCGACGCGAAACGCGTAGTTTATGTCCGCTTTTTCAACGCAAACAGGCTGGAGCGTCGCTTCCAGCCTGGTTCCGGCATGATGCGCCGCCGGTTAGGGCTCATTCCATCTGCTTGGGCGCGGCGATGAACGCTCCGTCCTTGACCACCTTGACGTATGCGGGCTTTTTGGTGTCGCCTCCGGCGTCGAAGAAAATCACGCCGGTCACGCCCTGATAGCCCTTCTCCTTGGAGTCGAGGGAGGCCAAGTAGTCGCGCACTTTGGCTCGGTCGGGACCGACCTTCGCCACGGCCTCAAGCAGGACGCCTGCGGCGTCATACGCGTTGGCGGCGAACCAGTCAACATCGCGCTTGTGCCTGGCCGTGAAGGCCGCGATGAAGGCCTTGGCCGCCGGGCCGGCGGACTGGGCCAGAAAGGGCGTGGTCACGTAGGTGTTTTCCCCCGCCGCTCCGGCCAGCCTGATGTAATCGGGATTGTCGATGCCGTCCGCTCCCAGAAAGGGAATGTTCATGCCGATCTTCTTCGATTGCGCGGCGATCTGGGCCGACTCGACGTAATATCCCGCAATGAACAGGGCCTGGGGGCCGGCGGCCTTGATCTTGGTCAACTGGGGCGTAAAGTCCTGGGCGGACTTGGTGTAGGCCTCCTCGGCCACCACGTCCAGGCCGAGCTCCCTGGCCTTCTTCGCAAAGGAGCCCTTGAGCCCGAGACCGTAGTCGTTGAGCTCGTAGAACACGGCCACCTTCTTGAGGCGCAGGACCTTGGCCACATACTGGGCCAGATATTCCCCCTGCACGTCGTCGCGGTAGATCACGCGGAAGGCCCAGTTCTTGCCGGACTGGTCGATGCCCTTGCCCGTGATGGGCATGCTGGTGGCCCCGTGCGACACCACGGGAATGCCCGCGCGCACGTACGCCGGCAAGGCCGCCAAATGCGCCGAAGAACACAGGTGGCCGACCACACCCACGATATCCTTGTCCATGGCGATCTTGGCCGAGACCGTGGCCGCCTCGCGGGGCTCGCACTGCTCGTCCAGGTAGACGGCCTCCACCTTGCGGCCGTTGATGCCGCCCTTGGCGTTCACCTCTTCGAGCTTGAGCTCCACTCCGTTCTTGAGGAATTGTCCGTACGAGGCCATGGCCCCGGTAAACGGCGCCGGAACCGCGATCTTGATGGTCTCCGCCGCCAGGACCGAGCCGGACCCAAAGGCCAACCACCCCGCCACCGCCAGAAAGGCGGCGAAAACTCTTTTCATCGTCTGCTCCTTCGCGCGACTTCCGACGCCGTTACGGCGTCCACTTCACTCCCGGACACAAGCCGTCCTACTGCTGCATTTGCTTGGGCGCGGGCACGAACTTGCCGCCCTTGACCATCTTCACGAACAAGGGCTTCTTGGAGTCGCCCATGGCGTCGAACGAATTCAGGCCGGTGACGCCCTTATAGGCGGTCTGCGGACTGTTGAAAGCGGCGATGGCTTCGCGGACCTTGGCCCGATCCGGGCCGACCTTGGCGATGGCCGCGAGCAGCACGCCGGCGGCGTCGTAGGCGTTGGCGCTCATGTAGTCGGGATCGCGGCCGGTCTTGGCCTTGAAGTTGGCGAAAAAGGCCTTGGCTTCCGGCCCGGCGGCGCTTTCCAGAAAGGGAGTGGGCAGATAGGAGTCGTCCGAGGCGTTGCCGGCGAGCTTGATGTAGTCTTCGTTGTCGAGACCGTCGCCGCCCATCTTCACGACATTGAGTCCCAGCTTTTTGGCCTGGGAAGCGATCAGCGCTCCCTCGGCGTAGTATCCGGCGATGAAGACGCCGTCAGGCGACTGGGCCTTGATCTTGGTGATCTGGGGAGTGAAGTCCTGCACGTCCTTCACATAGCCTTCCTCGCCCACAACCTGCATCCCGTCGGCCTTGGCCTGCTTGATGAAAGCGTCCTTCAGGCCGATGCCGTAGTCGTTTTGTTCGTAGAACACGGCCACCTTCTTGAGCCCCAGCACCTTGGCGGCGTAGCTGGCCATGAACGCGCCCTGGGCGTCGTCGCGAAACACGTTGCGAAAGCCCCAGACCTTGCCCTTCGCGTCGACGTTCTTGCCGGTGATGGTCACCCCGGTGGCCGTGGGGCTGATCAGCGGAACGCCCTCGCGCAGGTAGATGGGCAGCGCGGCCAGATGCGCCGAGGAGCACACGTGGCCGATGACGCCCACGATGTCCTTGTCCATGGCGATCTTGGTGGAGACCGTGGCCGCCTCGCGGGGGACGCACTGCTCGTCGAACGCCACGGCCTCGATCTTCTTGCCGTTGATGCCGCCCTTGGCATTTATCTCGTCGATTTTCATCATCGCCCCGGCCTTGACGTTGTCGCCGTAGCCGGCAGCCGTGCCGGTGAGCGGCGCGGCGATGGCGATCTTGATCGTGTCTTCGGCCTGGGCCAATCCGCCAAAGGCCAGAACCAACGCGGCCGTCAACGCGGCCGACACCAGACGTTTCGCATACTTCATGCCGGATTTCCCTCCCGAAAAAGGTAGGTGCGGGTCGCGCCGTACGGCGCTGAGCCATGACCAAGTCGTGACGCCGGACCGGACGCGTCGCGCGTCCGCCGGCCTTTCGTCATTCGGGGCTTAGCCGAAAACGCGGGGAAATCCAACCGGGCCCCCGCTCGTCCCTCACTGGTCGGACAACTCCCGTTTGGCCCGTTCCAGGGTGTCGGGGTCGGTCTTGGGGTTGGCGATCACGGCCCTGTAATAGCCCTCGGCCTTGGTCGCGTCGCCCAGCCCGTGCTTGAGAGCGGTCGCCAGGTTGTACTGCGCGCGGAAATCGTCCGGGGCCTTGGCCAGCATGGCCTCGAACTGCTTGGCCGCATCGGCCGGCCGGTCGGCGTTGAAGAGCGCCACTCCATAGTGGTTGAGCACGTCGAGGTCGCCGGGGGCGCGGGACAGGGCGCGCTCGATCAGGGAGAGGCTCTTGTCCATCAGCTTGGCGTCCATGAAGGCTTCGGCCGCCTCGAGCATGGCGTGGATGTCGTCCGGGTTCTTTTGCAGGCGCGCCATGGCGGCCATGACCTTGTTCATGGCCTGGGGATCGCCGCTCATGGCCTCTTGCGCCGAGGCCGCTCCCGTCCGGTCCATTCCCACAACCATGGAGGGGTGGGCCGTCCGGTACGCGACGGACCAGGCGAACATTCCCAGGATGGCTGCGGCCATCATGGTCAGGACCAGGCCCCGGAAAAACCGTCTATCGATCGCCATGCAATGTTTCCAGTTGTTTCAAGCGACGTTCGAGACTGCGTTGCGCCAGGGCCAGAAACCCGACGTAGCCGCAGATTCCCAGCCAGACAACCACGTTGGCCGCCAGAAGATAGTTTTCCATAACGCGTCAGTCCCCGATTTGCATGAAAAGTCGGCCCAGCCGAGCCCGCTGTCCGAGCTGGCGGGAGCGCACAATCAGAAGGCAAGCCCACAGAAGTCCCACAGCCGCCAAATTGACCAAGACGGTGACCCACATTTCCGGCTCGAGCCCGCCCCCCTGGGAACCGAACACCGTCGGATGGATGGAGCGCCATTTGCGCGCCGCGAGAAACACCAGCGGCACATCCAGAAAGGCCACCACGCCCAGGGCCGCGCGCATGGCCGGTCCGCGTTCGCCTCCGGTGCCGGTCTGGCGCAGCACGAGGTATGCCGCGTAGACGAACCACATGATGAGCGTGGTGGTGAGCTTGGGGTCCCAGGTCCACCAGACGTTCCACATGGGCTTGCCCCACAGGGAACCCGTGGCCAGGGCCAACCCGGAAAAGAGGGTTCCCACCTCGGCGCCGGCACCGGCCAGGCGGTCGTAGAACGGAACCCGGCGGGCCAGGTACAGACAGCTGGCCACGAAGACCACCGTGAAGCTCACCAGGGCCCACCACGCCAGGGGTAGGTGAAAGTAGAATATCTTCTGCACCAGCCCCATGGTCATTTCCATCGGGGCGTAGCGCCAGATGAACCACTGCCCCACGGCCAGGGCCAGGGCGGCCGCCAGGGCCAATGCGGCGGTCATGTCATTCGTCTCCCGTGTAGAGATGCGGAAAAAGGACCAGGGCCGCGCCGGAAAACACGGCGGCGAAGGCTCCGGCCAAGCCCAGCCAGTCGAGCGCCCCGTCCCGGATTCCGGTCAGGCAGGACTCCAGGAGACGGATGCCGGACAGAAGCTCCGGGATCAGCAGGGGAAAAAGCACCACCGTGAGCAGCGACTCCTTGGCGGAACCTCCGGCCGTCAGGGCTCCGGCAAGCGACCCCATGGCCGCCAGGCCCAGGTCCACGGTCAGCACGAACCCGAGGGCGATGGCCCACGAACCGGGCAGAGTCTGCCCCAAAAAAACCGCCACCGCCAGCCCGAACACCGCCTGGCAGGCCAACAGTTGCACCAGGGCCGCCAAAGCCTTGCCCAGCCACACCGCCTGGGGGGGCGCCGGAGCCATGACCAGGCCCAGACGCGCGCCGGTTTGCTCCTCCAGGCCGTACAGGGCGTTGAAGATGAGCACCTGGGCGAACAGGGAGGAAAGCCAGAAGATGGCCGATGCGGCAAGGGGGGCGAACGGTTCGCCGGGCCGGCGCGACAGGCTGAACACGAACACGATCAGCAGTCCCATGAGCGTGGTTTGCACAAGCCCTTGCGCGCCGCGCAGGCTCAGGCGCAGGTCCTTGGCGGCGATGCGCAGGGCCGGGTTCAGCACACGCCCTCCTCCGCCAGGAATTCGGACGGATCGAACCCTTCAGCCGGACCGAGATAGGCCGCCCGGCCCTTTTCGAGCAAAAGGGCCGTGTCGGCGCGCGGCAGATCGCGTTCCAGGTGATGGCTCACCCAGATCACGCTGCCTCCCCGCACGCGGACGGCTTCGATCTGACGGTGCAGCACCGCCATGGAACGTCGGTCGAGCCCGGTGTCGGGTTCGTCCAGAAACAGCAATTCCGGCGACAGACAGAACGCCCGGGCCAGGTTCAGGCGTTGGGACATGCCACGTGAGAAACGGCCGGCCCGCTCGTTGGCGTGGGCAGCCAGTCCCACGTCGTTCAAGGCGCGCTCCAACGCGGCGTCCGAGGGACGCAGGCCGTGCAGGCCGCACCAAAAGCGCAGATTTTCGAGGGCCGTGGCTTCGGGATAGAGAAACGTCCTGTGCCCCAGATAGGCCATGCGGCTCTTGTCCAGTCCGAGGGCGACGGTTCCCGCGCTCGGTCGGGAAAGTCCGCACATGACCCGCAACAGCGTGGACTTGCCCGCGCCGTTCGCGCCGGCCACCAGGAGCACGGTGGCCCGGCCCACGTCCAGGTCCAGGTTGCGAAAGACCAGGCGCTCGCCGTAAAATTTGGCCGCCTTGCGCAGGCTGACCAGCGGGGATCGACTCATCGCTCCTCGCTCGCCTTGCGCCGGGAGGCGAACAAGCCGGCAAGGCACATGAGCGCCCCGCCGATCCACACCCAGTTCACCAGGGGGTTGACGCTCACCTTGAAGCTTGCGCCCTTGTCCTGGCTGAAGGCCAACAACGTGGCGTAGATCTCGTCACCAAGCGACGGCAACACCGAAACCTCGGCAAAGGGTTGGGGAAAGTTGCGGTATGTGCGCCGTTCGGGCGTCAGCACGCCCACCTCGCGGCCGTCCCGGCTGACCCGAAGCACGGCTTGTCCGGCCGCGTACCCCGGCGTGGCGTACTGTTTGAGGTCGACGTACGTTACGTTGTAGCCGCCGACGGTCATCGTCTCTCCGGGGGTGATGATGGCCTCCCGCGTCTGCTGGTAGGGGCCGGAAATGGCCACTCCCAACACGGTCAGGGCCAAACCGGCGTGCAGCGTCCAGGCTCCCAGCCCCCCGGAGACCGAACGCGCCGCCTTGCTGGTGGTCAGGAGGACGGCCAATCCGGCCAGGGAGGCCAGCGCCGCCGAGGCGGCGACCAGGGCCGTGGGCTGGCGGTAGCCGAAACCCCAGAGAAGCGCGCCGGCCAAGGCCATGACCAGAATTGCGGACACGGCGAAACGGGGTTTGCGCACGCCCTCCCCCCAGCTCATCCAGGGACACAGCACCAGGAGCACGGCCGCGCCCGCGAACAAGGGGTTGCACACCCTGTTGTAGAAGGAGGCGTCCAGTCCCATGGTGTTGGCGCTCCACAGGCGACTTATCACCGGCCACATGGTGCCCAGGAGCACCACGGCGGCCAGGGCGCACAACAGCCAGGCCAAAAGGACCAGCAGGCCCGGCAGGCTGAAAAGCGCGTCGAGCTCGCGCGCGGGTTTTGCCGAGCGCCCTCCGACCAGCGCGGCCACGGTCAACGCCAGTCCGAAGAGAATGCTCAACAGAAGTGGTCGGCTCACGTCGCCTTCGCCGAAGGCGTGCAGGGATTCCACCACGCCGCTTCGCACCAGATAGGTGCCGAAAAGACACAGGACAAAGGTCAGCGACACGAGAAAGATGTTGACCTTGGGAAGGCTCCCCCTGCGTTCGGCCACCACCGCGGTGTGCAGGAAAGCCGTGCCCGTGAGCCAGGGGATGAGCGAGGCGTTTTCCACCGGGTCCCAGGCCCAGTACCCCCCCCAGCCCAGTTCCATGTACGACCACCATCCGCCCAGCACGATGCCGGCCGTGAGAAAGGACCAGGAGACGAGCGTGATTCCCCTGGAAGATCCGATCCAGGATCGGGGTTCGCCGGCCAGTCGCGCCGCCAGGGCCAGGCAGGCGGGCACGGTGAAGCCCGCGTAGCCCAGAAACAGAAGCGGCGGATGAAATATCATGCCGGGATTTTGCAATAGGGGGTTGAGCCCCTTGCCGTCCGCCGGCGCGGGAGCGACCGCGACAAACGGGCTGCTGGGCCCCGTGAGCAGCAGGAGAAAAAAAGCCTGCACGGCAAAATAGAACAGCCAGAACCAGAGTTTGGTCTCTTCGCCCTGGCGCTGGTAGCCCTTGGTGCAGGTGAATCCCAGCCCGACAAGGGCGGTCATCCAGGACCAAAACAGCAGCGATCCGGCCTGTCCGGCCCAGAAGGCCGTGATGGCGTAGAACAGGGGCAGCACCTTGTCGGTGTATTCCACCACATATAGAAAGCTGAAGTCGCGCCTCCACAGGGCCACGAAGAGCACCCCGGAGACGACCGTGAGCAGCGACACCAGCACGGCCTGTCCGCTTTCGAACCAGGCCGGTTGTGTCGCGTCCCGATGGAAAAGCCGCCAGGCGGCGAGCCCGGAAAGAAAAAGGGCCGCAATCAAGGCCAACAAGAGCGCCCAATGGGCGGCAAGCTGCATGCTGCTCACTCCCGAAAGGCCCAGCCGGGCCTTTTTGAGGGTTTAGCCCCGGTTTTGCTTCTGATACTTGGAGGGACACTTGGTCATGAGAGTGTTGGCCGCGAACACTCCCCGGGCGGGGTCGAACCCGCCTTCCACGATGACCTCGACACCCGGCTTGAACGTGTCGGGAACGACTCCTGAATAATCCACCGCCATGGTCTTGGCCGGATCGTCCTTGTCGACCAGGGCGAATCGCGCGCCCAGGCCGCCCTGAGCCATGACCAGGCCCTTTTCGGCCACGGTGCCGAAGAGCCTGACCTGGGTCAGATCCGAAGAGTTCATGGCCAAGGCCTCGCCCACGTTCACGAAATAGGTCGAACCTTCCGAAAGGCCGGAGCGCACCAGCCAGCCCAGGCCGCCCAGAAACAGAAGCAGGGCCACAAGGTAGACGAGGCTGTTTTTTTTCTTGGCGGCCATGGTCATTTCTCCCGGGCCACCGGCAAGGCGCGCAGCAGCGTTTCCCGGCGCACGCGGGCCAACTCCCGCATGTCGGCCACCTGGTCGGTCTCGTCAACGATTTCCTTCCCCAGGATTTCTTCCAGAACGTCTTCGAGCGAGATGACCCCCTGCATGCCCCCATACTCGTCGAGCACAACGAACAGATGCATGCGCGCGTCGAGAAATTCGACCAAAACCCGGTCCAGGGTCATGGTTTCCAAAACGAACTGCACCGGCCCCATGAGATCCGAGACCAGGGTGTCGTGCTGGTCGTTGGCCAGGGCTTCGAGAATCTGCTTGCGGGTGACGATGCCCACCACGTCGTCCGGGTCGTCGCCGGCGTAGACGGGAAGCCGGCTGTGGGAAAGCAGCGGGTCGTTCTGGCGCACCTCGGTCACGGTGGCCTCGGCCGGGAGCGACAGCACCACGGTGCGCGGGGTCATCACGTCGCTGGCCGTCTTGGTGTCCAGGGAAAGGATGTTGAAAATGGACCGCTCTTCCATGGCTTTGATCTTGCCCGCCCGCCTGGTCAGGCTGACCATGGCCCGGATGTCTTCCTCGGTGGCCTCGGGGCCCTTGGACTTGGGACTTACCAGCCGGGCCAGAAAACCCAACGCCCAGATGAGCGGCGACAGCACCACGACCATGACCTGGAGCGGACGGGCCAGGTACGGGGCCAGGCTGCGCGTGTAGGCCACGCCCACGGTCTTGGGCAAGATTTCGCCGAAGATCAGGATGATCGCCGAGAACACGATCGTGAAATACACCATCTGGTTCTCGCCCAGCACCTGCACGGCCAGGGCGCCGGCCACAGTGGCGCCGGCCGAGCAGGCCACTGTGTTCACCGTCAGGATGGCGGTGATGGGTTTTTCCACGTTCATGCGCATGTTGTAGAGAATTTCGCCGCTTTTTTTGTGCTCGACGCGCAGGCGTTCGATCCAGCTCCAGCGAAGCGAATAGAGCACCGCTTCGCTGACCGAGCAAAACGACGACATGACCAAGGCGATGACGACGGCCAGGATGAGTTCAAGCATGGAGGCCCGTGCGGAGCCAGAGATCTTTCCCGCGCCGAGGCGTGGGGCTTCTTCGTGGGGGGTGCGTCCGCATTTTTTCTCTGTGCAACCGTGTACGAATTTTCGGGGGGGGTTGTAAAGCGTCGGCCTTCATTGCCCGGTGAAAAGCCCTTCGGGGGTATCCACGCCGAGCAGGCTCGGTTGCGCGGGTTTTTTGGCCAGGGGCACGTACCCCGCGTCCTCGACCAGGCGCTGTCCTTCCTTCCCGAGCGCCAGGTCCAGAAAAGCCCGCGTCAATTCCGAGGGATTTTCCTCGCTCACCATGCGCAGCAGGCGGTAGACGCGGTACTTTCCGGAGCGAAAGTTTTCAAGGCTGGGCTCCACGCCGTCCAGACGCAGGGGTTTGGTGGCGGCGTCCAGGGCGCGCACGCTTAAGATCCCCAGGATGTCCCTGTTGCGCGTGAGGTTGAGACGAAGCGCGGACTGGCTGGTCAGCTTGGGCAGGGTGTCGTGTCCCGCGCCCGGGCCGTCGCTCACCGAGGCGTCCACGATAGCCGGCAGCACGAACTCCTTGCGGCCGCCGATTTCGCTCCAGAGGTGCACCCGGCCGGTAAACAGGTCACGCGCCTGGGCCACGCTCACGTCGCTGACCGGATTGATCGGGTTGACCGCCAGGGCCACCGGGTCCACCGCGTATGCGGTAATGAGAAACCGCCCCTGGGAGGACAGCGAGGCCAGGGGCACGCGTTCGAACATGGCCAACTGGGCCGCGCCCGTGTGCACACGGGAAATCGCCGCTCCCATGGGGCACGGCGTTATCACCACCTTCACGTCGGGGTAGGCGTCCATCACTTTTTGGGCCAACTGGCGCACCACGACCAAGCCCGGTTCGCAGCCCACTATGCGCAGCTCCCCGGAAAGTCCGGCGAAGGCGTCGACCCCGGAGGCGCTCCCGCGTTCCGGCGCACACAGCACCCCCGCGAGACACAGGAAAAGGACCAGGAGAAAACGATGTCCGCGCATGGCCTACTCCTCATCTCCTTGCCCGGGGGCTATGGGCACGAGGAACCGCTCGGCTATTTCCTCGACCACCACGTCGGGCTTCTCCCGTTCGATGAGCGCCTTGTCGAACACGTGCGGTCCGCTTTTCCGCCAGGGCTTGACCCAGACGTAGACTGCGCGGCTGAAGTGCTCGCCGACAAAGGGCATGATTTCCCAGAAAAAGGAGTCATGAAAAAACACGACTTTGGGCAACCTGGGGTCGTCCACCCGCGACGCCTGAGGCGGCTGGAAGAAGCGTGGATTTTCGTAGTCGATGCTCACGCCGCGCGCCCGATAGGGATGCTTGGGCAGAAGGTACATGCGATCTTCGGTCATCACGTCCTGTAGGCCCATCATGTTGGAGAGGTCGCCCCCCAGGAACGTGTAGCGCTCCAGGAAGAAGTTCTCCCGCTTCATGGGGACCAGGGCGGGAAACGTCTTGCCGAGACGCCGGATGAGGGCCTGGTAGCTGACGAAGGCCCCCACGGAATTCCAGTGGCTGTCGGTGAAGTAGTAGACCCTTTCCTTTTGCTTGGCTTCGAGAAGCGGCACGCGCAGGTCGATGACGTTGACCCCGGCGCGCACGCTCAAGTGGTCCACGATCTGGTCGATACGGGCCAAGCTGCCCACCTGGGCGTAGGCGGACGGCAGATGTTCGGGATAGATGGTCTCCTTGTTGGGAGCCACGGCCACCAAGTAGGCGATTCCGCGTGCGGCCAGCCACTCCTGGCGCTCCTTGAGCACCTTGGCCACGGCGTCCATCTTGTCTTCGGGAATGGGCCGCGCCGCGCGGTGCTCGTCCATGACGTTGCGCCCCCGGTCCTTGGCCAGGTAGAGCCAACCGTCGCGTCCCACCACAACCGGGCTCCCGCCCGACATGGAGCCGAAAATGCGGGCCGAATAGTAGTTGTGCCAGCGGATCAGGGTGCCGCGAAAGGGAAAGTGCTTGTCCAACCATCCCTGTCGCAGGATGGTGGTGAATCCGGCAAGGGTTTTCAGGCTCCATTCGAATTCGGGCAGCTTCACCTCGTGCGCCTCCCCCAAGGAGCTCCGCCCCGAATCCAGGGCCGCCACCTGGGCGACCATGGGGAAAAACAGCAGCAGGCAAAACACCAGGACCGTAGTCGCGGCCGCGACGTGTCTGCCTTTGGTCTCTTGATTCACAAAGGGCGTCCTTAAGAAGGCTGATCGTGTTGCGTCAGGTTCCGGGCGGGTTGTTTCCAGGCAAGCAGGACCTCGGAACGCGACGCTTCCAGCCGGCGTTCAACGGTCGCCGGCAGCAGATAGCGCAGGCAGGCCCCGCGCGCAAAGCGCTCTCGTATGAAGGAGGCGCTGATGTCAAGACGGGGAACCTCCACCAGAACGAGTTCGTTGCCGCCGGAAAAGCGCCAGCGCCCTCGCCCCTGCGCGACCAAGCCCATCTCCGGGGTTTTTTCGATATACTCGCCCACCTCCCGCGCGCCCAGGCTGTCCCGGCTGGAAACGGCCAGGTTGGCTTGGCCGCCGAGTTCCAGTCCGCGCTTCCACAGATGCAGGCAGAGCAGGTCGCCGGCTCCCATGATGAAATACCAGGCCACCCCCGGACGCGTACGGTTCAGGTGTTCCAGGGTGTCCCAGGTGTAGGACGGTCCCGATCGTTCGGCTTCCACGGGGTTGGCCACGAGCCCGGGCAGGTCGTCCAGGGCCGCCTCCAATAGTTCGAGACGCAGGAAAAAGGGCAACATGCCTTCTCCCGTCTTGTGGGGCGGGCGCGCGGCCGGAAGGTATTCCACCGCGTCCAGGCCCAGGGCTTCGAGCATTTCGAGCCCCAGGCGCACGTGCCCCACGTGCACCGGATTGAAGGTGCCGCCCAGGAGGCCTATGCGCCGCACGACGCCTCGCCGCGCCGACCGACACGGGGGCGCTTCGGCCGGACCGCCGCCTTTGCGAAGCGCACGGACCGTCCAGGCCGGACCGCGCCCGAGGGCCGGACGCCGTGGACTCGGCCGGGGAAAAGGGGTTCCCGCGCCATGGGCCGGGCCTAGGCCCTGGTCTGCCCCTGTCCGAAGACCACGAACTTCTGGCTGGTCAGCTCCTTGAGCCCCATGGGACCGTAGGCGTGCAGCTTGGAGGTGCTGATGCCGATCTCGGCCCCGAGACCCAACTCGCCGCCGTCATTGAACCGCGTGGAGCAGTTGATGCCCACCATGGAGGCGTCGGCCTCGCGCAAGAAGCGCATGGCCCGGCCATGATCGCTGGTCAGGATGCACTCCGTGTGGTTCGACGAATGGGCCGCGATGTGTTCGAGGGCCTGGTTCATGTCCTTGACCTGGCGCACGGCCAGGATCAGATCGAGAAATTCGCGCCCCCAGTCGTCTTCGGCCGCGGGAGTCGCCGCGGGTCCCAGAAGCGGAAGCGAGGCGGGACAGGCATGCATCCGCACGCCTTCGCGCTCCAGGGCCTGTCCGATCGCCGGGAGGAACTCGCCGGCCACGTCCTGATGCACGAGCAGGCATTCCAGGGCGTTGCACACGCCGGGGCGCTGACATTTGGCGTTTAGGATGATGTCGACGGCCCGCTTGAGGTCCGCTCCCTTGTCAACGAAAATGTGGCACACGCCTTTGTAGTGCTTGAGCACGGGCATGGTGGCCGCCTCGGCCACGGAACGAATGAGCCCTTCGCCTCCGCGGGGGATCATCACGTCGATGTATTCGTCAAGCTTGCACAGGATGGGCACGGCCGCCCGGTCGATCAACGGCACGAGCTGCGCGGCCTTGGGAGGCAAGCCGGCCCGTTCCAACGCCTTGGACAGAAGCCCGGCCAGGGCCATGTTGGAATGAAAGGCTTCGGACCCGCCGCGCAGGATGGCGGCGTTGCCGGACTTGAGGCACAAAATGGCCGAGTCCACGGTGACGTTGGGACGCGATTCGTAGATCATGCACACCACGCCCAAGGGGATGCGCATCCGGCCCACCATGAGTCCGTTGGGACGCTGCCACATGGATTCTATGGCCCCCACGGGATCTTCCATGCCGGCCACGTGCCGGCAGGCGTCGGCCATGGAGGCCATGGTCTTCTCGGTCAAGGTGAGCCGGTCGAGCATGGCCGGCTCCATGCCGGCGGCCTTGGCCGCCTCGATGTCGCGGGCGTTGGCGGCCAAAACGGCCTGGCCGTTTTCGATCAACAGGTCGGCCAAAAGGGTAAGGGCCCGATTCTTGGCCTCGCCGGGCGCTTTGGCCATCTGGCGGCCGGCCTGTCTGGCGGCCTGGGCCAGGGCGGTCATTTCTGCTTGCAAGCTCATCGCAGCCTCCGAATTCTTCTGGAAAACCCATTGAAAGTAGTCCGCGGGAGGCCTGAAAGTCAACGCCGGCCGAGTCGGACCCACGGCTTTGACAGCATCGGGAGTTTAAGTGTAAACACCGGAGCTTTCGGAATGATAAACCTTACCCGGCGTAACGCCCCGTCCCAACCGCTGAACCAAATCCTCTATAGAGAGCCTGTATGACGGACATAAACATTCCCCAGTATCAATCTTCCGGTGACTCCGACCATTTCCTTTTCACCCATTGGCGGGTGATTGTCGCCTTGATCGTGGCGGTGATCGTGGCCGTGGCGGCATTCACCTGGTATCGGCACATGCAGGCCCAGGCCAAGCTCAAGGCCGAAAACGAGCTCGGCGTCATCATCGTCGGCAAGACCGGCTCCGAACGCATGCAGGCCCTGGAAGCCTTCGCCAAGACCGCGCCGGCCTCCATCAAGGACGCCGTGAATCTCGAAATCGCCCGCACCGCCGTGGAGCAGCGCGACTTCGCCAAGAGCGCCCAGGCCTTCAACGCCCTGGCTTTGGCCGCGCCGGAGGGCATGAGCACCCTGGCCGGCATCGGTCAGGCCACCTCCCTGGCCCAGGCTGGGGACAAGGCCCAGGCCGTGAAACAACTCTTCGATCTCATGTCCAAGGCTCCGAAAACGTTTCAGCCCGTCGTGGCCAGACAGCTGGCCGCCGTGGCCGAAGACGCCAAAATGTATAAAGAGGCCCTGGCGGCCTACGAACGTCTCCTGGAAGCCGTCTCCGGAGGCAACAAGTCGTTCTACGAGTCCAAGGTCGCCAGCTTGAAAGCGCAACTCAAATAGTTCGCAAAGGAAAAGACATGGCAAGCCCCCTGCTCGCCGACACTCCCGGCGAGACCCTGCTGCTGCTTGGCAACGAAGCCATCGTTCGCGGCGCCCTTGAGGGCGGCGTGGGCTTCGTGAGTTGTTATCCGGGCACGCCCTCTTCCGAGGTCCCGGACACCTTCTTTCGGCTCGGCCCCGAAGGTGACTACCACTTCGAATACTGCCCCAACGAAAAGGTAGCCCTCGAAGTAGGCGCCGGAGCGGCCCTGGGCGGCCTGCGCACCCTGGTAACGATGAAGCACGTCGGCGTGAACGTTGCCGCCGACCCCCTGCTCACCCTGACCTACACCACGGCTCCGGCCGGCCTGGTGCTGCTTTCGGCCGACGATCCGGGCTGCCATTCCAGTCAGAACGAGCAGGACAACCGCTACTACGCCCGACTGGCCGGCATGCCCTGTTTCGAGCCGTCCTCGGCCCAGGAGTGCGCGGACATGGCCCGCGAGGCCCTGAACCTCTCCGCCCGCACCGGTCAGCCCGCTCTGTTGCGCACCACCACCCGAGTCAATCATCTGCGCGGTCCGGTGAAACTTTCGCCCCTGCCCAAGGAAAAACCCTTCACCCCCTTTGAGCGCAAGCCCCAGCAGTACGTTCCCCTGCCGGCCAACTCGCGCCTCATGCATGTGCGGCTGCTCGAACGGCTGAAAACCCTGGAGGAAGAAGCCTGCAAGTCGCCGTTCAACACGATCAGCGGCGAGGGTGCGTTCGGCGTGGTGGCTTCGAGCATCTGCCGGGCCTACCTCAAGGACGCCCTGGTCGAGGAAGGCCTGGAAGGCAAGGTCAAGGTGCTCGACCTGGGCATGAGCTATCCCATGCCCGACGCCCTGCTTCTGCGTTTTCTCGAAGGCCTGGACACCGTGCTCGTGCTCGAGGAACTCGAACCCCTGGTCGAAGAACACATCCGGGCCCTGCTGCAAAAAAACGGCAAGACTCTCAAGGTGCTGGGCAAGGGCGACATCCTGACCAAGCGCGACGAATATTCCACCGTGCTGGTGCGCCGCGCCCTGCGCGCCGCCCTGGACATGCCCGACCTCACGCCGGAACACGCCCCGGCCCCGGCTGGCCTGGCCATGCGTCCGCCCAACCTGTGCCCGGGCTGCCCGCACCGGGCCTCGTACTACGCGGTGCGCGAGGTGTTCGGCGACAACGCCTTCTACTCCTCCGACATCGGCTGCTACACCCTGGGCTTTCTGCCCCCCTTCAAGGCGGCGGACTTCCTGGTATGCATGGGATCGAGCGTCTCCACCGGCAGCGGCTTCGCCACGGCCAGCGGCAAGACCACCATCGGGTTCATCGGCGACTCCACGTTCTTCCATTCCGGCGTGACCGGACTGGTCAACGCGGTGTTCAACGACCATGACATCCTGCTGATCATTCTCGACAACCGCACCACGGCCATGACCGGACACCAGCCCAACCCCGGCGTGGATCATTCGAGCATGGGAGAAAATCCCCGCAAGATCGAGATTCTCCCCCTGGTCGAAGCCTGCGGCGTGAAAAAGGTCATCAAGGTCAATCCGCTCAACCGCAAGGCCGCCATCAAGGCCCTGGAAGAGATGAAAGACATCAAGGGACCGCGCGTCATCATTTTCGAAGAGCCGTGTCCCATCCACGAAATGCACGTCAAGGGCAAGGGCAAGCCCCAGGCGGCGAGCGTCGCGTCCGACGCCGGCGAAGGTTGCTTGAGCGTTCTGAACACCCTGGCCTGTCCGGCTTTTCTGAAGGAAGGAAACCAGGTGCGCGTGGACGACGAACTGTGCTCGGGCTGCATGTACTGTCTGCAACTCGACAAGTCTTTCAAGACCAAGAAGCGGGGTGCGTAATGCAGCGTTCACGGATATTCTTCACCGGCGTGGGCGGACAGGGAACCCTCACGGCCACCAAGCTGGTGGCCCTGACCGCCCTGGACGAAGGGCTTCCCCTCACTTCGGGCGAAATTCACGGCATGGCCCAGCGCGGCGGCGTGGTGGAGTCCACGGTGCTCGTGGGGTATGCCAGCCCCAAAATCACCTACGGCGAGGCCGACGTGCTTCTCGGCTTCGAGTTGCTCGAGACCCTGCGCGCCTTGTGCTACCTGAAGCCGGGCGGACGCATCGTGGCCAACTCCGAGGCGTTGCCGCCCCTTTCCGTCGCCATGGGACAGGCCCCCTATCCCACCTTGGACGAAGTGCGCGACGCGGCCTCCAAGTATACGAGCAACATCGTGTTCGCGCCCTGTCGCAGCCTGGCCGAAAAGGCCGGCTCTCCCCAGAGCGCCAATACCGTGCTGCTCGGTGCCGCCTGCGCGGCCGGCGCTTTGCCTTTCGGGATTGAGGCGCTCAAGCGTTCCGTCGGCAAATACCTGAAAAAAAACCTGGCAGAGGCCAATCTCCTGGCGCTTGACCTGGGCGCGAAAGCGGCCCTCATCTAAGTATGCGGATACAGAGTGGACTTCTATTCGACGACTGAATCTTCTCCCAAGTTTCTCGCGGCCCTGACGGGTCTGCTCGGTGCCTGCGCGCCGGGCCGGCCCGCCAGGGACGCCCTGGAAACCATGCTGGCCCGCTTGGTGGAAACCATGGGGTACAACCGGGCCTACCTGGAATTGCTCGACGTGCCCGGTCCGGGACAGCGACTTTCGCTCTCCCAGGGCCGCCAAGTGCTCTTCGACTACCTGCAGGGTCCCGGCCCCCTGGTGACAGGGCAGATCATTGGCGCTCGCCAACCCATGATCATCGAGAACCTGAAGGATCATCCCGATTTTTTCGGACGCACCGTCAAGGACCAGGAGGAACTCGCCCTGGTCTGCGTGCCCGTTTTCGACGCCGTAAGCCAGGGCGGCGCCCCGCGCCAGGCCCTGGGCGCGCTGTGCGCCGACATGCCCAAGGCGCCGCCGGTCTTTCTCGAACGCCAGCGCGAATTCCTGAGCGTCGCCGCCGAGGTGTTCTGTCACGCCGCCCTGCGCTACCGGGAAGAGGCCGCCAAGCCCAAACTCCGAGTCAGACAGGAGGCCGAAAGCCAGAGCGAACCCGCGCCCTTGCCCAAGGCCGTGGCCGTCTCCAAGAGCATGCGGCTGGCCCTGCGCCAGGTGGAACAGGCCGCTCCCGGCGATTCGCCCGTGCTCCTGTTGGGCGAAGAAGGCGTGGGCAAGCAGTTTCTGGCCCATGTGCTGCATGCCGAAGGACCGCGCCGCAAAAAGACGTTTTTGCATCTTGCCTGCGCCGCCGAACCGCAGGAAGCCGTGGATCGGGCCTTTTTCGGCGTGAGCAAGGGCGATGTTTCGCGCTCCAGCCACTCCAAGCGGGGCGTCTTCGAATTGGCCCAGGGCGGCACCGTGTTCTTCGAGGACATCGAGGCCCTTTCCCTGTCCGCCCAGGAAGGTCTGTTGCGCTTTTTGCAAGAAGGCCTGGTGCAGCGTTTGGGGGCCACGGACCCTCAGAGTTTCGACACCCGGGTCGTGGCGTCAAGCAAGGCCAATCTCGAAGAGCTCATGAACCAGGGCGCGTTTCTCGAAGACCTGTTCTATGCCCTGAACGTGCTGGCCATCTACGTTCCGCCGCTTCGCGACCGCACGGCGGACATCCTGCCCCTGGCCGAATCCTTTCTCTTGGAGTTTTCCCAGACCACGGGCAAGCCTTTCAAGCGCATCTCCACGCCGGCCATCGACCTGATCAATCAATACCACTGGCCGGACAATGTGATCGAACTACGTTCCTGCATGGAGCGCGCCTTCGACCAGTGCGAAGACGGGGTTATCCGCGCCTATCATCTCCCCCCGACCCTTCAGACGGCGGAAAGCTCCAATACGGAACCCACCTTGTCGTTTAGCGAGGCCGTGGACCAGTTCGAAAAGGAACTGCTCATCGAAGCCCTGAAAAAAGCCAAGGGCAACATGTTCCAGGCCGCGCAGGACCTGCGCGACAGCTACCGCATCGTCAACTACAAGGTGAAAAAGCACGGCATCGACCCCAAGCGATTCACCGCGAGCAAGCGGCGGTAGAAGCGACGGAGCCTCCGGGACCGGAGGCGAAGCGTCTCACCGTCTCCCCGCGACGGCGAAGGCCCTCCGGCCAGGTCTTTCCTGGCCGGAGGGCCTTCGCGTTGATGCGGGCGCCATGACGGGTTTCATCGCTCGCCACAAGACGCCGTGACGAATCCCGGGGGGCTGTTTCGGGCTCCCCGGGCGGGCGGGAATCAGGACACGCGACACCCCGCCGGCGCGTCCGCTCGGACGTTCAGGCGGCCGCGCATCGCAACACACACGCCCGTGAAACTCCCTGCAAGGCCCCGGGGCGAGCCAGCGGCCGGCCTTGACTCCGGGTCTATTGGCAATAGCTCATGGCCCGGCAGATCTGGTCCAGGCTTTCGCCTTTGGCTCGACGATGTTTTATGGCCTTGACCATCTTCGGGCCGTAGGTGGCGTAGAATTTCGTGCAGGCTTCCCGGTCGCCGGGAGGCAGCAGGGCGCACTGGTGCGAGGCGTCCACCACCACTTGCCCATCCCCCGGAGCGGAGGCGTCGATCAGACTCAAAAAGAGCTGGCAGGCGGTGCATTCCAGATAATTTGTTTGCGCCCGGGAGGTTCCGGGGATGACCAGAAAAATCGCCAGCCAGAGGGCGACAAGCACAAGCATGGAGCGAAAAGCGCGCATGGCGTGTCCTTTTTTCATGAAGATGGGGCCGTGGAGCCACGGCTTCGGTCGGTTTACGGAATGGCGCGCCCCTTGGCAAGCCCGGCCCTGCGACGCCGCAAGGCCAAGGAAACGCTTGGTTTCGGGAAAATTTCACGGTATCTTGTGTAATCAGTTTCAACTCTGAAAAAAGGCATACCTAATGAATATGTTCGATCAGTTCGTGAGCGCCGCGAACTCAATATTCAAATCGGCCATAGACGACGAACGGATGTTTCAAAATCCCAATCCGGAACGTCTGCGCAAGATGACCTTGGAAGAACCGGGCGTACGCGAAACGGTCTACGGCAACCTCGTGGTGCCCACGGAACCGACATCGCGAGCCAAGCCCTTCACGAAAAACAATATAGACGACTCCTTTGGCCAAGCCGAATTGGACCTGTTGCACCAGGCCAAGGCCAGGCTCGCCAAAGCGCGCGTCATCTGCCTGGACGTGCTGGTTCGGCAGGAGCAGTTTCCCGTGACCGCCCGTCTCATCGTTCCCCGGCGCTTCGCCCACTTGGCGTACGGCGGACTCAAACTGTTCGGACCTCCGCTCAACAACGTGCAGGCCCCTACCTATCAGGTGGTTTTCTTTGATGACGAAGCCTTTGCCGGCAACGCGGACAAGCCGCTTCCCGAAAAGGACATCACCATTCGCCTGGCGTTTTCCGATGACGGGCGAATGGTCAAGTTCGTTCGCAATTCGAACTACCTGGGGGAATGGAAAAAAGGCATCTTCGCCGGGGAAGACTTTCGCGCCAAGAAAAACGGCGCGGGCATTTTCCTGCACGCCGGGTGCCGCAGCGACACCATGGAAATGGTCAACGGCGACATGCGCTCCCAGAGTTCGCTTTTCGTGGCCCTGTCGGCCAACGGCAAGACCTCGTTGACCTGCAAGGTGCTGGCGCGCAAGGCCGGAGAGGAGTCCTGGCTGGTGCAGGACGACGGAGGCATTCTGCGTCGCGACGGGTCGTTCGCCGGGTTCGAGCAGGGCGGCATCTACGCCAAGACCGACGGCCTGAGCCCCAACGAACAGATCGAAACCTATTACGCCTCGCTCAAGCCCGGAGCCTACCTGGAAAACGTGCACGTGGACGACTCGGGCCGCCTCGATTTCTTCAATATCGAGCGGACATCCAACGGCCGGGGCGTGCTGCGCCGCGACGACTTCATGCACTGCTGCCCGAGTATCGACACGGGCACGGTGGACAATCTTTTCCTCATCACACGGGGCAACACGGTGCCGGCGGTTTCCCGGCTCACGCCGCATCAGGCCACGGCCTTCATGGTGCTGGGCCAGTCCATGGAATCCTCGGCCGGCGATCCCACCCAGGCCGGCAAGATCAAGAACGTCTTTTTTTACGACCCCTTCCTGGCCGGCGACCGGGTTGCCCACGCCCATTTGTTTCACTCCATCCTGCGGGCCAATCCCCACATCCACTGCTACCTGCTCAACACCGGCGGGGTCGGCGAAGGCGAACACCACCACAAGATCGGTCTGGCCGACACTGTGAGCATCCTGGATGCCATCCTGCGCGGGGACGTGGCAGAATGGGTGGAGCAGGAAGCCACAGGCCTTTCCGTGCCCAAGTCCATGGCCGGGGTGGACTCCCTGCTCTTCCATCCCGACCGGCTCTATTCGAAAAATGATTTCGAAGCCCGGCAGCAGGCCCTGTTCGCCAAGCGGCGTGAGATCCTGCTCTCCTTTCCCGGGCTCGACCCCGAAGTGGTGCATTCCATCAAGAAATAGATCACACCCCCTCCCGAAACAAAGGGCCGCTCCCATCCGGGGCGGCCCTTGTTTTTCATGGCCAGCGCGTCGGCAAATCGGCGCGGCAAGGGAAAGGACGCGACACTAGCGACCGACGAACACGGCCTTGCGCTTTTCCGCGAAGGCCTTCACGCCTTCCAGACCGTCCTCGGTGAGGCTCATCGCCGCGATGGTGCGGGCTTCGCGCTCCATTTGCGATTCCAGGCTGTCGTTTGCCGAAAGCAGGACCAGCTTTTTCACCGCGCCAAAGGTCTTGGTCGGTCCCTGGGCCAGCTTGGCGGCCAGGGCTTCCACTTCGGGGATGAGGTCCAGGGGAGCCACCACCTTGTTGACGAGCCCCCAGTCCAGCGCCTGACGGGCGGTGATGACCTGGTTGGTCAAATACATTTCCATGGCCCGGCGCACGCCGATCAGGCGTGAAAGATAATAGGTGTTGGAACCGTCGGGCGTGTAACCGATCTGGGTGTAGGCGCTGGTGAATTTGGCGGCGTCGGAAGCCACGGCCAAGTCGCAGAAGGCCACGAGGCTCAGGCCCGCGCCGGCGGCCACGCCGTTCACCGCGGCGATCAGCGGAGGGTTCATCCAGGCCAGGCGGGACACGGCCAGGTGCAGGTAGCCGGTCACTTCCTTGAGCAGCACGTCCACGGTTTTGGGATTGGCCGCAAAGGACGGCACGTCGCCCCCGGCGCAGAAGGCCTTGTCGCCCGCTCCGGTCAGCACTGCCGCGCGCACGCCGGGATCGGATCCGCAAATGTTGGCCACATGGGCCAGTTCGCGGGCGCATTCCAGGTTGATGGAGTTGAACGCATCAGGTCGATTGAGCGTGATCCAGGCTACGCCCGCGCGCACTTCGTATCCCACCGTCTGAAAATCCATACGCTTCTCCTTCGTCCTCGGTTGTCGCATGCCAATAAGACGCCATTGCCAGGTCGAGATTGTTTCTAGCGGAACGGTTCGATCCGTCGATACGGTTTCTAACCACAAACGCGCGAGCCCGGCAATGCGTCAGCCCTGGCCAAAGAAAAAGGGTCCGCTCCCCCGAAGGAAAGCGGACCCCGCGTGCGTGTGACGCAAGGAAAGACGCTATTCGCCCAGCACGTAGCTGAAGATGAGCGGAGCCACGATGGCCGCGTCGGAATTGATCATGAACCGCGGGGTGTCGACGTCGAGCTTGCCCCAGGTGATCTTTTCGTTGGGCACCGCGCCGGAGTAGGAGCCGTAGGACGTGGTGGAGTCGCCAATCTGGGCGAAATAGGCCCAAAACGGCGTGTTCTCGATCCTCAGATCCTGAATGAGCATGGGAACCACGCAAATCGGGAAATCGCCGGCAATACCGCCGCCGATCTGGAAGAAACCGATCGGGGACTTTTGTTTGCCCATTTCCGTATACCATTTGGCCAGGAGCTCCATCTGCTCGGTGCCGGTGCGCAGGGCGCGATGATTCTTGATGTTCCCGCGCATGACCTCGGCGCAGAAGATGTTGCCGAGCGTGGAGTCTTCCCAGCCGGGAGTGTAGATGGTCAGGCCCTTTTCCTTGGCGGCAAGCACCCAGGACCGCTCGGGGGGAATCTGATAATGGCTCTCGACGCCGGGCTGGTCGAGCAATTCGTACATGAATTCAAAGGGAAACTTCGGGGTGTTTTTTTCCGCGGCATCCTTCCAGAGCTCCACGATCCGGGCCTGAACCTGACGCATGATGCCTTCGGGAATGCAGGTGTCCGTCACCCGGTTGAAGCCCGCGTCATAGAGGGCCTTTTCGGCTTCGGGAGAAAGGTCGCGGTATTCGGGGACCATTTTGTATTCATTGTGATTGAAGAGGTTGAAGAGATCCTCTTCCAGGTTGGCGGCCGTGCAGCACACGGCATGCACCTTGTCTTCGCGAATCATTTTGGCCAGAATAATACCTATTTCAGCCGTGCTCATGGCGCCGGCCATGGAAAGAAACATTTTGCCCCCGCCGGCCAGAAGCTCTTTCCAGGCCTTGGCGGCGTCCAGGGTTTCACGGGCATTGAAATGCCTGAAATGCAGTTCCATGAAGTCGGAAATAGTGCTCATCATCGCTCCTGCGCCTTGGACAAATATCAAATAGGGCGCTGTAATCTTGTGGTGTTTGGCGCGACTTTATGGGGAGGGACTCCGGGCGCAAACCCGAAGACGATGCCGTGCATGAAATGAAACCTCAGCCGTAAAACGGACCTCTAGCAGACAAAACCGTCAGCCGTAAAGCCCGTTTCGCACATCCAACGCCGACCCCTTGCGCCCCAAGTCGCGCATGGTGCGCAAGGGGCTGGGCTCTGGCGGTTTGACTGCGCTTGTGGCATACTCCCAAGAGTCAGTTCCCGTCGTGCGAAAGGCGGACAAAGCCAGAGGCCCCGGTCGGCCGCATCCCCAGCGGGTTCGCCAGGCCGTGAGGAGGACGTTCATGACCGAACGCTACGGACCCGATCTGCTCTACGACCCCGAAATCGCCCCCAAGCTCATGGCCATGCTCGACCATTCCGCCTGGGCCGTGGATCTCGATGTGGAAGACGTGGAACACTTGGCCAAATACCTCTGCGTGCGCCGTTTTTCGGCCGGAGACACGATCTTCCACGAAGGCGACAACGAGGACTCCATGGCCATCATCCTGATGGGCACGGTGGAAATATCCAAACGCAACACGTCTCCCCAGGCCCAAGCCAAGCAACTGGTTCTTCTGGGGCCGGGAAGAGCCTTCGGGGAAATGGCCCTGATCCAAGGCCCTCCCCGTTCCGCCACGGCCAAAGCCAAGGACGACACCACCCTGCTGGTGCTCAGTCGGGCCTGTTACGACGTGCTCTGTCGGGAAAACAAGCCCCTGGCCCTCAAGTTCACCACGAACATCGCCCGTCTCATCAGTTTTCGCCTGCGCAACACCAGTGAACGGCTGGTGGAATACCTCTAGTGTTGCATCCTTAGAAAAACGACCTTACGCCACCACGCGTTGCGCGCCGGCGGTTTCGCGTGTAACGCCAACGTGCCGGTTTTCGGTTTCCGCGGAACTCCCCGGCCCTGCCGGACGGCTCACGGGCATTCGCGCGTCTTGCGTTCATCAGGCGGCCCGCCGCCCTATCCCCTTGGAGCAGAACATGGCCTACAAAGACCTGCAAGATTTCCTGAAGACCCTGGACAAAAAAGGCGAACTCAAACGCGTGGGCGTCGAACTCGACCCCTACCTGGAAATCGCCGAAGTCACCGACAGGGTGAGCAAAGGATTCGGCCCGGCAACGCTTTTCGAAAAGGTGAAAGGCTCACGCTTTCCCGTGCTGACCAACGCCTTCGGTTCCTATAAACGCATGCATCTGGCCCTGGAATGCGAAAGCCTCGACGCCTTGTCCGAGCATATAGAAACGTTTCTGGAAGTGAAAAAGCCCGGCGGCATCATCGACAAGCTCAAGTTGTTGCCCAAGCTGGCGCGCATGGCCAACATTTTCCCCAAGGCCGTGACGAGCGCCCCCTGCCAGGAAGTGGTTTACGAAGGCGACGCGGTGGATCTCTCCCTCATGCCCGTGCTGACCACGTGGCCCGAAGACGCCGGCCCGTTCATCACCCTGCCCCTGGTCATCACAAAGAATCCCCAGACGGGCATGCGCAACATGGGCATGTACCGCATGCAGGTTTTCGACAAGAACACCACCGGCATGCACTGGCACAAGCACAAGGGCGGAGCCTACCACTACTATTTGGCCGAGCGGATGGGGCAGCGGCTGCCCGTGGCCGTGGCCATCGGGGCCGACCCGGCCGTGACGTACGCGGCCACCGCCCCCATTCCGGACGAAATCGACGAACTGATCTTCGCCGGCTTTTTGCGGCAAAGTCCGGTGGAGGTGGTCAAGTGCCGCACCGTGGATCTGGAAGTGCCGGCCAACGCCCAGTTCGTGCTCGAAGGCTACGTCGATCCCGGCGAGCGCAGGCGCGAGGGACCTTTTGGCGATCACACGGGATACTACTCCCTGGCCGACGACTATCCGGTGTTCCACGTCACCGCCCTGACCCACCGGCGCGACGCCATCTATCCGGCCACTCTGGTGGGACCTCCGCCCATGGAAGACTGTTACATGGGCAAAGCCACCGAACGGCTTTTTCTGCCCCTGATCAAGAAACAGTTGCCCGAAGTGGTGGACATGAATCTGCCCCTGGAAGGGGTGTTCCACAATCTGTGCTTCGTTTCCATCGACAAGCGCTATCCGGGCCAGACCCGCAAGGTCATGTACGCCCTGTGGGGACTGGGACAGATGATGTTCACCAAGGTCATCGTCATCGTGGACAAGGACGTGAACGTGCAGAACACCTCCGAGGTGCTCTGGCGCCTGGGCAACAATGTGGACTGGCGGCGCGACGTGGTGATCGTGGAAGGCCCCACGGACGCCCTGGACCACGCCTCTCCCCTGCCCCACCTGGGCGGCAAGATCGGTATCGACGCCACCAAGAAAGGCCCGGAGGAAGGACACCATCGCGAGTGGCCCGACAGCCTGACCATGAGCGCGGACGTCAAGGCCAGAATCGACGGGCTGTGGTCCAGCCTGGGATTGTAGACGCACCAGATATTGTCGGCGCACCGGATTCGGTCCCCCTCTCCAACGCCGTTTGGCTGGAGGCGGGGGACTGCAAACAAAAAGGATCGAGAAGGCCCTACGTGTACGGCTTCTCGATCCTCTTGAAATGCCTTGGTAGGGAGGGGGACTCGAACCCCCAAGGCCTTGCGACCGGCGGATTTTGAGTCAACCAAAATGGCATTTTCAGGGGTTTCCCTGGTCATCCCGGAGACAGCCTAACAGCTTGACATGACATGACTTCGCCCCTATTCTCATTTTCACGGGATGAACAAGGATGATCCCGGCGGTGGGGACAGTGTGGGGACAGATTTCAACCGGCGGATTTTCAATCTCACATGGACCAGGGGCGCGGGACGAAGTGGGGACAGCCTGGGGACAGGAGGACGCTATGGGTGACAAGGGGACTCTGCCTTTCGTAACGAGCAGCAAATATCCGGGAGTCCGTTTCCGGCAGCACCCAAGCCGGAAGCACGGTGCCGTGCCTGATCGATATTTTGCCATCCGTTTTCAGGTGGATGGCCGGCGAATCGAAGAGGGGCTTGGCTGGTCCACGGAGGGCTGGACGGAGAAAAAGGCACTGGTCGAGATGGAGAAGCTCAAGACCGCCGCCCGGACCGGCGAAGGGCCTTCATCCCTCAGAGAGCGACGCGCCAGGGCGAAGGCGCAGCGCGAGGCCGAAGAGGCCGCCGTCGTCCAAGCCGAGAAGGACGCTCTGACCTTCGGTCAGTTTTTCGAGAACTCCTATCTGCCTCAGGAGAAGGCAGATGGGAAGGCCCCGCGATCGATCATTAGAGAGGAGCAGCTTTATCGAAAGTGGATTGCCCCTGTGATTGGAGCACGGCCCCTCAAAGAGATTTCGCCCTTCCACCTAGAGCGCATCAAGAAAAATGTCGCTGACGCCGGCCTCACGCCTCGGACGGGCCAGTACGTTTTGGCCATCACGCGCCAAACTTTCAACGCCGCCAGCCGGACAGGCGCTTTCTCCGGCGAAAGCCCCGTGACGAAGATCAAGATGCCGTCCGCGACCGGTAATGCCCGGACACGCTTTTTGACTTCGGAGGAAGCGGGCCGGCTCCTTGAGGCGCTTGGCGAAAGCAGAAGCCCGGACATGCACGACGTTGCCCTCTTGAGCCTCTATACGGGGTTGCGGTCTTCCGAGTGCTTCAAGCTGAGGTGGGCAGACGTGGACGTTGAGGGGCGAATCATCCATGTGATGGACCCGAAGAACAAGCATCCCCGTGCCGTTCCGATGCCCTCGAATGTTTCGCAAATGTTCGCACAACGATGTCCTACCCCGTGCGACCTCGGGGAACTTGTCTTTCCAAACAGCAAGGGTGAAGTTACAGCCTTCGTGAGCAACGCCTTCCGCGCAGCAGTGAATAAACTTGGACTTAATGACGGAATCACAGACCCGCGTCAAAAAGTTGTATTTCACACATTACGCCACACTTGTGCGTCTTGGATGGTTCAAAACGGCGTCCCACTCTTCACTGTAGGAAAAATCCTCGGGCATAAAACTATGACCATGACAGAGAGATACAGCCACCTTGCCCCGGACACGCTTAGAGCGGCAATTGACACACTCGAAAATGCGGGCGCAATAAAGTCGCCAACCGTTCTGAAATTCCAGACAAAATAGATAGTTGTCAGTTTCACGAGACAAAGACAGGCCGCCTTCGGGCGGCCTTTCTCATGGGCACATTTCAATGATTATCTGCAAAATTCAACGAAAATAGTTTATAGACATGCACAAAATCGTTGAATATGGTGAGGACATCAAAACAAAGGAGAGACCAGTAATGAAAATCCTCATTGATTTCGTCAACCTGGACCGACGCGACCCTGACGGCATCGCCGCCTTCTGCCGGGAGCACCGGCTTGCCCTGACCAAGCACGGTGAAGGCACGGGCCTCGACAGCTTTACAAAGACCAGACAGGCCCCCGGAATGTTCTATTTTTTCCATTCATCTCCCGTGGCCGAAATTTTTGGCGACCACGCCGTCCTTCCCGGAGACCCGCGTTGGGCCGAACTCGGACCGCTGATCCAGCGTTCCCAGGGCGAATACGCAGGGTTCCTCGAAAGCTGCATCGCCGGACGCCTGGACCTGGACTTCATCAACTCCCGCGTCGTGAGCAACAAGCCCGGCCTGGTCACTTTTCGGCCCGGAAAGACCGGCTGGACCCCTGAGCCGGACCTGTTCGGCAATTTCGATTCCATCGAAGACTTCATCGATTATTACGGAATCGTCGCCCCCCTCTGGCGTGGCGAGGGCGAAAGATTTTCCCGCGTGCGCCGGTGCAAGCAGTGCGGCAAGTTCTTTATCCCGGCCTCACTGAAGCGCGAATATTGTAGTGACAAGTGCCGAAACGAATTTCACTACCGCAACCAGCACTAAAACACACAAACGCTTTCATGTGCATTCAAAATCAGGAGGAGCCAAAAATGCTTAAACACCATTGGCCGCCCGGAGGGCGGCCCCATCATTGAGGACATTTCATTATGAGCGATTCTGAAATGAATTTTTCGGCTGAAGAACTTCTTGGAAGTCTTGCGAAGCGCTGGCCTTCGGCCATTGTCGCACGTTCCGCATTCGGTGAATTTTCCGGCGGGGCGATTTTGCCGAAGACCGTTGCAAACTGCGACGCAAGAGGCGAGGGGCCGGCGCAACGCGCCGTTGTCAATGGGAAGGTGGTCTACCCCGTCGAAAGCGCAATAGAATTCTTGCGTTCAAGGATGAAACCAGCCCCAAAAGATACAACTTCTGCCCAGGCCGCAATGCAAAAGAAACGCGTCCGGCGCGGGAGAAATTCCCATGAAGCCTAACAAATTGCGAAGCGCCGAAGCAGAATGGCTTTTCAGCCACATTAGGAACTTTCCCAAGCCATTTGTCTTGGACGGACCAATGTACAGAGAATTGCAAAGGCGCGGGCTCAACCGAAAGTCCACGCAAAGGGCTATCGATACGCTTGTCGAACGCGGGTCTGTCCGGCTTGTCCACACTTCGGCCAGTGGCGTCATTGTCGCCTGTGCGCGGGCTGGTGGTGCGAAGTGAGCGTATTTGAAGGAACTTTCACCGTTCCGGCAAGCATCCGAGACGTAAAATTGGGTCTGGCGGCTCGCATCTTTAGCCGTCATGAATTCGTCGCCCCTGCGCTTGAGCGGCCACGTGACACCCCGAAGACCTTCGAGGCCAGGGAGCGCTTGATTGCCCACGTCGGCCTTCGTGTGAAGTTCGATGACCTGCCGGGCGGAGGAGGAGAACTGCTTGAACAAGACATTGTAAGTGTGTTGGCCCAACTTTGGCACAGGGCGGGACGCGACTTCGCAGAACTTACGAAAGAGCATGTCTTTGCCCTGCTCGATCAAGCCGAATGGGAATATCGCAACGACCACACGGCGGCCATGGAATATCTGTCGGCACTGCCAGACCAGGATGAAGACTCACGCCAGCCACAGGGAGACATGGAGCGCTTCGTCGTCCGAAGCGACGGAGTTTTCTTCGTCCCTGTAGGGCCGAAAGGCCGCCCGCTTTCGCCTGAATGGGTCTGCTCGCCTCTGGCCGTGCCCGCGCTCACAAGGGACCTCGCCGGCGCGGAATGGGGAAGGCTGGTCGAGCTTCGAGACGCCGAAGGCCGCACGCACGAACTGGCCCTGCCCGCCCGGCTCCTGGCCGGCGGAGGCGAGTTGTTCGAGGAACTGCTTTCACATGGCCTTGTAATGGACAATCGCCCTGTCGGGCGACAACGGCTCAACGAATTTTTGACGAAAGCCAAGCCGGACGTGTTAGCAAGATGCGTTCCACGGATTGGATGGCATGGCCAAGGCCCGACAAGAACTTTCGTCCTCCCCGGAGCCGTGTTCGGCCACCAGGAGGAACGGATCGTACTTCAAGCCGACACCAGCGGCCATTCCTTCCGCGTGGCGGGAAGCCTTCAGGACTGGCGGGAGTCCGTCGGGCGCTACTGCGTCGGCAACACCCGCCTGGTGCTGGCCGTGTCCACCGCCCTGGCCGCTCCGCTTCTGGCCCTGGCCGGCGCGGAATCGAGCATCGTCAATCTCCACGGCATTTCGTCCAGCGGCAAAACAACCGCGCTCCATGTGGCGGGGTCCGTTTGGGGGGGCGGAGGCGTCACGGGCTACCTGCGATCCTGGAGAACCACCACAAATGCTCTCGAAGGCACCGCCTTGGGCCACTGTGACTGCCTCCTTTGCTTGGACGAACTGAGCCAAGCCGATCCCCTGGCCGTATCAGAAAGCGCATACATGCTTGCCAACGGGGCGGGCAAAACACGCGCCGACAGGCGAGGCAATCAGCGCCCGCCGGCCGAATGGCGCGTCATGTGCCTGTCGTCCGGGGAACTCACGCTTGAGTCACGCATGAGGGAGAGCACCCATTCCGGTTCCGGCGGCCGCCACAAGGCCGGGCAAGGCGTCCGAGTCCTGGACGTGCCAGCCTGCCCCGAAGGCGGGCACGGAGTTTTCGAGGAGCTTCACGGGGCCGAGTCCGGCCATGCGCTGGCTCGGCATCTTGGAGACGCCACCAGCCGACTCTTCGGCACGCCATCCAGGGCTTTCCTTGAAACGCTTGTCCAGAAGCCAGAGGAAGCCGAAAAGTTTGTCCGCGAAGTCACCCGCCGCTTCATCGAGGGCCACACGTGCCCCCGAATGGACGGCCAGGTCATACGCGTAGCCGCCCGCTTCGGCCTGCTCGCGGCGGCCGGGGAGCTTGGCACACGCGCCGGCGTGCTCCCTTGGCCCGCCGGGGAGGCCATGCGCGGCGTTGGCGCTTGCTTCGCGTCCTGGCTTGAGCAGCGCGGAACGTCAGGCCCTCAAGAGATTGATCGTGGTGTTCGTCAGGTGGTCGCGTGGTTTCAGAAAAACCACCTCGAACGCTTTCCGAACATCAAGCCGGACACAAGGGGCGACGTGAAGGCAGGAGATGCCGGCAGCGCGCCACAAGCCCTTGCCTGGCCGGCGACCACGCGCAGCCTGTCCGGCTACCGCCTCACGACCGAAACTGGCGAATGGATATTTTACGTCTTCCCGGAAACTTTCCGAGAAGAGATTTGCCAGGGCTTTGACCACAAGAGCCTGGTCAAGGAACTCACACGCCGAGGGATGCTTGAGCCCGACGGCTCGGGGAAGGCCACCACACAGATCAGGGTACCGGGGGGCCGTGGTCGCGTGCGCCTCTACAAGCTGAACGCCTCAATCCTGGACGGAGGGGAGGACGGGCAATGAGGCGGCTTGTCTCACCTGTCTCACCAAGGAAAATGGCAGGTGAGACACACGCAGAAGCAATAAAAACGAATAATCATAGACTGTTAGCCGCGCTGTCTCACCTGTCTCACCTGTCTCACCCCAAAAACGATGTGTACGAGATTTTCACAGCAAGAGGCGAAGCGACCACGGCAATGGCGACGGCGGAAAAAAAGCCCTCACGCGAATCTCTTATTTTAGGTGAGACAGGTGAGCAGGTGAGACAAATGAATAAAAGCCTTGTATTGCAGCGTGTTAGACCGAGCGCCCTTGTCTCACCTGTGAACGCAACAGGTGAGACAGGTGAGACAACAGGTGAGACAGGCGGGCGTCGGACCGAGCCCACGGGCCTAGTGCTACGATGTGATAAAAAAGTGCTACGATGGCAGGCGGCCACTTGTGCAAAAAGTTGCACAAGCACTAACTCAAGTTAGCGCAACACCCGCACCCATGCCCGCACCACCGGCCACCGTGAGCCCCCTGTGATTACAGAAAAAATTTACTGCGGATTCATAATCCGCCTGTATTTCAACATGATACTTATACATTCAAGCATGTTACCGATGAACTGTCCGAGAGGAAAATATGTCTGTCCCCACACTGTCCCCACTCCTCGCTTTCCATCACTCTAGCTTCGATACGAACGCGTTTATCATTCTCAATTTTGACAAACTTCATGATGCAATCATGAGTATATGAGGTTGCAAGCCCATGCCATATACGAGATTATGCGAGAAAGACGTTGCACGTCACCGTGACCCTGAGAAGCGATTCAAGATTGTGCGAGCGCAATTGCGCGAGATGTTGCCTGGTCGCTTATGCACAGGTCAGAAGATGCTGATTGAAACGCTTGTACCACTGTACCTTGAGATTTTGGAGAAGCGCGAGGACTACGGTAGGCGAGGATTCAACATGAAGGAATACATGGAGCTTCAAGAGCGATTCCAGAAGGGACTTACGGCCCTGGTGAGGATTGAGCCGCGCGGGTATCGCCGCGTCAAGTCGGATGGCGACGGGAAGGTAAGCGTTGTGGCCGCGTTGAAGTCTGGTGAGTCCAAGCCGAAGGCCGCACCTTCGGTTGGGTTCTTGGAAGGACTTTTCGATGCCTAGACGCGGCGGAGCCCCTGCCTGCCCTGTGGCCGCTCCCCCTGTGGCCCCGACGGAGCCTAGGAAGCGGCGTTCGGACGCTCAAATTTTGTCGTCCTGGAACGCCCCCGGCTCTGAGGGCTTCTTCAACTGGATCAGCGATGTACGGCCGCAGGTGTTGCACTCCGACAATCGATACCGCCCTGTGATCCTTGAGGACTGGCAGCGTGACATCCTGACCGAGGCTTTGGCCGTGGATGCGGCCGGCCTGTTTAAGCATTCCCTGGCCCTGACCAGGATGCCCCGGCGGCACAGCAAGAGCACCTTATGGGCGCTTGTGGTGCTGTGGCTGGCCACGAGCAGGGAGAACTGGACGATCACCCTTTTGGGGAACAGTGAGGAGCACTCGACCAGGACGCAATTCAAACCAATCCGGCGCATCATTCAGCATACCAAGGCCCTTGCCGCGATGATCCCGGCCGAGGGCATGTTGAAGTTCTCCATCACGGTGCCGCATACCGAAAGCACGATCCAGGGCGGCGCGTCCGGCATGGCCACGGCTTTCGGTGACCGCGTGAACGTCTTGTGGGCAAGCGACTTCCACCAAGTGGACCAGAACGTCTTTGACGCCCTCTCCGGCAGCCTCTTGGACTCCGAAGGCACGTTGACCCTGATCGATGCAAACGCGGACCCCGAGGGCGGCCCGGTCCATGCTCTAGAGGCCCTTGCCGCGACGGACCCGAAGATATTTTGCCGCGCCGTGGAGTACGAGAACTTCGAGGACTATTGCCTTCGCGCCCCGTCCTGGATCGATAGGACCAAGGCCCAGCAGTTGCAGCGCACGCAGCTTGGCCACGCCTTCAGCCGCGACATTCTGGGCCGGCGTTCCAGCGCCAGGAATGCGCTATTTCCTCAAGCAACGATTGAACTTTGTCGAAGCCCCATACCGCACCCCTTCCCGCCTGATAAGCTCCCGGAGTTGTTCGGAGGGCGCAGGTACGCCATTGGCGCAGGTCTGGACCGCTCCAAGCGCATTTTCGGCGGTGACTCAACCGTTTGGACTGTGACGGCGAAGGTGGCCAGTACGGCAAGCGATGGCGAGTCGGAATATTTTGTGTTGCATCAAGAGGTTGTGGAGCCAAACCTTTCAAGGTTCATCAAAAAGTGCATCGCTGACGACCACAAGGCCTACCGGCTCGATCAAGTTGTGTTGGAGAATTACGAGGTCAGCGACATAGCGCCATGGCTTGGCGACCAGGGCATACCTTATGAAGTGTTGTCGGCAACCACAACGAACCAGAACATAAGCTTCATAGAGTTGCACCGAATAGCGCGTGATGGGCGGCTTCACTTTTCCGATGCCTTGGAACGCCTTCCTTCAGAGATGGCGACGTTCATTTATGAGGAGTTGCGCGACGGCAACTATCGCTTTGGGCATGCAAGCCAAAAATTTCACGATGATACGGTTTACGCGCTGAATTGGAGCGTTTACGCAACACGCGCCCGCATATTGAACCTTTTCAGTCTGCCCCGGTTGCAATGCTCAAACATGAGTCCGCGTCGTTCATTATGTTTTCTTCTTAATGGCGACATGCAGCTACTTTGTGCGGATACATGCCGGGCGTTTCACGAAGTGGAGACGATGTTTCGTTCTTTCCGCCGTGTGCGGATGGATGACGAGATGACGTTGCCGACATTTTTCAAGACGTATGTGCGCGTGGACGGCCCGCGAGTGTACCAGAACGTCTAGGGAGACCATGATGCTGTTCAACGATATAACATCGGCCATTTCTCAGGCCATCTACAGCGGTCACGTCCACCAGGCGATGCAGCAGCGGAAGATGGACGCGGCCAAGCGTCTGGACTTCTACCATGACGGGCAGCTTGAGCATTTGAAGGTCATGCTTGCGGATCGGTTCGCGCAGCCTGAAAAGCTGGTTCCGCTCTTCATCAACGTGGTCAAGAAGGTCATCAACCTTCGGGCCATGGTCTACATGGAGGAGCCCAAGCGCAGCGTGGACGGGACCGACGCCGACAAGGCCCTTTTTGCCGAGGTTGCCGGCCAGTGCTCCATGTCCGTCAAGATGAAGCAGGCATCCCGCCTGGTGAAGCTCTTGAAGACCGTCATGGTCCGCCCGGTCTGGCGCAACAATCGACTGCAATTGGACATCCTGACCCCTGATATTTTGGACGTGACCACGGGCGACTCCCCGGAGGACACCACCGCCGTGTGCGTGACGCACTATCCCGAGAGCGGCAAGACGGAGGAGATGACCTTTTCCGTGTGGACGCCCGAGTCCTGGCAGCGCTTGGACTACCAGGGGCACCAGACGGACGGCGGGGCGAACCCCTACGGCGTGTTGCCCTTTCTGCCTCTGTGGGACCGGGCTCCTGTGGATTCCTTCTGGCTGGCCGGCGGGGATGACCTCATTGTCGGTCAGGAGGCTATCAACCAGGCTCTTGTGGGCCTGCTTCAGACCATGGACGCTCAGGGTTTCGGCCTGGGCTATGTTCGCGGTGCTGGTGGTGGCGGCGGGCAGTTGCAGGCCGGGCCGGGCTCGCTGATCGAGTTGCCCGAGGGCGGGGAGGTGGGCTTTGCCTCTCCTGAAGCGCCGATCGAGGAAGTGACCGGGACGATAGACCGCATCATGAAGTGGCTGGCTGTCTCGAACGGCCTGCCGGGCGCGTCCATGAGCGTGGACCCCACGGACGAAAGCGGAATTTCCAAGATCGTGGGCAACACGGAGCTTGAAGAGGCCAGGCGGGACGATATCGCCCTGTTCCGGGTCTATGAGCGTCGTCTGTTCGAGATCATCAAGGCCGTCTGGAACCACCACAACCCGACGCGCCGCCTTTCCGACGCCGCGACCCTTGCCGTCGATTTTGCTGACCCCAAGCCGGCGACCAGCGAGAAGGACCAGGCGGCCACCTGGGAAATTCTCATAAGCCTGGGGCTCATGAGCCCTGTGGACGCGGCCATGGAGCGCAACCCGGACCTGGCCACCAGGGAAGACGCCTTGGCCTACCTGCTCACCGTGCAGCAGGAGCGGCAGGCGCTCACCGGGAACACCCTCTAGCAAAAAACTCGCCAGCGACGGCGTAAAACATCGGAGGAATTTTCAATGTCTGACGACACGAACAAAGACAAAGTGGATCAGAATGATCCGAAGAGCGGCCAGGGAACGGACGGGAACGGACCCGACAACACCGGCATCAAGACCGTGCCCTATGAGCGGTTCCAGCGTGTGAACGAGGCCAAGAAGCAGGCGGAAGACGTGCTGACCGGGCTGGTCGAAGAGCTTGTCTCGGACGTGCCGGAGGACATGCGGGACATCATCCCGGACTTGCCCCCGGCTCAGAAGATCGGCTGGCTTCGTGCGGCCGGCAAGAAGGGCCTGTTCAACGCGAAGTCCGAGCCCAACGGCCCGGACAGCAAGCGTCCCGGCGGGAAGCCGCCCACTGATTTCACCAACATGAGCGCCACGCAGAAGATGGCGCACGGCTACGGCAAGTAGCCCAAGGAGATACGCATCATGGCCTTGACCCTCATCGAAGCCGCCAAGCTGGCGGAAACTCCGCTTCAGGCGGGCGTGATCGAAACCATCGCCAAGAACTCGGGCGTGTTGGAGCGCCTGCCGTTCCTGCCCGTGTCCTCGAACGCATACACCTACAACCGTGAAGAGACCTTGCCGGGCATCGCCTTTCGCGCCGTGGGCGAGGGCTACACCGAATCCACAGGCGTGGTGAACCCCGTGACCGAGGTTCTTTCCATCCTGGGCGGCGTCAGCGACTACGACCGCGCCCTGGTGAAGACTCAGGGCAACGTCAATGACCTTCGCGCCGTGCATGACTCCATGAAGGCGAAGGCGGCCTCGCTCAAGTTCACCCGGACCTTTTTCAACGGCGACAGCCTGACCGACCCGAAGGAGTTCGACGGGTTGGGCAAGCGCCTGACCGGCACCCAGGTCATAGACATGGGTTCCAGCGACGGCGGGGACGCGCTGACCCTGGCCAAGCTGGACGAAATGCTGGACGCCGTGACCGGCGGCGCGGACGCCATCTTCCTCAACAAGCGCCTGCGCCGGAAGGTTTCGGACTTGGTGCGGGCCGCCGGGCAGGCCACGGAAGCGGTTTCGGACGCTTTCGGACGGCAGTTGACCGCCTATGCCGGCGTCCCTCTGGTCCCTGTGGAGGGAGACGAGACCGGTGCGGAAATCCTGGGCTTCAGCGAGCCGGACCTCGACAACGGCGACAAGAGCGTGACCGCCTCGATCTACGCCGTGAAGTTCGGCGCGAAGGAATTCGTGTCCGGGCTTCAGTGCGGCGGCTTGGACGTGCTCGACATGGGGCTCTACTCGGGCGGGACCGCGTACCGCACCCTGATCGAATGGATTTGCGGCATGGCCGTGTTTCACCCGAAGGCCGCCGCTCGCCTGCGCGGCGTCAAGAACGCCTAGGAGGCAAGATCATGATCGACAGCACTTTTTCTCTCAAGGACGCCGGCCTGGTGGCCGCGAGCGGAGCGGGCACCGTGGGCGGCGTCGCCAAGGTTGCCGACGTGGGCGGGGGGCTTGTGGAAGCCTCGCTGGTCATCGACGTGACCGCCCTGGAAATCGCCTCGAACGACGAACTGTACAGCATCGGCCTTCAGGGCAGCGACACCAGCGACTTCGCCACCGGCTCCCCGGTCATCGAGGAACTGGCCGTATTGAACCTGGGGGCAGCCGAGGTCATCGGGGGCAACCAGGACTCCACCGTGGGCCGATACCGCCTGCCTTTCCGCAATGAGAAGGGTGGCGTCGTGTTCCCGTACCTGCGCGTCTACACGACCGTTTCCGGCACTGTGGCCACGGGCGTCAACTTCACGGCCCGGCTTGAGCCCTAAAATTTAGCTTCGCCTCATAGCGCCTATTGGCACTGGCCTTGGTAGCGCCCCATTTTTCAGGGTGTTGGGGGGCGCAAGACGCGGAAGTCATCCTCTTTCTTCCGAAAAGGCCAGGCCCGAACCCGCCGGGGTTCGACAACGCGGGGTTTCCCCGTCCCGGCAAAATTTCAACCCAGGAAGAAACCATGCCCGACGTACTCAGCGGAACAAACAGCTACGTCACCGAAGACCAGGCGGACGCCTATTTCGAGTCCCGACTCTACGCGACCGCCTGGACCGGCGCGAGCGAGGACGACAAGGCCAAGGCCCTCATCATGGCGGCCGTGCTCCTAGACCGCCACGTCGTTTGGCAGGGAGCCAAGGCGGACCCGTCCCAGGCCATGGAGTGGCCGCGTGTGGGCGTTCGCGGTGTTGATCCGGCCAGCGTGCCCAAGTCTGTCCAGGTGGCGCAGTGCGAGCTTGCGCTTGTGCTCCTGGGCAAGGACACCACGGCACAGTCGGACATGCCGGGCCTCAAGCGCCAGGTGGTGGACGTGCTCACCATGGAATATTTCGAGGGCGCGCACGCGGTGAAGGCCATCCCGGACAGCATCTTCGCCCTGGTGGCGGCCTACGGCTTTCGGGCTGGCGGCCTGGGCTCCATCACCTTGCGGCGGTAGGGCTCCCATGTCCGACCTCCTCGACGAAACCCTGAAGTTCACCCACAAGGTGGACCAGCGGGCTACGGGCCTGGCCGAAGACATGGTGCGGGAGCTTCGCGCCGTCCGGGCGGATATCGTGGGCAAGCTGGCGGCCCTGGCCGATGACATGGCCGGCGGGCGCGACTTCGAGGCCTTGCCCCTGGCCAGGAAGACCGCCTTGCTCGAAGCCCAGAAAGCCGAGGTGGAGCGCATCCTTGCCCAGGTCTACGCCACCTGTGGAGACCAGCTTCATGACGCTGGGGAGGACGTGATCCAGGCCAGCGCGACCCAGACGGTCACGGTCATGACCGAGCTTGCCGGCACGGGCGCGGCCCTGGCCGTGGGGCCGAAGCTCTCCAAGGACATCGTGACGGCTTGGTTCGAGTCCTCGACCGTGGAGGGCCTGACCATCAACGACTTCCTGGGCAAGCTGGAAAAGAACGCGGCGGAGCGCATCGTCAGCGCCGGCAGGCGGGCCTTGATCGAGGGCAAGGGGGTGGCGGCCACGGCACGCATGATCCGCGAAGAGGGGATCGAAGGGAGCGTGCCCGGCCTGGAAGGGCTGGCCCGTACCTACCTCATGAGCGCCAGCAATTATTCCCGCGAGAAGATCACACAGGAGCATTTCGCCGGTGCGGTGAAGGGCTGGAAGCGCGTTGCCGTGCTGGACGGCCGGACCTGCCTCGCCTGTGGAAGCGCTGACGGCACAGTCTATCCCTTGAATGAGCCCCGCCCGCCTCTGCCCGCGCATTGGCGTTGCCGGTGCGTCTACATTCAGGAACTCGTGTCCTGGCGGGACATGGGCATACCCATAGACGAGCTTGCCGACGCGGAAAGGCCGGCGGTGAAGCACGACGCCCGCACCGTCCACCACAAGGACGGGAGCACCAGCACGAAGTTCACCGTCGCGGACGTGGAGCACACAGGCGAGACCTATTCCGCCTGGATGAAGCGCCAGCTTGGGGAAGACCCGGCCTTCGTGCGCTCGGTCCTGGGCAAGACCCGGTTCGACCTGTTCAAGTCCGGCAAGCTGTCCCTGTCGGGCATGGTGACGGATGGGCGGATCAAGAAGTTGTCGGAATTGTAGGGAGGGAGCGACATGGCCAGCAAGTCACAGGTACGAGAATTTGCGCGGATCATGAAGTATCGCCAGCTTCATGGCGTGTGGCCGGAGGACGCGAACAAGAAGATATTGCGCCTGGCCAGGGAAGGCGAGGCGATTTGCAGACGCTCTTGTCAGATCGACGCCGGCCTGACGCCGGAGGCGCGACGGCAACGTGAAGCCCTGTTTTCTGGCGAAGACCCGCCGACCAGCAAGAACAGATATTTGCTGTAGCATCCATGAACGATCCGGTGGATGGCTATGGCGAGAAGCGCCCCCTGAACCAGCTTGAGGCTTGGAGCCTGGCGCGGATGACTCTTGCACATCCCTAAAAGCTGGTTTCGGTCCCGCCGGAGGCCGAAAGCGCCCGCGAGGGTTCCGGCAAAATTCTTATCGAAATAGCCCGCCTGTAAGCGCATTTCTAGTTAGAATAATTGAGCTTTTGTTCTTGCACACTGCCGCGTTTGTGGTACGTACTCCCAAAAGGAGACGACCACATGGACATGACAATCATTTTCGACACGCTGGCGGAGGAATTTGTGGAGATCGTGAAGGCGGCGGCGCAGGGCGACACGGCCAGGGTTCGAGAACTGGCCGGGCAGATCAGGGAGACGGCGGGGGAGATTGAGGTGTTGTGCGGACCGAAATAAATAGCAGGTTTTGCAAATCTACCTAATCTTGACTGATCAGTGAATCAGCCAACAAGCCAGAGAGGGGCTATTGGCTCCATAGAAGCAAGTTCAATCAAGAAGTTCGACATCGACATTAGTTAGCTTATGTTTAGCAATCTCATGAACATTTATCAAGGGCAACACAACCGATCCAAACCCAGAGCTTGCCAAAAAACTCATTACAGCAGCCCTAAGAAAAGGCATCAATATGGCAGGAATTTGGTTTTTTACTAAAGATTGTTCTTGCTCTTCTGTCAATCCTTCCTTGTCAACCTTAAACGCCCCAACGATTCCCGCATGCAGTTTAACAAGCTCCTCTTCTGGATTGTCGCTCTTTTTATTTAGAACGCGCATTTTCAACTCAACGCCACCAAGATATGTCTTGCGCGACTGCAAATACTGAGGAGGTCTAAAGCCCAACATAAACTCCCAGTTGTCTGCCCTAAAATCTTTTTGCGTCAGCACATCCCTACCAATTGTTGGCATAACATCAAATGAAAACTTATCAATTGTATATGATTCAAACTTAAATGAAGAAATCATGCGGCAAGACTCCATTCTTCAGAATCGCCTGTGGCAACCGTTTGCCAAGGGACACCCTGTTCCGAAACAACAGTGTCTACAGATATCCCACTGTCAATTTCTTGAAACGTTATCACTCCTTGCGAGCTATAAACAAATACAAAGTCATTCATCACATGTGTGCTACACACAGGCTCATTTGTCGAGTCATACAGTAAATTACTGACCTTATCTAGGCCATCAAACAACCCTGAAGAGGTTGAACTTTGTGCTAAAGAGACCATCTCTTCATCAGACATTGCCAATATCTCTGCAAGAACCTCGTTTATGACATCCTTTCTACACATCTGATATCCTCTCCATTTCATACGGTGGAGGAGAAATACAGCCAGAGGACATAACAACAATGCAAGGCGCTGACCGTTCTGGCCGAAAGAAACGTTTGGGCACGGGAATTGTAGCAAACAACACAAGCGGCTTAATGCCCTCCCGCTCAGCAACTTTCTCTACTAAACGATTTCTCATAAAATTTTTAGTTTTGTCGTCTATAGCTCGACCCCTTAAATCCTCATCCAACTTACGAAATGCTTCGGTAAAATTGCTATGATTAAGGTCGATATGTTCATTTTCTTTACAACAAATCGTAGCATGCAAAACTGCACACCCGCTCACATCAGACCCGTAGTCACCCCGATAAAATGATGCACGGTACCAATTACAGGAGTTGACTATTCCATTTTTCTCACGGAAGAAAAAATATACCCCATGCCCCCAGAAACCAAAGTTTTCTGTTAGGATAAATCCGGAGCGTTGAATACTCTCAGCATTAGCACACGTTGTCCCGTGCGAACCGTCCACCTTCATTTACGCAATAAGCCTTCAACGGAAAAGATAATAAACATGTGGCCCCTCTCGTAAATAGGCAAGCAATCTTCTCCTATCCCAGAAAGCTCGCCAACGCAAAATTTGTTTAACGGGGGGCAAAGCAACCTCGAAGTGGCGGGCTTACGCGCCTCACCAAGTGGGGACAAAAAAATTCCCAGATCATCCCCATCATGCCCTATCCGAAAATGGGGACAATGTGGGGACAGCCCCCATCCTCCCGGCAAAACCAAAGAAAAAAGGGCTTACGGTATTTCTCGTAAGCCCCTGTTTTCTTTATGGTACCGGGAGGGGGACTCGAACCCCCAAGGCCTTGCGACCGGCGGATTTTGAGTCCGCTGCGTCTACCAATTCCGCCATCCCGGCATGGGGGTAATCTCTTTAGACAAAACCTACGCGTCTGTCAAGAAAGGCGTGTCGCATCCGCCCTATTCGAGTCGTTTCCTCCACGCTCTCTTGGACCCGGCGTTTCTTCGGGCGTGCGGAAATGGTTTTCGCCGGCGCACTTTTATACTATGCTGCGCCAAAGACAATCGCCGACACAGAAACCCGCCTGTTCGTCTCGGCCTGCCGCCAAAGGGGACCGCGTGCACGAAATGTCCATCGCCCAGTCCATCCTGGATATCGTCAACGAGGAGATGGAAAAGAATTCCCTGACCCGGCTCATCGCCGTGAAGGTGCGCTACGGGCGCATGACCGCCACTGTTTCCGAGGCGCTGGAGGTCTGCTTCCTGGCCCTGGTGGCGGGGACTGCCTTGGAAAACGCCCGTTTCGAAACCGAAGCCGTGCCCTCGCGCCTGGCCTGCGGCCGCTGCGGACAGGAGTTCGAACCCGAGCTCGATCGCCTGTTCGCCCCCTGCCCGGCCTGCGGGGAGGAGTTCGGGCACACGGTTCTGTCCGGACAGGAACTCTACATCGAATACATCGAAGCCCAATAGGAGCCGTGCATGAAAATTTCCGTCGTGCGCAACGTCCTGGAAGCCAACGAAAGCCTGGCCGGCCAGCTTCGCGCCCTGTTTGGGGAGCGCAACATCCTGGCGCTCAACCTCATGAGCTCTCCCGGAGCGGGCAAGACCAGCCTGCTTGAACACACCCTTACCGACCTGGCCGGTGAATTTCGCATGGCCGTGGTGGAAGGCGACCTGCAAACCGACAACGACGCCCGGCGGGTGGCCGCCACCGGCGCCCAGGCCGTCCAGATCAATACGGAGGGCGGATGTCACCTGAGCAGTTCCCAAATCATGGAAGCCCTCAAGCATCTCGATCTGGACGGGCTGGACATTCTCTTCATCGAAAACGTGGGCAATCTGGTCTGTCCGGCCTCGTTCGACCTGGGCGAGGACCACAAAATCACCCTGCTCTCCGTGACCGAAGGGGACGACAAGCCCGAGAAATATCCGGTGATGTTCAATCTCTCCAGCGCGGCGCTCATCAACAAGTCCGACCTGTTGTCCTATGTGGATTTCGACCTGGATCGCGCCAGGAACTTCATCCTCGGCGTGGGCAAGCCCGGTATCGAGGTCTTTTCGCTCTCGTGCCGGACCAAGGAAGGGCTGGAAGGCTGGTACGGGTGGCTGCGCCGGGAAAGGGAAAGAAAAAGCCGGCAAGCGCGCAACTGATGCCGCGACCTTAAGAACCCGTCGAAGATGTCGATGATGAAAAATCCTTGCTGGCTGCGTCGCTGCGAAAAACTCAACCCTCAACGGATGCCAACTACGCTTCGGGGTTGACTTTTTCTCGCGCCTCGCCGGAATTTTTATGAACAGTCTGCAAGAGTCGACTGTTGGGTTGGGCTCTCAGGGGCGTTCGAGTCAGAGGCGTTTACCAGGCATACGCGGCCGGTGAAGATTTTTCGACGGGTTCTGAAAGGCGTTCTGCCTTCACACGTTTCGTTCAAAGAATAGTTTTACATTTTTTCTTGCTGATGCACAAAAATTCCATTCCCCAACTGAAGAGAAAAATATTCCTCTACACCATTTTCTCTGTTCTGCTGTCCAACTGTCTTGTCGCGGTCATCGCCATATTCCCCCTGAACAGCGAGCTGCATAAACGGCAAAACGGCTGGTTCCAGAGCGAGCTCGATTCCAGGGTGATGGCCGCCGACCGTTATCTCAACCGATTCCAGCTCATCACCCAGCAAATCAACAGCCGGACCATGATCCGGGACCGCCTGGCGCTCTACAACGCGGGTAAAATCAGCCTGAAGGAATTGCGAGACTATACGGAACCCAAGTTGCGCGACGCCCTGGACAAGGTGCCAGAGATCGTCGGGCTTGTCCGGCTCGATTCCAAATGCGAACCCGTTGTGCAACTGGGGCAACCGATAGCTCCGGAGTTTATGCCGAGTGGTTTTCCGGCGGACAAAAAAGCCTGGATCAGCGCTCCACACATGGTCAACGGACGACCTGTCATCAACATCGGCGAGAAGATGTTGGACAACACGGGCAGCGTGGTGGGTATGGATCTGGTCATGTTCTCTCTCGACGGAATTCTCGATATCGTGGAATCCCCGAACGGCCTTGGCCACTCGGGCGATAGCGCCCTCTGCGCCTTCGAGGTCTCCCCCGATGGAAAAAACCATCTGCTCTACGCGTCTTCCTCCAACTTGTGCAACGCGGTGCTGGATGCCAGCCTGGGTCAGGAATCCCACTCTTCCCCCATGAAGTGGAAAAATCCTTCCGGCAGTTGCTTGGCGCTGTTTGCGAAGCGGATTCCCAACGCACGTCTCCTGATCGCAATGGCCACAAATTCTCAGGAACTCTACGGTCCAGCCCGGCGAATCCTCAGCATCGTCATCGGCCTCATCATTCTGGCTTCCATGCTTTCGCTGGCTGGAGTCTACTATTTGCTTCAACCCCTGGCCAACCGATTCCTTCTCCGGGACGAGGAGCTGCGGTCCATCATCGACCAAAAGACTTCCACGCTGCAGCAGGAGCTTGAAGCCAAGGAAATACTCGGCAAGGAACTCCAGTGGGCAAAGGAGCATGCGGAAACAGCCAGCAATTTCAAATCCGAGTTTCTCGCCAGCATGAGCCACGAGATTCGCACGCCCATGAACGGCATCCTCGGCATGCTGCAGCTTCTAGAGGAAACCCCGCTGGATGAGCACCAAAAAGAATTTACCGCCTTGGCCATCCAGTCCTCCAGGCGTTTGACCAGGCTGCTTTCGGACATCCTGGACCTGTCGCGCGTGGAGGCGGGAAAAATGCCCATGCGCGACGCGCCCTTCAATCTTCACGATAGTGTCGACCAAGTGGTCAAGATATTTCGGCAATCGGCCCAAGAGGCCAACCTGGACCTGGGCTTTACGATCGACCCGGCCATCGAGACCGAGGTCATTGGAGACGAGGCCCGCGTCCAGCAGGTCCTCACCAATCTGGTCGGCAACGCGCTCAAGTTCACCACGTCGGGTGGCATCGCCGTGGAGGTGACGTCCCTTCCCGCCCGCGACGGCATGGGGAGAGCGCTCTTCACGGTTTCGGACAGCGGAATCGGCATCCCCGAGGACAAGCTGTCCATGCTCTGCTCACCGTTTACGCAAGTGAGCACCGGCTACCGACGCAAGTTTCAAGGAGCCGGGCTCGGTCTTTCCATCTGCAAGCGGCTGACCAGGCTCATGGGCGGAGAGTTCTGGCTGGAAAGCGAAGTGGGCAAGGGAACATCCGCCTTCTTCCACATCACCTACCGTCGCAGGTGGGCCGGGAAGCAGGCCGCGGACAGGGTCGAACCCCATTCCGAGCCGTCCCTTTCCAACGTTCGCGTCCTGGTGGCCGAGGACGACAGGGTGAACAGGATAGTGGCCAGCAATCTGCTGGAGAAAGCGGGCTGCCGGGCGACCGTGGTTTCCGACGGCGTCAAGGCCTTGGAGGCCTTGCGCACGGGAGAATACGATATCGTTCTCATGGATGTCCAAATGCCGGTCCTGGACGGAATCGAGGCGACTGCGGCCATTCGTCGCGGTGAAGCGGGCGAGGCGAACAGGGACATCCCCATCGTTGCCTTGACCGCCCACGCCATGATCGGGGAACGGGAAAAATTTCTCGCGTTGGGAATGTCAGGTTATCTGGAAAAACCCGTCGCCCAAAAGACCCTGCAACAGGAGCTGCGAACGCAATTGAAACGCGTTCAGGCCCCCTGATCGCCTGCGGCGATCTCGTCCTTATTTCCCTCTGCGCTCGCGCCGGTCCCTTTCGAACGAGGGGCCGAAAGGAGGGATCCGCCCCAGAGCCAGGGTCCCCCCCGGCGTCAGACGTACTCCCGCCGGTTCATGCCCAGCAGACAAAACACTTCGTACGTGATCGTCCCCCACCAGGCGGCCAGATCCTCGGGCGTGATGCGGCCCGGGCCTTCGCCCCCGAGCAGATGGATCGCGTCGCCCGCCTTGACCCCCTCCACGCCGGTCACGTCCACGGCCGTGAGCTGCATGCACACCCGGCCCAGGATCGGGACCCGAACCCCTTTGAGCCACATGGCTCCCTTGCCGGAAAGTCCCCGGCTGTAGGCGTCGGCGTATCCGGCCGCCACAATGGCCACGGTCATGTCCTTTGGCGCGATGAAGGTGCGGCCGTAGCTGATGGACCGGCCAGTCTTGAGCGGATGCACGCTCACGATGAGCGTACGCGCGCTCATGGCCGGAGCCAGGCCTTCACCCAGATGCGCCAGGGCCGTGCCCGCGAAGGGATTGCACCCGTAGAGCGCTATGCCCAGGCGGCGGGACTGGTAGCCGATCTCCGGCCGGGCCAGGATGGCGGCGGAATTGGCCAAGTTGCATTCCAGATCGTGGCCTCGATCGGCCAAGGCCCGGCGAATGGCTTCGAAACACGCGGCCTGGGAGACGGTGTATTCCTCGGACCAGGGTTCGTCGGCCGTGGCCAGGTGGGACGAGAGCATCACGGGCGCAAGGCCGGGAAGTGTCGCCAATCGGTCGCACAGGGCGGGCACGTCCTCCAGGGTGAAGCCCAGGCGGCCCATGCCGGTGTCGAACTTGAGGGCCACGGGCAAAGTACGGTCGGGCCGTGCGGCGGCTTCAACGGCCAAACGCTCCAGTTGGTCGAAGCTGTGCACGAAGCCGATGAGGTCGTGTTCCCACAGGGCGGGGTATTCGAAACTTTCCAGCGCTCCCAGCAGGGACACGATACGACCGGACTGGCCGCTTTGGCGCAGGTGTACGCCCTCCTCCACCGTGCCCACGGCAAAGCTGTCCGCCCCGGCCCGTTCGGTCAGGGCCTTGGCCGTTTCCACGATGCCATGCCCGTAGGCGTCGGCCTTGATGACCGCCAAGGTGCGCATGTTCGGGCTGGCCAACAGGCGGTAGTTGTCCACAAGCCGGCCCGGGTCGATCCGCGTGCGAATTTTTCCGTATTCGATGCTCATGAGGGCTCCTCGAAGCGTAGGGCGGCCGGGAGCCGCCGCAACCGGTTCTCGCAAGGCCGCTAGGCATTGGAACCGGGTCGTGGTAACCGGCGGCCATGAAGGAAAACGCCTACCGCACCATCCGGGTGTTGCCCCCGGAGCTGCAGAACCAGATAGCCGCGGGAGAGGTGGTAGAGCGCCCGGCCAGCGTCGTCAAGGAGCTCGTGGAAAACAGCCTGGACGCCGGAGCCACCAGGGTGCACGTCACGCTGGAAAACGCCGGGCTCTCGCTCATATCCGTGCAGGACAACGGCCTGGGCCTGAATCAAACCGAGATGCCCCTGGCGCTCACCCGGCACGCCACCAGCAAGCTCACGGCCATGAGCGACCTGGAGTCCATGGAAAGCTACGGCTTTCGGGGCGAGGCGCTGCCTTCCATCGCTTCGGTTTCCAGGCTGCGCCTTTCCTCCCGAAACGCGGACACCGCGGAAGCCGCCTTTGTGGACGTGCATTTCGGCCGGATCGAGAACCAGGGCCCCACGGCCATGGTCCAGGGCACCAAGGTCGAGGTGCGCGACTTGTTCGCCAACGTGCCGGCCCGCCTCAAGTTCATGAAGAGCCCCGCCACGGAGCTCAAGCGTTGCGAAGAGGTGTTGGCCAGAGTGGCCCTGATCCGGCCGGACGTGGCGCTCAAACTCACCGTGGGCCAGCGCACGGCGCTTCGTTTCGTGGCCGGGCAAGATCTGCGCGCGCGCCTGCAGAGCCTGTGGCCCCCGGCCTTGACCGAGGCCCTGGTCCCGGTGGAGGACGCGCTGCACGGCTACGTCCTCTCCGGCCTGATCGGCCTGCCTCACGTGGGACAGGCCCGGCCGGACCGCATGCTCTTCTACGTCAACGCCCGGCCGGTCCAAGACCGGGTGCTCATGCGGGCCGTGCGCGACGCCTACAAGGGGCGCATGCTCTCGCGCGAGTATCCCCAGGCCGTACTCTTTCTCACCCTGCCGCCGGGCGAGGTGGACGTCAACGTGCACCCGGCCAAGACCGAGGTGCGCTTTCGCAACGAGGGACAAATCTTCACCCTGGTGCGCCACGGGGTGCTGAAAAGTCTGGACATGGCCGGGCCCTCGGCCCGCATGGTCGAGGTCATGGGAAACACCCGCCCCACCCTGCGCCAGGAAGATCCGACGTTTCCCCGGACCAAGTACGCGAGCTACCCCCAGTACCTGCAGGACATCGCAAGCCAGGACGCCCAGGAGCCGCCGAGTCTGGGCGAGCCCCGACCGTCCTACGGGGAAAAGGATCCGGGACGCGCCGCCCCGGCCGCCTCCCGACCCGGTCCCGGAGCAGCGGCCCCGGAAGATCCCAACACACCGGCCTTTCTGCGGCGCGGCGGACTTTCCGGGGGCTTCATGGAGCCGGAAGGCCCGGCCTCGGAAGAGGGCGCGCCAGCCGGACCGGACGACTTCCGTTTCGACTCGGACATGGACGACCTCCCCGTTTCGCCGGACGCGGACAGGTCCGTCACCGCAGATCGCAGGTCCGGGTTTGGCGACGAGCGAACCGCACCCCGGGGAGCGAGCGTTGCGAAGCGGCCCGGGTCAGACCTCGACCGGCCGGGAATCGCGCCCGCCCGCTCCGCGCGGCCAACCCACGGCGGCCCCGTGTACCTGGGCCAAGTGGCGGATACCTATTTGGTGTTGGGCCTGGCCGGACAGGGGTTGGCCCTGGTGGACCAGCACGCCGCCCATGAACGGGTGCTGTTTTCCCGGCTCAAGGCCGGACAAACCAGGGGGGAAAGCCACGCCCTGGGGATCGCCTTCGAACTCGCCCTGCACGCCTCGGAGCAGTCCCGGCTTTCGGCCCTGTGGGCCGAATTGTGTTCCCTGGGCTTTCATATGCAATCGGTCAAACCCGGCGTGCTGGCCGTTCGGGGCGTGCCGCCGCTTTTCACTCCGGGCCAGGCCAAGGAGTTTTTGCGCGAGGTGCTCTCGGGCCAGGCCCGGAGCATGGACGACCTGTTCGCGGTCATGAGCTGCAAGGCGGCGATAAAGGCCGGAGACTCCCTGGCCCCGGACGAGGCCCTGGCGCTGATCGAGGCCTGGTCCGCCCTGCCCGACCGCGATTTCTGCCCTCACGGCAGACCGGTGGTGGTCAGTTGGGACAAAAAGGAACTGGAGAAGCTCTTCAAGAGAAGGAAATAACGACGCCTCTGACGCAACCGTCTGGCGGCGAAGCTTCGGCGCGAACCGCAAGGTCGCGGCAGCCCGCGCGCATGGGGGCCTGACGCGTGCAGCGGGAGCGAGCGACGTTTTTTCACGTTCGCTCAGGGTTTCGCTCAGAGGTGCGATTCGCCGTTCGCCAGGTACCGCCGCACATAGTCCCGCACTCCGTCCTCCAGTTCCGTGAAGTGCTGCGCGTACCCGGCGTTGCGCAGGCGCTCCACCGTGGCCTGCGTGTGGTACTGGTAGGTGTCGCGAATGGGTTCGGGCATGTCCACGTATTCGATGCGTTCGGGCCGTCCCAGGGCCGAGAAGACCGCCGCCGTCAGGTCGTAAAATGTCCTGGCCTTGCCCGTGCCCACGTTGAAAATTCCACCCACCTGCGGGTTGTCCAGGAGCCAGGCCACCACGTCGGCGCAGTCCTTCACGTAGACGAAATCGCGCTCCTGGCGTCCGTCCGCGTAGTCCTGGCGGTGCGAACGGAAAAGCCGCACCACGCCCGTGTCTCGCACCTGTTCGAAGGCCTTGCACACCACGCTTCGCATGTCGCCCTTGTGGTGTTCGCCCGGACCGTAGACATTGAAGAACTTGAGGCAGGCTATGGAATCCAGCCAGCCGTGGCGCCTGGCCGCCAGGTCGAAGAGATGCTTGGAATAGCCGTAGGGATTCATGGGCCGAAGCGTGTCCAGTCCGGCGGGATCGTCGTCGAATCCTTGGGAACCGTCGCCGTAGGTGGCCGCGCTGGAGGCGTGCACCAGCCTGGCCCCGCATCCCAGGCAGAGACGGGCCACGGCCAGACTGTAGCGATAGTTGTTTTCCATGAGGTAGGAGGCGTCGCGCTGCGTGGTCGAGGAACAGGCCCCCATGTGCGCCACGGCCTTGACCCCGAAGCGGTCCCGGCCATCCTCGATGCGGCGCAGGAAGTCGGCCTTGTCCATGTAGTCGGCGAAGCGCAGGCCCGTGAGGTTTCGCCATTTTTCGCCCGTGCCCAGATTGTCCACGATCAGAATGTCGTCGACGCCCAGGCGGTTGAGCTTCCACACGATGGCGCTGCCCAAAAATCCGGCTCCGCCGGTGACGATGTGCATGGCGTTCCTCCTTGTCGGTCGTTTGCGCGCGTCTTTTTCGTTCCGCGCTTTCCAGAGCCCGACGGGTCACCCGCCCAGGTATGCGAGGCGTGGCGCGAATGCAAGGCCGGGACGGCCCTTTTGCACTTGCCCTCACCGGGGAATTTTACTAGCACCCCGCCAACGGGAGGAACACCATGCTCGCCATTCTTGACTACAAGGCCGGCAACCAGACCAGCGTGCGCCGCGCCCTGGACGCCCTGGGCGTCGCCTGCCGGGTGACCGCCGACCCCGAGGCGCTGCGCCAGGCTTCCGGCGTGATCTTTCCCGGCGTGGGCGCCGCGGGCCAGGCCATGGACGAACTCACCAGCACCGGGCTCGACGCGGTGCTGCGCCAACTGGTGGCCGACAAGAAACCCCTGCTGGGCATCTGCGTGGGCTGCCAGATCCTGCTCGACTACTCGGCCGAAAACGACACCCAGGCGCTCGGCATCGTGCCCGGCGAGTGCGCCATGTTCAGCCGCGCCCTCACCGAGGAGGACGGCCAACCCATCCGCGTGCCGCACATGGGATGGAACAAGGTCCGCCTGACCGGCCCCTGCGAAATCTTCGAAGGCGTGGATCCGGATTCGGAATTCTACTTCGTGCACAGCTACTATCCGGTTCCCCGGCCCCAATTCGTGCTGGGCGTCACCGAATACGGGCTGAGCTTCTGTTCGGTGCACGGACGCACGGGGCTGTGGGCCGTGCAGTTCCACCCGGAAAAGAGCGGACGCCCCGGGCTCAAACTGCTCTCCAACTTCGCGGCGTACTGCGGGGAGGCCACCAATGCTCAGTAAACGCGTGATTCCCTGCCTGGACGTGCGCGACGGCAAACTCACCAAGGGCGTGAAGTTCGCCGGCAACGTGGACATCGGTGACCCCGTGGAGACCGCGCAACTCTACTACGAGCAGGGCGCGGACGAAATTGTCTTCTACGACATCACCGCCTCGGCCGAGGGCCGCGGCATCATGCTCAAGGTGGTGGAAAAGGTCGCCTCGAAGATCTTCATCCCGTTTTCCGTGGGCGGGGGCATCTCCACCGTGGAGGACATGCGGGCCGTCCTGCTGGCGGGAGCCGAAAAGATTTCGGTGAACTCGGCCGCGGTGAAAAACCCGGACATCATCAGCCAGGGCGCGGCGGCTTTCGGGTCGCAATGCGTGGTGGTGGGCATGGATGTCAAACAGGTCCCGGTGAGCGAAAACATCCCCTCCGGCTACGAGATCGTGATCCACGGCGGACGCAAATACATGGGCCTGGACGCCATAGAATGGGCCAAGACCGCCGAAGCCCTGGGCGCCGGGGAACTCTGCGTGAACTCCATCGACGCCGACGGCACCAAGGACGGCTACGAACTCAACCTGACCCGGCTCATCAGCGAAGCGGTTTCCATTCCGGTCATCGCCTCGGGAGGCGCCGGCACGCCCCAGCACATGGTGGACGCCCTGAAGGAAGGCAAGGCCAGCGCCGCGCTCATCGCCTCCATCGTGCACTACGGGGAATACACCATAAGCCAGCTCAAGGAATACATCAGCGCCCAAGGGGTGAAGATGCGGATGGTCTGGTAGCTACGCTTCAGGAAACAACAAGAAACGCGGAGACAGGGTGACCCCGTCTCCGCGTTTCTTTTGAAATTCAGCCGGTTCGTTTGCGCCCGATCCGGTCGTTACCGGGATGGCGCTCGGAACTCCCCACTCTTGCCCCCGGATTTGTACAGAAGCCGCACGCTTTCGATCATAATATCCTTCTGCACGCCCTTGCACATGTCGTAGAGGGTGAGCGCGGCCAGGCTGGCGGCGGTCATGGCCTCCATCTCGACACCGGTCTTGGCGGTGAGCCGGGCTTCGGCTTGAATGACCACCCGGTGCTCGGCCTCATCCAGGGTAAAGCGCACGTCCACGGCATCCAACCCCAGGGGGTGGCACAGGGGAATGAGATCGGCGGTCTTCTTGGCCGCCAGGATGCCGGCGATACGGGCCGTGGCCAGGGCGTCTCCCTTGGGCAGTCCGCCATCGGACAACAGGGCGAAAGTGGCCGGGGCCAGGCGCACCACGGCTTCGGCCACGGCCACGCGCAGGGTGGGAGTCTTGGCCCCCACATCCACCATGCGGGCTTGCCCGTGGTCGTCCAGATGGGTCAGCCGGCCGGGAACGTCCATCAGGAGCCCAGGACCGCGTCCTTGGCCTTGTTGATGAAATTCTTGACCTTCTTGAGGGGCTTGTCCTCTTCGAGCTTGGCGAACTCGCGCAGCAGCTCTTCCTGCTTCTTGGTCAGGCCCTTGGGGATCTTGACGATCACCTCGACCTGCAGGTCGCCCTTCTGATGCCGTCCGGGATGCGGCAGACCGAAGCCCCGCAGGGAAAACACCTCGCGCGACTGGGTTCCCTTGGGGATATCCATCACCTCGGTCCCTTCCAGGGTGGGCACTTCGATCTTGTCGCCCAGGGCGGCCTGCACCATGGAGATTTCCACGGTGTAGAGCAGATCTTGTCCCTCGCGGCGAAAGACCTTGTCCTCCTCAACATGGATGACCACATACAAATCGCCGGGAGGCCCGCCGTGCAGACCGGGCTCGCCTTCGCCGCGCAGGCGCAGGCGAGAACCGTCGTCCACTCCGGCGGGAATGCGCACGGAAAGTTCGCGCGTGTCCTGCACCTGGCCGCGTCCCCGACAGCGCGGACAGGGATGGGGAATCACCCGGCCCTCGCCCCGGCAGATGGGACACGTCACCGCGATGCGGAAAAATCCCTGGCTCTGCTGCACCTGGCCCACTCCGCCGCACTGGCGGCAGGTCTCGGTGCTGGTGCCCGGAGCCGCGCCCGTGCCGTCGCATTCCGGGCAGACCACGTTTTTGGGGATGCGCAGAGTGACTTCCTTGCCCAGGGCCGCGTCGCGGAAGGTGACGCGCAGGTCGTAGCGCAGGTCGTTGCCGGCCTGGGGCCGGGGACCCCGCGCCCGCCCCGCGCCGGCAAAGCCGAACACGTCGCCGAAGATGTCGGAAAACGTGCTGAAGATGTCCTCGGCGGAATGGAAACCGCCAAAGCCGGTGTCGCCGAGTCCCTGGTGGCCGAAGCGGTCGTAGCGGGCGCGTTTCTGGCTGTCGCGCAACACCTCGTAGGCTTCGGCGGCCTCCTTGAACTTGGCCTCGGCTTCGGGATCGTCGGGGTTGCGATCCGGATGGTGCTTGAAGGCCATCTGGCGGTAAGCCTTCTTGATCTCGTCTTCGCTCGCCGAGCGGGTAATACCCAACACTTCGTAATAGTCAGCTTTGGCGGTCATCATGATGAAAAGCTATTGTTTCGGGTACAGGCCGGGTTGATCCAGCCCTTCGGAAGGCAGCACCTTGCCGCCCGCGATCTCGCGCAACGAGGTCACGATTTCCTTGTTCTTGCATTCCACCAGGGGGTCGTATCCCTCGCGGAACTGTTTCACCCGCTTGATGGCCATCTGTACGATCATGAAGCGGTTGTTGATGATGGAAAGGCAATCTTCAACGGTAATGCGAGCCATGCGGCCTCCTGAAAAAGCAAAAACATTGCGCGTTTTAGGAATAATCAGCTTTCGCGCCCCGTCAAGGGGCCAGCCGGAAAAAGACGCGGTACCATAGGGCAAGCGTTTCCCCCGGTCAAGGCGCTCAGAACGCCGCCTTGCCGAGACTTTTCATCACCAGTGTCACGCCCATGGCGAACATGCCCATGAGCCCCATGCCGCAGGAAAACCCGGCCAGCAGCACCGGCGCGTACTGTCGCCACATCACGCCGTACCGCTTGCGGAAATAGAACCGTCCCAGAAGCGCGCCCACCACTTCGAGCACCAGCCCGTGGGGAATGTGCTGGCCCAGGCCGCGCACCACGCCATAGACCAGCAGCACCGGCATTCCCAGGGCGCTCAAGGCCCCGTAGGAGATAAGCCCGAGCCCCAGTCCGGCCGTCAGGTAGGTCGCGTTCAGAGACTGGAAGAAAAGCGAATTGCCCTCGATGGTGGAGGTCTGCATGAGCAGGGTGTTCAGGGCCTGAAGGCGCCAGATTTCCTGGGCGTACGGATAGGCCACCGAAGGAATCGGGGCCAGTTGCCAGATGAATTGGGAAAAGAGCAGGCTTGCCACCATCACCACGGGAAACACCACGAACTCGGCCTTGATGATGCCGCGCAGGCTGGTTCCGGTGAGCTCGATCTCGCGAAAGTCCACGGTGGCCTTGCCGTAGTTGTGGATCGGTATGGGCGCGTACCATATCTCTATGCCTGAATAACCGAAAAACTTCGCTCCAGCGATGAAGCTGGCCTCGCGCACCAGGGGCAGGCTGACGAACTGTCCGGCCACGCCCTCCATGCGGGCGGTGATGTAGGAGATGAGCGGCGTGTAGACGAAACCGTAAAGCACGAAGAATATCCAGGGGAACCCCGGCACCAGCACGCGACACAGGCAGATGTAGGCCAGGGTGGAGCACAGGTAGATGCCCAGCGAGACGAAGAAGTTGATGTCCCCGCGTTCGGGACGCCCGCGAAACACCTCGCGGTAGCTGGCGCGGCCCGTGGCCTTGCGAAATCCCTTGAACACGCCCCACAGGCCGATGGCGCCGATGGCCAGGCCCAGGCCCAGGCCGAAGCTCATGTAGAAGTCCACGCTGTTTGCGAACACGGTGTCCACGGTGCCCATGCCCTTGTGCCAGCGGTGCAGCACGCCGTGTTCGTAGAGCAGCGGATTGGCCACAAAGGTGATGACCTGGCCCACCAGACCGCCGATAACGGCCCAGAACGGCAACACCATGCCCGTGAACACAAGGCCGAGATCGAACTGCACGCCCGTGGCCACGGCGGGAAGTACGTCCTCGGTGTGTCGGGTCAGCTCCACCCAGGGCAAGGGGATGAGCCGTACCGGCTCGGTGAAGATCAATCCCGACACCACGGGAAACAGCACGTACAGCGCGCCGAAGGCCATTCCGATCACTCCGCCGATGGAAAACACCCGCCATTTCCAGCCGGTTTTTCGTTCCTCGGCGGATTCGGCCAGGGCCATGGTGCCCAGCGCCCCCACCGGGGCCATGGGAAAGGGGAGCTTCTCCACGTCGGAAGTGATGCGGTACAGGGCGTAGCCCAGGCCGAAGTGGTCCACCCTCTGCACGATCTGGGAGCCCACCAGCAAAAGCACGGGCACCAGCCACTCCCGATGCAGAAAGGTTCGCTCGGCCAGGGAGGCCGATCCGGCGGCCGGGGCCACCCAGGAGGGGATGTACTCGGCAAGGCCCAGCATTCTGGCCGCGTCGGACTGCACCAGATACTGGTTCCACAAAAGTCCCTGGAAAGGCGAGTGCATGGCCGCGCCGGCCATGTAGTACAGCAGGAAGACCTCCTGCTGTTTGAGGTCGGTATAGGCCCGCTTGGCTATCTCGGCGAAGAGAATGATGGTCACCCAGCGCGCGGCCGGGCCTATGCCCGCGCCCACCACGAGGTTGAGGTACATGGAGGCCGGCATCATGAGAAAGCCGATGAACACCGCCCCCACGATGGTGCGCCAGTCGAACCCCTCGCGAAACTCGCTCGGAGGTTGCAGAACGTCCCGATATTCCTTGAGTTCCCTGTCTTCCACGGCCTATCCCGGCAATACCTGGTAGCTTTGTCCCAGAAAGAGTCCCACCACGGCGAACACCGCGCCCATGAGGAAGTCGCCCACGATGAGCCCGATGAACACCATGCGCACCCGGATGAAAAGCGGCATGCCCCCGTAGCGCAAGGTGAGCTGGTTGCTCAGCCAACCGAGGAAGAACGAAAACCACAGGATGCGCATGGACGAGCTGTACATGGTGAGATAGCCTAGGGGATGCAGGGGCCACCAGGGAAAACGCTGGTAAGCCAGCATGAGAAGAGTCATGACTCCGGCCCCCGCCAGGGCGAAGCCCATGACCCATCCGTTCGGTCCGGAGGGCGTTTCCACCAGTCGACGGGCGTTTTCGTAGACGCCCAGCACCGTGGAGGTTTCCCATTGCACGCTGAGCCCTTGCAACCCCACCTGATGGCAAAGGACCAGCATGGCCGCCAAAGACGCCGCGACGCCCACCACCAGGGCCGTCACCATGCCCAGAAAGTACATCCGCCTGTTGGAAACCTGCTCGCTCACTTTGGAGGCGTGGATCAGCGAAGGCATGAGCGATTCACGCAGGTCGAGAAACTCCATCTTCTGCATGACCGCGCCGGTAAGCAGCGCGGCCCCGGCGAAGAACGAGGAGCCCAAAAGGGCCGTGAGTCCGTCCATGGGCGCGGCCGCCAAGGTGAAGTAGGCCACTCCGCCCTGACAGACGATGCGACTGGCCACCAGGGTGACGATGAAGAACATGGCCAGCATGAGCCCGGTCTGCACGAGGGGCATGCCGAACCAGGCGCACCAGGCGCACAGCCCGCTTCCGCCGATGACCAGCCCCCAGAAGGCCAACCCGGCGGAGAACCACTCCCCGGGACGGGGCGGTCCGAACTTGAAGCGCAGGGCTTGCCGGGTCACTTCCCAGAGATGTCGGCGGGCCAGCCAAACGACAAAGAGAAAGAACACGCCGTAGGCTCCGATGGCCTGGGTATCTTCCGGGGCGGCGAGGCCTGGGCCGAAGGCCACGCCGAGGGCCTGTGCGGGAATCTGCCAACCGGCCCAGGCCAAGGCCCCGGAAACGAACCCTCCCAGCAGGAAAAACAGCCAGAAGGACAATGACACCTGGCGCGCGGCCAGAAAGGCGAATCCAACAAAGGCCGGATAGAAGCAGATGCGAAGTTTTTGATACCCGGACAGCAGTCCCGTGCGGGGAAAATACGGCCCGGCCGCGATGATGGTGGGAATCTGGGGCACGGACGGAACGTAAAAGGCCAGTCCGTTCAGGGTATGCAGGGCCACGGGGAGACAAAGCCCGGCCAACAGGTAGCGATCCGTGAAAAAGGAGGCGAAACCGCCCTTGTCCAGGCGTTCGGCCATGAGCAGGGGCAGACGCAGCAGGGGGAAATTCATGCGTTCCGCCACCACCCACTGCCTCCCCAGCAGGTTGGCCAGGCAGACCATGACCGCGAAGCACAAGCCCACGAACACTCCCCAGGCCGAAAGCGGTCCGACCCAGGCGCTCCAGGGCGTGCGGGCCAGGGCCTGCCACCAGGACAGGTCGCGTCCGCCTGGCAATCCGTTGTAAAGCGCTTCCACGGCCGCGGGATCGGTCACGGCCAGACCGTGGGGCATGAGTCCGGCCAGCTCGGGGCCCAAGCGTCCGCCCTCGGTTCCAAATCGGGCCAGAGCGGTGAGATTGATGAAAAAGGTCCTGGCCAATCCGGTGAACGCGATGCCGCACATGAGCACGCCAAGAATCCACACCGTGAGCAATTCCGACCCGCGCAAGAACGGAGCGCGTCCGGTCAGGCGCGACCAGGCGGACAGCAGGAGCCCCAAAACAACGACCAGCACGAACGGAGCCAGGGGAAAATGGCCTCCGGCCAGCGGCGTGGCCCCCAGGTAGAGGTTGTTGTAGGGCGTGGCCAGGCACAAAAGCGCGCCCAACGTCACGCCCAGGATCATGGCGCGCGGCCTGACGGGTGTGGTTTTCATCGGCGGATCACGCTCGGAGTCGCTCCGGGTGCGGGTTGGCGGACCGTGGCCCGGCAGCCCGAAAAAAGAGGTTGGCCAAGCCGGCTCATCCGACCTTGTCCCCGGCTTGGCTTCGCATGGCCTGGGTGTTGGCGGCGAAGGATCGCCGGGCCTCGTCGTCCAGGGTTCTATAGACCAGGAGCTGCTTGCGCAAGGCATTGAGAAAGTTCACGCTCAGGCGCTTCCACATGCGTACCTCGCCGGCCTTGAGTTCGAGCCGCACTTCGATCTCCATGAATCCCGGGTGCCACAGCGCCGGCAGAAAGCTCACCGACACCCGCTGATTGACTCCGAAATCGAAGGGCGCCAGCCAGACCGTGGCGCCCACGCGCACGCAGTCCGAAAGGGGGAGGAAAGCCTCGTGAGTCAGGCCGGGATGTTCGCCTCCGCCCGGCGTCATCCAGGGACAGACGAAATCCGCGCCGATGTCGGCCGTGGCGAAAAGTCCGTGGGACACGTCCTCGTGAGACTTCAAGTATTGCATGAGAAAACCGGCGGCCAGGTCCTGTTCGCCCAAGCGCATGAGAAAGGGCAAGGTGGCCTTCATGGTCGATCCGCGCGGCTCCGGCGGAGTCCAGGCCCGGCTGGCGTCCGGTATGGCCACGCGTGCCGCCACCCGGGCCGGATACACGGCCGAGGCCAGCACCACGGCGATGACCAGAAGAAGCGACGCCACCCCGGAAAGCGAGGAATAGTTGGCGGTCATGCCCTGCCAGACGCTGGTTCCCGAAAACGCCGCCGCCGCGCCCTGGGCCACCAGATAGCCCAGCACCGACGAGATCACGGCAAAGGCCAGGGCTTCGGCCACGAAAAGAAAGGCCACGTGGCTCGGGGCCAGGCCCACGGCCGTGTACACCGCGATTTCGCGCTTGCGCTCGTAGACCGCGCCGATCATGGTGGAAAGCACGATGGAAGCCGCTATGGCCAAAGGCACGGCCAAGTTGGCGGCCCCCGAGTAGCTCAACGCTTCTCCGGCGTGGACCACGAACGCGCCCTGGGGGCGGCCCTCGTAGACCGACAGGCCGAAACGGTCGGCCAGCTCGGAAGCGCTCCCCGCTCCAGCTCCCGACAGGGCCAGGCTCTTGAGGTGGCCGCCCAGGCCCAACACCGTGTCCACCGGCAAAATGATTACGGAGTCGCCGGCCAAGTGTTCGTAACGGCCCTGATAGGCCACCAGATCCTCGCCGGACTCCACCGAGTCCTTTTCCGCATCGCTGGCCTCCACGGCGGATTCGGTGGGAAAGACCACCGGAGTGAGGGGCTCGCCGTCCAGATCGGTCCAGTGGTCCAGCGCGGCTCCTGAAAACAATCCGATCACGGTGTAGGACTGGCCCCACAGGGTCACCCGGTCGTGTCCGGGCTCGCCCGGGCGGGCTCCAAGCCGCGCGGCCAGGTCCTCGGGCAGCAGCACGGCCCGATTTTCGCCCGGCAGGAACCACCGTCCGGCGGTAAGCACCCGCCCCGCTCCGCTCACCGCGTTTTCATGCGGTCCCAAGCCCATGACGCCAAGGGCTCGGGCTCGGCTGTCTCCGCTCGAAAGGGTCACCACCAGGGGGACGGTCCGGTCGGCGCTTTCCAGCGCGGCCCTGGCGGCCACGGCTCCCTGCCCGCCGAGATCGTCGAGCACGCCTCGCGCTTCCACGGGCAAGGATTTCCAGCCCAGGTTGCGCAGGAGAATTCCCTGATAGCGCGCCGTGTCGGAAAAGCGCACCGAGCTTTCCAGACGGACGCTTCTGACCGATGTAAAACTCAAGATGGTGAAGGTGAGAAGCACCAGGGTGACGCAGGTGAGCGCCGTGCGCACCTTGCGCCGTCTCAGGTTGGCCACGCCGATGGCGAACGCCGCGGCGAACGCCTTGAAGTGCCCGATCTCCTCGGCCTTGAGATGGCTGGAACGTCGTTGCAAGCCGGCCATTTCCCGCTCGAACCGGGCGAAAATCAGCCCGGAAACCAGCGCGGCCAACACCATGAGGAAAAAGGCCATGATGACCACGGCCGGATTGTACGTGAGTCGAAAAGCCGGGTGCGCGGCCCAGACCAGGGCGATGACCACGGCCATGATGCCGCCCAGGGCCGCGAGACGGCGGTGAATGTCCGCGTAGGCGAAGAGCAGCCGTTCCAGGCAGTAGGCGAAAGGAGCGAACAGCGCGATGTAAAAGAGCACCCCCACGAGCACGTCGCGCTGGGTTTTCTCCACGTCGTTGTAGACTCGACCGGCCAGGGCCAGGCTGGCTCTGGCCTGGCTCATGCCCAGGGAATAGTCGCGATCGGCCAGGGCCTTTTGCGCCCGCATCAGCCGATCGGTGCCGGAGCGCAGCATTTCGTCCAGCCGCTCGCTCGTCACGCCGTGGGCTTCCAGATTGGCCAAACGCGGCGAGACCAGACTCCACATGTCCCTGGCGGCCAGAACGTCGCTCCGGGGCAGCAAGGGGCATTCGTCCACCAGATAGCCCACGCCTTCGGGGCGTCCGGGCACGGCGTTGGTAAGCAGCGCCTTTCTGGCCAGGGCCGTGTCCGACAGGGTGAGCTTGTACCGGGTGCCGGATTCCAGAAAGACGCTCAACAAGGTGGAGTCCAGGGTGTCGAGACGCGAAAGCCAGTAGTGGACCGGCTCGGCGTCGGTCCTGGCGTCGAACACCTGGGCTCGGGTGAAATAGCGAAAACTTCTGGGGTCGAACATGCCCAAGAGCGTGCTCTGACGACAGGCGAACATCACCAGATTGGAACGCGCCTCCAGCCGGCGCATGCGCACCCGGTAGGCGTCCTTGACCGTGGCCCGCCTGTCCACGGCCCAGACGGCCCGTCCGTCCTCCGGCGAAAAGCGGTAGGCCTCCACCACGGCCTTTTCCGAGACGTTGCGCGCGTCGGCCAGGCCAGGCAAACGCAACGTGCCGTCCGGCCCGGTCATGACCGGGAATCGGCTCTTGCCCTGGTAGACGATCGCCGTCGCCCCTCCGGCCGGACGATCGGCAAAGGGCTCGCCCTGTCGCACGAACCCGGCCCGCACGGTCAAGGTGGCGAAGCCGGAGCGTCCGGATTTTTCGGGCTTGGGCAGGTCGGCGTCGGCCAGGGAGCGCACCAGGCCCGTGGTCAACCGGATCTGGCGCTCCAGGTTTTGCCGGTCCACGCGGTCCACGGTGTCCCCCGGCGTTCCCCAGGTCCCGCGCGCGTCGTTGGCGGTGGCCAGGGTGAAGCCCGGCAGCCCGGCCAGGGCGCTCACCTCGCCGCCCAGAGGAGGACGGTCCACAAAGAGACTGCGCCAGGGCGTATCGGGATCGGCGCGCAGCCCGTCCACGAACGGGGCGCATTTCCCGGTCTTGCCCAGTCGTCCGGCGTTTTTTTCCAGCAGACGCGAAAGCCTGGCGTAGGGCCGAATCCGGTTAATCTCCGGTCGCAGGTCGTAGAGCCAGCCGGCGCTCACCGCCGCCACCGCGTCCCCGTGGCTGGAAAGGTTGAGCGACGCCGCCGCGGAAACGGCATAGGGCTCCATGAGGTTGCGCAGGTCGCGGGCGCTCTTGGCCGCGGCCAACTCCAACCGGGTCTGGCGGAGACTGTAGCGGTAGGCGTCGCGAATGCCCGGCAACAGTCCGCGCACCAGGGCCGCCTCCGGCCCGCTCAAGCCCTTGAGCCCCTCGCCCCGCCAGATCATCTGGCGCAAAAGCTTGCGCGACTGGGTCAGGGCGGCCACAACGCCCTGGTTCTCCTCGCGCCCTTCCAGACGCAGGGCGGCCAGAAGCGCTCCGGTGCGGTCGGCTTCGTCCTTGAAGGCCGTTTCCAGGGGGCCGGCCAGCGCGGGATCGGCCAGGGCCGCATTCGGGTCGCCGGAAGCCCGGTCAGACGCGTCGGTCCGGTCCAGAGCCGCAAGCACCTCTTCCGCCTTGCGGACGCGCTTGTCCAAGGTCTTGCGCCAAGCGCGCTCATGGCTGCTCTTGGCCGTAAGCGCCCCCAGGCACTCGCGAAACCCGGCCAGGGCCTGGCCGTGACCGGATGTCGCGGCCAGAAGCGTGGTGCGCCGGGGCGGATTCGCCGCCAGGGACTTGGCCGCGTCCACCAGACCGGCCAGGGAGGAGGCCTGGTCCGCCGCCGGTCCCAAGCCGGCCACAAAGGACGCGGCGTCGTAGAAGGCTTCCACGATCACGGCTTGGCCGGCAAGACTTTCGTCCGTGCCCTTGACCAGCAGATAGACGTTTTCGGCCGGCACGCGCTCCCAGCGGGCGGCGGAATCTATGCGCGCCTTGGAAGCGATCCGCCCGGCCGGGGCGCGCTCCAGGGGACCGAAAGCCCGGTGGGCCTGGGCGCAGAGCAGGCGAAAGCGGGGAAACACCACCGGAGTGAGCTCCACCTTGTCTCGATAGAATCCGGCTTCGCCGGGCTCGTCGCGGTCCAAATAGATGACGGCCAAGGCGCCCAACTGGGCGGCGTTTTGCCAGTTGCGCCCGGAGTCCAGGTCGAGCACCACGATGGCTCCGGCCACGGTCTTGCCATCCAGGTCGGCCATTTCGCCTCGTCCGCCGTAGACCAGGGGGCCGGTCAGGGCCGCCGCCGCAGCTGGCGTGAGGACGTTCAGGTCGAGCTGCCGGATGGGCAGGGGCTCGGCCAGTCCTTCCACCGTGAGCGCACAGGGACCGTGAATTTTGGCCGGGGCGAGGTAGGTCTGCGTCAGCACTTTGCCCGCTCCAAGGCCCTGGAAAAATTCCCGAATCAGCGCGGCGGACCGGGCGGCTCCGGCAGTGCCGGGGGAGCGGTCGCCCAGGGAGGCCAGGGCCCGGACGGGGTCGGCGGCAAAGGCGGCCACGGCTGCCGGGTCCGGCGCCTGGGCCTTGGCGCACCAAGCGGGACGGACCGCCGCCGGGACCAAAAGCAGGACCACGCAGAGGCAACGGGACAAGGCCGCGAAAAAACGAGCCATGCGCCTAGTCGCCCCTGGAGCCGATGGCCCCCACGGTGATGTCGAGTTCATCGCGATTTTCGATCTTGTCGATGCGTCCGTCGCGAATCCAGACCACGCGGTCCGAAACGGAAAGCATCTTATAGTCGTGGGTGGCGGAGATGACCGTGACCCCGCGCTCCACGGAAAGGGACTTGAGCAGGGCGATGATTTCTTCCCCGGTGGAAAGATCCAGGTTGCCGGTGGGTTCGTCGGCCAGCACGATGGCCGGATTGTTGGCCAGGGACCTGGCGATGGCCACGCGCTGCTGCTGTCCGCCGGAAAGCTCCATGGGCCTGTGTCCGTGACGGGCCGACAGACCCACCAGATCCAGAAGCTCCAGGCCGCGCCGTGCGGCGTCGTCATCGGGAATACCCGCGAAGGTCATGGGCAGCGTGACGTTTTCCAGGGCGGTCATGACCGAAATGAGGTTGAACGTCTGAAAAATGTAGCCGATCTTGCGGTTGCGCAGCCAGGCCAGTTCGTAGGCGTCGAGCTGGGCGATGTCCACCTCGTCGATGAACACCTTGCCGGCGCTGGGCTTGTCGAGCCCTCCGATCATGTTGAAGAGCGTGGACTTGCCCGACCCCGACGGCCCCATGATGGAAAGATACTCCCCTGTGCGTATGGCCAGGTCCACGCCCTTGAGGGCTTCCACGGTCTGGCGTCCCACCTCGAAAGTCTTGGTGACCCCGGAGACGCGCACCACATCGTGTATTTCGCGCATGCCTTCCCCTACTCCTCGGCGCGCATGGCCACCACCGGAGGCATGCGCGAAGCCACCAGGGCCGGATACACCACCCCGATCAGGCTGAGTCCGACCCCCGCCGCAAGGGACAGGCCGAAGCTCGTCGCCAGGCCCGTCCAGTCCGCCTGTCCGACGCCGGCCCATCCAAAGCGCGCGAGCCCCACGGCGAACGCGGCCGCCACGCCGATCAGCGCTCCGGCCAGGGCTCCGGCCAAGCCCTGAATCAGGGCCTCCAGCAAGAACAGGCGCAGCACGAAGCTGTCGAGCGCGCCCAGGCACTTCATGGCTCCGATTTCGCGAAAACGTTCGGTCACGGACATGAGCTGGGCGTTGACGATGCCCACCGCGCACACCAGGAGCGAAAGCCCCACGATCCAGCGCTGTTTGGCGCCGATCACGGGCAGAAAGGTGCCGGGTTCGGGACCGGGCGTCAGGTCGTAGCCGGCGCGTATCAGGGCGGCCGCCAGATCGTGGCGGCCCGAGGCCAGAAGCCCCCTGGCCACGTCGTCCCCGGCCAGGGTGAAGGCCAGGAAGGCCACGGCCAGCACCAGGGCGACCATGGTCACCAGGCAACGCCCCAGTCGTGCCCGGATGCCGCGCACGCTGATGATCAACGACTTGCCGAAGGGCAATACCACCAGGCGCTCGATCCTGCGTGACCGGCGCCTTCGCTGGGACGGGGGGACAAAGGGGGTCTGGTGCTCCATGAGCCTTGTTCGGTGAAACGTTTGGGGGGGATCGCTTTGACTTTGTAGCCCACGGACCGACGGATGAAAAGGGCTCGGACGGCGCATGCTCCGTTCCGACCGCCGGGCGTCGTCTCCGAAGCGTATCCGCGGGCCGGTTCTTCAGGCGAAAAAGTGCGACGCGAAAGCGATCGGGCCTGAAGAGGGCTGTTTCGACGCCGCGTCGGACTTGCCGAACCGGGCGCAGCCGAGGCGGGCGTTTCCAATCGGCTTCACGACTTGAGTTTGTTGTGCCTGGCCTTTCGCGTGGGGATTTCGATTTCGTATTTCTGGATCTTGTAGTTGAGCGCTCGCCGGCTCACGCCCAGCAAGGGCGCGGCGTCCTTTTGCACCCAGTCGGCCTTTTCCAGGGCGCGGATGATGGCCTGCTTCTCGCTTTCGTCCAGGGACAGGGCGTCTCCCACGTGGTTCTGCCCTCCCCGGCCAGCCGGAGGGGCGATCTGCAGGTCTTCGGGTTGCAGGACCCCGCCCTTGCACAGGACCACGCCCGCTTCGATGGCGTTCTTGAGCTCGCGTATGTTGCCGGGCCAGTCGTAGTTAAGCAAGGCCCGCATGGTGCGTTCGGGAATTTCCACGGTTTCCATGCCCTGGCTCTTGCAGAACAGGGACACGAAGTGCTCGGCCAGGAGCGGGATGTCCTCCTTGCGCTCGCGAAGCGGAGGCACCAGAATGGTCACCACGCGCAGGCGGTAGTACAGGTCTTCGCGAAACGTTCCCTCGGCCACGTCGTGGGCCAGGTCCGCGTTGGTGGCGGCGATGACCCGGCAGTCCACGGTGATTTCGCGGGTGTCGCCGATGCGCCTGATCTTTCGGTTTTCCAGAAAGCGCAGCAGCCTGACCTGCATTTCCGATGAAATGTTGCCGATCTCGTCGAGAAAGAGCGTCCCCTTGTGGGCCTCTTCGATCAGGCCCTTTTTGTCCCGCACCGCGTGGGTGAAGGACCCCTTCACGTGGCCGAACAGCTCGGATTCGAGCAGGGTGGCCGGGGTGGAGCCGCAGTCCACGATCACCAGGGGATGGTCCCGCCGGGGGCTTCGCGAATGGATCAGGTGGGCGATACGCTCCTTGCCGGTGCCCGATTCTCCGAGCAAGAGCACGCTCACGTCCCGGGCGGCCACCTTGTCGACCATTTCGGCCAGTTCGCGCATCTTGGGAGAACGGGAATTCCACATGCCGTCCCGCTCCTTCGTCCGGTCCTTGTCCTTGTTCGCGCCAGCGGCCGCGGTAGGCCCTTCTCCGGTCTTTTCGATCACCTGGCGCACTTTTTCCAGAAGCTCGCGTCCATCGAAGGGCTTGGTCAGATAGTCCACCGCCCCGCTCTTGATGGCCTGCACGGCGTCCTGGATGCTGCCGTAGGCGGTGAGAAAGATGATGGGCAGGTTGGGGGCGATTTTTTCCAACCGGGCCTGCAGGCTCAACCCGTCCAGACCCGGCATGCGAATATCCGAAATGACCAGGTCCACGGCGGTGTGTCCGAGGATATCCAGGGCCTCGCGCCCGTCGGTGGCGATGATGACCTCGTATCCGGCCGAGGCCAGGCGCACCTCGAGCACTTCCTGGATATGCGGATCATCATCAGCCACCAGGATGGTTTTTCTCCCGGGGGTAGGCGTCATGTCAGGGGGCCGTCATCCTCTTTTTTTGTTGGATTTCCCGATGGATGGCCTCCAGGGCCTTGATCTGCTTCTGCAGGTTGGACACCTCGCGCTCCTTGTCCTGCAGGCGTTTCAGGCAGTCGGTGTCCCGAGGCGGCTGGGTAGCCGGAGCCATCTGGCGCATTTCCTTGGTGATGTGGCCGATTTTGGGATTTTGAATAAACGGCGTGAGCATGTGCGGATCGACCCGCACGCCGTCTCCGGCGTTGATGCGTTCCCAGTCCTGCCAGGTTTCGCGGGCCTCGCGCAGTTGCGCGGCGGTGTCGGCCGAGGCCAGGCGGGCGCAGGCCAAGCCGTAGAGCGCCTGCGAACGGAAGGATTCGTCCTCCTGGCGGCGCAGGAGGTTTTCGAAAATCGTGGCCGCGGTACCGTAGTCGCTTTCCCAGAAGGCGCGTACGCCCTGGGCGTAGGCCGAACCGGTGTCCATCGTATCGATCACCGCCACGGGCTGGGGAGCGGCCTCGGGTTTCGGAGCGGATTTTTCCACACATCCGGCCAGCAGGGCCGCCAACAAGACTGAGAGCGCCAAGACGACAGGCGAAGCGGTCCGTACCGGGCTGGCGATTGGTGAGGACATGTCACTGGTTCTCCCTGGTGATGGGTATGGTGAAAAAAAACGTGCTGCCGCGTCCGGCCCGGCTGCTCAGCCATATCTTGCCACCGTGGGCTTCCACGATGTTCTTGGCGATGGAAAGCCCCAGGCCGATGCCGTCCACGCTTTTTTTCATGCTCTCGCCCCGGTAGTACTTGTTGAACACCAGGGGCTGTTCGTTTTCTTCAATGCCCGGCCCGGAATCCACAATGGAAAACAGCAGTTGGTTGCCGCCGTCGGCCAGTTGCAGGGAAACGTCCACGCTCTGTCCGGGCTCGGAAAATTTGACGGCGTTTCCTATAAGGTTCAGAAGCGCCTGCCGCAAGTGTTCCGTGTCCGCCATCACCGAAGGAATTTCCGGAGCCACATGCGTGGTCAGGGCGATATGCTTGGCTTCCGCGGCGGGGCTGGCCTTGTCCACGGTTTCGTGCAGCAGGTGGGTGGGGTCCACGGGCTTGAAGCTCAGGGTCATGAACCGGGAAGACATGCTCGACACCTGCATGAGCCGGGACAAAAGCCGGGAAATGCGTTCCAGTTCGGACGAGGCGATGTCGAGAAAACGTTTCTGGCGGTCGTTGACCTCGCCCAGAACCTGCTCGCGCATGAGGTTGACCGACTCGCGGATCGAAGTGAGCGGCGTGCGGATTTCGTGGCTGAGCATGTCGATGAAATCCGCGCGCATTTTTTCCTCTTCCTTGAGACGGGCGGTCATTTCGTTGAAGGTCTGGGCCAATTCCCCCAGTTCGTCGCGCGAGATCACCCGCACGGGTTCGAGCTTGCCGTCCAGGGTGAAGGCCCGAATGCCGAGACGCAGTTCGCGCAACGGGCGCACGATGGAATACGTGAGATAAAAGCTGCCGATGAGCGCCACGGCCAGGGTGACGCCAAGTCCGATGAAACCCGCGCGCACGGCGGCTTCGCTCCAGGCGTGCAGCTCGCGCATGCTCGATTCTATGAAGCGCTCGTTGTCCTGCTTGGCCTTGAAGATGGTCTCCAGCCAGGCGTTGAGCTTTTCCTGCGGGACCCAGGGCGGAGAACCGGGCGGGGTGTCGGCCATGGCCTCCTGATTGGGGAAAGTCTGCTTGAACTCGTCGGCCAGGTCGCTCCACACCTGGGAGCCCTCGTAGCGAAACCACTGGATCGAACTCAGGGAACGCCGGTACTCCTTGAAGGCGGCCACGAAGTAGCGCTTGTAGTTCTCCTGTCCGAGCACTCCGAATTTTTTCTGGTTTTCTTCCATGGCGAGCAGGCTGTCCACCATGGACTGGGAGATGCTCATCACCTCGAAGCGCACCTTCACCACTTCCCGCGAGATGTTGACGATGCCGCGTTGGTAATCGAAAATATTGCTGGTGGTGTAATAGATGATCGCCATAATGAAGGCGAACACGAAGATCAGCTTGAAGAGAATGCCGATGCGAAACATCTTCGGCCGTCTGGGGAACCGCATGGCTAGGAGCGCCCTTTCCGCTCGGGGGCGTGGTCGGTCGCGCCGGCCGGGACCTGCGCGATCATTTGGCTGCGAAGAGTTCGCGCTCGAACTCGTGAGGGCGACGCAGGTTGGCGATGACGACCTTCTGGCCGCTGGCCATGATCAGGACGACCGTGCCGTACCCCAGGACCGATCCCAACAGGCCGGTATTGGCGCGCACGGACTCCACGGCGGAAAGACTCAGCGAAGACAGCGACCCCGACAGCACGTCCTGCTGGATGACGCGCCTCGGCGTGATGACCACCTTGTTGCTGAAAAAACTGAGCAGGCGCGACAGGGCCAAAAAACCGAAAACAAGCGTGAGCACGAAGCACACGGTCCACACCACGCCGACGGCCACATGCACCAGGATGTTGCCCACCGTGCGCGGTTCGATGGCTTGTCCCCCCTTGCGGGGGTCGTCCGGCGCTGCCGGCGTTTTTCGTTCGGGCGTCACGGAACGGATGGCCCGTTGCGTGTCGGCGCTGTAGCTCCGGAGATCTTCGGCGGAAAGGCCCTTCAGGTACTCCTGCGGGATCAGGGTCACCGCCCTGGCCTGCCACGGCGCTTTGGACCACATGAGAAATATGGCCAGGAAAAAGTAGATGCCGGCCTTGAGGAAGACCGCCCAGTGTTTTTTCGTCTGGTAGCGGATGTCTTCCCTTTCCGACAGAATGCGCCGCGTCTCCATGCAATTGGCTCCTCAAGGGCTGTGAACTGTTTCGTCGTCCCTTAAGCCACCTGAAGAGCCGTTGTAAAGAAAGAGCGCGCCCCTCCGGAAACCGGCTCTTGGCGACCGAAGCGAAACTCCGTATAAAGGCGAATCAATCCTGAAAAGGAGACCCTCATGGGCGACACCTTGACCTTGCTCGCGATCATGGCCGTCATCTGGGTGCTGTTTCTCATAAGCCCCAACAAAAACGGCGGGGGCGGCTGATGCCCCAGGCCCATGGATCTCGGTCCGAGATCCGAGGACGAAAAGAAAAAAAAGAAGTCAAAAAAGAAATGCTGACGCCCAGCATGTAAGCACCAGACATACGGCCGATACGCCGCACAAAAACCGGAACCACGCGCCGGCCGGCCCTTCGGGGCCGAGCCCGGCCGGATTCCCCGCGGCCCAGACAGCGCCCAGCAGACACCCGGCCCCGAAACCGAAAAAATGTCCGGCCAGGTCGATGGTGCGCGCCTCTTCTTCTGAGCCCACCCCCAGCATGGCCAAAATCATGAGCCCCGCCGCAAAGGGCAGGGCGCGTTTCCAGCGCGGGTTGGACCGGCTTTTGGCCACGCGAAATCCCGCCAGAACGCCCAGTCCGCCGAACACCGCCGTGGACGCCCCCAAGAAGTGGCTGCCCGCCCCCTGAAGCCAGGCCTTGGCCAGGTTGCCGCACGCCCCCGAGGCCAGGGTAAGCAGCCACGCCGGCCCCAGTCCCACCTCGCCGGCCAACAACGCGAGAAAGACGCCCCCCAGGCAGACGTTGCCCATGAGATGTCCCACGTCGGCGTGCAGGCACAGGGCCGTGACCGCGCGCCACCACTGCCCCTTGAGCATGAGCCCGGTGTCGCCCACGCCCCGGGTGTACCAGTTGAGGGAAAACGCGCCCAGACCGTCCCGGGCGCCGGTGGCGGTGAGAAACACCAGGGCGGCGCCCAGACTCCACAGCACGCCGGGAAGCTGACGCCAAAAGCTCCCACGCGGGTGCGCTTCGACCGGGTGGTCGGGCGCGGCGGGATTTTCGCGCAGATAGGCCTCGATTTCGGCCAGGGCTTCCTCCTTGCGCCCGGGCCGAACGAGCAGACGCACGCCTTGGGGCGCGGGCTTCATCCGGTGGGGCACTCCCTTGGCCCAGAGCACAAGGGAAAACTGGCGGGCCTCCGCCCGGCTCAGGCTGGAGGCCCCGGTCAGGGCGAGAATGTCCGGGCCCACGTCGGGCCAGGGCTTTCCGCGAGGCGGAAGCAGCAGGGGCATGGGGGGTTACGTCTCCCAAATGGCGCTTTTCGAGCAACGACTTGTCTGGTATGCAAAGCGCGGCGCGCAACCCGGTTCACTCCGGCCGCGACCCCGCGTGGGACGGGACTCTTTCATGTCAGCCAAAACGCCCATTTATTCCTCGTTTCTGCTGGGCATCCTGGCCGTTTCGCTCTACCTGGCCTATGTGGTGCTCTACCCGTTTTTGCACAACATTTTCCTGGCCATCATTTTGGCCACGCTGTTTCATCCGGTCAATATCCGAATACGCAAACTCGTGGGCGGGAAAAACACCCTGGCCGCGCTTCTGACAGCCGCCCTCATCACGTTGGGCATCATCCTGCCCTGCTTCTTCTTTTTGGGGGCGCTGGTGAGCCAGGCGGCCAACTCCCTCGAATCCTTGCAAACCTGGATCAAAACCTCGCACCCGGAGCAGTTGCTGCAAAGCGACACCCTGGCTCCTTACATCGACTGGATACAGGACAAAATCCCCTTTTTGCAGATCGATTTCGACAAGCTCAACATCCAGAACAACCTGCTGGCCCTCTCGCGACGCACCGGCCAAATCATGCTGGACATGGGCACCAAGCTGCTGGGCAACTTCATCGGCCTGCTCATGGACTTTCTCATCATGCTCTTCGTGCTGTTTTTCCTTCTGCGCGACGGCGAGTCCATGCTGACCCAACTGCGCAGTCTCTCCCCCCTGCACGCGGACCAGGAAAACCGCATCCTGCAAAAGATGCGCGACGTGGCCAAGTCCGTGGTCATGGGCAGCTTTCTCATCGCCCTCTGCCAGGGCGTGGCCGGCGGAATCGGCCTGGCCATCGTGGGCATTCCGGCCCTGTTCTGGGGCTCGATGATGGGATTCGCCTCCCTGGTGCCGGTGGTGGGCACCATGCTGATCTGGGCTCCGGCGGCCATCTACCTGCTGGTCATAGGCGACTGGAAGGGCGCGACCATCCTGACCGCCTGGGGCGTGGGCATCGTCTCCACCATCGACTCGGTGCTGCGGCCCTTGCTGTTGCAGGGCAAGGCCCAGATGTCCACCTTTTACGTGTTCCTTTCCATCATCGGCGGCATCAAGTACTTCGGCCCCCTGGGCATTCTCTACGGCCCCATGATCCTTTCCCTGGCCATGGTCATGCTGGGACTCTATTCGGAAGAATACAGCGACGCCCTCAAGAGCAAGGGCGCGGCCCATTGTCCACCCGTGGCCGGAGCCCTGTTCCGCACCGAAGAAAACGGCGACAAGAACGACGAAAACGAAAAATAAAAACCGGGACGCCTCTCGCGCCGGCTCGGCGAGGCGTCCCGGCCGTCCTTACCGGTACAGGAAGGCGCTTTGAACGCGGGGCCGACGTCCGGGCGGCGAAGCCGTCCTGGAACCGCCCGCAAAGCCCCGCTTGCCGGGATCGCCCTCGGGCCAAAGCGCCGTGAAAGCCTTGCCTCCGCGCCCTATCCTCAAGCCTGCTCCTTGCCTTCAAGCAGCCGCTCCAGCGCCTTGCCAATGCCCTCGGTGTCCAGTCCCAGCCTGGAACGCAACACCTTCTGCCCGCCGTGCTCCACGAAGGAGTCGGGAATGCCCAGACGCACGATCTTTTGTCCGCAAAGCGCCCCGGCGTCGCTCAGGGCTTCAAGCACGGCCGAGGTGAAGCCGCCCATGAGCGCGTTTTCCTCCACGAGAAGGATCTTGTCGAAACGCCTGGCCAGGGCCGCGATTTCCTCGGCGGGCAGCGGCTTGACGAAACGGGCGTTGTACACGGCCACCCGCGCGCCGCTGCGGATTTCAATCTGTTCCGCCGCCCACTGGGCCGGCACCACCCGGCTGCCGACGGCGATCACCAGGGCGTCCGCGCCGTCGCGCAAAAGCTCGCCCTGGCCGATGGGGATGGGCTCGGGGTGGTCGAGAAGCGGCGCGCCGACGCCCACTCCGCGCATGTAGCGCACGGCGGCCGGTCCGGGGTGGGCCAGCGCGGTGAGCAGCATGCGTTGCAGTTCGGGTTCGTCCTTGGGGGCCATGACCACCAGATTGGGAATGTGGCGCAGGTAGGAGAGATCGAACACGCCATGGTGGGTGGCGCCGTCCTCGCCCACGATGCCGCCCCGGTCCAGACAGAAGGTGACCGGCAGGTTCTGCAGGCACACGTCGTGGATGATCTGATCGTAGGAACGCTGCAAGAACGTGGAGTAGATGGCCACCACGGGCTTGTAGCCCTCGGCGGCCAGTCCGGCGGCGAACGTGACGGCGTGCTGTTCGCAGATGCCCACATCCACGAACCGGTCGGGAAACTTGCGCGAGAACTCGCCCAGTCCGGTGCCTTCGGGCATGGCCGCCGTTATGGCCACCACCCGGGGATCGGTTTTGGCCAGCTTGCACAGGGTCTGGCCGAACACGTCGGTGAACGAAGGCGCGGGCGAGCTGGCGAACTTGATCACCTCGCCGGTTTCGGGTTCGAAAGACCCCACTCCGTGAAAATATGTGGGATTGTCTTCCGCGAAGCTGTAGCCCTTGCCTTTTTTGGTCAACACGTGCACCAGCACCGGGCCGTCCACCTCGCGAATTTCCTTGAATACCTTGATCATCTTCTCGGTGTTGTGGCCGTCGATGGGGCCCACGTAATTGAACCGGAAGGCCTCGAACAGCATGCCCGGCGTGAAGAATCCCTTGAAGGACTCCTCGCCCCGGCGCACGAACTCCATGAATTCGTTGCCGTAGGGCAGTTGTTTGACCACGGCCTCCACCTCGCGCTTGCGTTTGACCAGCCAACGGTTGGACAACTTGCGCGAAAGAAAAAGCGAGAGCGCTCCCACGTTCTTCGAGATGGACATCTTATTGTCGTTGAGGATCACCACCAGATCGCGTCCGCAGCCTCCGGCCTGGTTGAGGCCCTCGTAGGCCAGTCCGGCGGTCATGGAACCGTCGCCGATCACGGCCAGCACCTTGTTGCGCTGGCCTTTCAGATCGCGGGCCATGGCCATGCCCAGGGCGGCCGAAATGGACGTGCTGGAATGGCCGGTGCCGAAGTGGTCGTAGGGGCTTTCCTCCCGGCGGGGGAATCCGCTCACTCCGCCCAGGGTGCGCAGGGTGTGGAAGCGCTCGGCCCGGCCGCAAAGGATCTTGTAGGCGTAGGCCTGGTGGCCCACGTCCCAGACGATGCGGTCACGGGCCGGGTCGAAAACCGAGAGCAGGGCCAGGGTGAGTTCCACAACGCCCAACGACGGGGCCAGATGGCCGCCGTTTTCCGATACCGTCGAAATGATGAGCTGACGAATTTCCTCGGCCAGTTCGCCAAGCTGTTCGAGGTTGAGCCCGGCCACGTCCGTGGGGGCGTGCAGTCCGGGCAGAATCACAGGCGGTTTATGGGACAATTCGGACATGAGGGCCTCGCTTACGACACGCGGTCGACGATGTATTGGGCCAGGTCGCGCAGGAAGTCGGCTTCCGGGCCTTTGTAGGCCGCGATGGAGGCCACGGCGGCCGAGATGAGCTTTCCGGCCAGCTCCATGCTGGCGTCCACGCCCATAAGGGAGGGATAGGTGGTCTTGCCCTGCTCCACGTCGGAGCCGACGGGCTTGCCCAGGGTCTTTTCATCGCCCACCAGATCGAGAACGTCGTCCACGATCTGAAAGGCGGCTCCCACGGCCTGGCCGTAGGTGACGGCCTGGGACACGTCGGCCTGGGACGCGCCGGCCAATTGGGCCCCGCACTGGCAGACCGCCGTGAGCAGCGCCCCGGTTTTCTTGGCCTGCATGACGGCCAGTTCGTCCAGGGTGACGTCGGTTTTGGCGGTGTAGGCCATGTCCAGGGCCTGGCCGCCCACCATGCCGGCCGCACCGGCCGCGGTGGCCGCGGTGGCCAGGGCCATGTTCACCCGCTCGGCCCCCAGCTTTTCGCCGCAGCCGGCCATGAGCCGGAAAGCCTCGGTGAGCAGCCCGTCCCCGGCCAGTATGGCCATGGCCTCGCCGTAGACCTTGTGATTGGAAGGCATGCCCCTGCGCAGGTCGTCGTCGTCCATGGCGGGCAGGTCGTCATGGATGAGCGAATACGTGTGGATCATCTCGAAGCCGCAGGCGAAATCCACCGCCGCCAGGTCCGTGACCCCGAACATCCTGGCAAAACACAGGCACAGAACGGGCCGAAGCCGCTTGCCCCCGGCCATGAGGCTGTACTCCATGGCTTCGAGAAGCGATACGGGAATGTCCTTGCCCCTGAGCACCGTGGCCAGGCGGTCTTCCACCTCGCCTCCATAGGCCTGCAAACGTTCCTTGACCGTCGCCACGTCGTCCTCCTTGCCTGGACGTTGAACACCCGCGCCGGGTTTTCCCCTTGTGGGCGGAGCGGGAGAATGCTTGCCGCGTTCGGGCGCCGCGGCCGAAGCGCGTCGCCCACGCGTCCCGGCGTTTTCCCGGGACAAAACCTTCAAGCACTACTTGAAAAAATATTCGGACTACCCGTTTCCCGCGTCAGGCCCGTCGCCGCCGGAATCAAACGGGGCCAGTCCTTCGGGCCCCACCTGGCTCACCGTCAGCCTGGCCTTTTCCAACTGGCCCCGGCAGGCCTTGGCCAGCTTGCGGCCCTCGGTATACAGGGCCACGCCCTTTTCCAGCGGGAGCTCTCCCGATTCCAGTTGCTCCACGATCTGTTGCAGGCGCTCCATGTTTTTTTCGAAAGCGGCTTCCTTGGCGCACATGGGGTCCTCCGAAAGTTCAGCGTATGCCGCGCATGAGCGGGCTTGGGTCCACGGCCTGGCCCAGCGCCAGAAATCCCAGGTGCAGATGCGGCCCGGTGGACCGTCCCGTGGCCCCGACCAGGCCCACGGTCTGGCCGGCGGACAGCTCCCCACCCTCGGCCACGTCCACACGCGACAGGTGGAAATACATGGACAAAACGCCCTGGCCATGGTCCACGAACACGCTCCGGCCGTTGAAATAATAATCGCCCGTGAGCAACACCCGGCCCGCGCTCAGGCAGGCCACGGGTTCGCCCAACGCGGCGCGAAAGTCGATCCCCCGATGCGGAGCGCGCGGCTGGCCGTTGAGCACCCTGCGCAGGCCGAAGGCGCTGGAAATCGGACCCGGCACGGGCCTGACCAGGGGCAGCGTCCAGAGCCGGCGCGGACTGACCAGGGCCAGGACCTTGGCGATTTCCTCGCGTTCGCGCCGGATGCGCGCAAGCGCCTGCGGACTCGGCGTCACCATGGCCCTGGGCAAACTCAGACGCTGCTCGGGGAACGCCTTGGCCCGCACCGGCACGTGAATCATGGCCGTCTCACGCCGGCCGGCAAAGGCCGCCTCCACGGTCAGAACGTACTCCCCGGCGGCCACGCCAAGGCCAGCGCCGAGCAGGACCTCGGCCCGAGCGCCCCGTCCGTCGGAGGCCAGGGGCACATCCAGATTTTTTCCCAGCCAGGCCAGGCTGATCCGTTCGCAGGGAGTGTCGGTCTTCACCAGGATCAGAAAGGGATCCCCCTCCTCCACTTCCACCGGACAGACGACCCGCAGCGGTCCCCAAACCGTTTCGGCCGTGTTTCCCGGCCCCGGCATGGCCTGGCCCGCCCCGGCGGCCCGCGCGACTTCCGCCTGGGCCAAGGCCGCTTCCGTCCGGCTCCAGGCCAGGGCAAGACCGCAACACAGACAAAATTCGCGCCGCGTCATGAGGCCTCCGGTTCGGCGCCCGTAACTCGGGTGCGCACGGTTCCGTCGCGCACCACCACGTCCAGGGCCTGGTCCGGTCGAACCTGGGAAATCGAGCGCAAATACGTTCCGTCCGCCAGCCTGGCCAGGGCGTAGCCGCGGGCGATCGGCCCCATGGGGTCCAACCCGGCGAGGCGGGCGGCCAAGGGTTCGAACCGGGCCGCGCGAACGAAGAGCATGCGCTCTCCAGTCAATTCGGCCCGATGTTCCAGGGCCTCCAGACGGGCGGAGGCCAAAACAAGCGCCTCTTCCCCGGTCCGCTCCAGCCGTGCGCACAGGTCGTCCAGACGCATTTGGCCGGAAACCGGGAGCGCCGCCCCGGCGGAACGCAAGCGATGCGCCAGCGCCTGGGTGCGTTCTTCCAGACGGCGCACCTGCCCGGCCGGAGAAAGCCACCCCAGGGCCTTTTCCAGGGCCGCCAAGGACTGACCGGCCAGGTTCAGGTGGCGCGCCCAGGAGGCTTCCAAATCCATGCACGCCTCATCCAGGCGTTGGGCCAGGGTCTCGCGGTCACGCCAGAGAATCTGGGCCGCATGGCTGGGAGTGGCCGCGCGCAGGTCCGCCGCCAAGTCGGCGATGCTGGTGTCCACCTCGTGCCCGACGCCCGTGACGACCGGAACGCGACACTCCACGATGGCCCGGGCCACCTCCTCGTCGTTGAAGGCCCACAGGTCCTCCAACGATCCGCCGCCGCGGATGAGCGCCACGCACTGGGCGAACCCGTCGGACCCGGCCGCGCGCAGGGCTTTCGCGATCTGGCCGGGCGCGGCCTCTCCCTGCACCAGCACGGGATACAGACGCACCTCGCCGCCAAGCCCCCTCCCCCGGGCCACGCGCAGAAAATCGCGGATGGCCGCTCCGGTCGGCGCGGTGATCACGGCCACGCGCACCGGGTCCACGGGCAGGGGCCGTTTGCGCGCCTGGTCGAACCAGCCCAGGGCCATGAGCTTGCGTTTGAGGGCCTCGAACTCCAGGTGCAGTCGCCCTACGCCCATGTCCTGCACGAACTCGGCCACGAGTTGGTAGGCCCCGCGCGGGGGATAGACCGTGAGTCGTCCGGCCGCCACCACGTCGGCTCCGTCGGCCAGGGCTGCGGCAGGGTCGCCGCCTCCCGTCAACACCTCGCCCGTGACCGGATCGAACCGTTCGCCGCCTTCCAACTCGGCGTAGGTTCGCGCTCCCTTGAACCAGACCACTCCCAGCACGGCCTCGGCGTCCTTGAGGCTGAAATAGATGTGTCCCGAGCCGGGACGGGCCAGGTTCGACACCTGGCCGCGCACCCGGACGAACGGGAACTGGCCTTCCACCACATCCTTGAGAGCCTGGGTCAGCTCGGCCACGCGGAAGATAGGAGGCATCGGGCCTCACGCCCCTTGCAAGACGCCGACGCGTTCCGCGGCGGCAATGCGGGTCATCATGCTTCGTTTCGCCATGCGACCGGATCGGACGCTAGCGCGCGTCCCACCCCGACAGCACGCCCGCGCGCCACTGGGCGAAGGCCTCGGCAAAACCGTCCACGGGCAGTTCGGACTTCTCGCCGGTGCGCCGGTCCTTGACCTCCACCACACCACGGCCGAGCCCCTTGCCCCCCACGACCACCTGCATGGGCGAGCCCATGAGGTCGGCGTCCTTGAACTTGACGCCGGGGCGCTCGTCGCGGTCGTCCAGGGCCACGTCCAAGTCCTTGCGCAACAGCTCGTAGATTTCCTCGGCCTTGGCCAGGGGAGCGCCCTTGACGTCCAGGCAAAGCACCGCCACTTCGAAAGGCGCCAGCGAGGGGGGAAAAATGATGCCCGACGCGTCGTTGTTCTGCTCGATGGCCGACGCGATCACCCGCGACACGCCGATGCCGTAGCATCCCATGTACAGGGGGCGTTCCTTGCCCTGCTCGTCCAGGAAAGTGGCCCGCATGGCCTCGGAATACTTGTATCCCAGTTTGAAGACGTGCCCCACCTCGATGCCGCGCGTAAGCGAGAGCGGCGCGCCGCACCTGGGACAGGCGTCGCCTTCCACCACGGAGCGCAAGTCGGCGTAGCCGGTGAGCTTGGCGTCGCGGTCCAGGTCCACGTGAACCAGATGCGCGTCGGCCGCGTTGGCTCCCACCACCCAGTCCGTGCCCAGGGCCAATTCCCGGTCGGCCACGATGGTCTCCACGGCCAGCCCCACCGGCCCGGCGAAGCCCACGGGGGCCTTGGTCCAGGCTTGCACCTGCTCGGGCGTGGCCAATTCGGGCTCTTCGGCGGCGCTCAGGGCGTTTTTGAGCTTCACCGGATTGAGCTCCCGGTCGCCGCGCACCAGCGCGGCCACGGGTTTGCCGTCGGCCACGTAGAGCAGCGTCTTCACCACCCGGGACGAATCGATCGCAAGAAACCGGGCCAACTCCTCCACGGTGTGCACGCCGGGCGTGGCCACCTGCTCGAAGGCTCCGCACACGGCGGGTTTTTCCCCGGAAGCGACCACGGCCTCGGCCTTTTCCAGATTGGCCCCGTACTCGCAGGCCATGCAGGCGGCTATGGTGTCCTCGCCGGTGTCGGCCAGCACCATGAATTCGTGGGAATAGTTGCCGCCAATGGACCCGGTGTCGGCTTCCACGGCCCGGAACTTGAGCCCCAGCCTGGTAAAGATGCGCTTGTAGGCCTCGTACATGGCCTGGTAGCTGGCAATGGCGCCTTCCTCGTCCTTGTCGAAGGAATAGGCGTCCTTCATCACGAACTCGCGTCCGCGCATGAGCCCGAAGCGGGGCCTGATCTCGTCGCGAAACTTGTGCTGGATCTGGTAGAGGTTGAGCGGCAATTGTCGATAGGAGCGCACTTCGCTGCGCACCAGGTCGGTCACCACCTCCTCGTGGGTGGGGCCAAGCACGTAGTCGCGGTCGTGCCGGTCCTTGAAGCGCAGAAGCTCGCGGCCGTAGTGGTCGTAGCGCCCGGTCTCGCGCCAGAGGTCCGCCGGCTGCACTCCGGGCATGAGGATCTCCAGCGCTCCGGCCCGGTTCATCTCCTCGCGGCAGATGTTGGCCACTTTATTGAGGCTTTTGAGCCCGGTGGGCAAAAAGTTGTAGATGCCGGAGGTCAGCTTGCGGATCATGCCCGCGCGCACCATGAGCTTGTGGCTTATCACCTCGGCGTCGGCCGGATCTTCCTTGAGGGTGGGAACGAAGGAGGAACTCAATCGCATGTGGTGTCGAACTCCCTGAGCAGTTTGTCGATTTCGAGCAGAAATTCGCCCAGCACGTTGGCTTCGCCGCGCACCTTGCGCAGCACCTCGCCCTTGCGAAATATCACGGCGCAGTCACGGCCGCCGGCCACGCCGATGTCGGCCTCCCGGGCCTCGCCCGGTCCGTTGACCACGCAGCCCATCACGGCCACCGTGACCGGCCGGGTGACGAAACGCAGCTTGGCCTCCACGGCCTGGGCCAGACCGGCCAGATCGATCTCGGTGCGACCGCACGTGGGGCACGACACGATCTCCGGCCCGCGTCGGCGGATGCCCAGGCAGCGCAGAAGCTCCCAGGCCACGTCCATTTCGGGCAGGGGGTCGCCGGTCAGCGAGACCCGGAGCGTGTCGCCGATGCCTTCGGCCAGCAAAATGCCCAAGCCCACGCCGGACTTGGTCGCGCCCCGAAGCGGCGTGCCCGCCTCGGTGACGCCGATATGCAGCGGATAGTCCACTCGGTCGGCCATGAGCCGGTAGGCGGCCACCGTGGCCGGCACCGACGAGGACTTGAGCGAAATCTTGATCTGGTCGAACCCTTCGTCTTCAAGCAGGGCCACGTGTCCGAGCGCGCTTTCCACCATGGCTTCGGGAGTGGGACCGCCGTATTTTTCCAGCAAACGCCGCTCCACGGACCCGGAGTTCACGCCTATGCGAATGGGCGCTCCCCGTTCCCTGGCGGCGCGCACCACGGCGGCCACCTTGTCCGCTCCGCCGATGTTCCCGGGATTGATGCGCAGTCCGTCCACTCCGGCTTCCAGGGCGGACAAGGCCAGACGGTGGTCGAAATGGATGTCCGCCACCAGGGGGACGGGCGACTCGGCCCGTATGGCCTTGAGGGCCCGGGCGGCCTGTTCGTCGGGCACGGCCAGGCGTACGATCTCGCACCCGGCTTCGGCCAGGGCGCGCACCTGGGCCAGGCTCGCGGCCGCGTCCCGGGTGTCGGTGTTGGTCATGCTCTGCACCCGCACGGGATTGCCCCCGCCGATGAGCATGTCGCCCAGACGGATGACGCGGGTTTTTCGCCGCACGGGCGGCGCGAGGCAGGAAGGATGATTCATGAAAATATACTCCCCCGTTTCGGGCAGAGCAGGCTAGCCCATTTCGCGGGCATTGCCAATCGCCCGGAACGGGCCTCGCCGGGCGCAATCGCCGAAACAAGCCCCGTTTTCGCGGTCTCAGAAGTAGCCAAGCGCGCGCAGATCGGCCATACGGCTTTCCTTGCGTTGGTCGCGTCCGGCCCGTTCTCCGCCGGCCACGGCCGGCCGGGTGCAGGGAACGCACCCAAGCGAACGGTAGCCCTTGGCATAGAGTTCGCACCAGGGCAGCCCGACCCGCACGGTGTAGGCCCAGATGTCCATTTCCCCCCACTGAAGCACCGGGTTGGCCTGAAGGTGATCCGGGTCGCGCTTGGCGGTCAGCATTTCCGGCGCGGTTCGGGCGGGATTTTCGTCGGCGCGCACCCCGGTGACCAGAACCGACGCGTCCAAGGCGGTCAAGGCGCGGCGCAAGGGCTCGATTTTGAGCGCCTTGCAGCACGTCAGCGGATCTCGGGCGACGACCTCGGGAATTTCGGCGGGATCCGGGCGCACGATGGTGATATCCAATCCCCATCGCTTCGCCCAATGGTCACGAAAGGCCAGGATCTCCGGGAACTTGTATCCCGTATCCAGGTTGATCGCCCTGGCCGGCCGACTCACGCCGGCCTCGGCCAGAACCTTTCGCCAGAGCGAAAGCGCCACGGTGGAGTCCTTGCCGCCGGTCCAGGCCACAACCACCCGATCCGAACCGTGCTCGGACAACAGGGCTTCAAGAAATGAGCGGGAGCATTCGAGCTTGTGTTGAAGGCTTGGCATGGTTGGGCTATGCAAAAGATGTTTTCGCGACAGGCGGCGAAAAGCCCCCGTGCGACAGGAGCCAAGTAATGAACCAAACCGAGGACATCGTCCAGCTTCTTGAAGACTGCGACTTGTGCGTGCTCTCCACCAGTCGGTCGGACGAACCCTATGCCTCGCTCATGGCCTATGTCGTGGAGCCGGACATGAGCGCGCTGTACATGGTAACCCGGCGCGACACGCGCAAATGGGCCAATCTGGTGCGCAACCCCAAGCTGGCCGTGCTCATAGACGACCGGGAAAGCGCTTTGTCCGGGGATCGGGCCTCGACTCGCGCCGTGACCGTGGGCGGACTGCACGATCCCGTGGCCGATTCGCGCGAACGGACGCACATCCTGCGCCTGATGGAGGCTCGCCATCCGCAACTTCGCGAAATTCTTGAAGCTCCTGACGCGGAAATCATCCGTCTGCGTCCCCGCTGGTTCCTGCTGGCCGCCGGTGATGAAAGAAGTTTTTTCGTCACCGCAGAAAATTCCTGAAAAACGCTTGACGGACCCGGCTTCGCCATCTATAAGCCCACTTCTCGACGCGCCCGTAGCTCAGCGGATAGAGCGCCGGACTACGAATCCGTAGGCCGCAGGTTCAAATCCTGCCGGGCGCACCAAAGAAAACAAGGCCTTAGCGAAAATCGCTAGGGCCTTTTTTCGTTGGGGTTGAAATTTTGCCCCGCTCCTGCCCCGCCCCGCTTTTTGCCCCGCCCCTCGGTCCACGCACGTCACGCATGAGGCACCCGCCAAACCGGCGGCATCCCCCTTGACACTCGTAACTTAAAAGTTACAAATAGACATGAACGTCGTCCGCCGCTACCAGACCGAAGACGGTCGGGAGGTCATCACGGAATGGCTTGAACGTCTTCGGGACGTGCGGGCGAAGGCGCGAATAGTCGCCAGAATCAACCGGCTCAAGGCCGGCAATTTTGGCGACTGCAAGCCCGTGCGAGACGGCGTGTCGGAATTGCGCGTAGACCACGGGCCAGGATATCGTGTCTATTTTGGCGTGGTGGGCTCCCAAGTCGTCTTGCTGCTTTGTGGGGGCGACAAACGGTCCCAGGACGCCGACATAGACAAGGCCGTGGACTACCTGGCCGATTTCAAAAGGAGGATGCAAGCATGAAGAATCTCGACCGTGCGAGCGTTGACCATGACGAAGCCCTTGTGCGCGAGCTTCGCGCCGATCCGGCCTATGCGGCGGAATACCTTCAGGCCGCTATGGAAGACACCGAAGAACCGGCCGTACTGCTCATCGCCCTGCGCCACGTCTCCGAAGCCTACGGCATGGCCGACGTGGCCAAGGTCGCCGGCATCAAGCGCGAAAGCCTGTACCGCGCCCTGTCGCCCAAGGGCAATCCGACACTCAAGACGTTGCTCGCGGTGCTGAAGGCGGTCGGACTGCGCCTTGCCGTGGCTCCGGGGCCTGCCCGGCAGTCGTCTTGTCCCTGTTGAGCCCCTGCCGCGTCCCGCCGTCCCGCCCATGTCAGGGCCTACCCCGGCCCACCAGGATTCAGCACAGGCTAACCTCGCGCAAGGCTTTCCGGCCCTTGGGCATGAAAAAGGGCTCCCATCGAAATGGGAGCCCATCCTTGCCTTGCCAGGCCCGGCCATGCCGTGCCTTGCCTCGCCAGGGCTTGCCCGGCCACGCCTCGGGGCAGTGCGTGAGATTGTCTTATCGCTGGGTGCCGGGCGTGGTCAAGCCGCAACCTCGTCAGGTGACGCGGGCCACGAACTAGCAACCCGCCCATAATATAGCCTCGAAATGTCCCGCACATCTAGCTCGCTAACGTATATCTCGGTTCTCGGCTCATCTGAATACTGCTTCACGATGAGGGAGCACACAACCTGCGCGCCACTTTCAAGCACTTCTCCGGTAATCGCTTCGCAATAAGGCTTCGCCAAGTTATCAAAGTCCGGCTTTTTTGTGTGCGGTACGCCTTGCGCCAGCATGTCAGCCCTACACTTACCGCGTACTGACTCGGGAACTGGAAAGCAGAATCGAAAATCCACACATACCTTGCCAGCTATCTTTCCACCGCTACGCTGCGTCATGATAGCCAAGCGCACGTCTTCAGCCTTGACTTTACAAGTCGGATTCCCAGGCACCACAAATCGAGTCCATTTGTCCATTGCCGTGCTCCTATTTATCTGTCGTCTTGCGGGGCACTATACGGCAATGTGTGAGCGTTTTGTCAAGAAAAATGTAATAATTTTGTGTTGTATGTTTTTAACATACATTGTGCACTCATGAAAGTATGCTAAAAACATACAATCACAGCGCAAATATTACAGCGCTCAACGCTTCAACCCTGGCCACCGTAACGCTCTTATGAAGTCAAGCAACTCGTCTTGACGGGCACTTTGCAACACTGGCTCCCCATTGATAAACAACTCATAAACACGCGTCGATCCAGCAACACGCCTCTTGAGCCGCATTCCGTGACGCGCTGCTTTGTCGCGCAATTCTCGAAACGCCTCATCGCTAAGACCACCAGTTCCAGGCCGCCGCAGCGTTGGTTGCCCACGGAACAATGCCCGCAGTTCCGCAATATTGCCATCTACAACGTGGCGATTATTCTCTGTAAGGAGAGCGTACCTCCTCTCAAGATACTTCACCTTCAAACCACGCCGCATAGCACCATCTTTAATAGCTTTCGTTCCGCCCCAAGCCACTGCAACACACTTCCTTTCCCCATCTTGCATTATAAAAGGGCTGGCCGGCTCACCGTTCCGACCAGCCCGTGTATTACCGGCCAAGCCCGCCAAGGAGGTCTGTTTAACGGCTTGGCCGGCACCACGTATATCTGCGTGGAGAAACAGCCACGTTGCGTCTTTTACAGCGCAACGCGACTGCAACTATTAAGCAGCAATCTTCAACAGCTTGATCGCGCAAGAGTCAACGATAGCGCCGGAAACACGCTTTTTCGCATAAATGTTAACGTAAGGCTTGTTTGTGAACGGGTCTCTAAGCAGGCTCATGCTTCGGTCAACAATGGTGTAGGCACTTTTCCAGTCAGCAACAGCAATCGGAAAAGCGTTGGCCGCAATGTCCGGCATGTTGTTCGCCTCAACCACCTTGACACCGAGCAACATGGGCGGCTGGCCAGCGCTAAGACCATCGCTCCAAAGGTAGTTGCCATTGTTGTCTTTGAGCTTCCGAACAGTGGCAATCGTAGTTGAGTTCATGATCCAAGCAGCATTGGAGCGGCATTCAGGCAATAACCGGTATAACAACGCGATAAGGCCATCGGGCGTAATGGTGCTTTCCGCTCCAGAATGGATGTATTGCACAGTGCCGAAGGCGCGCACATCGTCGGCTTCCGCAGTAGCCGGGCTGGTTAGGATGCCGAGAGGCTGTTTTACGCCTGTACCAGAAATGAAAGCCTCACCTTCCTGCCGACCAAACGCTTTTCCGATTTCAGCTACAATAACAGCGCCGGCCTGTGTATCTTCATCGAGCCAAGCAGTTACCGGAAGGTTTGCGTAAATTTCCGCGTCAGCGAACTCAACGCCGTCTATCTTCGGCACAGTGGTAGCCGGCCTTGCGTCTTCCTCGCCAACCCAACCACTTCCAGCACCGGAAACAATTACAGGTTGCGCGAACCGCGATGCAGTGGTTTTGATCTGTACCACGCGAGCAAGATCGCGCAACGGGCTGTACTTCTTTGCAATGGCCATGATTTCTCTGCTCAATTCAAACGGAACAAGAACGCCGCCGGAATCAGCGCCTTCAGTAAGCGCGTTGCTAAAGCCGAAGCCGGACGCATCACCACGGATAACGTAGTCCTTGAGGGCGTCTCGCATACTTCCACCATCATAGAAGTCGGGGGAATAGCTGCCGGAAAAGTCAGAGGCTCCGCGCTCGTCAGCAATTTTGTCCAGAAGAGCCTGATACCGGTCGAGGGCATCGCCAACGGCTTTGTGCTCGCGCTCCATCGCGTCGAATTTTTTGGCGTGCGCGGGTCCCCACTTCTCGGGAGGAGTGTTCTCCACCAAATCCCGCATCTGCGCGGACAGGCTGGAAAGCTTCCCTCGCAATTCTTTCGGATCAAAAGCCATATTGTTTTCCTTTGTGTCAGGCTCTTTGCCCTGGTTTTTGCTTGGAATGTGCATCGAGATTTGGCCACGGAGCATGGCCGTGCCCCCTGGAAAGCTCTTTAGTATGGACGCGTATGCCGCCGAGAGCGGCACTTTAGAACTCCTCCGGCAAGGCTCCCCGGTCGCGCTCTTGGTCGATGTAGGTACGGTCCAGCTCAGGCACCAACTCGCCGGCCTCGCCGTCCGAGGAGGCCATGGCCTGGGCCACCTTGGCGGCGGGGCTGGTTTCGGCCAAGCGCAACAGGCCATCCACGGCATCGCCCAGGCGAACGGAGTTCACCACGGCCAGGACTTTCAGCCTCTTGAAAACCTCTGGGCGCATAAAAATCGAAAAATTTTTCATCTCAAACCTCTTGAAAATGTTATCGTCGTCTCGCTCAAAGGCACTTTCGCCGTTTGTCGCGGAAAATGAAACTAGAATTTTCACCCTTTTCCTATCCATAGAGTCTATGATGTGCTAGATTTGCATCACATTGCATCATTCTGCATCACAATATCCCCATAAAAAATCTTTCTAAAGTGCAAAGACTCTAGCTATTAACGATTCTGCATTATTTAATAGGCAAGCACATCACAGTATCGAAAAATGCTTTCAAAATGGCAGTGTGCGAATTTGTGGGGGTCCGCGGTCTATCTACCGTCAATCATTAGACTTTTTTATGACCCGGCCATATGATTTTATGAGGCGCGAGCAGGTGGGTGTGGATGTGGGCGGGCAGGGTTGTGGGCGGGCGGGGCAGGGCAATCCCGCTTCCGTGCCCCCTGGCCCGGCGTCGGAACATGGTGCCCACCATGGGCCTGTGTGCGGCCTGTGTGCGGCCTGTGTGCGCCCTGTGTGCGCCCTGTGTGCGGGCTATCCATTCGATTTCATTGAATGAGTGCGGCGTGTGCGCCTTGGCGGCGCATCATGCGCGGACTATGGGGGCAAGGGGGAAGAGGAGGAGCCTATAGCGGGGATACCTAGAAAAAAGGCGCACACACCGCACTCATCTAATCATGCCAACAGGTTAAGGCGCACACACCCCGCACACAGGGCGCACACACCCCGCACTCATCTAACAAATTCAATGGGTTGTGGTTGTCCCTCCTGTTCGCTCGACAGCGTAATGCGTTGAAAGTAAACAACCTCAGCACATCTTACCGAGCGACGCCCACAAAAAAGCCCCTGGTGGGCTGTCCACCAGGGGCCAAATGACCGGTTGGTAACGGCGCTAGAAGGCGTCGCCAGACAAACAACACCCGCCAACCAGGGATGTAACTTGCATGCCTGCGAATGCCCGATGGGAAGTCCTCTTACCGCCAGACATAGTGACGTTTTTGTTTACGTCTCTAAATCCCCTGGCACGCATTTCGTCGATGAACGCAACCTCGCTCATGTGTTGAGCACCAGCCGCTTTTGCATATGAGCACCATGCGCTGTAGCACTCGCTCCGCTTGCACCATAGCCCGTCACCGACTTCACAGTGCTCGTCAATGAATGAACCTATAACATCTTGTGCGGAGAAGTAGTCTTCCGTCGCGCTTACTACAACGCCTGGACGTATAAGCCCGTGCTCTTGCCAGTCAAGGCAACCGTTAATCATCCAACGCAGTATGCCTGCCTCTTCGGTTGCCAGCTTTTTTGATAACTCACTGTCCTTGCGCTTTGGTACAAACGTGAATGGTACGATAAGGAATCTACGCCTCATCGCTTCATCTACACTGCTTAGAGCCGGCTTCTTATTGCCAATAACAAGTAGCTTAAATTGTGGCTTAAAGGAAAAGAAGTCTTGACGCATGAAGCGCGCTGTAACAACGTCCCCGCCAGTAAGTTGCTTGATGCGTGCTTCGGCCCACGTACCGCCACGCTCTGTTTCGCTTGCTGATACCAGCCGCGCCCCTGCAAGCGCTGCTAACTCTGTCGGGTGTCTATCTCCCCGACTGGCCAAGAACGTATCAATTCCAGCCGTAACAGAGTAGTCATGCAGAACGCGCATTACTGCTTCAGCGAGCTTGGATTTACCATTCCCACCAGGACCGTAACCAAATAGCAACACTTCCTCTTGCGTGCTTCCAGTCAGGCAATACCCAAAGAACTGCTTTAAGAACCGTTGCAATTCTATGTAGCGTAATGTTATTTCGTCTATGAACCGTAGAAACGTCGGGCAGTCTTCCGTTTCAGAGGGGGCGCACGACGTTAACTTCGTGATAGCATCATCCGGCCTACCTTCACGTAACACGCCCGTTCGCAAGTCCACCACGCCTCCCGGCGTACCGAGGAGCCACAAATCTTTATCGAGCATGTCAGCCGTTACAACGATGCGCTGGTCTGTTTGTGCAAGCGCTTCTACAGCGCGAACAGCTTTGCTTGTTGCAAGCGCCTTTGCGTGTTGTGCATGATGGCGACACAGTTTGCGAATGCGGTCAGCAACCCTCCGTGTTTCATCGGGCCGCCAATGTGTGCTGGACCATATAAGCCACTGCTTTCGTGATACATTAAACCTAACATGGGCTTCGTGTGCATCGATGAAGTGTTGCGCCACGCCGTCTTCAGTGCGTGCGTAGTCTTCAGCGGCGGCCCTCACCGGGCCTTGCGGTAAGTGCGCCGGGTTCTCCCAAATTGGGAAAGCGGCCTGGGGCGCCTCCGCGCCCGGAGCGTTTTGGCCGTAAGATTGAGCGTTGCGGACTATCTTGGCTAGGTCCACATAATCCCACTCTGGATCACATCGCTCATTCCAGAACTGCAACATGAGGTCGAGGGTCGTTTCTTCACTCAAGCCTCGACCCCTAAGTCTGGCCGCCACGGAGAATGTGGTGTCGTCACCTCCCTGGCCCGCAATGCCGAGGGGCGCCTTATTCAGGAGCCAAGCTGTCTCTCTGACGATGGTTTTGGGCAAGTCCAGCTCAATGACCGGCGTGGTCTCCCGTGGCCCTGTGGGCGCCGTTCCCGCTCGTCTACAGGCTTCCACCAGCCAGGCCGGGGCTTCGGCCACCCCGGTGCCATAGTTCACCCAGGCGTAAGCCCCGGCTTCCGTCCGGCCCGGAGCCGCCGCGACGTAGCCACCGTCGCCCCGCACATCTAAGGCGGGGCCGATCTTGGAAGCGCGGCTCGGGATGGGAAGCCCATCTTTCGGCATCTTGAAAAACAGGTGGCGCCCGCCTCGCGGGGTTTTTGCTGTCAGTGTCCTGGGAAGCCACCCATGCTGCGCTTCGAGTTTTGCAAGCGACTCTTCCCCGTCCGGCCCGCTCTCGACTTTGGGGCGGTCAATATCGACGACGAAAACGCCGCTTTCGGCCCCCGTGCGGATGCCCGGAATGGCGTTCGGCCATTCTGACCACCAAGCCCGAATGGTAGCCTCGTCTGTTGAAGCATCTTTGAACCCGTGCGTGGTGTATGGCCGCTTGTCCGGCTTGCACGGAAATACATGCCAACCACGGGACGCATACTTCAGCGCAGCGTCTAGGGGTTGACTTTGCCCAGCGTCGGCGGTATGGAATTTCGGCAACACATTTTCGCCACAAGAATCTGCCCCAGAAAGGCCCGCCCTCCCTTCGGCGGGCCTTTCGTTTTTCAGAAGCTCAACGCTCATTTTCCAGCCCTCTTCCGGGGCCGCACCGGGCGCGAAGCCGGGGTTGCCGTCAACCTGGCCTCGAACCAGGCAAGAAACTTCTCTCGTTCGTAGACAAGGTGCCGGCCCATGTAGCAGACCCCTTCCGGCCCCTGCCCCTGGCTATCCAGGTTCCGCAAGGTTCCGGCCGGCAGAAGCCCGCCTGTGTGTTCTTCAACGGCCCGGCGACCGAAAACCGGGGGCAAAGATTGACGCAAGCCTTCGATGATGGCATTCATAAAGGTTTTCTCCTTTGAAATTTTCAGAGGAGTCTACATCCATCGTGACTTTTCATTCAAGTCCGCGTCCTGAAAGCCAAATTGTTCGGGTAGTAGAGGAAATTCCCCCTTTTCCCTAATGGGGGAAGTCTGATATTCTCCTTATATTTCAATGAGAACCGGATTCCGGCTTTTTTGCCCTTCTGGGAAAAAAGTTTGGGCGGTTCCACGCAGGTGGAGCCGCCCGTAATTCAAGCGAAGTATCGTCTACGGCCCTACAGGAACCGCTTCCAGGGCGCGTCCAGCGCCTTGCCCAGGCGTTCGGCCACCTGGGCTTGCGTGAGACCCGCCTTGCTCCTGGCGTCGATCATGGCCGCAATCAAGGCGAACTCCTCTTCCTGGGCTTCGTATTCCTTCCTGAACTCAGGATCGGCCATCATCCGGGCGCACACCTGACTGAATGGAATTCCCGCCATGTCTATTCCACCTCCTTGGGCGATTCAAGGCCAGTTCGATGCCTATCTGGCGGTCACGGCCAAGTGCATCCCCAGGTTGTCGAGAAGAGGTTTGAGACGGCACAGGGCTTCCAAACCGTCAGGGGGCAAGCCGGCAGACTGTAGGGAGCGAGCCTTGACCACGCGCTCAATGGCCAAGGCCAGGGCGGGGCAATCGCCGTCCTCAAGGGCGGCGCTCAAATACTCGGCGGCGTGGGCCGGGTCACGAAGCCATTCGGTCATGTGGTCGTCGTAGGATATGTCCTTCATGGCCGATTCCTCCAATCCGCCCAATATCGCCGGGCGGCCTTGATGTCTACCGATTGCGTTGTCTTGTCCCCGCCACACAGCAAGATGACCAGCTTATGCCCATGCTGGCCAAAATAGACGCGATAGCCGGGGCCGTAGTCTATGCGGAGTTCCGCCAGCCCTTCGCCAAGAGGTTTCACGTCGCCGGGGTTCCCGGTCGCCAAGCGGTCAAGACGCTGACCGATCCGGGCTTGGGCGCGAATATCCCGCAAGGCCTCCATCCATTCTTTGTACGGGCAACGGCCATCCTCGCCCACATACAAGCGGATTTCACGGGCAACAGCAATTGGCGTCATTTCGTCCCGCCTCCCAGACGCACCACCTTGCCGCCGGTCCTGGCCTTGCCGAAGGCTTCCAGACTGGCCACGGCTTCGCGGACATGATCCGGGGCCAAGTGGGCGTAGCGTTCCGTCATGGACAGCGTGGAATGCCCCATGAGCTTGGCGACCGTGTAGAGGGGAGCCCCGGCCATCACCAGCCAGGAAGCGTAGCTATGCCGCATGGTATGGAAGCAGACCCTTTGCCGCCGGTCGGTCAGCCCTTCGTTGAAGCCCAAGGCGTTCACCGTGCGATTGAAAGACTCGCTCACCTGACGGACAGGGACGCCGCTCCTGGTCGGAAAGACCATGGAATCGGCCCTGACTCCGAACGCCTCGCCGCGCCGACGCTCAAGCATCACTTGAACTTCTGACGGCATGGGCACGGACCGCTGACCGGACTTCGTGTCCAGGAGGTGGATGCAACACCCGCCCAAGTCCACTTGCCCCCAGGTCAGGGAAATAACCTCGCCCCAGCGACAGCCGCAGTAGAGCGAAAGCAAGGCCTGGTCGTGAACGTCCATGGAAACCCCGGCCAGGGCTTCCAGAAGCCTCCCGGCCTCCTCTGGCGTCAGAAAGCGCACCCGCTGGTTGACCACCTTGGTCTTGCTCACCTGGCGCACGGGGTGATCGCCTTCAAAGAAGCCGGCCTTGCGGGAGAAGTTGAAGATTTGGCGGACCACGGCCAAGGCGTACTGAATGGAACGCGGGGCGCGCCCGGCGTCCGCCATGCGCTTCTTCATTCGCTCCAGGTCCAGGGCCGTGATTTTCCGCAGGGCCTTGCGGCCAAGCGTCGGGCTTATCCAAAGCCGCCAAAGGTCTTGTTCTCGACGTACAGACTCGGGCTTCTTGGTCGCGGTCGCCACCTCAAGATATCCGGGCCAGATGGCTTCGAGCGTCAGGCCGGCGCGTTCCTGGGCTAGACGCTCTTCCTCTTGGGCTTGGCGTTCGGCTTCGGCCTGAGCGCGCTTTTCGGCCAGAGTCACGGCCCCACTGCCTGTACGTTGGGCCTCCCGCAACTCGGATAGTCGAGCCGCCGCCTTGGCCTCGGTCCAGCCCCCAGAAGCCCAGCCGACAGCCTCTTCCTTGTCCTTGCCGTCCAGCTTGTATCGGATGAAAAAATATCGGTCAGGGCGAACCCCATGTTTCCGCGTAGGGTGTTCTCGAAACCTGACTCCGGGGTACTTGCTCTTCACGTAGGCCATGGTCACCACCTCAGTGCGTCGATTTCTGCCCCGCTCCTGCCCCGCTTTTTTCGATGAAACAGGGTGTTTTTGCGTGACGCTTCGTGAAGGCAATTAGACCGGGAAGCCGCGTCAGTCAACGGTTTTCGTGACTTTTAGTGATGTAGCGTGAAGCTCTAAAATTGGGACTACGAATCCGTAGGCCGCAGGTTCAAATCCTGCCGGGCGCACCAGAAAATCAGGGGTTTAGGACACACGGTCCTGAACCCCTTTTTCGTGGTGTGGGACTTGGTGTGGGACTTTTTCCACACGGGCGCTTTCAAAGATGTCCATCGCACGCCTCTCGCAGTCACCAATGCTGTGCAAATAGATCTCGGTCGTGGTGCGATTTTCATGACCGAGAATCCGCTGAATCGAGCCAATGGGCACGTTCAAACTGTCCATGACCGAAGCCCCCGAATGCCGCAGGGCATGGAACCGAAAATATCGCACACCTGCCTTTTCACACAGCGTCCGCATGAACTTCTTCCGATCCTTGTAAGGACCGACTTCAGTTTTTCCGGTCTTGCCACTTGTGTACGAATGCCAGAAAATCCACGGTTTACCGGGATCTCGTTCCGATTCGCGGCGGGATAAGACTTCAAAAAGCTTTCTGGTCATGGGAACCTTGCGCGGGGTGAGATGACCACCTTTTTTCTTGCGAGTGTAGAGCACGACCGCCCTACTCTCCAAATCGACATCATCCCAGGTGAGCCTGTTCACTTCGCTGACGCGCGCCATTGTTTTGCGGATCACCCAAAGATAATCCTGGGTATCAGGGTCCGCTTCGGCAATGACCTTGTCGATGTCTTCCGGCTTGGGGACATATTTCAAACGCTTCTCAACCGGGACAAGAGGGATTCCCTCCACCGGATTTTCAAAGATCCACTTCCACTTCTTCGCGAAGTTGAAGATCGCCTTGAGATAGCGGATCTCCTTGTTCGCGACGTGTGAAGTGGTCCCATTTGTTTGGACAGATTGGCGGCAAAGTTAAGCTCTAGCCCGGTTGGTGGTCATGCCGCCTTTGAGGCTGAGTGGCCATCTCGGTATACGTCCATGGGTCGGCGACCGTCAAAGGCCGTATGCGGCCGCTGCTCGTTGTAGAAGTGAAACCAGTTTCCGAGCGCCTGACGGGCTTGCCTGCCTGTTTCGAACTCTCGCAGGTAGACACACTCCCATTTCACCGAGCGCCACAGCCGCTCGATAAAGACGTTATCCATCCATCGGCCCTTGCCATCCATGGAGATGGCAACGCCGGCATCTTTGAGAGTCTGCGTGAAGTTCTGGCCAGTGAACTGCGATCCCTGATCCGTGTTGAAGATTTCCGGCACTCCATAGCGATTCATGGCCTCTTGCAAGGCGTCAACGCAAAAATCAGCGTCCAGGGTGTTCGACAGCCGCCAGGACAGCACGGCCCGGCTATGCCAGTCCATGACCGCCACCAGATACAGGAAGCCTCGCTTCATCGGTATATACGTGATGTCGGCGCACCACGCTTGATCCGGCCGTTTGATCGCAAGATCGCGCAGCAGGTACGGATAGATCTTGTGATCGGGATGCGGCTGGCTGGTCCTGGGCTTCTGGTAAATCGCCATTAGTCCCATTTTGCGCATCAACCGCCGCACGCGGCCACGTCCGACCTCGATGCCCTGATGCCGCAAATGTCGTTGCATCTGGCGCGATCCGTAAAACGGCGTCTCCAGAAATTGCTCGTCGATACGCCGCATCAGGTCCAGGTTCATGGCCGATTCGCCCTTCGGGCGATGATACCACGTCGACCTGGCCAGCCCGAGAATGTGACACTGACGGCAGACACTGAGTCGGGGATGGTGACGTTCGACCATCCCGCGCCTTCGCTCGCGACTCATCGTTTGGCGAAGGCTCGTTCTAAAAAATCTTTTTCCACGGTCAACTGGCCGATTTTGGCATGGAGTTCCCGGATTTCGGCGGCAGCATCCTTCTGTACGGTCGCCGCCTTCCCGGAAAAGGCCGCAACCATACCCTCCTTGGCCTGGCGCTTCCAACCGGTGATCTGCGTCGGGTGCACGTCGTACTTGCTGGCCAGCTCGGCCAAGGTCAATTCGCCGGACAGGGCCTCGAGCGCCACTTTCGCCTTAAACTCCGCTGAAAACTTCCGTCGCTTGGACATCGAAAACCGTCCTCCTGCGTCGAGGACTAGAGCTTAACAGGCTGTCCAATTTTCTGCGACCACCTCATATTGCAAGAAAGCCATACGACAGAAGATGGTTCACGTATGGTTCCTGACGTTGTCGTGCATTTGCCTGAGGAGAGACATGTGGTAATTGACTGAAAAGTTTCTCTTACAGCCTATGAAGAATATGTTAATGCTGAAAATGACACAAATCAATCACTGGCACTTCAGCGCCACCTGTCTTCTGTTTGGACACATATTAAAAAACTTTCAGACAAATCCTGTTTCAAGCTCCGGGGATTAAGGTCTCAAGACTGGGTTATCATGTTTATCCCCATTGAGCCAGCATACATATTAGCGATGACCAGCGATGAAAAAATTGCGCAAATGGCCTGGGAAAGAAATATTATGTTAGTTTGCCCTAGTATGTTAATGTTTGTATTGCGAACAGTTGCACAGCTTTGGAGGCAAGAATTTCAGAATAGAAATGTCCAAGACATTGCCAAACGAGGAGAGGAACTCTACGATAAATTTGTTGGCTTTGTAACTGACATAGAAGTTTTAGGCGACAAGCTGAAACAGGCCCAAAAAGCGTACGATGGAGCTCATGGAAAGCTTTCGAGCGGAAAAGGCAATCTTGTCGGCCAGGCTGAGAAGCTTATAAAATTGGGGTTAAAACCAAGCAAGAAACTTCCGTCCTCTATTTTAGACCAATTGGACAATGACAATGCAGATGATGCAGGGTTAGTATCAGAAAACCCATCCACGAAGTAGGGCTTTTTCTCGAGTATAGCTTCATGTGCTACGAACTGCTTGACCTTCAAAGTCTTGATTGCGAAGTTGTTGGACCATTGCTTGCCCTCTTGGCCCGCAAAGGAGAATTGGTTTGGGAGATGACACGTGTAGACCGTGAGTTTTCAGCGATTGACGAGAGGATTAGGACTCTTCTTGAAAATGATCAGGCTAATTGCTTGAAAAATAGTAGTATTTAGCCAATGCCTTGGCATGTTTACATTGTAACTTGCTCAGACGATACGCTGTATTGTGGGATTACGAGCGAGATTCAGCGCAGGCTGGACGAGCACAATGGGGTTACTCCTGGCGGCGCTAAATACACGCGCACTCGCAGACCAGTTCAACTGGCTGTCAGCATTGAAGTGCAAAACATGTCAGAGGCTTGCAAGATTGAGTGGTTAGTGAAGCGATCGCCAAAGGAAAAGAAGATTGAGTTGCTGAGACAGTTAGGCAGACATGGGGAGTCCTGTTGATCTCCATGATTTGAAACAGAAAAGCCTCACACTTTCGAGAATATCCAGCTTTATGTTGGCATACAGGTCTTATTATCTATTCCGATGCATACTTCATGCTAGCTACTCCGTTCGCGCAACCATTCAGCAAGAGCGTCTTGATCCACTTCTCCTTTCCCGAGACGTTCAAACGTTGTCACCTTGTCCATGCCACTCGCGTGAATACTCACTCCTCGCAACCTGAGGAAAGTCATGCACACTACATATGCGGTGCGTTTGTTCCCATCCAAGAACGGATGATTGCGGGCGATACCATACGCATATGCTGCCGCCAGATCAAAAACATCCGGTTCTCCATAGGCTCCAAGTTGTAAAGGCCGTCCAAGAGCGCTTTCCAACAATCCCATGTCTCGCAGACCAGAGACTCCGCCATGGTCCGCAATAAGCTTGTCATGGATGGCCAGCACGACGTCTTTTTCAATCCATGAGTCGCTCATCGTTTGGCCAGTTCACGGAGCACATCACGGTCTTCACGCATGATGTCTTCGGCTGCCGCCATTTGCTCGGCAAACTGCGCATTGAGTGGCGTCAACCGAAATCCGCCATCCTCGGCATCCGTCAGATAGACCACATCCCCTTCGCGCACATTTAACCGTGACGCAGCATCCTTGGGGAGCACAAGCCCGAGCGAATTTCCGACCTTGCGGACTTTGAGAGTTTGCATGGTTCACTCCTCATTTGCGTTGTTACAAATATTATAACTGTGCAAAGAGCGCATGGCAAGTTCAGACGATCAATGTCGTCCCGCATCAGCTCGCCATGCCCCTGTTGAACCATTCTGGTGTGGGACTTGGTGTGGGACTTTTCCTCCAAAATCGGCAAAACCTGGAAAATTCCTGCTAAGACTTGGAAATTCTTTTTCAATGATCCCCGATTGTTCCAATCTTTTGAGGAGGTTGTGAAGCTCAGGGTATATGCCTACGAATCCGTAGGCCGCAGGTTCAAATCCTGCCTGGCGCACCAAAGAAAACAAGGGGTTAGGCTAAACAGTCTAGCCCCTTTTTTCGTTATGGCTCGTTTATGTGCCTAAATTGTGCCTGGTAGTTTTTTCAGAAAAGAATGGGAAGAACCGGGGGGGCGTCCAAATTGGCACTAGTCAGAAGAGGGGCAAAAAGCCTGGGAAGGCCCATGACGCCTAGGTTCGCCGGCGGCTGCTGGCGCGAAAGCGATTTGGCACTGATTGGTTGAAAATGAGAGAAAAATGCGAGGTTTTTGGCACTGGTTTGATAGCGTTTTGACAGGGTTTTGAGCGAGTTTGGTTTTAACGCACGTACTCGCGGCAACTCCAAACCACTCGGCCTATGATTCTAACGGTATCGGCCAAATCTCCCGTCATGCTCACTTCTATCGGCGCGTAGCTGTTATTTCTGCTACGCAGAATAATCTTCCCTGGCAGTGCATCGACGTACTTAACAAGCACGTTTGAGTCTATCCCTACCGCAAATAGCCCGCCTGCAATGATTTCGTTTTGGGCTTCATCAATCAATACGGTGTCGCCGTCCTTGATTTCCGGCTCCATGCTGTCGCCGGCAATGTCCATCATCACCATTTTGCGTGCGCAGCCCTTGCGCCGTAGAAATTCGGTCCTGAAGGCGTAGTACCCTACCACATCCCCTTCTGTTTCCAGGCTTCCCGTTCCGGCCGCCAGACGCGCCCTTACTTTGGGCACAAGGCTGTACCCCATGGCTGATGCGGCTTCCGGGGCCATCCATTGCAGATTGCCCGGCGGGGCGATGCTTGGCTTTTGCGCCTCTGCCGGCGCAATTTTCGCGTTGCCGCGAAACATAGGACCTTCGCCTGTGACAAGCCAATCAATCGAAATATTAGTTTTTTCTCCAACGATTACAAACCATGACGGCGGAATTTTATTTTTTGCGGTCGCGCTGTTGATGGCTTGCCGAGATATTCCCAGGAAATTTGCCAAGCTGCCCGCATCCCCACCGCCAGATGCCTGAACAAGCCTATCTAAAGCCGCTTTAAACCGGTTCCGGCTTTCCTCAGGAAAGTCGGAACCAAAGCCGGAAGTTTTGTTTTTAGACGTATTATTTATCATTTCAAATTGTTATGTCAGAACTCTTGAACTTTTGCTTTCGCGAAAGCCGGAAGCAGAAGTTTCTTGTTGACGATAAAAGTTTAGACGCCTAAAGCATTGCTTACGGGCGACGGTTAACCCGCGTCAAACGTAGCTAGCAGGCGCGGCGCTGCCACGCAATGTCCGACGCCTGGAAAGATTTGGATCGGAGATTACAGATTTGAAGCCAACGGCCAGACAGTTCAGCTTGCTGGAATTGCCAGAACTCAATCCTGACGCGGAAATCGCCGTGTCCATGGATCGGATCGTTCAGGCTTCTGGGCTGTCGCGCGCCGAAACCGTCGACCGGCTCAACGTGGCCTCGCGCCGCTACGGCGTGCGCCTGGCTGCGGGTAGCGCTCGGGAGCTTGGTTTGGCCACTTTCGAAAAGTGGCTCAACCCCAAGGAACCCGACTACGTGCCGAGCGTTCGCGCGCTCAACCTCTTCTGTCATGTGTTCGGCAGCCCCGAGCCGCTGGACCTGCTGGCCAGGTCGCACGGGAACGGCTGGCGGATCATCAGCGGCGATGACGCCAAGCTTCTGGAGTGGGCGCGCACGGAACAGGAAATCAAGCGCCTGCGGGCGCGCAAACGCAAAATCGAGACGGAACTATGAAGCGTGAAGGCAGGAAAATTCGCGCCTGGATGGTGGAACGCGGCATTTCGGTTTCCGAGGTGGCCCGTCAGGCCGGCGTCGCTCGGTCCATCGTCTCGGAAACCGTCCACGGTCAGCGCAACAATCGCAGGGCGCTTCGGGCTCTGCTCGGTGTGGGGTGCCCCGTGCGGCTGCTGGTGTTGCCGGAAGACATGAAAGGAAAGGAGGCAGCGTGAGCACGCTCCTGGAGATACAGAGGCGTTTCAGCATCCTGGCTCCCGTGGGGATGTGTCTTCCCGCGACACGCAAGGAAGGGTCCGCCATCTGGCCTGGCAAAGAGAAGGACCTGCCAAGGAAACTGGATGCGGCGTTTAAGAACGCGGGCGGCAGGCTGGACATCAGGATCGTACTTGCGCGTGGCTACATCTTCAATAGCGCGACCGGCATGCCTGAAACTCCTGAGGGGTCGGCCTGGTATCTCTACTGCGACGGCGATGCGTTGCTGTTATACGCCTATGGAAAGGTGGATAGAGTGGAGATGCTTTCTCCGTTTGTTCTTTATTTGCGTCAAGTTGAACGCATTTATCTTCCAAGACGTGCGAGAATCACAAAAAATGTGAACAAGTGAACACAGAACTGCTTTTTAAGCAGTTGCGGTGCGGTGCTGATAAGTATTTCAACTGTCAGTCTGTCCTCGTCGGGCGATGTGAAACGAAACGCATCGGCGGCGCGTGATGATTTCAAGCGGGAAAGGCAAAGCAATGCAAGGTCAGAACATGGTCACGGCAAAAGACATCGCGCAGGCGCTCAACGTGTCCGAACGCGCCGTTCGGGCCAGGGCCGTCAAAGACGCCTGGGTCTTTGAGGAAGTCCGTTGCCGTGGCGGCAAGCGCCGTCTCTATCCCGTGGGGTCGCTGCCTGACGACGCGCGGCAGGCCTTCGCCACCGCGATGTTGGCCGAAACGTCCGCCCCCGCCATCCCCGCCGCCGCCCCGCTTTCCGGCCTCACCGCGCGCCAGCGCGAAACCGCCTTGGCCAGGCTGGCCTTTGTGCGCGAGATCGAACGCGCCGCCGCTCTTGTGGGCAAGGAAAAGGCCATCCGCAACCTGCTTCAGGCGCTTGAGGACGGCTCCCTGGCCCCCAGACTGGCCGAACTTGTCCGCGTGGCCAACGACCGCTTCGGCTCTGGCGCGCATCGGGGCTTGTCGCGCCGCCGGCTCTACGACTGGTGCGCCAAGTTCGCCGAAGGGGGCGAGGCCGCGCTGGCCCCGCGCCATAAGGGCAAGGACATGCACTGGCCAGAGTGGGCGGACGCCTTTCTGGCGCACTACCAGCGCCCCCAGAAGCCCGCCATGACCAACGCCTACAAGGATTTCAAGGCCGAATGGCCGGGCAAGGCCCCTTCCATCTTCGCGGTGCGCCGTTGGCTGGACAAACTGGCCATGCCCGACCGCGAGGCCGGCCGGGCCACGGGCAACGCCTTGCTCAAGCTGCGCCCGCACAAGCGCCGCAGCACGGACGAACTCTGGCCCACGGACATCTACACGGCCGACGGCACCACCTTCGACGCCGAGATCAGACATCCCCTGCACGGCCAGCCCTTCAAGCCGGAAGTGACCCTGTTTATCGACGTGGCCACGCGCAGGTGCGTGGGGCTCTCTCTTGGCCTGGCCGAAAGCGGTTACGTGATTCTGGACGCCCTGCGCATGGCCTGCCTGTTCGGCGGCATACCGGCCATGCTCTACACGGACAACGGCTCGGGCTACTGCAACCAGCTCATGACCGCCGAAGGCTCGGGCATGATGGACCGCCTGGGCATTGAAATGACCCACTCCATCCCCGGCCGCCCGCAGGGCAAGGGGCTCATGGAGCGGGCCGTGCAGACCGTCTGTGAACCGGTGTCCAAGCGCTTCGCCACATGCAGCCACGCGGACATGGACCCCGACGCGGCCAAGAAGGTGTTCCACATCACGCGGGCGCGGAAGCAGGGTGAGTCCAGCCTTCTGCCCTCCTGGGAGGAGTTCAAGGCCGCCATGCTGGTCCGCGTCGAGGAATACAACGCCGCGCCGCACCGGGGCCTGCCCAAGGTCGAGGACCAATCCACGGGACGGCGGCGACATCTTTCCCCCAACGAGGCCTGGGAGGGCTTCCTGCGGCGCGGTTGGGAGCCGGTGCGCGTGCCCGAGGCAATCCGGGACGAACTCTTCATGCCGGGGCTTCCACGTCAGGTGCGCAACGGCGAGATTCAGATCTTCAACAGCACCTACTACGCCGACGAGCTGGCCGACTTCCACAAGGAGTACGTGGAGGTGCGCTACGATATCTGGGACCCTTCCAAGGTCTACGCCTGGACCACCAGGGGCGAAAAGATTTGTACGGCCACGCTTGACGGGAATTCCATTCCGTACTTCCCTCAAAGCCGCGTGGAGGCCGCCCTGGAAAAGCGCGAGAAGGCCCAGCTCGCCAGGGTGGGGAAGAAGGTCGCGGCCATTTCGCCGGGGGCCACCATCCAGGTTGCGGAAGCGCCCCGAACGGTCACGGTGGTGGCGGACTCTCTCACCCGCCAGCCCGAAGCGCAGGTTCTGGACCTGCCCATACAGCAATCCGCCGAAGTTTCCATGCCCGCCAAGCGTCCGTTCTTCACCAGCATCCAGGAGCGTTACGCCTGGCTCATGCGCAACCGCGACCGCTGGACCGAGGCGGACCACGGCTGGATGACCGATTACGTGCGGTCTCCGCACTACGCGGACCTGCACGACTACTACCGTTACGAAGGGATCGCCTGGGACGGCTCCGCCGCCCAGGCAACCAACCACTAGGCAATCAGGGGAGAAGTCATGCGCGAGCATTTCGTCAAGACCGAGAACTACAGCCGCTTCACGGCGGGCATCCAGGCCGTGGAGCAAAGGGGCGCGAAAGAAGCCGGCATGATGCTGGTGCACGGCGCGCCCGGCTACGGCAAAAGTTGCATCGTTGAGCGGTGGGCCTCCGAGGAGGGGGCCGTGTTCTTGCGGGCGAATGTCGATTGGAGCCCCAGGTACTTCCTGGTGGAGTTGGCCAAAAAGCTCAGGGTGGACTCCGCCGGCACGGCCCAACAGTTGTTCGAGCGGCTGCTTGAGCGGGTGGTGGAAGCCCAGATTCCCATCGTCATCGACGAAGCCGAGTTCACCCTGCACAACGGCGCGAAGGCCCTGGAAAAAATCCGGGACATCTCCGACCGGGCCGAAGTCACCGTCGTGCTCATCGGCATGGAGAAAATCCAGTCGTCAATCGCCCGCCACAAGCAGATTCACGGCCGCATCGCCCAGGTGGTGGAGTTCAAGCCCGCAACCCCGGCGGACGTGGCCCACGCCTGCGCCCAATTGGCCGAAGTGGAGATGACCGACGCGCTCAAGGCGGAAGTGCATCGCATCTCGGGGGGGCGCATGCGCGAGGTGTTGAATGTGATCGCCTCCATCGAACGCCTGGCCAAGCTGAACGGGCAGGATCACGTGGACGTCGCCGACCTGGAGGGGGTGGACCTGTCTTTCGACTGGCAAACCCGCGCGCCCAAGCGCGTCCGGTCCGGCGGGGGGCGTTAGATGGCCTGGAACGGTTTGTCCATCTTGAGCGCGCTGGCGGACGGACCGCGCCTGACGCGGCAGGTCGCCAGCGCCTTGGGCAGGCCCTCGCGCGACATATCCAGCTGCCTGGGCGCGTTGCGCCGGCGTGGACTCATCATCACTGCTTCCGGGCTCCATGAGATTACCGCCAAAGGGCGCGCGGCCCTTGCCGCCGGCGTCGAACTCACTTCCGGTCCCTGCAATGGCGACACGACGAGTCGGCATTGCAATACGCTCCGGGCCAAGGCGTGGCGGTTCATGCGCATACGCGACGGGTTCAGCGTCAGCGACATGCTGAACACCTTGTGCGACGGCACCGAGGCGCATGCCGAAAACAACCTGCAAAGCTACGTCCGGGCTCTGGAGTCCGTCGGATACCTTCAGCGCCTGCCCCGTCGCGGGGAAGCCGGCCAGCAGCGTTGGCGCTTGCGGCGCGACCATGACACCGGTCCCGAAGCCCCGGCCTGGAACAAGGCCGCCCGGACATTGCGGGACCATAATACGGGTGAATGCATCATTCTTGAAACGAGGAGTCCCGGCTATGAACAGAACTGAATCCATGATGCAATATTTGACTGTGGCGTTTGGTAGACAGTTCGTCATTGAGGAATGCATTAAAGCGTGCGTTAACCTGGCCGCGACGCTTCAACGTTTAAAGTCGGCACCGAGTTATGAGAACATGGGCATTGCGCAATCAGATCTTGCTAGTGCCGTTGTGTGGTGCGGTGTTGTGAGCTTGTTGCTTGGAAAGAAAGAAGTCTCTGATTCGGCTGTTGATCTGTTGCGCGAATTTTACTTGGTCGCAAGTCGCAGAGAAGGAACCGGCCATGCGTGAGCGTGACTGGCTCGCCCTGCTCGAAGAAGAGGCCGCCCGGACCTCCATCGCGGCCGTGGCCCGCAGGCTTGGCTATGCCCGCACGTCCGTGAGCCTGGCCCTGTCCGGGAAGTACCCCGGAACCACGGACAAGCTGGCCGCCACGGTCCTGGCCGTGCTCGGCACGGTGGACTGCCCGCATCTGGGGTTCCCGGTATCCCCCGCCAGATGCGCGGCCAACTCCGGCAAGATGCCGACAAGTAGCCCAGGCGACCTTCGCCTCTGGCGCGCCTGCCAGGCCTGCCCGCACAACCCCCAACAAACACCCCAAGGGAGGGACGCATCATGACCAGCGACAAGCTGTTGAGCGTGGCCACGCGTTTGGCCGCCGTGATTCCCGCCGTGGACGGCGAGACCGCCGCCACCCTGCGCGGTTGCTACAACGAACTGGTGGACGCCGCCCGGCAGACCCGCCGGCTGGAGCTGGCCACCCTGGCCGTGCCCATGGGCCGGCCGAACCGCACGGAGGTGGTTCAATGAGCGCCGCCCCCGCCATACTCGAAGGCTACATGCAAGACGCGCAGGGCCGCCTGGTGCCCGTGGCCCTGGTCAAGGACGTGGACAAGGCCCGCAACACGCTGGTGCTGGAGATCGTGGGCAAGGCGCGGGGCGTGCGCGCGACCATGGAGACCTTTTTGGCCGATTCCATGGGCGACGTCGCGGCCTTCGCCCAGCTGTCGGCCGAGCAGTACGGGGTCAAAATCGGCGGCGACAAGGGCAACCTGACGCTGGTGTCCTTTGACGGCCGGTACAAGGTGCAGCGCCAGGTGAGCGAAACCCTCATGTTTGACGAGCGCTTGCAGGCCGCGAAGGCGCTCATTGACGAATGCATCACCGAATGGACCGAAGGCAGCCGGGACGAACTCAAGGCCCTTATCAACGACGCCTTCCAGGTGGACCAGGCCGGAAGAATCAACACCGGCCGGGTGCTTGGCCTGCGGCGCTTGGGCATAACCGACGCGCGGTGGCTCCAGGCCATGCAGGCCGTGAGCGACAGCCTGCGGGTGGCCGGCAGCAAGGTCTATTTGCGCGTGTACGAGCGCCGCGCGGACGGCAAGTACGTGCCCATCGCCCTGGATTTGGCGGCCCTGTGACGCGAAACCGCCCCACACGGGCGGTCGGTCTGGCGTGGCGGTCAGGCCCTGACGAGCAGCCGAAGGAGGTTCCCGTGCCCAAACAACACCACCGCATCTATCTGGCTTCCGCCGATCTCCAGCCCGGAACCCTGCGCCGCGTGCATCCGGCCGGCGGCTACAAGCAGTGCGCGAAAAAGGGACTGCACCGGGCTTGGATAGGGCCGTACGGCGCGGTCTGCCCCGGCTGCGACCGCGTGTGCGTGCTGCCCGACGGCTTCACGCACGGGCAGGAATTTCTCACCGTGGCCCGGCCAAAGGAGTGACCCATGCGCGTTGAATCCCGCAATAGCCTGCTGGCCAAGGTGCACATCGCCAAGAAAGCTCTTGGTCTTGACAAGGACCCGGAAACCTACCGGGCGCTGCTCGCCCGCGTGGCAGGCGTGGAAAGCTCCGGTGATTGCACCGTGGCCCAGCTTACCCGCGTGGTGGCGGAATTTCGCCGCCTGGGCTGGCAGGCCGCCCCGGCCCGCAAGGCCGCCGCGCCCAAGCCGGCCAGGCACAAGGCCCCGCTCATGGGCAAGATCACCGCTCTTTTGGCCGAGGCCAAACGGCCGGACGCCTACGCCGACGCCATAGCCCGGCGCATATACAAGCGCGACAGCCTGGCCTTTTGCACCGTGCGCGAGCTGCAAGGCGTCGTGGCGGCCCTGGTCAAGGACGCCAAGCGCCACGGCAGGCCCACGTGACCCCGGCCAGGCGTTTTCAGCCCGGCCGGGCGTTCGGCGGCGGCCTGGCGGTGGTGGACACCCAGCGCAATGGGCGCGCGGTCTGCATCGTGTTGCCGGACCCGTTGAAGCCCGATGCGGCGGGCAAGCTGGCCGAAGTGTTCGCTTCGGCCCTGAACGCGATTCACGAAAAGAACGCCAAGCCCGCCCCCACGGAGTGAGGGACGTAGAGCATGTCGGGACAAGCGAAATCCTCCTACCTCGAAGACGTGACGCCGATCCTGGGGCACGAGACAGCCTCGCGGCTGGTTCGCGCCCTGGGCGGCACCACGTTTCCCGTGCCCAAGCGGGCCAACGCCCAGGGGGAAGTGCGCTACCGCATGCTGGCGGCGGTCATCGGCGAAGAGGCGGCGGACCTGCTGGTCTACCACTTCGGAGGCGAAGACCTGTACATACCGCGCGGCGCGCGGGCCATGCAGGCCCGCCGTGACGCGGAGATCAACGCGGCCTTCGTGCGCGAGATCAAGTCCGGGCGGTCGAGTACGGATGTTGTCAACGGCTTAGCCATGAAGTATAAACTTTCTGACAGAAGAATTTGGAATATTCTTAAAGCAAGAACACAGCCTGAAGCGCAATGCCGATTATTCTAGGGGAATTTTGGGATGAATCAGGTGGCAGCCTTTTATGGCTGTTGCTTGGCTTTGGTGTCTGTGGGTGTTTATGGTTCATGGCTATTCCTGTGGGAAGTCGTAGAAAAGCCTTAGCCTTTGGTTGTAGGCCATATTAACGCATTAACGGAAGGTTATTTTTGTATGGCAAAAGAGTGTCAAGATGCCTGGAATAGTGCGTTTCAAATGATAAAGCTAGAAAATGATCTTATTCACCACAGGACTACTGCAGCGCTTGCTGTGCATGGTTTTCTTTTTGCTTCTTATTGTGCAATAGCTGCAAAGCTAATCGAAAACAAAGACAAAGAATATCTTTTACTACTTGTCTCAATTGAATACATTATTCCTGTGTTGGGAATTTATTCTTCGTATTTACTTCGTTCTGGAATGAGTGCGGCCTTGCGTCAAATTAGAGCCTGTGACTTATGGTTTAGAAGATCAGCTAGCTCTATATCTACCGGACGTATCGGTCCTGCCGAATGGCCGCCGCTGACTGGCAGAAGGAGTATTAGTGAATATACAGAGTTCAACGAAGAAGAACGAAATGAAATAAACGACATTTCTTCGCTTTGCGTCGGCATGGACAGACTTCCTGTGGCAATGTCACTCGTCTGGTCTATAATTATAATTGCAATGACTTGGTTTTTGCGCGGTACGTATGACACTTGTCATGCGTCGGTTGCAGCGTTTTCGTTGGTTGCTGTTTTATTGTTACCTATAGCTATTGATCGCTACAGTAACGCGAGACAATCGTCATCTTCTGGAATCAAACATGAAACAGGAAGGTGTACAGGCATGTCAGGAGACATCAAAGATATTGACACAAGGTGGAGACGCTTAGTCGCTGCTTGCAAGCTGGAGAAGCAATGGACAAATGAAAGGCTAGGTTGGTTTTTTACTGCAAATGGCATACTTCTTGGCGTATTGGCTGCAACAATTAAAATATACGGTGACAACAATACGCCAGTTGGACAGTCTTGGCATATTGGGCGCCTAGACATAGGCCATGTTGTTTTGATAATAATTTTAATTGGATTTATTTCATCCCTGTCTACCGTAATCAATGTTATGTCTGCGTCATGGATGCATCATCTATGGTTTGGAGAGTTGGTCGATCTCATTGACAACTGCGAAAATGATAGGTTGAAAAAAACATTTACATTTGGAAGGATTGGTCGGCACTCTTCATTTGCAGCTCGATTTTCACCAGCATTAGTTCCTATTGCGATGCTCATCGCTTGGGTCTTCATTGCGTGTAAGGTTTATGAATAGCCAGAGATAACAATCCGCTGGGCGGCCCACAACAATTGACGCACTGTTTTAGATATGTCGTAATGCGTTAGACCAGCCTTCCTGAACCCCTTCACCTATCGCCGCCCCCGCTGGCCGCCTACTGAGGCGGCTACGGGGGCGGAAACATTTTCCGCCCCGAAACATCCTTTTTTGGAGGCGGTATGCTTACCCACATCTTCCCTTTGCTGCTGGTTTCCGGCGTGGCGCTTTGCGTGGCCTGGCTTGTCTGGCGTTACAGGGCCACCCTTGCGTCCTACAGCGACCGGCGCGCCGGCGCGAATCCCTTTCGCATGGTTCTGTGCGGCCTGGCCGCCCTGGCCTGCCTGGGCGTGGTGGCCGCCGGGGCGGCGGTTCAGCTTCAGGTGGCGGCCTACAAGCTGGCCCTGGTGTTTCTGGCCGGGTACGTGGGCTACTGGCTGGACGTCTGGCTGTTTCCCTACGCGCGCCCTGATGGCTACCTGTTGACCATCTGGCAGGCCGCGCCGGGCCACAAGTCGGGCGGGCCGGACCACGCCGTGGCCGACGGCTACCAGCTGGTGTTCGCGGCCGCGCTCATCCGTCGGGCGCTCATCGTTGGCCTGTGCATGCTGGCCGTGGGTCTGGGGCTGTAGCCGTGCGCCGCTGGTTGCGTTGCGCCGCGCGCGAGGCGGGCAGGCTGGCGAGACTGGTCTGGCGCGGCTACTGGTTCGGCCTGGGTGTCGGCTTGGCCCTGGCGGCCCTGGTCGCGCTGGCCTCCCTGGCCCGCGCCGAATCCATCCCTGCCGACGCGGCCCGCTACCGGGGCGACCTGATTCGGTGCGCCCGGCTTTCCTGGGGGCTTTCGGCCCCCACGGCCGCCTTCGCCGCGCAAATCCATCAAGAATCCCGCTGGCGGGCCACGGCTCGTTCCCCCGTGGGCGCGCAGGGCATGGCGCAGTTCATGCCGGCCACTTCCAAGTGGATAGCGGGCGTGGTGCCCGACCTGGCCGCGAACCAGCCCTGCAACCCCGGCTGGGCCTTGCGGGCGCTCACGGCCTACGACCGTTGGCTGTGGGACCGGGTGACGGCGGCCGACCCTTGCCACCGCATGGCCATGACCCTTTCCGCCTACAACGGCGGCCTGGGCTGGGTGCGGCGCGACGCGGCCCTGGCCGAACGCCACGGCGCGGACCCGTTAGAATGGTGGAATTCGGTGGAGCGGTTTAACGCCGGCCGGTCCGCCGCCAATTTCAAGGAGAACCGAGGCTATCCCCGCCGCATTCTCAACGTCTTGACCCCGCTTTACGTGGCCGCCGGCTGGGGCCAGGGGGTGTGCCATGACTAGCGCCGCCCTCAAGACGGTTCTGGCCCTGGCCTGCGCCCTGGCCCTGTTCGCCGGGGGCTACCGGGCCGGATGGACGCGGGCCGACGCCGCGCGCCAGGTCGAGGTGGCCACGCTCCAGGCGCAGTACGCCCAGGCCGTGGCCGAGGCCGAACGCCAGGCCCGTGAGCGTCTGCAAGCCGAAACCGCCCGCGCCAACGCCCTGGCGGCCCAGCTTGGAGACGCCAAGGCCAAACTGGCCACGCAAACCCGAGACATCACCCGGAGAATACGAAATGCCGCGAAAGCTGCTTCTGGCTGCACTTTTGGCCCTGAGTTTGTCGGCTTGTACAATGAAGCCCTCGGTTACGGCGGCGACGCCGTGCCCGAAAGCGCCGGTTCCGGCGGAAATGACCAGGCTGGAAGCGCCACCCCCGCCTCTGGGACCGGGCTACTTTCTGGCCCCGTGACGCCTGAAGACCTCTTGGCCCACGCCCGCGACTACGGGGCCTGGGCCAGGGGCATGCGGGCGCAGCTGGCCGCCCTGGCCGAACTCACCAAGGAAGGCCGTTGATGGACGCCGCCGGCCTGGCCGCGCTCATCATGAGCGGCCTGTTGACCGTGGCGGCCGGCCTTGGCGGCCTGTGGGCCAAGAGCCTTCAGGACCAGCACAAGGCCCTGGCCGCCCGGTGCGAACGGCTGGAAGCCGACCTGGCCAGCCACCGGGAAAAGACCGCCGAAGTGTGCGTGCGCCGGGACGATTACCAGCTCATGCGCGCGGAGATGTTGGAACAACTGCACGCCATCCGCGACAAGGTGGACCGCGTGTTCGAACGCATGGGGGGCAAGTCGTGACCGAAAACAAGCAACAGACGCCGGAGCTTGCGCTGCTTTACCGCATAGACCACAAGCTCGACGCCCTGGACGCCCGCATGGGCAGCATGGAACGCCGGGCCGTGGTGGCCGGGGCCGTGGCCGGCGGGGTTTCCGGCGGGGTGGTGGCCGTGGCCATCGGCTACATCAAGGCCAAGTTTCTGGGGCTGTAGCGTGGCCCACGACAAGCACACGCGCGAGGCCGTGCGCGCCGCCTACGTCTTCGAGCGCCTGCCCCTGGAGGCGGCCGCCGCCAAGGTGAACGTGCCCGCCGGCACGGCCGCGCGCTGGAAACGCCAGGCCAGGGAACAAGGCGACGATTGGGACAAACTGCGCGCCGCCGCCCTGCTGGCCGGCGACGGCATGGAGGCCGTGGCCCGGCAGATGCTGGCCGATTACGTGGTGCAGCACAAGGCGCTCATGGAATCCATCGCCGGCGGCGAGCTGGCGGCCGAAGAGAAGGTGAGGATGCTGGCCAGCCTGGCGGACAGCTTCAACAAGACCGTGGCGGCCAGCAAGCGCGTATTGCCCGAAACCAGCGAGCTGGCCACGGCCTTGACCGTGCTCGACAAGCTGGGCGGGTTCGTGCGCCAGCACTACCCCCAGCACGGCCCGGCCTTCGTGGAGATTTTAGAGCCCTTCGGCGCGCTCATCGCGCGGGACTTCGGCTAGGGGCCGCCCGTGAAGCTCAAACGCAAGGAATTTCTGGCCGAACTGGCCAAGCTGGCCGACGGCCTGCGCCGCACCATCGAAGCCGAGTGCGAAGGCTTTTCGCCGGACCCCAAGGCGTCCGCCGGCCGCCGCGTCCAAGCCCTTAACGACTTCGCCTTTTTTCGTCGCACGTACTTTCCCCATTACGTCAAGCACGGCGACTCCATTCTGCACACCTGGCTGGACGACACCCTGCCCGCGCTGGTGGACCATCCCGACGGCCAGCGCCTGGCCGTGGCCGCGCCGCGCGGCGAGGCCAAGTCCACCGTGGTCAGTCTGATGTTCGTGCTCTGGTGCGTGGTCACGGGCCGCAAGCGCTACGTGCCCCTTATCGCCGACGCCTTCGAGCAGGCCGCCGCCACGCTCCTGGAACCCATCAAGGCCGAACTGGAAGCCAATCCCCGCCTGGCCATGGACTTTCCCGAAGCCTGCGGGACCGGCCGGCTGTGGAACGCGGGCGTGGTCATCACGGCCGGCGACGCCAAGCTGCAAGCCTTTGGCTCGGGCAAGCGCATGCGCGGCCTGCGCCACGGCCCGCACCGGCCCGACCTGGTCATCTGCGACGATTTGGAAAACGACGAGAACGTGCGCAGCCCTGACCAGCGCGACAAGCTGCAAGCCTGGCTCACCAAGACCGTGCTCAGCCTGGGCGAGGCCGGCGACACCATGGATGTCATTCTGGTGGGCACCATTCTCCATTACGATTCCGTGCTGGCCCGGCTGCTGGAAAACCCGCTCTGGCGCTCGCGCAAGTTCAGGGCCGTGCTCGCCTGGCCCGAGCGCATGGACCTTTGGGACCGCTGGGAAGAGATCCTTTTGGCCCGTGGCCAGGCAGGCGGCGAGGCGGGCGACGGCCAGGCAGGCGGCCACAAGGCGGGGGGAGAAGACGCGGCCCGCGCCTTTTACGAAGAAAACGCCCAGGCCATGCAGGCCGGCGCGCGGGTGAGCTGGCCAAGCGCTAGGCCGCTCTACAAGCTCATGGTCAAACGGGCCAGGGACGGCCACGCGGCCTTTGACAGCGAGCAGCAAAACGACCCCCTGCAAGGCGAGGGCGCGCCGTTCGCCAACTGCATCGTCTTTTGGGTGGCGCGGCCCGACGACTGGCGCTTTTTCGGGGCCGTGGACCCGAGCCTGGGCAAGGCCGGGGCCAGCCGCGACCCGTCGGCCATTCTGGTGGGCGGCTACAGCCGCGAACGCGGCGTGCTCGACGTGGTGGAAGCTTCCATACGCAAGCGGCTGCCCGACCGCATCATCGAAGACGTGCTGGCCTTTCACGCGCAGTATCGTTGCCTGCTCTGGGCCGTGGAGGCCGTGCAGTTTCAGGAGTTTTTGCGCACCGAACTGATCCGCCGGGCCACGGCGCGGGGCCTGGCCATGCCGGCGCGGGGCGTGACGCCCATTTCGGACAAGGGCTTACGCATCGAGGCCATGCAACCCTATTTCGAGCAGGGCCGCATACGGCTGCACACCAGCCAGCGCACCCTGATCGAACAGTTGCGCCACTGGCCCAAGGCGGACCACGACGACGGGCCGGACTGCCTGGAAATGCTCTGGCAGGTCGCCACACGGGGCTTTTGCGTCATGGACTACCGGCCCGCGCCCAAGGGCGGCGGCCGGGGCTTTATGAGGAGACGACGCGATGTTGCAGACGATGATTGACCGGCTTCAGGCCGCCTACAAGGCCCTGAAGGGCGACAAGCCCGACATGCAGACCCAGGCCGCCGGCCTGGCAGCCCTGCGCTGGCAGTACGTGGCCAGCCTGACCGGCGGGCTTACGCCCAGGCGGCTGGAAAGCGTTCTGAAGGCGGCCGACGCCGGGGACATCGTGGGCCAGCACGAGCTGTTCGCGGAGCTGGAGCTGCGTGACGAGCACATACACGCGGAACTTTCCAAGCGCCGCCGGGCGCTTTTGTCCGTGCCCTGGACCATCCGTCCCGGCCGGGCCGGGGGCAAGCGGGCCGAAGCGGTGGCCATGCGCGTGCGCGAACAGATGGAGTCCATACCGGACTTCGAAGACGCCATCCTCGACCTGGCCGACGCCATCGGCCACGGCTTTTCTTGTCTGGAAATCGAATGGGGCCTGGACGGCGCTACCCGCCTGCCCGTGGCCCTGCACCATCGGTCGCAGACGCTCTTTCAGCTCGCGCCGGACTTTCAGACCCTGCGCCTGCGCGACGCCACGCCCGAAGGCCAGGACCTGTGGCCCTGGGGCTGGATCGTGCACCGCCACGCCTCGGTTTCCGGCTGGTTTCCCCGGCAGGGGCTGTTTCGGGTGCTGGTGTGGACGTTTCTGCTCAAGCAGTACGCGCGCGGGGATTTTGCCGAATTTCTTGAGATTCACGGCCTGCCCTTGCGCGTGGGCAAGTACCCGGCCGGCACGGACGAAGAGGAAATCGCGGCCCTGCTCGCCGCCCTGCGCGACATCGGCCACGACGCGGCCGGGGCCATACCCGACACCATGCTTGTGGAGTTTCACGAAGCCGCGCGCGGCAGCGAGGCGCCCTTCGTGGCCATGCACGAGCAGTGCGAAAAAGGCCAGAGCAAGGCCATTCTGGGCTCAACCCTGACCACGGACACCCAGGGCGTGGGCAGCCAGGCCTTGGGCGAGATTCACAACGAAGTGCGGCTGGATATTTTGCGTTCGGACGCCCGCCAGATCGCCGGCACAATCACCCGCCAGCTTTGCGCGCCGCTGGCCTACCTGAACGACGGCGTGACCGACGCGGCGCTGATGCCGGTGTTCGCGTTCGACTGCAACCGGCCCGAAGACCTGGCCAAGCTGGCAACCGCGCTGCCCAAACTGGTGGACGTGATGGACATACCGGCCCGCTGGGCGCACGAGCGCGCGGGCATACCCCAGCCCGAGGACGGCGAGCCCGTGCTTGCGCGCAAGAACAAGGCTGCGACTTCGGGGGAAAAAGCCGGGCCTGATGCGCGGCCGGACCAACCCGCCAAGGCCGAAGCCACGGCCGCGCTCACCGCCGACGCCCCGAACCCGGACCCGCTCGCGGGCCTGTACCCCGACCAGGACGCCGTGGACGCGGCCGCCGTGCCGGACGCCACGCTCACCGCCCTGGCCAGGGACCTGCTGGCCCCCATCCTGTCCGAAGCCCGGGCCGGGACCACGCCGGAAGCGCTGCTGGGCAAGCTGGCCGAATTGTTTCCCCGCATGGACGCAACGGGCCTGGAAGAGCTGTGCGCCCGCGCGCTCTTCGTGGGGGAGCTGTGGGGGCGCTTGAGCGCGCGGGACGAAGGGGAATCTACGTGAACCAAGTAGCCGTCCTCTTCGCCCGCCCTGACAGCATCTACAAGACACTCACGGGGTGCGATGTCTACGACATCAACAGGGATGCGCGCACCTGGCCCGGAGGGTGCCCGGTCGTGGCTCATCCCCCGTGCCGGGCATGGGGTAGGCTCAGGCATTTCGCCAAGCCGCGAGACGGTGAGAAGGACCTCGCGCTTTGGGCCGTGAAGATGGTCAGGAAGTGGGGAGGGGTGCTTGAGCACCCGGCTACATCCACGCTCTGGAAGGTCGCAGGCCTTCCCCTCCCCGATGCGGGAGCGGACTCTTTTGGCGGATGGACCAAGCCTATCTGCCAGTTTTGGTTCGGTCACCGGGCAGAAAAGAAAACTTGGCTGTATATCGTTGGTGTTGAGCCACAATCCATCCCGCCATATCCCGTGATCCTCGGAGAACCGACGCATGTTGTTCAGTCAAATAAGCGGATTGGCTCGCGTCCTCACGTTACAAGGGCGGAACGAGAGCACACCCCCATGCAGTTGGCCATATGGCTTGCTGGGGTGGCGATAAAATCGAAGACCCCTGGGCAGGCGGAGGCGTCCTGATGCCCAAGCCCGTCAACCTTTCCTTCGCCATGGGCCTGCCCCCCAAGGACGCCGTGGCGTACTTCGAGTCCAAGGGCCATCGCGTCACCTTCGACTGGCGCGAGATGGACCAGCGCGCCCACGCCCAGGCCTTCACCGTGGCCAAAATGGTGCAGGTGGACATGCTCAAGGACGTGCAAGCCTGTCTGCAACGCTGCCTCAAGGAAGGCAAGACCGAAGCGTGGTTCGTCAAGCAGATGGAGCCGGAACTTCGCGCCAAGGGCTGGTGGGGCAAAAAGCCCATGATCGACCCGCGTACCGGCGAAGAGCGAACGGTTGGGCTCGGCAGTCCGGCCCGGCTCAAGCTCATCTACCGCCAGAACATGCAGACCGCCTACATGGCCGGGCGCTACAAGCAGATGCTGGAAAACGCGGAAAACCGGCCCTGGTGGCAGTACGTGGCCATTCTGGACGGCAAGACCCGGCCTTCGCACAAGGTGCTGGCCGGGCGCGTCTTTCGTTTTGACGACCCCTTCTGGGCCAGCCACTCCCCGCCCAACGGCTTCAACTGCCGCTGCCGGGTGCGGGCGCTTTCTGACTTTCGCCTGGAAGAAGACCGCAAGGACGCGACCCGCAAGGCCGAAGAACGGCGCAAGGCCGGAAAAGCGCCCGACCCGCAGGCCCCGAGCCTTGAGCCGGAAAGCGGCGTGGGCAATATGGTCACGCGGGAAGTGATCGGCCGGGACCGGGCCACGGGACAGAAAATTCGGCGCACGGTGACCGGCTACCGCGTGCCGGAAACCGGGTACACGGCCTTCACGGACGTGGGGTTTTCGGCCAATGCGGGCGCAAGCTGGATCGGCGGGCAATTGGGCGAACTGGTGCGCAAGCTGGAAACCGCCCCGCCCGAAATCGCGCGCCAGGCCGTGCGCGACATGGCGCGCGGCCCCGCGCTGGAAGAGTGGCTCAAGCGTCCGGCCGGGGACTTTCCCCTGGTGGTGCTGCCCGAGGCCGACGCGGCCAGAATAGGGGCCACGGCCCAGGTGGGGCGGCTGTCGCCGGCCACGGCCGGCAAGCAGGCCAAAAACCACCCGGACTTGTCGGCTGTGGACTACGCCAAGGCGCAAGAGGCCGTGGATTCGGGCGACCTGCTTCAGGACGGGGCGAAATCGCTGCTTTACGTTCTGGACGAGCCCGGCGGTCTGGTCGTGGTGGTGAAGGCCACCCTGGAGGGTGACGAGCTGTACGTGCAGAGCCTGCGGCACTTGAGTCGGGACGAAGCGGAAAAAGACCGCGTGGTGCGCCGCCTGAAAAAACGAAACGCCCCGCGCTAGGCAGGGCGTTTGCGTTTGTGGACGGCGAGGCCCCTCACCCGCTTGCGCGGAAACCTCGCATGGCGCTCCGGGCGGCTGCCCGTGCTACGGCCGAGAGAATGTTACCGTGTCACATCCACAAGAAGGAAGATAACCATGGTCGAGATCGAAGTAAACACTTCAGGCGTTGACGAGCTGCTCGGGCGGGCCATCGCCCTGGGCGCGAACATGTCGCCCGTGAGTCGCGCCCTGGCGGGCGTGCTGGCCGACATACCGGAACGGGCCTTCGCCGGCCAGCGCGACCCGGCGACAGGCGCGCCCTGGGCGCAGCTGTCGCCGGTGACCGTGGCGAGGCGGGGCGGGGCGCGGCCGATCTTGCAGGTGAGCGGCATGCTGGCCGGGAGCTTTCAGGCCGAACACGGGCCGGACTTCGCCCGCGTGACCACGAACGTACCCTACGCCACCACACAACACTTCGGGGCCAAAAAGGGGCAGTTCGGCAGAAATCGGCGCGGCTCGCCGATTCCGTGGGGCGATATTCCGGCAAGGCCCATCGTGGGCGTAGGACCGACCGACGAAGCGGAAATCGCCCAGACGGCCGCGTCCGTGCTTCGGCGGGTGTTGGCGGGGGGATGATGGGGAGGGATGGGGTGTTTTCAGGGGCGAAAGGCGACGGAAGAAAAATCGCCGGGAAGGGCGTTAGAATCGTCCGTGCGGGAGGAGGTGGGGCGAGGGTAGGGTTTGGGTGGTAGGATGGATTCTAACGGGGGGTTAACGGTCTGAATGAACCTACCCTCTTGCCTCGCCCAACAGCATTAGGCTTGCTTATCTCTCCAGTCAGAATAACGTTGTTTCAGCTCTTCAGAACTAACGACATGGTTATACCTTTCGACATGAGGATCATGCGATTCCATGTCAGTATAGACATTTTCTATGAATTTATTAAAATCCTTATTTTTTCCAGAAAGGTAGTTCACCCTTTCGATATCCCAGTTTGTTTTAAGTTGGGCAGGGCAAATGATTTTTGTCATTTCAGGTTCTTCTAGATCAAGCTTAATAACGCCAATACCAAACGAGAGAGAAAGGCTGTTTAGCTCTGGTATAATGTTTTCGTCGACATCGGCGGCAACCAGATACCCTATGTTTGCCCAAGATGAATTTGAAACAGCTTGAAAGTAATATTCTCTAAGTGTTCCCAGCGTGATAGCCTTTTTTATCTCAAAGGAGTAAAAAGTCACAATATTCCCTGAGTTAAAAACACTTAGCAAGTCCTTTTTATAGTAAAATGGAAATGAAAATCCGACAATATCTGGATGAATCCACTCTCCATACGATGATTTTTTTGATGTAGTGTGTCTTATTGTTTTTGTGTATATCGTTAAATTTCCAGTGTTACCCATTGATGAGTGGGCAAACCATGTTAAGAAATCATGCAAACCACTCTCGTCATAGCCGGTGAAGTGTGTGGAATCCTCGGCGTCAATTTCTTCTTCAAATGAAGCACTGTTTTCATTCGCATATTGAGTCTTTAATGAATATCTAATAGGTCGAGATCTAGAGCTTGTAAATATAGAATCTTTCTTTTCTACATTATAGCGGAGTTGCACTATTAAGTTTGCAAGAGGATTTTTATTTTTCTTTGTAAGCTTCTTGTCAAGGCCTGACGCAAGAGCTTTCTCAAATATTTCCGTTGGGGTTAACGCTGTGTTGTTGTTATTTGTTAACACATCTTTTGCTAACGATATGACGGTGTATTTATTCATAATGACTTTTCTCCTGGTTTGATGAATGCAAAACGTGTGCTAAATTACTTCAGGATTTTGGCCCTCCTGAACCCCTTCACCTATCCCACATAGCCCGCCGCCACTAGGGTGGCGGGCATGCGCAACGCATCCACCACCCCACGCACCACCGCGACCGCCGCGACCGCCGCGTTGGCCATGCAACTCGCTTTGGCGGGTTTCGGCCTGCCGGAGGGTTGCAACGTCCAGCTTTTTCCCGAGGGCGACTTCACGGCCCGCGACGGGCGGCCCGTCGGCCTCAAGGACTGCACGGCCGACACCTGGCGCATGGACGCCGACATCGCGGCTGCGCTCATCGCGCAAGTTTCCGCCCGCGAGACCCCGCTGTTCGTCGATTACGAACACCACACCCTCACCGCCAAAGACAAGGGCCACAAGGCTGTGGCCGCCGGGTGGATCAACTCGCTTGTATACATTCCTACGAAAGGCCTTTTCGCTAACGTAGCATGGACTGACGCTGCCCGCCAGCACATTCAGGCGGACGAATACCGCTACATATCCCCTTTGTTCGGCTTCGACTCGAAAACCGGAGCCGTACTCACCCTCATCAACGCGGCCCTGACCAACAACCCGGCGCTGGACGGCATGGCCGCCGTGGCCGCCGCGCTCGAAACCACGCGAATGGAGGCCTGCATGGACCCCAAAGACCCAAAGGCGGGGACGGCCGCCCTGTCCGAAGAGTTGCTCTCGCAACTGCGCTGGATGCTCAACCTGCCGGTGAGCGCCACGGCCGCAGAGATCAAGACCGAGCTGGACAAGCTCAAGGCCCAGATGGTCGGGGACGCCACGGCCGCCGCCGGGGTGAGCCTGGCGGTCCTGCTGCACGACAAGGACGCGCGCATCGCGGACCTGACCGCCCAGGCGGCCGCGCCCGATCCGGCTCGGTTCGTGCCCGTGGCCACCGTGACCGCGCTTTCGGCGGAGCTGGCCGAAACCAAGGGCCGGCTGGCCGGGCTGGAAGCCCAAACCGGCCAGGCCGCCCTGCGCGCCGATATGCAGGCCGCCCTGACGGACGGCCGTTTGCCCAAGGCCCTGGAGCCCTGGGCCGGTGAGCTTCTGACCGCCAACCCCCAGGCCCTGAAAGACTACCTGGCCACGGCCCGGCCCATCGCGGCCCTTTCCGCCATGCAGACCGGGGGCGTGGTCGCGCCCGCGTCCGCTCAGGGCCAGGCCGCCCTGTCGACCGAGGAAACGCAGGCCGCCGCGCTGCTGGGCATGCCCGAAAACGACTACGCCAAAGGCAAGGAGGCCAAATAGATGGCTATCATCACTCCGGTGCTCATAAGCGCCCTGTTCACCGGCTACCGGGCCGAATACCAGCGCGTGTTCGGCGAAACGCCCACCGCCTGGGACCGCGTGGCCACGCTCATGCCGTCCACGTCCAAGTCCAACACCTACGGCTGGCTTGGCCAGTTTCCGGCGCTTCGGGAATGGATAGGGCCGCGCACCCTCAAGGACATGGCCGCCCATGGCTATTCCATCGTCAACAAGCTCTTCGAGTCCACCGTGGGCGTGAAGCGCACGGACGTCGAAGACGACGAAGTGGGCGTGTACAAGCCCCTGTTCGGCGAAATGGGCCGGGCGGTGAAGAGCTTTCCCGACGAGCTGGTTTATGGCCTGCTGAAGCTGGGCCTGGCAACGGCCTGCTTCGACGAACAGTTCTTCTTCGACACCGACCACCCGGTCTATCCCAACGTGGACGGCACGGGCGCGGCCGCCGCCGTTTCGAACTTCGCCGACGGCGCAGGCCCGGCCTGGTTTCTGTTGGACACCTCGCGCGTGCTCAAGCCCGTGATCTTTCAGGAACGCACCAAGCCCGAACTCACCAGCATGACCAAGCTCGACGACGAAGAGCTCTTCATGACCGACGTCTACCGCTACGGCGTGCGCTACCGCTGCAACGTGGGCTTCGGGTTCTGGCAGCTGGCCTACTGCTCGAAGCAGCCCTTGAACGACGACACCTTCAACGCCGCCTACGACGCCATGTGCGCCTTCAAGGCCGACGGCGGCCGGCCCCTTGGCGTCAAGCCCAACCTGCTGGTGACGCCCACCACCCTGCGCACGGCGGCCGCCGAAGTGGTGCAGGTGGCCAGGCGGGCCGACGGCTCCGACAACCCCAACGCGGGCATCGTGGAAGTTCTGACCACGCCCTGGCTGAACAACTAGGCCCGCCATGTACGCCACCGTTGACGACCTGCTGGCCGCCTTTGGCGAAGACGAGGTGGTCGCCCTCACCGACCGCGAGAACACGGGCCAGGTGGACCAGGCCGTGGCCCTTTCGGCCCTGGCCCGCGCTTCGAGCGAGGCGGACAGCTACCTTTCGGCCCGGTACCGTCTACCCCTGGCCGTGGTGGACCAGGCCCTAACGGACGCGGTGTGCCAAATTGCGCGCTACCGCTTGACCGGGGCGCAGGCCAACGAAACCGACCCCGTGCAGCAACGCTACGACCGGGCCATCAAGTGGCTGGAACGCATCGCCTCGGGCAAGGCCGGCCTGCCGGGCTTGGCAGGCCAGGCGGGAACGGTGGGCGACGTGGCGTTTTCCACCGGACGCCGGGTGTTCAAGCGCCTTTTGGGGGCCGAATGATCGCCGTCATCGAAGAGGCCATCAAGGCCCGCCTGGCCGGGGCGAACCTACCCTACAGGCCCACGGTGGCCACCTACGGCGGAGAGTTCGACGAAGGGCTGGAGCGCGTGGTGCGCAGCTTTCCCGCCTTTTGGGTGGTCTTCGCCGGCGACGGGCCGGGCAAGCCGTTGGACACGTCGCGCCGGGTCTGGCGCTTCGCGGCCACGTTCGTGGTCATCGCGGCGGCGCGCACCGTGCGCAGCGAGGCGGCCGCCAGAAAGGGCGACGCCCGCCAGGCGGGCGCGTACGTGATGCTCGCCGACATGCGCCGCCTGCTGCTCAACCAGGACATGGGCCTGGACATCGAAGAGCTTTCGCCCGGCCGCACCCGCACCCTGACCAACGCCCGGCTCAAGGACAACAGCGTGGCCGCCTACGCCGTGGAATGGCGCACGGCCTACGACGTGGTGCTGGGCCAGGACGGGCCGCCCGAGCCGGAAATGCTCGAACGCGTGGGCCTCAACTACCACCTCATGCCCGATGACGGCGCGCCCGACGCCCAGGACCTCATCACCCTGCAAGGAGACACCCCGTGAGCACCATAACCGTCAAGGCTCGCCCTGGCGTCGCCGTACCCATGGAGGGCGCGCCCAGGCGCCACATCACCGAAAGCGCGCCCCGCATCGTGCCGGCAAGCGCCTACTACCTGCGCCGCCTGGCGGACGGGGACCTGGTCGCGGCCGACGCGGCCCCGGCCCCGGACATGACCCCGGCCCTGGACACGGAGGAATAAGCCATGGCCAGCGAACACATCGCCTTTGACACCTTGCCGGCTTCCATACGCAAGCCCGGCAAATACTTCGAGTTCAACACCAAGCTGGCGGTGCGCACCCTGCCCGCCAACGCCCAGCGCGTGCTTATCGTGGCCCAGGCCAACCCGGACGCGGCCCAGCCGCCGCTCACCCCGGTGGCGGTCTTTTCCGACGAAGAGGCCGCAAGCCTGTTCGGGCCGGGCAGCCAGGCCCACCTCATGGCCCGCGCGGCCATAACGGCCAACGCCTATCTGCGCTTGACCGTCATCGGCCTGGCGGCGGACGACGCCAGCGCGGCCGCCACGGCCACGGCCGCCTTCACCGGCCCGGCCGCCGGAATCGGGGTGGTGGGGCTCGCCATAGGCACCCAGACCGTGCAAGTGGCCACGGCCCTGGGCGACACGGCCACGGCCATGGCCCAGAGCCTGGCCGACAAGATCAACACCCACGCTTCGCTGCCGGTGACCGCCACGGCCGCCGCCGGAACGCTCACCCTCACCGCGCGCAACGCGGGCGCGGCCGGCAACGCCATCGGGGTTTCGGCCAGCGTGGCCGTTGCCGGCGTGACCGTCGTGGTCACGCCCATGGCCGGAGGCTTGATCGACCCGGACATCGCCCCGGCCCTGGCCGCCGTGTTCGCGGACGGCCACGACATCATCGTCACGCCCTACGCGGACCAGGCAAGCCTCACGGCCCTGCGCCAGCACCTGGACGCGGTGAGCCACGCCCTGGAACAGCGCGGGGCCGTGGGCGTGTACGCCGCCACGGGCACGCTGGCGGCGGCGACCACCCTGGCCGGCCTGGTCAACTCGGGCCGCATCACCGGCGCGCTTCTGCCCGGCAGCCAGAGCCTGCCCCTGGAAGTGGCCGCCGCCTACGCCGCAGTCATCGCCAGCGAAGAAGACCCGGCCCGGCCGCTGAACACCCTGGCGCTCACGGGCATAAGCCCGCCGCCCGTGGCCAGGCGGCTGTCGCGCATGGAGCAGGAGACGCTTTTGGCCAACGGCGTCACCCCGCTCGAAGTGGGACCGGGCGAAGTGGTGCAGATCGTGCGCGCCATCACCACCTACACCCTGGACGCCCAGGGCGCGTCCGACATCGCGCTTCTGGACCTGACCACCATTCGCACCCTGGACTATCTGCGCAAGGCCTGCCGCGAGCGCATCGCTTTGCGTTTTCCCCGCGAAAAGCTGTCTTCGCGCACCGCTCCGAAGGTGCGCAGCGAGCTGATCGACGTGCTTTTGAAGTGCGAGGAGCTGGAGATCGTCGAGGAGGTCAAGGCCAACCTGCCCGCGCTCATCGTGGAGCGCGACCTGCAAGACCCCAACCGGTTGGACGCCAAGATTCCGGCCGATGTGGTCAACGGCCTGCACATCTTCGCCGGCCGCATCGACCTGTTACTGTAAGGAGTTAATCCATGGCCCTGAAAGAATACGTGGGCTCCATCGTCCTGGAAGTGGACGGCAAGGAATACGAGGTGGTGGACCTGTCGGTGGACCACCAGACCGGCAAGAAGCCGGTCAAGACCATGAACAAGTCCGGCCGCGCCCTGGGCTTTCACCGGGGCGTGGAAACCTGGGAGCTTTCGGCCACCGTGGCCATACCCAAGACCGACGCCATGGACTGGGAAGCCATGGAAGGGGCCAAGATCACCGTTTATCCTACGGGCGAAGACGGCCAGCGGGAAAGCTACGCCGACTGCGTGTGCGAGTCGGCCGGCCGCAAGTACAGCGTGGAAAACGAAGCCCGCATTGATTTGAAAATCATGGCCCTCAACCACACCAAGGAGTAACACCCCATGCCCACCGTTACCGGCACGCTCATCTACGGCCACACGGACGCCGCCGGCGTCACGCATGCGGACTTCGAAATGCGCATGCCCACCCTCGAAGACATGGAATGGGCCATCGAACAGGCCCCGGAAAACGCCAGCCCGGCCCGGCTGTCGCGCTACATCTGGGCGCGCACCCTGACGCGCCTGGGAACCCTGCCCGCAGAGGCCATCACCCCGGTGCTGCTGGGCGGCCTGCACTACAGCGAGTTTAACGTGCTGGACCAGGCGGAGAAGCTCCTGGCGGGAAAGCTCAGGCCCGCGAGCGCCGCTTGAGGCGATACCGTTTCCTGGAAACGGCGCTCGTGGGCAAGGGATTTCGTTTGCAAGACATTCGCGCCATGACCATGCCGCAAATCGAAAGCTACGTGGCCGTTCTGTCCGGCAAGGCCCCAATGGGCGGAAGCGGCCGGCGGTTTGTCCCGGCCAGGCGCAAGGGGCAGTGAGATGGGCAAAGACACCGTTATATCCGTCATTTTGCGCCTGCGCGACGAAATGGGCGGCCAGGCCAAGAAGGCCCTGGACGGTCTGGCCCAGGCCGCCAAGGGGGCCGGGGCGTCGGCCAAGGCGCTTGACGCCCTGGATCGGGCCACGCGGACCACGACCCAGGGCGCGGGCGCGGCCGCCAAGGCCATGGACACCCTGGGCCGGTCCGCCACTCAGGGCGCGGGCCAGGCCGCCAGGGCGGTTGGGCGCATCGGCCAGAACGCGGCCCAGGCGGCCGCGCCGGTTCGAGCCGTGGGACAGGCCGTGAACGCCTTTCGCAGCGAGCGGGTGCTCGCTGCGGCCCGGCACGCGGCGCAATTGGCAAAGGAAGCCAGGGCCGCCCGCCGGGCCGTGGACGACACGGCCAAGGCCGCCGGCCGGCTGGAAGGGGCCATGACCCGCGCCGGCGGGGCCGGCCGCACGGCCGCAAGCGTCATGCGCGGCGTGGGCCAGGTGGGGGCGGGCCTGGCGGCCGGGGCCGGGGTGGCCGGCGCGGCGCTCAGGCAGCCCATCGCCTTTGAAAAGCGCATGACCCTGATGGCCAACACGGCCTATGCCGACGAAAAGGACCCGGCCAAGCGCCTGGCCGGTCGAAAAGGCCTGGTCAAGGCGGTCCACGCGGCCGTGCGCGAGGGCGGGGGCACGCGCGACGAAGCGGCCGAAGCCCTGGACAAGATGCTGGCTTCCGGGGCCATCAAGGCCGATGCGGCGCAAAAGCTCTTGCCCACCATACAGAAGTTCGCCTCGGCCTCGGGCACGCAGTCCGGCGACATCGCGGACATCGTCATCCGGGGCGTGCAGAACAAGTTTTTCAGCGAAGACCAGGCCGGCCAGGCCCTGGACAAGGCCCTGACCGCCGGCCAGGCGGGCGGGTTCGAACTCAAGGACATGGCCAAGTGGCTGCCCAAGATGATGGCCATGGGCTCGGGCATGAAGGGCATGGCCGGCTTCGAGCAGATTCTGGCCTACTCCCAGGCCGCCGCCACCACAGCGGGCGGCAAGGACGAAGCCGGCAACAACCTGGTCAACCTGCTGCAAAAGCTCAACAGCCAGGACACCCAAAAAGACTTCGCCAAACTCGGCGTCGACCTCACCGGCACGCTCACAAAGGCCCGCTCCAAGGGCGTGCTGCCCCTGGAAGCCTTCGGCGACCTGGTGGACAAGCAGGTCATGGGCAAGGACAAGCGCTACACAGCCCTGCGCAAGCGTCTGGACACCGCCCAGGGCGACGAGAAGAAACAGATATTGAACGACATGACCGACCTGGCCAGCGCCAGCGCCATCGGCAAGGTGGTGCAAGACCGCCAGGCCCTTCTGGCCCTTTTGGCCGCCATCACCCAAAAGGACTACATCAAGGACATTCAGGGGAAAATGGCCAACGCCCAGGGCGAGGGGGACCGGTCTTTCGCGACCTACAAGGCCAGCACGGCCTATTCGGTGGAGCGGGCGGCCAACGAAGCGGAAATCGCCCGTTCCGGCATGTTGGCCGACACGTCCGGCCCGCTCAAGGCCGTGGCGGACACGGCGGCGGACCTGGCGCAAAAATTTCCCGTTCTGGCGACCACGGTAGCCGAAGTGACCACCGCCGCCGGAACGCTGTCTTCCGTGCTGCTCGCCGCCGGCGGAGCGCGCATGCTTCTTGGCGGCGGGGGCGGCGGCCTGCTTCGCGGAGCCGGCGGACTTCTCAAGGGCGCGCCCGGCCTTCTGGGACGCTTTGCCGGACCGCTGGCCGCCGTTGGCCTAGCCGGCTTGGACATCTACAGCGTGGAGGCCAACCCGGCCCTTTCGCGCGCGCAAAAGAACATCAGTCACGCCGAAAACGCGGGCGGTCTGGCCGCCGCCATCGCGGGCATGAAGATGGGCGCCATGGCGGGCGGAACCATCGGCGCGGGCTTCGCCGGCGTGGGGGCCGCGCCCGGCGCCCTGCTGGGCGGCCTGGCCGGCGGAGCGCTCGGCTGGTGGTCCGGGAGCATGGCGGGGCGTCAGATGGGCCACTGGATGTTCGGCCCGTCGCAAGAAACCATGGACCAGGCGAAAAAGATCGTGGTGGAAGACCGGGGCGTCATCAAGGTGGAGTCCGTGCTGCACCTGGACGGGCGCGAGGTGGCCAAGGTGGTGAACGACTACAACGCGGCGGACGCCAAGAGGCATTAGAATGGCCTGGAAAGACACCCTGCAAGACGCCAAGTACAAGGGCGTGGCCCTCAACGTCATGGCCACGGACGACAGCGCCGAACGCGCCCAGGTGCGCCACGAATACCCCTACCGCGACGGCGCGGAAGTCGAAGACCTGGGCCGGCGCGCCCGGCAAATACGCCTGCAATGCGTGTTCTTCGGCACGAACTACGAGGCCGAGCTGCGCACGCTGTTCGAGGCCCTGGCCAAGTCCGGCCCCGGCGAACTCATCCACCCGGTGTTCGGCTCCATCACCGCGAGCCTTTTGGCCTACCATGTGCAGCACCAGGCCGAAAACCGGGACCACTGCGCCGTGGTGCTCGACTTCGTGGAGGCCGAACCCGACGCGCCGTTCTTCGGCACGGGCATTTCGGCCGCTGCCAAGGCCCAAAACGGGGAGGGCAAGCTGACCACCGCCCTGGACCAGGCCCAGACCCTGAGCCTTTCCGCCGTGCGCAACTGGAGCGCCAGGCTGTCCGGCGCGCTTTCCCAAGTGGCCCGGGGCGATGTGGTTTCGGCCGCCCGTATGGTGTTTACCCAGGCGGCCGATTACGCCGGGGTGGAAACGCCCGCCGTGCCGAATTTCGTCTCCCAGGGGCAGGGGCTTTTGGGCGCGGCCAAGCGTCTGGTGACCAGCGTGGCCGCAGTGGCCGCCATGCCCGACGTGTTCGGCAAGTTCAGCAGCCTTGCGAGCTTTTCCGACCTCTTGCCCCGCTTCGGCCTGGGCGACGGCCAGGCCGCGCCCTACGTCATGACCCCGGCCGCCTACGCGGGCGCGCCGGTTTCCGGCCCCCTAAGCGGCGCGCCCGAAGCCCGGCCTTTGCTCGTGTTGGCCCCGCAAGCCCCGGCAAGCCGGGCGGTCGCCCCGGACCTGGCCACCCCGGCCGGACAGGGCCGGGCCATGGCCGCCGCTAGCCTCAACCTGGCCAGCGCCGTGGCCGTGGCCCAGGCCGCCAGCGACGCTCTGACCGTCCAGGTGGAAAACCCCACCCTCACCCCGGCCGAAGTGGAAGCCGTGGTGGGCGTGAGCCGCCAGCGCCTGCAAGACAGCCTGGACGAACACCGGGCCATTTTGCCCACGTACGAGGCCTATCCCATAACGCAGCAACTGCGCGCCGCCGCCCTGGCCGTGCAGGAGCTGGGCGGCCAGGTGATTCGCCTGCATCCGCCCGTGGTGGAGCTGGCCGCGCCCACGCCCTGCAACCTGCACCTTTTGGCCCACCGCCTGTACGGCGACTACACCCGCGCGGGCGAGCTTGAGCGCCTGAATCCCGGCTTGCGCAACCCCAATTTCGTGGCCCCCGGCCAGACCCTCTATGGCTACGCCAAATAGCGGCCAAGACCGCATCACCGTGCGCGTGGCCGGCCGCGAGCACCGCGACTGGACCGCCTACACCCTTGAAAGCGACCTGCTCACCCCGGCGGACGCCTGGCGCGTGTCCCTTGGCATACCGGCCGCGAAGATTCCGGCCGATATCAAGCCCTGGGCCAAGGTGGAGGTGCTCTTGGGCGCGGACGTCGCCCTCACCGGGCGCATCGACCGGCTTGAGCGCGAGGTTTCGAAGGAATCCCAAACCCTCACCCTTTCCGGCCGGGACAACGCGGCCGTGCTGGTGGACTGTTCCGCGCCCCTCTTCGACCGGCGGGAAGTGACCCTGCAAGAGGTGGTGGACCTGGTGGCCAGGCCTTTGGGTGTGGAACGGGTGGAGGTGCGCAGCGCGGGCCGGCAAAAGAAGGTGGCAATCGAACCCGGCGTCACCGCCTGGGACGCCCTGCAAGAGGCCTGCGAAGCCAACGGCGTGTGGGCCTGGTGCGAGCCGGACGGCACGCTGGTGGTAGGCGGGCCGGACTACGCGGCCGCGCCTGTGGCCACGCTGGCCATGCGCTTTGACGGCAAGCAAAACAACGTCTTGAGCCTGGCCCTGTGCGAAGACGTGAGCGGGCGCTACAGCGAAGTGAGCGTGCTTGGCCAGAGCCACGGCGACGAAACCGCCGAAGGCCGGCACAACATCATGCACCGGGAAACCGACGCGGACGTGCCCGGCTATCGGCCGCTGATTCTGGCCGAAGGCCAATGCGACGACGCGGCCGAAGCGGCGCGCCGGGCGAAAAAGAAGCTCGCGGACAGCCGGTTGGAAGGCTGGACCCTTACGGCCCTGGTGCGCGGCCACCGCACGGGCGGCCAGACAGGTGCGCCCTGGAAGCCCGGCCAAAGGGTGCACGTGGTGAGCGAGCCCCTGGGGCTGGACAGCGTGTATTTTTTGATGAAGCGGGCCTTTGTCGGCGGCAAGGACCGGGGCCGCGTCACCGAACTGACCCTGAAAGAAGACGGCGTGTGGTTGCCCGAACTGGCGGCCGGCGCGAATGCCGGCGGCGCGGGCGGGGGCAAGAAGGGCAAAGGCGCGGGCGAGGTGGTGGACCTGTGGGCGACACGAACCGGATAGACGCGCGCATCGCCCGCGCTATGGGCAAGGTGCGCCGGGCCTTTCGGGCCGTGCTCACCGCCCTGGACTCGAAGCCCGGCGTGCAGCTGGCCCAGGCCGACGGCCTGCACGGCGAAACGCTCCAGGCGGCGGAGCTGTTCCAGCACTTCGGGTTCACCAGCGCGCCCCCGGCGGGGACGCAGTGCGTGGTGCTGCCCCTTGGCGGCAAGACCGCGCACAGCGTCATCGTGGCCACCGAAGCCGGGGCGTACAGGATGGATGGGCTGAAAAGCGGCGAAGTGGCCGTGTATAACCAGAGCGGCGCGAAGATCGTGTTGAAAGAAGGGAAGGTGGTCGAGATTGAGTGCGACGAGCTCCGCGTGACGGCGGAGAAGAGCATTTCCATGACTGCCGAAAAGATGGGCCTGTACGCCAAGGAGTGGGACATGGGGGCGGAAGAGGACGGCGACGGGGAAAGCGAAGCCAGGTGGCGGGGGAGTGTGCACTTTACCGGGGTGAGCCGGGCGGATGGGGATCATGTGAGTGGGGACGTGAGTTTGCGGCATCATGTGCATAGGGAGAATGATGGGGGTGGGCTGACGGAGGAGGCGTTTGCCAGTTTGATTGTTGTATAATTATTTTCCTGCAATCTTTATATCTTTTAATCCTTTAGCTAACGTTTTGCTAACCTCAGTAAAACTTGAGACCAGATCTTTGGATAGTTTACCCATTGGGGCCTGTGCATCGTAGTGAAACGACGAAAAGGCGTTCTCATACGACGAGTTCCAATTGAATGCACTAACAAGTTCGCTTATAGAGAGCTTTCCGTTATTGAGATGGACAAATAGTCTACCCTGTCTTAGCGCATGTCGTCTTTCTGCGATAATTTCATATTGTTCAAGCAGTGTTTTACCAAGTTTGAATAGGGCGACAACAAGCCCAACGATCATGCCGTATCCTGTGAATGACTTAACAAATGCATAGGCAAAAGAAAGTCTGCTTTCTGTCGCCTTTTTGCTATATAGCTCACTATTTTGAACATTTTTTATGTAGTCCACAACGTCTTTTTTGACACTTGAACCCCCGCCGGGGGTGTCAGTCTCGCTTATAATGTGTTCAAGTGCAATATATACTGCTACATCACGAAATTTTTCTGGTACCAGTGCAGACATAGCAAACAACGTCCCAATAACCATGACAAAAATTGCAAATAAGCAGCAAGACTGCCCCGCCCTTTTATACCATCTTTCTGCTTGTGCTAAATATGTAAGGGCCTTTTCAACAAATAGGTCCGTGACGGCTAGGTTATACGCCCGCACATCCCACGGGAGAAGTAAAAATGGATCACTGGACGTTTGCTTTTTTCTTTCGTCCGAGTCTTTGTCAATATGTGTGTTGGGGGTGGCATTGATTTCTGTAGCATCCCCCTGGTTTATAGATTGTTGCTTTCCATCGTTATTATGTGTTCCATCGCCACTTAGCTCGTCTCCATCACTAAACGCGCTATTGTTGAGTATGCCGTATTTAAACTTTTCACTGAGGGCGCTATAGACCTGGTGTTGCTTGGTAAGTAGCTCAACCTTTGTCAGTATGCTGTGCCTTAAAAGTAATCTTCGAAATACTTTTTTTATTACAACATCATGCTCATTATCCCTAAAATAAGACTTAATGTCTGACAGGCTTCCCGTTGACGACCATAGATTGTTTAGGGCTGTGCTTACAGTTTCTTTCTCTTTTGGGTCCTTGTTTTGCCCAAATAGTGAAGTTGTAGTTAGCAAATTGCTCATCAAGCTAGAAGTTGTGCGTCTGAGCACTGCAATTGCGAACAATATAAAATTATAAACAAATATTGGTAGCAACACAATGGAGACAATAAATAAAACAAGCATAGCTGGGTGGACGTCAATCATAACAACAAACCATCATCTGACTTGTTAAGGTAATTCCATTTTTTTCCTGAACCCCTTCACCTATCCCACTCCCCGCTCCGCCACTAAAGTGGCGGCATGGGTATCGACAAGGGCCTCAATCCCTCTACCGGCGAATACGTAGCATCCCGGATAAACCATCTGGGCAACGCCGTCTACATTCGCCTGGCCACGCCTTTGGACTCCTGGTGGGCGGACCCGTCCATAGGGTCGCGCCTGCATGAGCTGGCTCGCTCGAAGGACGTTTCGCGTATTTCCGTGCTGGCCCGTCAATATGCCGAGCAGGCCTTGCGGCCGCTCATTCTCGACGGCCGCGCCCGGTCCGTGGCCGTTTCCGCCGAGCAGCCCCACGACGGGCGGTTGCTGCTGCTCGTCACCGTGGTGGACGCCACGGGACGCGAGCAGACCTTCAAGCATCCGGTGCGGGTGTCCTGATGTATACCATCCCCACCTTTGAAGAAATTCGGGCCGCGTACCTGCGCGACATACTCAACCTCTTGCCCGACGCGGCCGTGGACGCGGACAGCGACCACTTCATTCGGGCCACGGCCACGTCTTCGGCCGTGGACGGGCTCTATCACCACCAGCTGTGGATCGCGCGCCAGATACTGCCCGACACGGCGGACAGCGAATACCTTGAGCGCCACGCGGCCCTGCGCGGCATCACCCGCAAGCCCGCCGTGGCGGCAACCGGACAGCTTGTTGTGTCCGGCACGCCGGGCGCGGTCATTCCGGCCGGGGAGGTCGTGCGCCACACCCTGACCGATCTCGCCTTTTTCACCACGGCCCAGGCCATGATCGACCCGCAAGGCCAGGCCACCGTGGCCGTGACGGCGGCCACGGCCGGGGCCATGCCCTCTTTCGTCGGCGAGCCCGTGCTTTTTGTGCAGGCCCCGGCCGGGGTGCAGGGCCAGGCCCTGCTCACACTTTCGGGCGGGGTGGCGGCCGAAACCGACGCCGAACTGTTGGCCAGGCTGCTCGACTACATGCGCAACCCGCCGGGCGGGGGAAACGCGGCCGACTACCGGCGCTGGGCGCTGGCCGTGCCGGGCGTCTCGCGCGCCTGGACCATACCGGCCCGCCGGGGCCTGGGCACCGTGGACGTGGCCGTGCTGGGGCCGGAAGGCCCGGCTTCGGCCGAAGCCGTCGCGGCGGCCCAGGCCGTTGTGGACGCCAACCGCCCGGCCGCCTGCCCGGACGCCTGGGTGCTGTCGCCCACGCCCCTGCTGGTGAACGTCACCGTGGCCGCGCGCCTTGACCCCAAGCTCACCAGCCTGGACCAGTTCACGGCCCAGCTTCAGGCCGGGCTTGAGCCGGTGTTCGCCGATTTGGCCCCCGGCGGCACGGTCTACCGTTCGAAGATCGAGGCCGTGGCCTCGGGCCTGCCCGGCGTGATCGACCGGGTGGTGCGCGTGCCCCAGGCCAACTTTTCGGCCCGCGTGGACGCCCAGAAACTGGAATGGCCCCGCCTGGGCCTGGTGCAGGCGGAACCGCTCTAATGGCCGGGCACGCGGATCTTCTGGCCCTGTTGCTGCCGGCCAGCTACGCCCTGACCGGCGAAATCAGCGCCGAGCTGGCGGCCGAGGGCGCGGTGCTGGACCAGGCCCTGGCCGTGAGCCTGGACCCCTTGCGCGGGCTTTCGCCCCTGCAAGCCCTGGAATGGCTCGAAGACTACGAAAGCGCCTACGGCCTGCCCGGCGACTGCCGCCAGTCCGGCCTGCTGGTGCAGGAGCGCCTGGCTTTACTCACCGTGGCGCTGATCGAACGGGCGGCCATCACGCGCGACTACTACGTGTGGCTGGCGGCGCAGCTCGGCTACGCCGTGACCATCGAGGAGTTCAGCGGCTTCAAGGCCGGATTTTCGACCGCCGGCGACCGGCTCACCAACTCCGAAGCGCGGTTTTGCGCGGGCTCGCGGGCCGGAGGGTCCCTGGCCACGGGCGCGCCCTGGCAATACGTCTGGCTGGTGCGCGCGTCCGACACGCCCACCACACTGTTTCGCGCCGGGGTGTCCGCCGCCGGCGAGCCCCTGGCCAACTGGACCAACACCCTGCTCGAATGCGCCATACGTCAGGCCGCCCCGGCCCACACCACCGTGCACTTTGTTTACGGAGGATGACATGCACAGAATCGACGGCCCCGGCGCCGTGAACAACCTCTTTTCGGAAGGCGACCCGTCCGTGCCCCAGATGGCCACGGTGGTGAGCGCCATGTGGCTGAACGACGTGCAGGAAAATCTGGTGCGCGCCATCGAGGCCGCCGGCATCACCCCGGCCAAGGGCGATTTCGAGCAGCTGCGCCAGGCCATCGTCTTGCTGTCGGGATCGGGCCTGATCGGGGAAATCAGACTCTGGGGCAGCGAGGCCCTGCCCGCCACCGGCGACTGGATGGAAGCAAACGGCCCGGCGCTCAACAAGCTGGACTATCCGGCCCTGTACGACGTGTGGGGCGACGCGTGGGGCCAGGCCCCGGCGGGATACTTTCGCGGACCGGACCTGCGCGGCGCGTTCGTGCGCGGCTGGGACCACGGCGCGGGGCGCGACCCGGACGCCGCCACGCGCGACGGCGGCGACCACGTGGCCAGCACCCAGGCCTGCGAAGTGCAGGCGCACCGCCACCAGCAAGAGGACGGCTACGCCACCAGCGCGGCGGCCGGCACCACCGCCTACTCGCACCGCGACGGCACGCCCAAGCTGAACACGGACCCGACCGGCGGAGCGGAGACGCGCCCGGCCAACATCGCCCTCATGTACATTTTTCGCTGGAGGTAAACCATGCAGCTCTACGCCTACGACAAGTCTGGCGCATTCACGGGGACCAGGGCGGCGCAACTGTCGCCCGCCAGGCCCTACAACGCCGACGGCAGCCCCAATTGGCTGATGATCGCAAGCGCCACCGAGCTGGCCCCGCCGGCCGTGGAGCCGGGCCAGGCTGCGGTGTTCGACGGCCAGGCCTGGCGCGTGGTCGAAGACCACCGGGGCGAGGCGGTCTATTCCACGGCGGACGGAACGCGCATCGTCATCGCCGCGCTTGGCCCCATGCCCGAAGGCTGTACGCAAATCCCCAGGCCGGGCATGCACTATACGTGGGACGGCCAAGCCTGGCGGGCGGACATGGACGCCATACGCGCCCGGGCCGAAGCCGTGATCGACGGCCAGGCGGACGCGCTGCTTGCGCCGTACATGTCCCTGACGCCGGGCCGGGCCATGACCTACCTGGCCAAGCAGGACCAGGCCCGCCAGTACCTGGCGGAAGAACCCCCCGACCCCGCGAAGTATCCCCTCATCGTGGGCGAAGTGGGGCTGACCGGCGACACGGCCCAGGCCGTGGCCGAAACCATCCTGGCCCAGGCGAGGGCCTGGTACGGGGTGGGCGCGGCCGTGGAGACCGTGCGCCTGACCGCCAAAAAGGCCGTGCGCGAGGCCCAAACCCCGCAGGCCGTGGACGACGTGCTGGCCGGCCTGGTCTGGCCCGGGGCGTAGTCCATGAGCGCCATTCCCACCGTGAAAGTGACCGTGCATGTCAAGGACGCCCAGGGCCAGGGCCTGGAAGGCGCGACCGTCAAGGCCACCCTGACGGCAACGGAATATTACCAGGGGCTGGAAGTGCCCGGCCAGGCGCAGGGCGTGACCAGCCCCTCCGGCCAGGTGGTGTTGGAGCTGTTTCCCACCGAATTGGGCAGCCAGGGCGGGGTCTGGCAGTTCGTCATCACCAGCCCCCAGGGAACCACCATCCGCCACGCCAGCGTGCCGGCCGTGGACTGCGCGCTTATTTTGCAGCCGGGCACCGTGTCCGTGCTGCAAGGCCCGCCCGGCGTGCAAGGCCCCCAGGGACCGCAGGGACCCAAGGGCGACCCCGGCCCGCAGGGCGAACCCGGCACGGGCGGGGGCGCGCAAAAGTGGGAGAGCCTGGCCCGCGCGGTGGACTATGCGCCCACCGCGCCCACGCCGTCGAGCCTGGTCCTGCTGACGGACAAGACCGGCGTGCTCAAGCCGGGCCTGGGCGTTCGCGTCAAGCATGACGACGCCTACACCTACCACGTGTGCGAGACGGCCACGGCCGATCTCGTCACCCTGAGCGGCCCGGCCCTGCCCACAGCGGAAAACGGCCTGCAAGACGTGGCCTACGGCCTGTTGCCCCCGGCGGTGTTCGCCGTGGACTTGGCCGGCCAGTGGGACGCCCAGGCCAGCGCCCAGCTCATTGAGGACATCCACGGCGCGCCCCGCCTGTGGCGAAGCGCCCCGGCCTGGTTGGCCCAGATGCGCGCCTGGACCCGCACGGCGGACACGGGCGCGACCAAAGGCAGCCTGGCCCCGATCTTTCGCGGGGTGGACCTGCCGGTCACGACCGCAAACGGCCACGGTCTGGAGATCGCCGCCGGGGCCGCCTGGTTCGCCACGACCACGGAAATCGACCCGCCCACGGCCCGCATCGCGCGCGGCGACGCCCTGGAAATCAAGACCGACAAGACCGGCGCAAACGGCGACAGCGCCGACGCCGTGGTCGAACTGCTCTTTGTCTGGGAATGACCATGTATCAGCACCGCCTGACCACCCCGCCCGCCCTGCGAAACGACCGCTACGTCAAGTTGCTGCTCCGCGGCGACAGCCTGGCGGATGCCTCCTTGGCCAAGCACACCGTGACAAACAATAGCGTAAGCGTTGTGACCCCAGGCGGAACGAACGCGCCGAGCGGTATTGCCAAGGCCTTGTATTTCCGGGGAGACATATCCTACCTGACGATACCGTACACCACGGACTTTGATTTCGGAAATCTGGACTTCACAGTTGACGCGTGGATTTGCCCGTCAGGCTCGTTCACGAACAATTACGCACTGCTCCAGCAATATCTCGATGGCAACAACCGGATGGATTTCTTGATTTATGGAGGATACGGCCTCAGGGCTCAACACGAGAGAGGCGGAGCACAGTATTATGCGCAAGGAACATGTTCCTTTTCGTCAGGCATATGGACGCATTTGGCTTGGGTCCGGCTTGGCGGTGTGATGCGTATATATAAAGACGGTGTGGCAATCCCGCTCAATGCCAATACGCTAACCGGAGCAGAGTCCTTTTGCGTCTCAACGTCTGCTCCTTACCACATAGGCCTGTGGAGCGTGGCCCCGTACTACTTTCCAGGCCAAATCGCCAACCTGCGCATCTCCAAGGGCTTCGCCCGCTGGACGCGCGACTTCACGCCGCCAAGACGGCCATATTAAACAAAGGGGACACCATGCGAGGCTATTTCTGGAACGTGCTCATCGGCCTGGACCAGTTTCTTTCCGTGCTCACCGGGGGCGACCCGGACGAAACCGTGTCCAGCCGGGCCGGCAAGGCGGCCGCCGCCGGCAGCCCAACGGGCCAGGCCCTGGAGCGCCTGCTGGACGCCGTCTTCGGCCCCGGACACTGCCGGGCGTCCATCGAATGCGACGAAGGCGCGGACAAGGTGGCCAGATTCTAAAAAAAGAGGAGCGGCAGGGCGGCGGCAACCGCCCCACCGACGCGATGCGTTCACATCGCGCCACGGCCGAAGCCGCGCTCCCGCCCGCGCGGGCGTTCAAGCGCTACCAGCTTCCGGCGCAACCTGCAAAGAAAAGGCAATGAGGGAAATACGTTGCGGCCATTGTAAGCGTCTTCTGGCCAAGGGCAGCGTGGTGGAGATCGAGATCAAATGCCCACGCTGCAACACCCTCAACGTCCTGAGGGCCACGAGCCCCAATCCAGAAGGCCACGGAGCCTCCCCCCAAGGAGTTCTCCCATGACCGAGGTCTTTGAAAACGGAATACTTCACAACGGCGACGCTCTCTCGATTCTGAGGGAGCTTCCCGGCGAATCGGTGGACGCTGTGCTCACCGATCCGCCCTATTCAAGCGGCGGCGTCCACCAGGCCGCGCGTCAGGCCGATCCGGCCACCAAGTACCAAAGCACCGGGACAAAGCGGTCCTACCCGCCCATGCTGGGCGACCTCAAAGACCAGCGCTCGTTCACCATATGGGCGTCCCTCTGGCTTGGCGAGTGCTGGCGCGTGGCCAAGCCGGGCGCGCCCTGCCTGGTCTTCACGGACTGGCGGCAGCTCCCGGCCATGACCGACGCCGTACAGGCGGCCGGCTGGGCCTGGAAGGGCGTGGTGGTCTGGCACAAGCCGAGCGCCCGGCCGCATCTGGGATCATTTCGACGGGACACGGAGTTCGTTATCCACGCCGTGAAGGGCAAGGCCACGCCGCACACCCGCCAATGCTTTCCCGGAGTGTACAAACACGCGGTGAACGCCGCTCAAAAAGTGCACCTCACCGGCAAGCCCGTGCCCCTGGTCAAAGACCTTCTGGCCGTGACCCCGCCCGGCGCGACGGTGCTCGACCCCTTCCTGGGAGGCGGCTCTACGGCGCTGGCCTGCATGGAAACTGGAAGGCGCTTCATAGGGGTGGAATTATCACCGGAATACGCGGCCCTGGCGACCGAACGAATTCGAGCGGCGCAAGCGCGTTAGAAAAGAGAAGGCGGCGTGCCGAATCGCGCGCTAATCAGTGCCGAATCGCGCGCCGCCTTACAGAAGAGAGGGTATGAGGGCCAGCGCCCGTGAAGTGGCTTGCACTGGGCATTTCCGGGCGCGCCAGGCCTGAAAGGCAGTTTGAGAATTTCTGCCGAATTTTCCGGTTTTCTTCAGGTTAAGATGAGAATTTTGCCGGCTGCCTGCGCATAACGTCTCTACGATACGCGCCAGCAGGCAAAAGCTTCATTTTTTACTTTGACAGTGCCGGCTTATCCCAATATCAATATAATAGCCGTACAAGGTTGCCCTCAGTCACCCACCGCCTTCGCGGTGTTCTCATCCTGACGTTCTAATCTGCGCTTCAGTTCAGCGTTCTCCTTTTCCAGGTCCGCCATACGCCCTTCGATTTGAGCCCACCGTTCTTCTCTCGCCTCCAAGATCGCCACCCGCTCCTCAAGTTTCGCCAGCGTGCGCTCGCTTCTGACGGCTTGATGAAACGCCCTGATATTGCTTGCTAAAGCCGTGCGATAGATGGTGTCCGATTCCAAAACCTCCACGGTCATGGTGACCATGTCGGTCATCTTCCAGTCGTCTTCAATGGGCTGTGGGTCAAGCGCGTCTTGGGCCGTGTCAGGCGTTGCCTCCCCCCGGCGTATGGGGCCATCGCCGTAGAGAAGCCAGTCCGTCGAGATTCGTTCCCGCTTGCAAATGTCAGCCACAAAGGTTGCGTTCGGCGTCCGCTCGTCACGTTCGTAAAAGCCAAGAGTATTCTTGTTTATATTCAGCCTGTTAGCGAAAGCGTCTTGGCTTTCGTCGCCTCGAAGCTGGCGTATGCGCTGGCCTAGAGTCATATGTTAACGTTTGGATTGCTGAACTTTAACACGAATTTTCACACCTCGCCCAGGGTTAACCGCCTTAAATTACACGGCAATCTTTATATAACCATTTTCGCAAACTTTAACACCGTTTTGCAATTGACTTTGATTGCAAAAAAGGTTTATTTCGGTTGCAAACAGTTACGGATTGTGTCCTTACGGCTGGAAACTACCTGGGGGGTGGCTCCGGGTCAATGTCCGAAGGACCGGGAAGATCGGATGCAGCGACAACTCACCCTGTTTGAAAACCAGGTCCCTGACACGGAACCGCTGATCAAGGCCGCCATGAACCGGGCGGCCAAGCGGTGTGGGCTGTCGCGCGAGCAGATCGTGGACAAGATGAACGAGATCGCCGCCATGGGCGGATACCGCCTGAACCGGAACGCCCGGACGCTCTCCCTGGACGTGCTCGAAAAGTGGCTCAACGCCTCGGAGCGCGACTACGTGCCGGGTCACAACGCCCTGCACGTCTTCATGGCCGCCACAGGTGACGCGGAACCGCTCCGCGTCGCGGCGGGCGTCCAGGGATTCGAGCTTGTGGGCGGTGACGATCTCAAGATTCTCAAGGCCGCCAAGATTGAGCGTGAGATCGCGAACCTCAAACGCCAGAAGCGGCGGCTGGAACAGGAGCTGTAAATGGTCAACGTGCGGAACAGTCGGGAAATTCGGGCGGAACTGGTGCGCAGAGGCGAGACCATCACCTCTTTGGCGGGCGCCGCCGGGGTGTCGCGCCCGCTGGCCAGTCGCACGATCCACGGTCAGGCGCACAACAGGCGGGTGCTGAGGGCGCTGCTCGCCATGGGAGTGCCCCACAAGCTGCTGGCGCTGCCGAAGGACATGAAGGGAAAGGAGGCTGCGTGATGTCGCTTGTTACGTCTTTCGACGCTTTGAAGCATTTGTCTTCTGAAAATCCAAACCCAACGAGTCGACGAATCTCCTCATCTTATCGCAAGCCATTGGCATCTGAGCTTTATATGCTCCAGGAATTGCGGGATCGGCTTGCATCTCTTCCAGAAGATGAAGAAGAGACAGAGAATCCTCCCGCAGTCGAGTCTTTGATTCGTGAGATTGAGGGGCTCCAGCGATGCTGTTGGTTGTTACGAACGAATACGTCTTTGCGGCCACAGCGTTGAAAAATGTGGCTGCAAGCGCACAGAAGAAGTCACAGTTGTTGAAACTGAGATAAAATATGCATTCCTGCTTCTTGCATGGTCCGAACTGGTTGAAAGGGCAGCCTCCTGTGAACATTTCCCATTCTCCTCTGTTGGTAGGGGTTAAGCAACATCAAAAGGGGTTTTTACAAATGAACTGTCCAACAACCGAACTGATCCGTGTTTCTTTTGATCCACTTGATTTGTCCTCCGCGCGGGTGATGGGTGAAGCCGCTTCGCGCTTTACCGTGCATATCAACAAGTCCATCTCCCTGGAAGACCTGCTGGCTGGGGAGCATGTCCGCCTGGTGATGGAACTTCGTCGAATCGATTAGCCAGACGGTCAGGGCACGGCAATGAACGACACGGTCACGGCAAAGGAAATCGCGGAAGCGTTGGGCGTCACGGAGCGCACGATTCGCCGTAGGGCGGATCGTGAGCACTGGGACTGTACCGATCAAGCCGTGCGGGGCGGCAGACAGCGCCTTTACCCCCTCTCCTCCCTTCCCGCGCCAATCCAGATCGCCGTGCGCAACATTTCCCGCCCCGCCCTGGGCGTCATTCAGGGCGGCAAGGCGGCCTCGCCCGCCGCTCCCTCCAGCCCCGTCCCGCCCGCACCCCTTGCCACGGCGTCGCCAGAGCCCGCATTGCCCCCGGCCAGCCGGGCCGGAATCGCGGTTCCCGAGCTGCCCCCGGCGGCGCTGTCCAAGGCGGCCCTCAAGGCCGACCTGGTCCGCCACTACCTCGACGCCAAGGAGCAGGCCAAGCGCAAGGGGCGTCCTCTGGCCGAAGCGACCGAAGCCTTCGCGGCTTTCTACAATTCCGGTGTGTCCTGGCCGGTCATCCTGGCCGCCCTCGGCCCGAAGTCGGTCAAGAGCCTGGAGCGCTGGGCCGTGGAGTTGCGCCGCTCGGGCTACGACTGCGCCACTCTGGCCGAGCGCTACGGCCTGCACCGCAAGGGGCATTGCAAGGTCACGGCCGCCGAGAGCGACCTGTTGCTCAAGCTCTTGCTCAACCAGAACCAGGTCAAGATCGGCACGGCCATCGAGTGGACCAAGATGTACCTGGCCGACAAGAGCGTGCCGTCGCCAAGCTCGCCCTCGACCCTGCGCGCCTGGGTGAAGCAGTTCAAGTCCCAGAACGCCGACGTCTGGACCCTGGCCCGCGAGGGCGAAAAGGCCCTGATCGACAAGATCGCCCCCTATTTCGAACGCGACATTTCCCTGCTGGACGTGGGCGACGTGCTCATCGCCGACGGCCACGTCTGCAACTTCACCGTGATCAATCCCTTCACCGGCAAGGGCGTGCGTCCCACGCTCATCGCCTTTCTGGATTGGAAAAGCCGCGACATCGTGGGCTACGCCTACATGCTCTCGGAAGACATCCAGGGCATCCACCTGGCGCTCTACCGGGCCATCCTGCGCCTGGGGAAGTTTCCGAAGGTGGTCTATCTGGACAACGGCAAGGGTTTCAAGGCCAGGGTCTTCACCAAGGAGCTGGACCTCGAACAGTCGGGCATGGCCGGACTCTACGGACGCCTGGGCATCTGGGCCGTGTTCGCCAAGCCCTACAACGCCCGTTCGAAGGTCATCGAACCCTTCTTCAAGACCTTTTCCGACCACTACGAGCGTTTTCTGCCGAGCTTTTCCGGGGCTTCCATCCTGGACAAGCCCGCCAGGATGCGCCGCAACGAGAAGTTCATGCAGGGCCTGGCTCCGGGCGACCCCATCAGTCTCGAACAAGCCGCGAACGCGTTCGAATCTTGGTTGGACCTTCACTATCGGCGCAGGGCGCACTCCGGCCTGGGCAAGCAAAGTCCGGGCGAGGTGTTCGAGCTCGGGCGCGGTCCCGGCGTGGACCAGGCCCGCCTGCGCTTTCTCATGATGCACGAGGAAGTGGCCACGCTCGACAACAACGGCGTGCCCCGCTTCGGCGGCCACTATTGGCACGAAGCGCTCTACGGCCTGCGCACCCGGGTGCTCATCCGCTACGACATCCACGACCTGCGTAGCGTGCACGTCTACGACCTGGACGGCGCCTACATCTGCGAGGCCGCCCGCACCAAGGGCGTGCATCCCATGTTCGCGCTGATCGGGGGCAAGGACGCCCCGGGCTATGCGGAATTTCGCGCGCAAAAGCGCGCCCAGGAAGCCCTCAAGCGAGGGACCAAGAAGATCGTGGCCGAGGCGGCCCGCCAGGGACAACTGGACGGCATCCGCGAGGTGCTGCCCATCCCGGCCGGCGAGACCAGGCTGGTTTCCGACCTGGCCGTGCTGGAAGCCGAAAGCGCCCCGGCCCCGAACATCCCCACGATCCCCATTGAAAACACCAGTCCAGCGAAGCCGAAGGGGCTTATCGACCCGACCTCGCTGGACTGGCTGGACGACACCGATCTGGACGACGCGTGCCAGCGCGCCGCCCAGGCAAACACAAGGAGGTAGCCTTGCGCAAGGAATTCGCCCTGACCGCCAACGTAAAGCGATACGTTACGGCGGTCAACCACGCCCTGCAAAGCCCGCCGGGCATCGACAAGTTCGTGATCGTCACCGGCGAGGTGGGCCAGGGCAAGACCGAGACCTCGCTGTGGTGGAAGAACAACCACTCCCCCACGTCGTTGATCGTGCGGGTCAAGAAGGCCATGGGGCCGAAGTGGCTGCTTTCCGACATCGCCTCGGAGATAGGCCAGACGCCGGCGCGCAACACCCAGGACCTCTTCGACCAGGTGCAGGCCGAGCTGATGGGCAGCGACCGGGCGCTCATTCTCGACGAGGTGGACTACGTGGCCGACAAGAACACCCTGGTCGAAACCATCCGCGACATCGGCGACACGGTCGGCATTCCCATCGTGCTCATCTGCATGCCTTGGGCCGACCAGCGCCTCAAGCGCTACCCGGCGCTCATGCGCCGCGTCACCCAGCGCGTGCAGTTCCAGAACTTGCAGTTCGAGGACGTGCGCATGGTGATGGACCAGATTTGCGAGGTGGCCGTGTCCGACGACGCCGTGCAGGCCATCTTGGGCAAGGCCGGAGCCATGCCGGTCTACGCCCTGTATCGGTGGGCGCAGGCCTGCGAGACCCTGGCTCGCAAGCACAACGTGTCCGAAGTGCGGGCCGAGCATCTGGCCCGCCAAGGGTGACCGTGGGCCTCAAGGGGGCCTTGGGCCCCGTCAAGGTCCTGCTCGTGGCCATGACCGTGCGGGACGGAACGTTTCGCCCGGCGGAGTTCTCCCTGGACCAGGCGCTTGCGCGCCTCGAAGGCTTCGAGCGCAAGCCGGTGTTGCGGGTATTCGATCGTTTATGCCGTGACGGCGACCTCGAACTTGTGAGCGAAGAGCGCGTGGACGCCCAGCAGCCCGGCCCGAGGTTGCGTAACCCGACCTGGCGCGTGAAGCGCGACCTTCGTCTGCGCCGCGACCATCAGGTCAAGAGCCGGGTGACCTGCCGGGACAAAGTATGGAGCACCCTGCGCGGTCTCAGACCCCGCGCCACAACCCTTTCGGAGCTCACGCGCCTGACCGGATGCGACCTCAAGGCCGTGTTCGAGACCGTCAAGGCCCTGGAACGCACGGGCTACGTGCGGTGCGCCGGCAAGATCGGCCGGGAGAAGGCCTGGGCGCTGGTCAAGGACACCGGCCCCAAGCGGCCCGAAACTCCCGCGAAGGAGGTGCGCCCATGAGCTGGAGAACCCTGCTGCGCGAAGCGGTGGACGCCAAGGGGCTGGCCGCCGTGGCGGCGGACCTCGGCTATCACTCCAAGAGCGTGGTCTGCGAGGCCCTCAAGGGAACCTACCGGGGTAACCTGGACCGCCTGGAAGAACGGGTGCTGGCCGCCTACGCCCGCCCCGACGTGGTGACCTGCCCGGTGTTGGGAGCCATCCCCGGAACGGCCTGCGCCGCTCACCGCGACCTGGCCAAGCGCCTGGGCGTGCGGGGCGGCAATCCCCAGACCGTCAGGCTGCGCAAGACCTGCCTGCACTGTTCCAAACATTCGAACGCCGTTCGAACGGAGGACGAGCATGGACATCCGTGATCTCAAACGACTCCGCCTGCTGCTCGACGCGGTTCGGGACAGCATCCAACGCTTCGGACGCGTGACCGACTCCGAACGCAAGAAAATGCTGCGCCTGGCCTGCGAGGATTGCGGCCGGTGCCTGGAATTCTGGACGGACGGACGAGTGACCGGGTTGGAGCGCGCCCGGCTCGCCGTGTGGGGCGCCTATCTTTCCATCTCGGACGCTCTGCGGGGACCTGCGAAAAGCCAGGGCGCTCTCGCTCAGGTCGACGAGGCGCACAAGCAGGTGGTGCTTGCGGCGCGCGAAATGGACTTCGCATTGAGGAACGAAGGTGCGCTGGCTGGGGGCGCTTGAGCGCGAGACCCGGCGGCTGTCGCGGCCGAGCAAGCGGCGGAGCGCTCCCCGACTGCTCTTGGCCCGCAAGCGCGAACACAAACGCCTGAAACATCAAATCGAGGAGGCTCTGCGATGCTGGCGAACGAAATTCAGACCGTGAACCAGGCGCTCGGGACGCTTGTCCAGCGCGTCGACCCGGAAACCCGGTCGGTCTTGCGGCTGTGCCGCGAGCGCCTGGACGCCACGGCGGACCTGGCCGACGAACTGGAAGCCCAAGTGATCGCCGCGCGCGCCCTCGAAAACGCGAACCGCAAGGCGAGCCGCCATTGGCGGCCCCTTCAAAGGGAGGATGGAACGAGATGACGATACCCGAAGGCTACGAGGTGACGAATGGCTAGAACGAAGCCGAGTCCGACGTTTGTGGTCGCCGATCTGGACACGGCCGACAAGGCGCTTGCCCGGCTGGCCGAGATTCGCCGGATCGTGGACGCCGAAACCCTGCGACTCAACGAGACCGTGGACAAGCTCAAGGCGCACGTCGCCGAGGTCACGGCCGCGCCTCTGGCCGAGGCGTCGGCCATCGAAGCGGCTTTGGCGTCGTACGCCGAGACCAAGAAGGACACCCTTTTCAGCAAACTCCGGTCCCAGGCCCTGACCTTCGGGGTGATCGGTTTCCGGCGTTCAAGCGAGGTGAAGCCCAAGTCGAAAAACACCTGGGGCGGCGTGCTCGAACGCATCAAGTCCCTGGTCACGGACGCGGACGCCGACCCTTTCCGGGCGGCCATCCGGGTGAAGCAAGACGTTAACCGGGACGTTCTCAAGGACTGGCCCGAAGAACGGCTTGAAGCGGTGGGGGCCAGGATCGTGACCAAGGACACCTTCTACTACGAGCTGGAAAAGCAAGAGATCAAGGAGGTTGCGGCGTGACCAAGCAGGAACTGATCGACCGCATTGACGAAACGCTGGAGGGGTACATCGAAACCGCAAGCGTCAACAAGAAAATCATAAGCCATGTTCTCGACGTGGCCGGCGACGTGATCGCCGCCGAGCTGCGGGGCGGGGGCGAAGCGCCCCTGCCGGGCCTGGGCAAGCTGGTGGCCAAGGCGACAAAGGCCCGCAAGGGCCGCAATCCCAAGACCGGGAAGCCTCTCGACATCCCCGCCGGCCACCGGGTGGCGTTCAATGCGGGCAAGGCCCTCAAGGAGGCGTTGAGAGGATGAACCACGACATTGATGCCGTCGCCCTGATGATGCTCATTGAAAACAATTGGCGAGAGTTTGTTGAATACAGCGGCGGAGAGGAAAGCGCGCAAAAGACCTTGGACGCTCTGAGAGACGAAGCCGGGATGTAATGCGAAACCGCCCCACACGGGCGGTCGCCGGACGGTGGCGCGTCCGGCCTGACGAGCAGCCGAACGAAAAGGAGTGCCCCATGCCGACCCAAACCGCATCCGCGCCGTCGCCCGGCCAGATCAAGAAGCTCCACGCGCTCAAGCGGGCGCTCGGGCTCGACGACGTCACCTACCGAGACGTGCTGGAGCGCTACGGCGCGACGTCTTCCACCGAGCTTTCCCCGCGCGCCCTGGCCGACTGCATCGAGCGGTTGGAGCGCCAGGCCGTGGAAGCCGGGGTGTGGCGGTCGCGCCCCGGACGGTCGACGCCCAGGCGTCGGCCCGGCGCGGCCACGGACTCCCAGATCCGCCTGGTCGAGGTCTTGTGGCGGCAGGTCTCCCGCCAGAAGACGGAAGCCGACCGGCGCAAGGCCCTGGACGCGTTCGTCACGCGCATCACGGGCAAGCCGAAGCTGGCCTGGTGCGGACAGCGCGACGTCGCAAAGCTGGTCCAGGCCCTGGAAGCCATGGGCGCGGAGCGGACATGACGATCTCGCGCGAGGCGTTCTACGCGACCGTGCAGCCCGACGACCTGGAGGGGCATCTGCGCGAGGTCGCGGAGTATTGCGGCGTGGAGACCGCCATCCGGTTGTGGGAGTTTTTTCCCGGCGCGACGATCAGCATCCGCAAGCAGGCGCTGAAACAGGCCGCCGTCCGCTACATCCGCGAGCACTACGACGGCAACAACGTCGCGGCCCTGGTCCGGGCCACGGGGTTCGCCGAGCGGTTCGTCTACGACGTGGCGGCCGCGAGCGCGATCAAGCCCGATCAGAACGTGTTGCCGGGGTGCGAGACGTCATGAGGGTGTTGCGCGTGAAGCCGCGCAACCGTGCTTGTCTTTTTCCGCGCGCGACTTGCGCGCCAGGAGGCGCAAATGGCTGACAAACGCAAGCCGCAATGTCGCATTATCATTGAAGAAGGCCGCAGCCGCGTGGCGGTGGAGCTGTTTTCCGCCCCGCAGTTCCCCGATGGCCAAGGCAGGATGGCCCTTGCGAGAGAAGGAGGCATCTATATGCTAGAAAGTCTGAAATTTTAATATGTTAAAATATTTATTTTATACTGATCTGGACGATGGCAAAATAAAATTGACAAAAGCGGGGTATGTAATGCAAAAGGGCTTCAAAAGAATAACCATCGAGGTGTGAATGGTCAGAAAACTCATTACTGACAATAACCTGCTGGAATTATTTGCAACTTTGGCTGACAATCTACGTTCCATGTACCCTTTGACTTTCAATGAAGTAAGAGGAAGGCGACGCCCTGAGGTTCTCAAGTACGCATTAGGTGATGAGCGACATTGGGCAGGAATGGAAGCCCTGTATGAGGTTGCGAAAGAGCAAGGTTTTCGGTCTGAGTTTAGATTAAACAAAAGACGGACCGCAAGGTATTCGTTTGTTTGTGCTGGAAACCTGTTTCTAACTGCAAGCAGAGTGCACCACCCAGAAGAAAGTCCACGGGTTAGCCTGTTTCGAAATTCGCTGGCGATTCTTAATCGGCCAACACTGTTTAGGATGATGGGGCATTCTGACGCAAATGATCGGTTTGCAGTTTTAGTGCATGGTTGTTTTGAGTCGCATCCCGAACAACTTGGCTTTCTGAAGCTTGTTCTACCAGGGCCAAAAATGCGTCCCATAGCAACGCTTGACATCCTGAGATACTTGGCCGAAACCCCCAGCGCACAATCGATTATTGAAGAACGTATCAAGCGTTCAGTGAAGCCTCGCCTCCGGAAGGTCAGAAAGATACAGGAAGAATGAGATGAGCGCTATAAATCGTCGTCCTCGCCAACCAAGCGGCTTTATTCCAGAGCGCCTTGTTGAGGCAAGAATGGCAAGAGGTCTTTCCCAGACAGGCCTTGCAAGTATAACTGGATTGCATAGGCAATCGATCAGCAATTACGAGTCTGGTCGACAGTCACCACGTGAAGACAATTTGATTGTCATCGCTAACAAACTAGGTTTCCCTAGGGGGTACTTCTATAAGCCAACAAGGCAAAGAGACACTCATGCTATTCACTTTAGGTCTCTTGCAAGAGCCTCCCAGGCCGATAGAGACCAAGCAACATGTAGGCTTCATTGGATTCAAGATCTTATTGACTATCTTGATGAGTTCTTTGATCCTCAGGTTGTGAATCTTCCTGATTATGGACGTGGCAGGTCTCCAAAGTCTATTTCAGACAAAGAAATCGAAACAATTGCGACCAATGTACGTCGTGACTTTGGACTAAAAGATGGCCCAATCTCAAACATGACATGGCTGCTGCAAAATAATGGAATCCTAGTGTTCCGCATGTCAGGGCCTGAGCTTGAAACGGAAGATTTGGATGGATTTTCCACATGGATGGATAATGGTAAAAATCCAGTTATTGTCCTTTCTGGTCGTCGCACAACGCTATGTCGCGACAGGATGAACTTGGCTCATGAGCTAGGTCATCTGATATTGCACAAGAATCATTTTCCAGAGAACCGAGATGAACACAAAATAATGGAAAGACAAGTTTTCTTGTTTGCCGGGTGTTTGCTCCTTCCGTCAACAACATACTTTAAGAGTATCTCGTATCCAAGTCTTGATGCGTTTCTTGCTGTCAAGCAAGTCTGGAAAGTATCAGTAAAAGCACAGATTGAGAGATGCTACCGTGCCAATTTAATTGGGGAAGACAGGCGGCGGCTTATGTATATGCAATATAATAGGCGCGGTTGGTCTACCCTTGAGCCGCTGGATGACGAATTCCCCCTCGAAGAGCCAAATTATGTTACAGATTCATTACAAATGCTAGTCAGCGAAGGCATTCAAGACAGCGACTCTATTAAAGAAGCCCTTAGCCTTAGCGAGAAGGACATCATGTCTATCACTGGACTTAAAATGCAGTTTTTCCGCAGTTATAAGCAGACGGCAGAGGGACAGAAGCCAAGATTACGTTTAGTTAAAGAGTGATTGAAAGAAACCCCCCGACGCTGCAACGCCGAGGGGTTTGCATACTGGCTGCTAAATTCAGGTAGGGGTCAGCAGCCCTTGACAGGCAGGTCGTACCGCTCTTTCTGTGCGATGTTCATCGCACCCTGTCAAGTCCATGGCTCCACAAAGGGTGGTGAAAGGCTATGGCAAAACGGCAAAACCTCTATGTTGTGACTCATGGTGACGGCTGGGCTGTCAGACGTGAAGGGGCGTCTCGAGTCTCCACACATCATAACACCCAGGCGGAAGCCATTGAAACCGCAAGGGAGCGTGGGATCGCCCATGGCAATACCTCTGTTCGCATCCAAGGTGCTGACAGTCGCTTCCGAGACGAAAGAACGTATGGCAATGACCCCTATCCGCCACAAGGGTAGTTGAGGCAAATTAGGGCGGCCTTCGGGCCGCCCATCTCGTTAGCCTTTTTCCGTAGTCGACAGACGCTTCTACCCTCCGTCGCCCAAAATGACCTCCCCGTTACGTTTGAGCCGGGCGATGTCTTTCGGCTTTGTTCTGCGGAAGGATATGATGAAAGCTTTACCTTGCGAGACGTCGACCTTGACGACGACCATCAGCAAGTTCGGTAGTGAGACCAAAATCAGACGCCCCCTGGCCTCCGCCTTGATGATCACGTCCGGCTTCTTGCAGACCTTCTGGAGGAGTTGGTAGCTCTCGGGAGGCAGGTCACCGTGTCGCATAAGGTTCTTGAACAAATAGTCAACCGACAGAATGGCCAACTTGGCCTTGATATTGAACGAATAGGCCGCCTGTTCCGACAGCGGCATTACCCAATCACATGTGGGTACCTTTGAGAAGTGATTGAGCGTGTCCGGACGGATGAGCTCACAAGGGCACGACAGAACATCGCAGTGGTTTCCGGTCCACAGTTTCATGAAGACTCCTGCATATCCAAAAAATACTAAAAAATATCAGGTACTTATGGAATGCAGGATGGGTTATCATGCGATCAAAAAATAAATGACCAAAATATTCAATTGAATAAAGTGTTTACTTCGTTTCTTCAGTGCAAGCCTTTTCCGCTTATGAAGGCAAGCCCTGAAGGCCATGGTTCAGGCGGGGCAGCCTGTCTGGTCTAGTCCGTGTTTATATTTGCCTTGGCCGCGATGGATTGTCAACATGTCACGACAATCCCAATACGTCACACAAAACCATGCCTTATTCCGCCGCCTCCCCCAAAAACCGGGCAAAGCTCCTCTCGATGTCCTCTTCATCCTCCGGCTCCAGGTGCAGGAACTCGCGGGCCGGAATCTGGACCTTTTGCCCTCGTCCGCCCTTGCCGCCGAAGTTTTGGATGGCGGCGTAGATCGTGTTCGTGCCGACGATCGCGCTGTCGGCGTCGTAGTGTCTCGTGATGGAGCGGGCCAGGTTGCCGGAGCGTTGCAGAATCTTTCCCGGCCAGCTCCGTTCCTTCGTGCGTTGCCTGACGGTGGCGGCGGCCAGGCTCTTCCACTTGGGCCGGCCTTCCTCGTCGAAGTTCTCTTCCACCGCGTCGGCCATGATGCCGGCCGCCTTGCGCATGGCCGGGGTCCGGTCGCGGGCGCTGGCCGCCAGGCGACGCAGGGCGGCGGTCATTATTTCGGACTCGATGCGGATATGAAGCATGTCGCTCATGGCGCTTGCCTCCTGGGATGCGAATGATTAAACAATGCTGGTAGGCGGTCGCGACACGGTGCCATTCTCCCAGCCGTAGCACGGGCTTGCGCCCGGAGCGCCATGCGGGGTTCCCGGGAGGCCCCGCCGACCGCCGTTTCTATTCTACCCAGCTTTCCCAGCTTTCCCATAAAACCTTCCCGCGACGTTTGAGCGAGGCCACGTCCTTCTCGTTGGTCTTGCGAAACGAGGTGACGTAGACGTTTTCCCCCGAGGCGTCGGCCTTGACTGCGGCCATGAACCAGCGCGTCTCCTTGCGGGCCAGAACCATCTTGCGTCCGTCCACCTGGATGACCAGGTCCGGCTTCGCGCCGATCTCCGGCAGGCGCTGGTAGTCCTGGGGCGTCAGCTCCGGGTGGTGATCGATATTCTTGGCCGCGGACTCGGACGAAAGAACGGCCACTTCGGTCTTGGCCTTGATCGCGCGGGCCGCCTGTTTCGACAGACGCATCACGGGCCAATCGCCCTCGGGCTTTTGCAGAAAGCGCTTGAACCCGTCCGACCGCATCATTTCGCGCAGGGCATAGTTGGCTGCATCGCGCGGGGCGGCGTCCAAAGACGCGGTCAGCTTCCGGTTCAGCCAGCCCTTGCCCGGATTGTAGGCCCAGCCGGGATCGGTCTGCATGCGCACGTCGCCGTCGTTGTAGATGGCCATGCGGGCCGTACGGCCGTCGCGCGAGACAGGCACGTCCTCGTGCGTGACGCGGCCTTTCGACGATTCGACCTTGATCCCTTTGCGTTCCACGCGTTCGCCGCTCAAGGCCCGCACCCGGCAGCGGCAGTTCCAGCCGTTGGGCGGGTAGAACGAGGACCAGAACGGATCGTCGTAGCGCAGGGTCTTGCCGTTCAGCGCCGCGTGGGCCGGGCGGGTGCGGGCGTCCATGACGGCCACGTACGTCCAGTACGGCTGGTCCTCGGCGTTTTCGATTTGCTCTTGATAACGACTGGCCGCGTAGGCCGTGGCCATGTTGGTCTCGAAGATGGTCTTCAAGCGCCAGGGGCTGCCGAGCTGGACCGTGCGGACCTCCCCGGTGCGCGGGTCGACCGCCTCCTGCTTGCCCCACCAGCCCTTGGCCTTGAGGGTGGGCGTCAGGTCCTTCTGGAACTGGCGCAACGTGGAGCCTTCGTCGAGGGCCTTTTGCAGGGCGTCGCGGATGTCTTTGAGCACGTCGAGTTTGACGCACTTGGCCACGGTGAAGGCTTTGGCCTGCGCCCCGGCTTGCAGCTCGTGCCAGTCGAAGGTGATCTCGTAGCCCTTGGCCTTGAAGTAGGCGATGGCTCGCTCGGGGGGCAGGCCGATGGCGAAGGCGAGGTCGGGCGGGGCGGGCATGTCAGGCCGCCAGTATCATGCCGCACACGGCGAAAAGGGCGATGCCGGGGTGGTCCGTGATGAGGGCGATCCCCGCGATCATGAACAAGAGCGCCGGCATGGCCTACGCCTCCTCGCCTTCGGTCTGGGCAGACAGCCGCCCCCAGACCGAGGCGATGAAGATCGCCCGCGTGAGCAGGTCGGTGAAGGTGGCGTCGTCCATGTCCGGGTAGACCCCGTGCAGGCGCTCGGCCACGGCTTCGGCCGAGGCGGCGGACTCCACCAGGTCGAGCACCGGGGCGAGCAGCTTGCCGGCCAGGCCTTGCAGGGTCTCGGGCGTAAGAACGGCGGACAGGGCGTCCATGGGGTCTACGGCCGGCGAGGCGGCCGCGCCCGGGGCCTGGGCGAAGTCGGTCGCCGGGGCGTCGGCGGCCGGGGATTCGTTGCTCGGCGCGGGGGCGTCGGCCGCTACGTCGAAGTCCTCTTCCGCCAGGTCGTAGGCCCGTATGAAATAGCGCTTGGTGAACTTCACCTGGCCGGTGTCGCTCAAGGTCTTGTCCCGGGTGGCCAGCTTCTGGTCGACCTCCTCTTCCTCGTAGAGTTCGAACGCCGGCCGCTCGCCCGGGCCGAAGTTCAGCTCGCAGATCCAGTCGATGAACGTGGCGAAGACCTCGCGCACGATATGCTTGTCACCATCCTTGATCTCGTGGCGCACCCGCTCGTGCACCTCGGCGGCGGCCCGGGAGCCGCCGGACACGCTGGTGGTCAGGTTCTGCCCCAGAATGGCGATGGCGATGTCTTCGTCACAGGTGGCCTTGAGGTCCCGGTAGAGCTGCGAACTGGCGGCCTTGGCTGTCGCTTCCAGAATCTGTACAGAAGAGTCGTCCGGGGTGACGATGACCGCGTCCTGAATGGCGGCTTCCAGGGTGTCGGCCAGTTCGTCGATCTCCTTTTGCTCCGCACCCCGGGGATGGCGTCCCCAGAGATAGGGTGAACCGAACTTTTCGGCCATGCGCACCCAGAATTTCATGCCGCCTTTCTTGAACGTGACCGGCCAGAAGCAGCGCGAAAGCACGCGCTCGCCGTAGGGGTTGTCGTAGGTGGCGTTGTACCTGGCGAGAAGGAATTTCTTTTCGGGCAGCGCTTCGCCCTGGATCAGGTTCGACCGGGTGCGCAGCCGCAGGGAATTGTCCTCCGGGGCGAAAACGAACCACTCGGGCGGCTTGCCCACGACGTCGACGGGGACGTCGCTTGACCCTCCGCGTTTCCAGAGAACTTCCAGGGGCTGATAGCCAAACAAGGGACTGTTCAGGATTTCGCGGATGATACGGTCGATGTCCAACCGTTTGAAACACCGTTCGATGAATTTCGCCTGCACGGCCGGGGCCTTCCCCCGGTCGATGGCCCATTCGAGCGAGATGACGGCGGCTTTTCGACTTTCGACGCAGGGACCGACTCGCGAATCCCCCAGGAGCTCCCGGTAGACCCGAATGTCCTTGCCAAGTTTGCGAAGCACCGGGTCCGGGTCGGGCAGCGACATGGCCAGGCTGAAGAAATCCGGGCTGCGCTCCCGTGTGGCGACCTCTTCGTAGAGCGACCCCGGCCCCTGGTCGATGGGGCGAAAGTCAAAGGGGGAAGACCAGATGCCGCGTCGGCCCATGGGGTTGACCTCGTCAAATAGGGTTCAAAGCGTTCAAACACCGTTCAAATTTCATTCTATGAGCCGCCCGGGGTATTCTGTCCGTTCGCCGGCCAGAACACGCACAGGGGCGCGTCAATAGCGATCCGTCCAGTCGGAGGTCTCGCGCCGCCCCCTGGAAACCACGGTTATCGGCCCGGCGGGCGCGCCGGCCGCATGCACGGCCAGGGCGGCGGCCCAGAACCGGTCCGCATGGCCCTTGGCCTCGCTGGCGGCCACGTCGAAGCGCACGTTGCCGGCCGCCGTGGTGGCCCGGCGCACGCTGTGCAGGTCCTCGCGCACCTCGTGTTCGGCCGGCACCAGCAGGGCCACGTCCTCCATGGCGGTGCGCAGACCGTAGGCGAGCTGCTCCTTGACCGGGCCGCTGAAGGTGACCGCCTCCACCTTGAACTTGCCGAAGGCGTCCTGGGCCTCTTCGGCCAGCTGCATGCCCAGGCCGGTGTTGTCGATGCAGGCCCGGCGCAGCCTCGGGTGGGCCAGAACGGAAAACAGCGCCTGGCGCTGGGCCTTGAAGGGCGTGCGCTCCAGCACGAGCAGGAGACGTGTGACCTTGACGTCGGCGATGCGCTCCACCACCCAGATGACGGTGAGGTCCTTCTTGCGGCCGATGTCCACGCCGGCGAACAGGTCGCCCTGGGTGTCGGCCAGGTCCCAGACGATGTCCCCGCGCTCGCACTTGGCGATCATCTCGTAGGTGAGAAAGGCGGCCGAGGCGTCAACAGGAAAGCAGCAATACTCCTGAAGCCAGGTGTCGTCGTCGCCGGCGCTGGCGCGCTCTTCTTCAAGCCATGCGGCGCGCTCCGCTTCGGAAAGCGCGCGGCCCAGAATGTGGTCGGCCAACCCCTCGGCGACCGCCAGTTGGATGGGCGTCGAGTGCAGGCTCCAGTTGAGCTTGTTCTTTTTGACGTCTGTCACGAACCGGTAGTACCGGCCGGAGCGGCCGTTGTAGGTGGACAGGATGCGGAGCGGAAAACCCCAGGTGATGCAAGGCCTGGCGGCGGCCCACATTTTGTCCGGGTCATCGTGAAAGGCGTACTCGTCCAGAACGACTTTGCCGCCTTTGGACCGGAAAGCTTTGGGATTTGACGACAGTGCGTTGATGCGAGGGCCGGCGGTGAAATCGATGGCGTAGACCTTGATGTTGCGTTCGTCCACTACTTCGATGGTTTCCAGGCCTTTGGCCACGGAATTGAAGAGCTTGACCCACTTTTCGCAGTATTGAATGTATTCCTTGGCCGCCGATTCGTCGGCCGATGAAAACCAAACAGAAGGAACCACGCCTCGAACACAATCGCGCACGTCTTCGTACGATTGCACATAGGTCGCGCCGATGCGCCGCGACTTCTCCCAGATCTTGATGCGGGACTGATCGTCCAGCCATCGGACCTGGTAGGGCAGAAAATGCGGGTTCTCAGACATTGCCGCAAAGCTGCCGGTCGATGATGGCGGCCAGCTCTTCGGGGGTGATGGGGGCGGCTTTTTCGGGCGTGACCTTGGCGGCCTGCTCGTAGTCCTGCACGCGCACCAGGTTGGGCAGAAGCCGCATGAGGGCGTAGAGCCGGCCCGGCGGAATTTCCTGGCCGGCGGCCAGGTCCCGGCGGATGGAGGCCAGCATCTCGCGGCCGAACTCGTAGAGCTCCTCATGAAAGGACTGCCGGCTGCCCAAATAGGCCCGGCGCTTGGCGTCCCAGTCGCCCTTGGCCTTCCAGGTTTGCAGGGTGCGCGCGGAGACCCCCAGGCGGTCGGCGATGTCGGACAGGGGGCATTGCTCGATGACGTAGAGGCGTTCCGCCTCCAGGCCGTGGAGTTGCTCCTTAGCCAAGGTCGGCCTCCAGCTCGGCGATGCGGGCGTCCAGTTCTCGGATTTCTTCGTGCACGGCGGCCAGTCGGTCCATGTTGGCCCGGGCCTCGGGCACGCGCAGACGTCCGACGTCGGGTTCGAACGGATCGAGAACGCTTCGCAAGAGCGCGATAAGGCCCTTGGCCTCCAGGGAGCATTCCCCGCGTTTGCGCCGATATTCGGCCAGCCGGCCCTTTGCTTTCATGATTTCTTCACGCATGGCTTTCCTTCCGCACGATGGGGCAATGCTGGTTGCTGTCGATCTTCGATTCGACGCGGGCGACTTGCCCGACAAGACATTGCAGCGCTTCAAGCTGTCCGTTGAGCAACTGGAACATGCGGACCTCGTGCTCGTTCATGGTCTGTATTTGGGTTTCGAACGTCTTGGTTTGCGACGTCTCGCGCAATTCCCCGGCCTTGACCTGCGAGCGGTGGTACAGGTACCAGACCGCGAAGATCATCGCCGGGAAACCGACGTTTTTGACGAGCTCCAAGAAAATCTGCGTTTCCGTCACGTTGTCCCTCGCTTCCGTCGATTTTTCACGCAGTCCCCGCACTACATACCTGAACATATCTTGTCCGCTGCATGATGCAGAGGACGCCTTCGCCGCGTCCGACTACCGTGCCTCCTGAGTCCGGGACGTATCGTCCCAGCTGCACAAGGGAGGTGCGAACATGCCGAATGCGGGCATCAAGCCTGAACTGGACATGGTGATCGTCGAAAAGGCCAGGAAGTGCGGCCTCACGGCGGCGATAGTGCGGGCCGTCGTACTCCAGGAGTCGACCACCAATACCTACGCCCTGCGTTATGAGCCGGGTTTTTTCCGGCGCTATCTTGACGGAAAACCCATGAATTTCGTGCCGCGCGGCTGCTCGGTCGATACCGAGCGCGTGTGCCGGGCCATCAGTTGGGGGCCGATGCAGATCATGGGCGAAACGGCCAGGAACATCGGCTTTCGCGGCTGGTTTCCCGAGCTGTGCGTCCCCGAGGTCGGGGTGGAGTGGGGGTGCGCCTACCTGGCGCGCCTGCGCGACCGGTTTCTGGCCACGGGCGGCTGGGAAGTCGTGGTCCGGGCCTACAACGGGGGGCCGGGCCATGCCTACGACGTCGCGAACAACTACCCGGCCGAGGTGTTGTCCCACATTCCCGGCGGCGTCTGGCCGAGCACGGAGGTGAGTCATGGATGATGGCTCGACGTTGGCCAAACAGGCGGCCACCCCGTCCCAGGCCGGGCAGGCTGTCGGCGCGGCTTTGGCTCCTCTGGTCGCCCCGATCCTGGCCAAGGCCGACAGCAAGCTCAAAAGCCGCAAACTGTGGACCGCCCTGGGCGCTATCGCGGTGCTGGCCGCCCAAAATCCCCTTGGATTGAGCCTGCCCCCGACGGCCCAGGTCTGCATAGCGGCCGTGGCCGCCGTCTACGTGGCCGCCCAGGCCATTGTGGACAGCGAGCCCAAACAGGGAGGCGGTCAATGAACGCCTACCCCGACGAACTGGGCGTCATCCCCTACGAGCGGCTTCGGCCGGAGCTCGACGTGTTCGTGGTCACCTGGCTGGGCAATGATCCGCTTTCGCGGACCATCCGGCGCTTCAAGGCCGGCGGATCGCACAGTTCGCTTGGGATCAACGTCTATGGAACCATTTTGTTGGTGGAGGCCATGGAACTTGGCGTCGAACCGAATAAGGCGAGCCAGCGTTTCGACAACTTCAACGGCGATATCTTGATCCATCCCATCGAGGTCCCGGCGGACGTGGGTTGGGCGATCAAGGCCACGGCGCTCAAGCTGTGCGGCGCGCATGTCCGCTACGGCTACCGGACGCTCTTGGCCCTGGCCTGGCGCAAGGTCCGCAATGTCATGTCCCGGCCCGTCTGTTCCCAGGCCGTGGCCTACGTGCTGGCCAAGCACGGCGTCATCGCGCCGCAGATCAACGTGATTTCTCCTGGCGAGCTGCGGGCGCTTCTGCCCGCGCCCTGGCGGCTCGCCCCCTACAGCAAGGAGGCCGACTGACATGGCCACTACCGACCCGTTCAAGGGTGTCGAGGTCTTTCGCGCGGGCGACCACGTGGATAGCGCAGGCCGCCGGCACACGTTCAGCGAGGCCGACCTCGACAAGATAGCGGCCTATGACCCGGCCGGGCACGAGGCCCCGCTGGTCATCGGCCACCCGGAGTCCAACGCCCCGGCCTACGGCTGGGTGGCCCGCGTCTATCGCGAAGGCGGCTCGCTCAAGGCCGATTTCAAGGACGTCGCGCCGGAGTTCGCCGATCTGGTCAAGGTCGGGCGGTTCAAGAAGCGTTCAATTTCCCTCTACCCGGACGGAAGCCTGCGCCACGTCGGCTTTCTGGGGGCCGTGCCGCCGGCCCTCAAGGGGCTCAAGGACGTGCAATTCAACGAAGGCGAGGCCTCCACGTTCGAATTCGGCGAGGACGCCTCGGACCCCGAAAAGTCCGTGCTCACCCGGTTCGCCGAAGCCTTCCTGGGGATGCTCGCTCCGGGACGCGGCGACAAACAGGCCGGCAGTCCGGCCTTCAAGGAGGAGCCCATGAAGGGCGACAAGGACGAGACGGCCGTTCAGGTGGCGGCCCTGACCGCGAAGATGGCCGAGTTCAGCGAGGCCCTGACCGCCAAGGACAAACAAATCGCGGACCTCAAGGCTGCCAACCAGGCCCTGGCCAACCGCGTGGACGCCACCGTGGCGACAGGACGCCGGGCCGAGATCGCGGTCTTCTGCGAGGGCCTGGCGGACAGGGGCCGACTCACCGAATACCAGCGCGGGTTGGTCGTGAGCTTCATGGAAAAGCTCGACGGGGCCGGCGACATGGACTTCGCCGAAGGCGACAAGACCGTGAAAAGGCCCGCTTCCGACGTGTTCAAGGCCTTCCTGGAGTCGCTGCCGGTCCAGGTGGAGTTCGGCGAGTTCGCCACCCACGGCCGCGCCGTGGGCAAGCCCGGCGGTCTCGACATCACCACCCTGGCCGTCAAGATACGCGACAAGGTCGACGCGGCCGAGAAGGCCGGGCGCTTCATGAGCTTCGCCGAGGCCCAGGCCGAGGTGCTGCGCGAACAGGAGGGCGGCAAATGAATCCCGGACTGACCAAAACCTACGTGGCCCAGGGCGACATTCCGGCCCGGGCTCTCGTGAAAGCGGGGACTGCCGACGGAACCGTGGCCGTGGCCACGGCGTCCACCGACGCCATCATCGGCGTTTCCGAACGCCTGGACGCGGCGGACGGCGACCGCGTGGACGTCATTCACACCGGCATCGCCGAGATCGTGGCCGGCGGTCCCATCGCCTACGGCGAGTATTTTACCGCCAGCAACGCCGGAGTCGCGGTCACGGCCTCCCCGGCCGCCGGGGTCAACGCCCGCGTGGGCGGCGTGGTCCTGCAATCCGCCGCGGCCGCCGGCGACATCATCGACTCCCTGCTCACCCCGATCCGGGTCCAGGGCTAACAGGAGGGTTTCATGGCCGTTAAAGCGCCGTTTCCCATTATCCCGGAGTTGACCGGGATCGCCATCGCCTACCGCAACCGGCAGATGATCGCCGACCTGGTTTTGCCCCGGGTCACGCCCGTGAGCACCGAGGAATTCTTGTATTTCGCCTACAGCCTCGCCCAGGGGTTCACCCTGCCGGACACCAAGGTCGGCCGGCGCGGCAAGGTCAACCAGGTCGAATTCAATGCCGAGGAAAAGACCGGCCACACGCAGGATTACGGCCTGGAAGATTCGATCCCCGCCAAGGACCTCGCCAACGCCCCTCCGGGCGTCGATCCTCGGGCGATGAGCACCGAATACATTATGAACCTGCTGGCCCTGGATCGCGAAGTGCGCGTGGCCGGAGCGGTGTTCAACCCGGCCACCTACCCGACGGCCAACAAGTTGACCCTGTCCGGGACCAGCCAGTTTTCGGACACGGCAAACAGTCATCCCATTCAGACCATTTCCGACGCGTTGGACGCCTGCGTGGTGCGGCCCAACACCATGGTCATCGGCCGTCCGGCCTGGTCGGTGCTGTCGCGCCATCCCGAGATCGTGTCCGCCTGCCTGCGCAACGCCGGCCAGTCCGGCATCGCCCGACGCCAGGACGTGGCCGACCTCTTCGAACTGGACGAGGTGGTGGTGGGCGAGGCTTTCGTCAACACGGCCCGCAAGGGCCAAGCCGCCGCGCTGTCCCGTTGCTGGGGCAAGCACCTCTCGCTGATCTATCGCAACCAGCAGGCCGCGCCCCAGCGCGACGTCACCTTCGGCATGACCGTTCCCTTTGGCCAGCCCATTGCCGGGGCCTGGGAAACCAAAGAAATCGGCTTGCGGGGCGGCACCAAGGTGCGCGCCGGCGAGTCCGTCTGCGAGCTGATCACCTGCCCGGACGCCGCCTTTTTCCTGCAAAACGTGGCCGCATAGGGAGACATGACCATGAAAATCAAGCTGCTCCACGCCGTGCTGCACAACGCGAAGACGTTGGCCCCGGGGGCGCTCGTCGACCTGGCCGAACCGGCCGCCAAGGCCCTGATCGACTCGGGTGCGGCCGTGGCCGTGGAGGAACCCGCGCCCGCCGCCCCGACGGCCCTGGACGATACCAAACCCGCAGCCGACCCCAAGACGGCCGAAGCCGAAACCAAGGCGGCCAAGGCCAAGGAGGGCAAGTAGGTCATGGCCTATTGCGTCCAGGCCGATCTGGAGCGGCGGTTGACGCTGCCGATCCTCGTCGACCTCACCGACGACCGCGTGCCGCCCGAAGCGGTGGACGCCGCCGTGCTCGACGCGGAGATCGCGGCGGCCGGCGAGATCGTGGACGGCCACCTGCGCGGCCGCTACGTGCTGCCGCTTGATCCCGCGCCGGGCCTGGTGCGCGAGATCGCGGCCGATCTGGTGGCGTATGCCCTGTGGGGACGCCGCCCCGAGGGCAAGGGCGAGCCGCCCAAGAATCTGGAAAAAGCCCACGACCGGGCGCTCAAGCTTTTGCGCGAGATTCAGGCCGGCCACGTCACCCTCGGCGTGGCCGCCGGACAGCCCGAGCCCGCGCCGCACGCCGGCACGGCGCGGGTCAACGACCGCCGCCGCGTTTTCGGCGAAGACACTTTGGGGCGGTTCTAAATGATCGCGGAAATCGAACGGGACATGGTGGCCCTTCTGGCTGCGGCCCTGCCGGATCTGCGGGTTGAGTCCTTCCCGGACAAGCCGGACGCCTATCGTCTGGGGAACCAAGTTGGGGCCGTATTGGTCGGCTACGCCGGCAGCCGCCTGCCCGATCCGTTCGTTTTGGCCGGCAACATCCAAAAGCGTCGTCTCGAATACCAGCTCGTGGTCAAGGTGCGCAGCCTGCGCGATCATAGCGGGGCCTACGCCGTGCTGGAGACCATCCGCGCCGCCCTGGCCGGGCAAGACCTGCGCGGCGCGCGGTTCTACCCCGTTCGCGAGCAGTTCGAGGATGTCAGTTCGGGGGTGTGGACCTACCTGGCCGTCTACGCCGCCGATGTGCCCTGGGTGTCCCAGACTGTGTTCCCGGACGACGTGGCCGTGGCCTTGGCCGCCGCCCAAATCACCCTGCAGGGCGGTCTCGATGGAGACGCGCCCATCACTGTCGGAGGATAATCATGGATCAACGGTATCGCTACACCGGCCCGTGCTCGGCCGTCAGCCTGCCGGCTGACGCGGCCCACCCCAAAGGCCGCGACGTGCGGCTGTCTCCCGGGGCCGAAGTCGTGCTGCCGGACGACAACGCCTACGTCCGGACGCTGATAACCAAGAAGCTGCTGACTTGCCTGGGGCCGGTCGAGGTCCAATCCGAGCCGATTTCGCCCGCCACCGAGCCGACCGAACCGGCCTCCGCTTCGACTGTCGAGACCGCCTCGGCCGCCACGGAGGACTAAATGGCCGCGAACTACCTGCACGGCGTCGAGACAACCGAGGTCGACGACGGGGCCGTCAGCATCCGGCTGATCAAGACGGCCATTATCGGTCTGGTGGGCACCGCGCCCGTTTTCGAAGTCGACGCGGACTATCGGACCACGAACGAACCCATCTTGATCCTGTCCGACACCGCCGCCGCCAAATACTTCGGCACGGCCAGGGACGGCTACACCATCCCTCAGGCCCTGGACGCCATCTTCGACCAGCAGACCAACGGGGCCGGAGCCGGCGCGGTCATCGTGGTCAACGTCTTCGACCCCGAGGGCGGCGAGCGCGTCATCGACGTGCCGGCCGCCGAATGGACCTTCGCCGCCGATGGCGCCATCAACCTCGGCCGTGAGGACATCTCCGGCGTCATGGTCAAAAACACCGCGCTGACGCATACCTACGTGTCCGGCGTCGACTACGAAGTGGAGAACGCCACGGGCGTCGTCACGCGCCTGGACGAGGGCGCCATACCGGCCCTGGCCACGGTGTCCGTGTCCTACGCCTACACCAACAGCCACACGTCCGACTGGCCCGAGGGCGCGGCCATGTTCGACGATGACGGCGCGCTGCTCTGCGGCAAGCCGGGCGTTTCCAACGTGGCGGTCAAGTCGGCCGACGGCGCGACCACCTACGTTCTGGGCGTCGACTACACGGTCGAGCCCATCGAGGGCGTCATCACCAGGCTGTCCACGGGCGGCATCGCCGCCGGGGCCACGGTCAAGCTGTCCTTCAGCTACGCCGATCCGTCCAAGGTGTTGCCGTCCGAGATCATCGGCTGGACCAACACGGCCGGCCAGCGCCTCGGCATGCAGGCCTGGAAGGATTGCCGGTCGAAATTCGGCTACGTGCCGAAGCTGCTCATCGCTCCGGGCTATTCGCCGCTGACGGCCGTGCGGGCCGAGCTGGACGTCCTGGCCGAATCCCTGCGCGCGATCTGTTTCGCGGACGCCCCGGTCGGGACAACCTTCCAGCAGGCCCTGGAGGGACGCGGCTCCTCCGGGAGCATCAATTTCAACACGAGCTCCGCGCGCACCGTGCTCTGTTACCCGCACTGCACGGTCTACGACACGGCCAGCGACACCACGGTGTTGCAGCCCTATTCGCCGCGCCTGGCCGGAGCCCAGGCGGCCCGCGACCAGGACGAAGGCTACTGGTGGAGTCCCTCCAACCGCGAGCTCCAGGGCATTTCCGGCATGGAGATCCTGCTCACGGCCGGGGTCAACGACCCTAACTCAGAGGTCAACTGCCTCAACGAGGTGGGTATCACCACCATCTTCAACGCCTACGGCACAGGCTTTCGCACCTGGGGCAACCGCTCGGCCGCCTGGCCCACGGTCACCAACCCGAAGAACTTCATCAACATCCGACGCGTGGCCGACGTGATCGCCGAGTCCATCGAATACAGCATGCTGCAATTCATCGATCGGCCCATCAACAACGCCTTCATCGACGCGGTGACAGAGTCCGTCAACAGCTTCCTGCGCACGCTTGTCGCGCGCGGGGCCGTATTGGACGGGCGTTGCTGGTACGACAAGGGCAAGAACGAGGCGACACAGCTTGCGGCCGGACACATCGTCTTCTGTTACGACTTTATGCCTCCGCCTCCGGCCGAGCGCATCACGTTCGAATCGCGCGTCAACATCAACTACCTGTCGGCGCTCAACGCTTCGGCCAACACCGTTGCGGCCGCCACAACATAAGGAGCGCGCATGGCCACCATGCTGCAAGTCAACCGTTTGGCCAACTGCAACGTCTACATGGACGGCACGTCCATGTTGGGGCGATGCGAAGAGGCCAAGGTCCCGGCCATCAAGAGCGTCATGACCGAGCACAAGGCGCTCGGCATGATCGGCAAAGTCGAGCTGTTCAGCGGCGTGGACAAGATGGAGGCCGACTTCAAATGGGCCTCTTTCTATCCCGAGGTCATCGTCAAGGTGGTCAATCCGTTCGCTGCCATCGCCTTGCAGGTGCGCGGATCGCTTGAAACCTGGACCGACGCCGGCCGCACCGAAGAGGTTCCCGTGGTCGTGCATCTGCGCGGATCGTTCAAGGAACATAACTTCGGCGACTACAAGACGCATTCCCCGGCGGAGTTTCCGACAAAGTTCGCCGCGACGTACGTCAAATGCACCCACAACGGCGTGGACCTCTACGAGATCGACGCCATGAGCAACATCATGAAGATTCAAGGCGTCGACATGCTGGCCAACTACCGCGCCAACATCGGCGCGTAACATCCAGCAACATGTACAAGGAGAACGTCATGCCTGAACAGAACAGTGAAGAGTCCCAGGCCCAGAATCCTGACCAGGTCGTTTCCGGGGCCGGCGATTCGGTCGACCTTGAAAACGCGGGCAAAGCCCCTGAACAACTGCTGGAAGAAGTCCTCGCCAGCCCGCTCCCCGGCGGACGCAAGGAGATCGCGCTGCCCTCGGGCGCGACAGCCGTCATGCGGCCGGGCAAGGGCCGCGACCTGCTGGCCGCCCAGCGCGCGGCCGGACAGGACACCCACCTGGTCATGTACGGCCTGGTGGCCAACCTCTGCACGTTCGACGGCGAGAAAAAGGTGCTGGAAGACGTGCTGGACATGCCCCTGGCCGACGTCATGAAGCTGATCGGCGCGGTCGGCGAGGCGGCGGGCGACGATTTTTTGCCGTCGACGCCCGCTCTGTCCTCCATCTCGCGGCCGTGACCGGCTGGAGCCACGACGAGCTGATGGACATGGACCCGGCCGAGCTGGCCCGCTGGTGCCGCGAGGCTGTGGAATATCACAACGAGATGAACACGGTTGATTAGCGGTGGGCGGGCGCGTCCCGCCCCCGCACAGGGAGCCCCGATGAACCTTTTGCAGGTCGGAATCGTCTTGACCGCCATCGACAAGATGAGCGGGGTGCTCGGCGGCGCGATCAGCAAGACCACCCAGGGGTTCGACAAGCTCCAACACAAAATTTCTGAAGTCTCGGCCAAGATGACCGAGATGGGAACCAAGGCTTCGTTGATGGGGCACGCCGTGCTGTCGGCCCTGAAGACGCCGGTCAGCGCGTTCGCCGACTTGGACGAGGCCTCCACCAACCTGCGCGTGGCCATGATGGACAACCTGGGGCGCATTCCGCCCCAGTTCGAGGAAATCAATCGCCAGGCCGTCGAGCTGGGCAACGTCTTGCCGGGGACCACGGCCGATTTCGTCAATTCCGCCCGGGCGCTGATCGAAAACGGCACGGCCCTGGAAACCGTCGTGGGCGGCGGGCTCAAGGCGGCCTCGTACCTCGGCGTCATTTTGAAGCTGCCCCAGGCCGGGGCCGCCGAAATGGTGGCCAAGTTCCGCGAAGCCTTCGGGCTTGCGGAAAGCGAGCTGACCAAGATGGCCGACCTTACGCAAAGGGCAAAGTTCGCCTTCGGCCTCAACCCCGACGAGATCAAATACGCGGCCCAATACGCCGGCGCGACGCTGAACAACCTCAAGCTGACCGGCATCGAAAACACCAAGATGTTTTTGGCCATGCAGGGCATGGCTCGCCAAAAGGGGATGGAAGGGTCGGTGTTCGGCACGAACTTTTCATCCATGCTCAATAACATCGGCCAGATGGAGCAAAAGCTCGGCCGCAACTCCAAGATCATGCGCGAGGTCAACGCCGACCTCGAACAGGCCGGCATCCACATGCGGTTCTTCGACCAGGCCGGCAAGTTCGTCGGCCTGGAGAAGATGGTTGGCGAACTGGAAAAGCTCAAGGTGCTGTCCGAGCACGAAAAATTGAACGTCATGAACAAGATCTTCGGGATGGAAGGTGGTCGGGTGGCCTCCATACTCTCCGAGGGGGGCGTCGCCGGCCTGAAAGAGTACATGGGGCGCATGGATCGCCAGGCCGATCTCATGCAGCGCATCGACGCGGTCAACAAGTCCGCCAAGAACACTTGGGAGGCCCTCACCGGCACCATCGAAAATTTCTGGGCGGCCATGGGCGGCCCCATGGTCACCTCGCTCTATCCCTACATCAAGGCGGTCAACGACTTTGTGGGCGGCCCCATGATGGAATGGGCCTCGCAGAACCAGGAGCTGGTCAAGTGGCTCGGGCTCGGAGCCCTGGCCGTGGGCGGTCTGCTGGTTGTTCTGGGCGGGCTTGGCATTGTGGCCGGGGCGGTGGCCAGCGGATTTGCCGTTCTGGCCGGCGCGGTGGCGGCGGTGTTTTCGCCGGTTACCTTGGTCGTGGCGGCCGTGGCGGCCGGGGCCTTGCTCATCTACAAGTATTGGGAGCCAATCCAAGCGTTTTTCTCGGGCTTCTGGCAGGGGTTCACGGAGGGGCTCGCTCCTTTGCGCCCGGCGTTCGACTGGCTGGGCGGCGTCTTTGACAAGGTGGTCCAAAAGGCCAAGGCCTTTTGGGACTGGCTCTCGCCCGCCAAACATACGGCCGGACAGCTTCACGGCATCCAGACATTTGGACAGAACTTCGGCAAGGCGTTGGGCGACGCCTTCGCCAGGGTCCAAGCGTTGGGCGGCCAGGCCTTCGCCAAGCTCGGCGAATGGTTCAAACCGCTTGAACCGATTTTCCAGCGCGCCAAGACGCTCTTTCTCGACATCGCGGCCGGCGTCGGCAAGTTTGCGGGCGTGCTCAAAGACTTTGCCGTCGGATTCGCGGGCGGCTTTTGGGACGGCTTGAAAAGCGGTTTCGCCGGACTGGAACCCGTTATCAGCAGCGTCAGCAGCCATGTCGTTCCGGCTCTGCAAGCCGTCGGCGCGGCCGCCAAGGCCTTTCTCGACTTCGGCCTGTCGACCGGCGAGAAGGTCTGGTCCCTCATCAAGTCCATTCTGGGCGGTTTCGATGCGGGCCAGGCGAAAACGGAATCGTTCGGCAAGGCGGTCGGAAAGTTCACCGCCAGCGTCGTCATGGGTGTCGTCCAGATCGGGGCCAAGATCGCCTCGCTCATCATCAATCTCGCCGCCGACATGGTCACGGCCGGGGCGAAGATCATGACCTCTTTGTGGGAGGGCATGAAAAAGGTCTCGGGCGGCATTCTCAATTGGGTGGGCCAGTTCGCCGGCAAGGTCATGGACCATTTTCCCCGGTCCCCGGCCAAGACGGGACCCTTCAGGGAAATCCCCAACATCCACATTATCGAGTCCATAGCCGCGACCATGCGGCCCGATCCGTTGGTGCGGGCCGCCTCCGCAGCAGCGGCGGCTGGCTTGCTCGCCCTGGCTCCGCTCCAGCACGCCGACGCCTTGGCCGTCCCTTCGCCCGTGCCCGCCGCAGCCACCGTGGCCGCAAAGGCGACCGAACGCATGAGCGACCCCAAATGGCAAGATCCCCGTTTGCAGGCCATCTTGCGCAAGCACTCCGGGGTGGCGGCGGCCACGTCTTCATCGATCCCGGCCGCGTCCAAGGCCGTGCGGCAAGCGGCCGACGCTGTTCGTCCCGCCGTGGCCGCCAAGGCCGCCGAACGCATGGCCGATCCCAAATGGCAAGATCCCCGTTTGCAGGCCATCCTGCGCAAGCACGCCGGGGTGGCGGCGGCCGCGTCCCGGCCGATCCCGGCCGCACCGTCCATGCCTCGCCCCCTGACGGCGGGCCAGGCGGCCAAGCCGCCGCGTCCCCTGGCCTCGGGTCGAGCTGGCAAAGTCGGCGCATCCGGCGGCGCTGCCGGGGCCGGCGTGACCATTCACTACGCCCCGACCGTCCACGTACAGGGCGGCGGAAACAAGGACGACATCATGGCCGCGCTCAAGGCCCACGAGCACGAGTTGGTCGCGCTTATCGAGCGGGTCATGGCCCGCAACGCCCGGAGACAATACTGATGTGGGCCACGTTTGGTGACATACGCTTCGAGCTTTTGCGGGCGCCCGAACAGGCCGACCTGACCACGGCCCACGAGTACGCCGAGCACAAGGTCATCGAGGGCAAGCCCAAGGTGCAATGGGTCGGGGACGGACTGCGGAAGCGGACCTGGGAAATCCGCCTGCACAGCGCGTATTGCGACCCGGACATGGTCATGCGGGCCATACGCACGGCGGCCGGCGAGCATAAGGCGTTGCCGCTGTCGCTGGGCGCGGGCGAATACCTCGGGCGCTACACCGTGTTGTCCATCCGCGAGCAGACCCAGGCGACGGACCCCACCGGGGGCACCGTGGCCATGACCGCCAGTCTGGAGCTGCGCGAATGGATCGGCCAGGTCGCCGCGCCCACGGGAGAGGCCGTGGCCATGAATGGCGTCAGCCCCTTTGGCGCGGTGAACGCGTTGTCCTCCCTCATAACCACGGGCGTCTCCTCGATCACGACGATTGACGATTCGACGCTCCGCACCCTTTTGCGCCGGCCATGAGCTACATCATCCACACCGTGGCCGACGGCGACCGCTGGGACCTGCTGGCTTGGCGCTACTACGCCGATCCGTACGCCTATGAACGCATCCTGGCCGCCAACCCGCACGTGGCCATGGCTCCGGTGCTCACCGCCGGCCAGCGCCTGCTCATACCGGTCATCACGTCGTCAACGGCCATCGCCAGCGAGGATCTGCCGCCATGGAAGCGGTAGCCGTACGCGCCCCGCAGTGGGTCATCGTGATCGGCGGCAAGGACATCAGCTCGTCCATCACCGACTACGTGCTGTCCGTGACCTACACCGACCACATCAAGGACGCCTCGGACGAACTGGACCTGACGCTCTGCGATCCGTCCGGCGTTTGGCGGTCTGGCTGGTATCCGGTCCAGGGAATGCGGCTGTCGGCCAGCATGGGGTATCGGGGTGAAGGGCTCGCGCCGTGCGGCGATTTCGAAATTGAAGAAATCGAGCTGGCCGGACCGCCGGACACCATGCACATCCGGGCTCTGGCCAGCGGCATCAAACAGGCCCAGCGGACCAAGCGGTCCCAGGCCTACGAGGGCACGACTCTGGCCGGCATCGCCCGGAGCGTGGCCGAGCGCCACGGCTACAGCCTGGTCGGCGACATCGCCGACGTGGCGCTTGCCCGCGTCACCCAAAACCAGGAGCCGGACCTGGGCTTCCTCAAACGCCTGGCCGGGGACTACGGCTACGTCTTTTCAGTCAAGGGCGACAGGCTGGTTTTCTCGAAGTATTCCAAGCTGCGCGCCGCCACGCCGGTCTTGACTCTCAACCGGGCCGGCGGCGTGGCCAGCTACAGCCTGCGGGACAAGTCCCTGGCCGCCTACAAGGCCTGCGAGTGCTCCTACCACGATCCCAAGACCAAGACCTGCCATACCCATACCGCCGGGGCCAAGGGCGTGGCCACGGCCGACACCCGCAAGATCACCCGTCGGTGCGAAAACGCCCAGCAGGCCAAGCTTCAATCCGAAGCTGAACTCGAAAAGCAGAACGACGCCAAGTTCGAGGGAACGATCACAACCGAAGGCGACCCGCGCCTGCTGGCCGGCAACACCGTGTCCCTGGCCGGATTCGGCCGCTTCGACGGCGTGTGGCTGATCGATTCGTCGCGCCACAGCATGGACCGCAGCTCCGGCTACGCCACGGAAATCACCATCAAGCGAGGATACGAGGAGGCCGACGATGCCGCTTAAGTTCGGGGTTGTCACCGAGGCGGACCCGGCCAATTGCCGGGTGCGCGTGCAGTACGACGACAACGAGGGCGTCGCCTCGTACTGGCTGGCCGTGGTGCAGCGCAAGACCCTCGGGGACCGCGACTACCACATGCCCGAGGCCGGCGAGCATGTGGCCTGCCACGTGGACGAACACACCGAAGAGGGCGTGGTGCTCGGGGCCATCTATTCAGCCGCCGATCCGGCGCCGGCGGACAGCGCGGACAAGCGTCATCTGACGTTCAAAGACGGGGCGATATTTGAATATGACCGCAACGCCCATCGTCTGACAGTCTCCCTGCCGGACGGTCAGGCGCGCATAACCATAGGAAAGGAAGGGTGCGTCGAGATTCAAGGGGCGACAACAATTGTACTGCATGACGCAGCGGACATCGATTGCCGGGCCGTACTAAACATACGGGCAGCACACGGGATTGTCTACTGGACGCCAAGAGCGTCCACACGCCCCTACGAACCGGCCGCCATCCCGCCTGTGGAGTCCGCATGAGCATCACCTCCGTCAGCACCATCACCGCCGCCGACTGGTCCCGTCAGGTCGGCGCGTACGGCTCGGTGGCGACCGACCTGGACGACATCGACCAAGCCATGCGCATCATCCTGGGCACGCCCAAAGGGTCCGTGCCGCACCGGCCGACGTTCGGCTGCGACGCCTGGCGCTATCTGGACTATCCGGTGTCCGAGTCCCTGGCCCACATCGTGCGCGAAGCCACGGACGCCCTGGCCGCCTGGGAGCCCCGAGCCGAAGTCACGGCCATCACGACGTCCGTGGCGTATTCGACGGTCGCGCTCTCCATCGCCTGGACCGTGGTCCTGGGGACGGCCCAATCCGTCACGGAGGTGAGCTATGCGCTCAGCAAGCCTCAGTAACCTGGCCGAGCCCAGTTTCATCGACCGCGACGCCGAGGCCATCACCGCCGAAATGATCGCGGCCTTCGAGGCGTCCACAGGGCGCACGCTCTATCCCGCCCAGCCCGAACGCCTGGAAATCGACATGGTGGCCTACCGGGAGCAGCTGCTGCGCGTCGGCATCCAGTCGGCCGCGTTGCAAAACCTGTTGGCCTACGCCTCCGGGGCGTTGCTCGACCACAAGGCCGCCTTTTTCGGCGTGACCCGCCTCGCGGCGCAACCGGCCACGACCACTTTGCGCTTTTCTTTGGCCGCCGTCCGTCCGGACGCGACCGTCATTGCGTCCGGCGTCCAGGTGGCCAGCAAGGACGGGCTCGTCTTCGCTACGACCGCCGAAGCGCTCATCCTGGCCGGGCAGGCTTCGGTTGACGTGACGGCCCAGGCGGTCACGGCCGGCGAGGCCGGCAACGGCTACCTGCCCGGCGAAGTGGCCACGCTGGTCACCGCCCTGGACGGCGTGAGCGTGACCAACCTGGACGCCACCCAGGGCGGCGCGGCGGACGAGGACGACGAACGGCTGCGCGAGCGCACGCGCCTGGCTCCCGAGGGCTGGTCCAGCGCCGGCCCGGATGACGCCTATCTGTTTTGGGCCATGAGCGCCCACCAGTCCATCGTCGACGTGGCCATCCTGTCCCCGTCGCCCGGCGTGGTGGCGGTCTATCCGCTCATGGCCGACGGGCTGCCCACAACCACGCATTTGTCCGCCGTGGCCGCCGTGCTCAACCGAAAGGAGATCCGGCCGCTGACGGACCAGGTCATGGTGGCGGCCCCCGAGGCCGTGCCCTACGCCATCGCGGTGACCCTGACCCTGGAGCCGGACGCCCCGGCCGAGGCGACCCGGACGGCGGCGGCCACGGCGCTTACCGCACTGGCCGCGACCTGGGCTGGTTCCCTCGGCCAGGACATCATCACTTCGCGGATTGTCGCCACGGCGGCCGTGGACGGGGTGCACGACGTGAGCCTGACCAGCCCGGCGACCTCGACGCGGCTGACCGCCAGCCAGTGGGCGCAATGCACAGGCGTCACGGTCGCCCTGGAGGGCTACGATGCCTGACCTGCGCCTCGTTCCGCCGGGGATCGACGACGCGGTCACTCGGGCTATTAACCAGCTCCTGGACCGCTATGACGCCCTGGACGTGGCCGCCGTGCTGGTCAGTCTGGTCGAGCGCCAGACCGACCTGGTGCTGGAGTACCTCGCCTGGGAGCATCATATCGATTTCTGGGACCGCGCCACCACGCGCGAGGCCAAAATCACCATGATCCAGGCCTGTTACGACGCCCACCGCTACAAGGGCACGCGCTACGGCATGGAGCGGATATTTCCCCTGCTGGGCGCCCAGGGGACGATATCCGAGTGGTTCGAATACGGCGGCGATCCCTATTATTTCCGGGTTTCGCTCTTGTGGGATCGGGTCTGGGAGGACAGCCAGCGCGCCGTCATCCTCGACCTGATCGACCGACTGAAAAACACCCGGTCCTGGCTGGACCGGGTCGACGTGTTCGAACGGGCGCAGTCGGCCGCTCCGGTCACGTCCGGCCTGACCGTCGATTTGGCCGAGCCGTTCGGCTTCAGGCTGTCGCTGGCGGACTGCTACGACGTGGTGGCGGCCGACGTGCGCGCGGCGGACCTGGGCTCGCTGGGGCTCACCGAGGACCAGGCCGAGCCGTTCGGCTTCGCCGTGGCCCTGCCGACCGTCGAACGGCTGGGGCTCGACGCCCACCCCCGATTCGACCAGATCCCAGCCGATTTCGCCCCCCTCGATATGCCCCTGGAGGTGACCCATGTCTGACACGGTCGAAGTCTGGAAGCGCACCAAGACGCTGCCCATGCTCGGCTACAAGATGGCGCGCAGCATCTGCGACCAGATTCCTTGTCCCAAGATCACGAAATTTCGCCTGGGGTATGGGCTCGTCGACGAGTCCGGCGACACGCCCGCGTTGCAGGCCATACCCGACGACCTGGACACCCTGCCGGGCGTATTTTTCGAGGGCGCGCCCACCCCCGCCGCGTCGGAGGGCCGGGCGTTGTTTGTCTGCCCTGTGCCGGCCGGCAGCGTGCCCGTGGCCACCAAATACAGCTGTATCGGCCTCTATGACCAGGACGACGACCTGGTGGCCGTCGGCCTGCGACTGCCGACGTGGATCACTCCGGACAGCGACTACACGGCCAGGCCATTCATTGATTTTCCCACGGAGGGATGACGCATGCTGACTCCTGACATCCGATGGGCCGAGCAATACGTCTCCGCCGGCCTCAACCGCAAATTCGCGGGCGTGCTGCCGGCCGGCGTGGTGTGGGGCTACGAAGTCGACGCCCCCGGCGGGATGCTGGTGCGGGTTTGGCCGGGGGACGATCCCGATTATCCCGACTCCGTGGCCCTGGTGGACCGCGACGGCTACAGCCTGACGGTCAGGCAGTCCGGCGAGGACACCGTCGATCTGACCGGCCGGGCGGGCGGTACGGTCTTTATCGTGCTGGAGGCCTTGTACGCCCCCAACCAGGACACGGTGACAAGCCTTCAGGCCGTGACCACCCCGGCGGACCACCATGTGGTGCTGGCCACGATCATGATACCGGCCGGGGCCACGGCCATCACGGCCGACATGATCACGTTCGACGAGCGCACCAACGGCAATCCGGCCACCCTGGCTATGAGCTACGCGGCCTCGCTGATGGCCGTGATGACCAGCAACATGGACCTCAACGCGCGTCTTTCCAACCTGGAAGCCTGGGCCGAGTCCAAGGGCTACGACGCCTCTGTACTGTATTAAGGAGCTGAAATGGCGCACATAAATAGCAGTCTCAGTGCGATGAACGACGCCCTCTCGGCGTTGCAGGCCAAGGTGGACCTGCTGTTGTCCAGCCGGGCAGGACTGACGGCCGCCGAGTTCGAGGCGCGAATCGCGGCCGCGACCCAGGAGGGTGTCGACGCCGTGCTGGCCCAACTGGATGGCCTGGACGTCACGGATATTTCGGTGCGCGCCGAGTTGCAGCGGCGTCTCATCGAAATTATGAACGCCGTGGACCCGTCCACGAAATTCGCCTTCGAATTCTTCTCGGCGCCCTACAGCATCGCGGACACCATTTCCGTGTCCGGCGCGTCCACCGTGGCCGGCGACGACTCTGTGGACATTTCGTCCACCTCCGGGTTGGTGGCGGGCCGCGAATACGTGATCGAGACTGACACCCAGCAGGCCGTGATCGTGGTGTCCGAGGTGCTGAGCGACACCCGGTTCCGCACCAAGGACGACATCCCCGTGAGCATGACCGGGGCCACGCTCCGCCGAACGAACTGGACCTTCGGCAGCACCGGCGGGGCCACCGCGCAGTCCGGACAGGTCTACTACTCCGACCCGATCAACCTGGACGTCGCCACGCAGACCGTCAAGAGTCTGGTTGTGCGCCTGTCCCAGGCGTCCGCCCTGCCTACGGTGTCCTTTCAGGACGCCAGTCACCTCAGCTGGACCGAGGCGCCCTGGAAGTGGACGCGTACGTCAAACCAGGTCACGGACGGCGAGACCGGCTACAGGGACGTGGAGTACGTCGTCCCGGCCTCCGGCCAGGTGGCGCTCAAGATCGTGGCGGATGGGCCATCCACAATCAAATACATGGTGGCCCTGACCCGCGACACAGGCTTGCAGGGCGACCACCGTCCGCCTGCCACCCCGAGCAATGTGAGTCCGGTCGCCAATGCGACGGACGTGGGCAGGACCCCGACCCTGCAACTGTCGGCCTACGTCCACCCGGCCCTGACCGGGCAGGGCGGCGTCCAGTTCCAGATCAGCAAGGTGGCCGACGATTTCGCCACCCCCCTCAACCTCGTGCTCGACACGGGCCTCATCCCGGCCGCCATGGGCCTGTGCGTGCCGGCCGACGTGCTGGCCGTGTCCACCACGTACTATTGGCGCGCCCGGTACGCCGACGACGAGGGCGGCATTTCGGACTGGTCCGCACCGACAATGTTCACCACGGCGGTCGCATTCGCGGTGTTGGCCGTGGTCGCGCCGACCAACCTGACCCCGGTCAACCATGCGACCAAGATCGGGCCGACGCCCTCTTTGACCGCCTCCGGCATGGTCAGCTCCGGCGGCTCGGCGGCCCACACCGCGAGCCAGTGGCAGATCGCGGCGGACGCGGCGTTCGCCAGCATCCAATTCGATTCCGGCGCCGACCCGACCAACCGCACCGCCATAACGTTGGACGACGCCCATAAGCTCGGCGACGGCGACCACTATTTTAGGAGCAGGCAGCAAGGCACGTTTGCGTGGGATGATGCTACGTCGGAGGAGGCTGTTGCGACGGCGATAGGGTCGGGGGCCATCTCCCTGGCGACCGCCGTGGTCCTGGACTCCACCCGAGTGCTCGTCGGCTACGTGGAGGCGGGCGCCGCCCGGGCCGTGGTGCTCACCATTGGCGCGGCCCGCGACATCGTCGCGGGCACGCCGGTGGCCCTCACCGCCGCCGCGATAACCTGCCTGGCCGCGACCAAGATCGGCGAGGACAAGGCGCTCGTCGGCTACGTCGGGGCGTCGAGCTACGCGTACGCCGTGGCCCTGACCGTGTCCGGGACCACGATCACGGTCAACACGCCGCTTACCGTCCTGAGCGCGGCCTGCACCTGCCTCGCCCTGTGCGGGGTCGACACGGACAAGGCCGTGCTCGCCACCAACGACGGCGACGGCAAGGCCTACGTCTTGAGCGTCGCGTCCACCACCGTCTCCGCCGGCGCCGCGCTGACCTTCAACGCGGGCGTTACCGGCCCGGACATCGCCCTGGCGGCCCTGGACACGACCAGGGCCGTGTGCTGCTATCGTGACGCCGGATCGAGCGCCGGCGGCAATACGGTTGTGCTTTCCCTTGTGGGGACCACGCTCACCGCCGGCGCCGAGGTGGCGTTCTGCGCCAACGCCACCTCGCTTATTTCCATGGCATCCCTGGACACCACCACATGCGCCGTGGGCTACCTGGACGGCGGTGACGCCACGATCCGGGTCATGGCGCTCTCCGTGGCCGGGACCGTCCTCACCGCCGGGACCGCATCGACCCTGCCGGGTACGGGCTGCACCGCCCTGCGCCTGACGGCGGAGACCGCCGCGTCGTTCCTGGCCACCTCCCTCGACGGCTCCGCGTCCGCCAGGGCCTCCCGCGTGAGCGTCCCCCTGTCGGAGTGCATCGTGTCGCCCGAGTGGGTCTACGCGACCGGGGCCGGAAGCCCGGCCATCGCCGTGCCGACCTCGGGCGCCTTGGTCGCCGTGTACGACCAGGCGGGAGGCAAAGCGCAGTGTCACAAGTTGCTCGGAGATGTCCTCTGGAGCGAGTGGAGCGCGCCCACAACATTTAACGTGGTCACCTTCGCGCGGTTCGTGGCCGCGTTGCAAGGAGACTATTCCGACGCGTACACCGGAGTCGTAGTGGCCCCGGATGGCGCCATGTACGTCTCCGGGTACGAATACTCGACCTCGGACGGCGCTGCGATCAATTGTATCATCGCCAAATACGAGGCCGGGCAAGAGACGCCGACCTGGCAATCGCATGTGCCGGTCGCGGGCGGCACTCCGTCCGGCACCAATATATGTGTGCTGACAGACGGCGGCATCGTCGTCTGCTGGTCGATCGCCGACTCCTCGCGTGTCGATCTGTATGCCGTCAAGGTCGACCAGAGCGGCGCCGTGGTCTGGCAACGGCGATATGCGGGGTCCGGACGGACCTACACCCGGCGGATCGCTGCTCACCCCGGCGGAGGATTTGTGGTCGCCGGCATGGACGGCACCGGCACGTCGTATTGGCGGGCGGTCGTTCTGAAAGCAAACGCGGACGGATCATTGGCCTGGGACAGGCGCATTCCGTTGGAGACCGACTCTCGGGCCACAGCTATTGGCTGTTCTCCGGCGGGGGATGTTTATGTTGGTGGCGCGCTGGGACCATCCGGCAACGGGTATATGCTCAAGTGGTCCGCCGCAGGCGTATTCCAGTGGCGTATCACACTCGGCGGATATTACTATACGCCGTACGCATTCGCGTTTGATTCAGACGGGTACGTCTATTGTCTCTCCAACTATTACGCCAGCGCCGCATGGGGCTATCCCATCATCACCAAGTTGTCAGCCGCAGGCGGTTTGCAGTGGCACTACAAGCTGTCAAGCGGATACTATGAGCAGGCATGGGACATACAGATTTCTAACGACGGCTCGACAATTTATATATGCGGCAATACCAACTATGGACTGAGCCACAAGCAAGCGTTTGTTGCAGCGATAAGCACGGACCACGAGCTGCTGTGGCAAAAGGGCCTCACCGGATCATATGACGACACCCTCGTGAGCATGGCGCTGGACGCCGACGGCAACATCTACTGCGCCGGCGCATTTTGCTCGATCCCCGCGACGCCGTCCCCCGACGCGGTGCTGCTCTCGATGTCTCCGGACGCGGACGGATGCGCCGGCGCGATCGCAGGATTTCCCATGCTGACCTGGAGCGACACCCAACTGGGGTGGACGGCCACGAGCCCGGGCACGTCGCTCTCCACCAGCAGCGTCGGCGACGCCGCCGGCTTTGCCGTGTCCACTGCGGACTCGGCCGTGACATCCATGGACATGGAGTCGGCCTGGTCCGCCTATTAAGAGGATAATTCCATGCTGTATTACGACACCAAGGTAGGCAAGCGGCAGTCCGCCGGCGAGATCGCCCGACGCGGCCTGACCTCTGCGGGGCTGTACGACCTCGGCATCGTGCCGCTTTCCACGGACCTGCCGGAAACCTACGACGCGGATCTCTACACCGTGCGCGACAGCGGCGGACAGGAGTCCACCGCCTCGGGCTGGCGCATCAAATGGAACCTGATCCCCCGGTCCCTGGAAGGTGTCCTGGACGTGCTGCGCACCCGGTTGGCCACGAAAAAACGAGACGTCGAAGATTCGGGCGTCACCGTCAACGGCGTCACCGTGGACAGCGCCGAAGCCGACCGCAACCGCGTCCTGGGCCTCAAAATTGCCTACATGGACAATCCCGACGACCCGGCTTTGGTCGGGCAGGGGTTCAAGACCCCAAGCGGGTTTGTGCCCATGACCAAGGAGCTGGTGGACGCCATCTGGGCGGCCATGAAAGCCCGCACACAGGCCGTGTTCGCGCGCGAAGCCGAAATCCGCGCCCTTATCGACGCCGCCCCGGACGCCGCCGAAGCCATCCGCATCTATGCGGAGGAAATCGACAACGGGTGGCCGGAGGCGTCCCAGGAGGGATGATGTTGATCACGGCGGCATAAGTGGAGCAGGCGGGGCGCGCCAACGCCCCACCGACCGGATGTTTACGCATCCGACCACGGCGCGAGGCCGCTGCTCCTGCCCTGTGCGCACGGGCAATCAGGAGCTAACAGGCCCCACGCGAATCTGTAAAGAAGGGAATATGAAAGGGCCTTTGCCATGGATCGGTGGAAAGTCGCTGCTGGCCAGAACGATCCTCGAATCGTTCCCCGAACACCTAACCTACTGTGAGGTCTTCGCCGGCGGCGCGCATGTGCTTTTTGCCAAGGAACCGTCGAAATTCGAGATAATGAACGACGTCAACAAGGAACTGGTCTGCCTGTTCAGGGTGCTTCAATACCACCTGGAAGAGTTCTGCAGACAGTTCAAATGGTGCCTGGTTTCTCGGGACTGGTGGAATGACTGGACGGAACAGCTTCAGGCGGGCGGCCTGACCGACATACAAAGAGCGGCCAGATTCTATTATATCCAGCGTCTGGGTTTTGGCGGCAAGGTCGCCGGCCGCACCTTTGGAGGCGGCCCCCAGTCCGGGCCGCGCATCAACCTCATCCGGCTCGAAGAGGACCTCTCGGCCATCCACCTTCGGCTGGCCAGGGTGCGCATCGAAAACATGCCCTTCGCCCAATTCATCGAGCGTCACGACCGACCGGAAACCCTGTTCTACCTGGACCCGCCATACTACGGAATGGAGGGCTACTACGGCAAAGACATCTTCTCCCGTGCCGATTTTACCGCACTTTCAATCCAATTGTCTGAAATAAAGGGAAAATTTGTTTTGAGCCTCAACGACAAACCCGAGGTCCGCGAGATCTTCAACCCCTTCCGCATCCAGGGCCTGACCACGCGCTACACATGCTCGAAAGCCGCCTCCATTCCGGCCAAGGAGGTGCTGATTTCGAACTTCTAAAAGCCCTGCTGCACGGTGCACCAGGGCTTCTCAAACTAACCTGAAGGAATTCTCAAACTGAGGTGCGCGTTCTATTGATGTAAGGCGGCGCGCGATTTGGCACGCCGCCTTATTTATTCTATCGCCTTTATGCAGCTTGGATTCGTTCGGTCGACAGGGCCGCGTATTCAGATGACAATTCCACCCGTCCCCGTATGACGAGTCTCCTCGATTCCGTGCGTGCTTTCGTGCCCATTGCTTACCCGTCGGGCGTTGCGGTCAGACCCCGAGCGGGACATCGCCTCTCCGCCCGGGCCCTCATACTGTTCGCCCCGTCGGCTCGATCCAAACTACTGGTTCTCCTTGACCGGCCTGGACTTCATGGTCCTGCCTTTTTTCTCGATCTTCTTGGCGGGCTCGCCGGTCGAATACCCCCATCGGTCCTGCACAAGTTTTTTGTCCGGATCCATCACGCCCTCCACCTTGGCCGGTTCTTTCCCGGTGACCGGCTGCTGAGGCTTTGGCGCATCCTGAGCAAACGACGCCGCGCAAATGAAAACCGTCAAGGCGGCGGCGAAGACTACCGTCCGCGTCAAGATCTTTCCCTTCATGAAATTTACCGACATGAAATTCTCCTTGTGTACATTCTCGTTGCGAAGCCAAGACAGGCAAAATCAACCGCCGACCTTCCAATGCCAATGACACTTCCGACGTCTCTCCAGGGCAGCCAGGCAGTCCGCCCCGCCCCGCATTATCGGTGTGGCGACCGGAAGGAAGGATGTTCTTCGGCAGGAGGCATCCCCTTAAACGTTTGGAGGGCATCCCGCCTTCACAGGTTTCCCCCTTTGCGTTCTCGACTCGAACCAGGCGGAAAATACGGGACAACCGCCCAAAAACAAAGGGACACCTGCTTGGTGCCCCCAGGAGTCTCCCCAAAATCGGCTGTCAACGGACCAAAAAAGCCCATATCGGACCATCCTTGGCCTGTGTTCTGTGTGATTTCAGGGAGTTGCGGACTGTATCGGACGGTATTGGAAGGTCATTTGGTGTGAGGGGAGCCTAGAATACACGCCTTAAAACTCACAAATCAAAGGAACTATTCTTTTATATTTTTCCGAATGCCCCTAAAAATGCCCCAAAGATTGCGGGCTACCCCGCATCGACCAATCTTGATTTTCCATTTTGACGACTCGCGACGATTTATGCCCGCTCGGTCCCAGTCGTCAAGGCGGGAAACTTTTCCCCCCTGCCCCTGTCGGCTTTGTACCTTCAGCACTCAACAACGTGCTTGAGCGCTGAACCTCAGCAAGTCGCAATATAAGGCTCTCGTGGGGCTGGTGGCGTCTTCCTGGGTTAAAAGCTAGAAGTCATTTCGCTGGTAGAAGGACACGGTTGGCGGATCATTATACGCGTCCACTGTCACAAAACGGCATCCTGTACGATTTCCAGAAAGAAACAGGCATTTCAAGGCCCATAGCATGTATGAACCGATGCCTTGTCCGTGGTGCTCCTGTCGCGTCCCCAGACGACAAATTTTCACTGCGGGATAAGCCCGATATTGAAGGTTCGCCGGAAAAACCCTCTGCTTTTTACGGTTGGCGAGACGAACCGCATCATTCGCCAAGCTGACGAAAGCCACGGACAAGGAAAGAGCCGCACCGTCTTTAAGGTGAAAGGAGTAGGTCTTGGAAAGAAGCTCACGGTCATGGGTTTGAGCGTCGTTGCGGATGTAATCATCAAGGTCATCCCGGCCACAAGAAAAGCCCGTGAACAACGCGAAGTCGTCCACGGGCTTGAGCAGACAGTTTGCGTCTTCGAGGCTATTTCGATTGCTGCTTTCCAAGACCAAAGATCGCCTTCCTCGCGGCCTCAAGACTGGGGGCGCAAGTCACCTTCAGAGGGGTCGCCCGCTGCTCGGAAAGCCTTTTCTCGAATGCCGCCGCTTCGCGGTCCTTCAGTACGGGAGTGGGCTTTATTGGCATGGCCATTTCATCACCTCGGTAATCCAACGTAGTCCAACGTAATCCAACGCAAGCCGTACCATTCGAGGCCAACCCTGTCCAGATAATCCAAAAGGCCTAAAAGGCAACCCCCCGCCTCCCCCCAAAAATAAGGGACACCCGTCGTTTCCCACGAAAAAGGGGCCTGCCACTTCGGACAAGCCCCCTTTTTTCGTCCCAGGATCGCGCGAACGGTCCCGGACGGTGTATATGTAGGCCCCGGCGATTAGACCGGCAAACTAGGCTCGATTTTCGGGTGTGGGCCTGTGAATTCCATCAAACTTGCCATGGCCCCTCACTTCCTCCGCATGAACTCGCCGCTGTTCTGGTCGTAAAAGCCTTGCGTCTTCCTCTTCAAAGCAAAGTCGAGTCAGTGAAAATCAACGGGTCGTTAGGGGCTTATTCCATAGGAAGAATATATCGCCCTAAGCGAAGATGGCGTATAGCTCGACGCCGATGGCATTTGCGGCGTCCAACTGTTACCGCTGCCGAACATGCTCCCCCAATTCGTTCCACCGAGGATGTTCCCGCCGATGGTTCCGAGCATGTTTCCCCAGGTGTTCCCGGAATTCTGGTTCCCCTGGCTCTGCGCCCCCTGCATGTAGATGTCCGAGTTGTCGTACATCTTGGAGAGGCCCAGGATATTTTGGTACGCCTGCTGGTTCTGGCTGTTGTTCCAGTTCGTCTGGCCAAGGAGCCCGTTCCACGCACCCTGCGCCTTTTGCAGGTTCCAGTTGAACTGCTGGTTGTCTAACGTGTTCTGTTGTATGGCCTGCTGCATTCCGTAGTTGTTCGCGGACGCGTTCTGGCTGTAGTTCAATTGGTTCATGAGGTTGTTCTGATTCAGCCCGGCGTTCCACGCGTTGTAGGCCTGCGAGTTCGCTGCCTGATTCTCGGCCATGCGCCCCTGGAATGTGGCCGTGTCCGCCTGAAGCTTCCTCCCCAGATCGGTCTGTTCCATGCCATAGCGCTGGGTAGCGGCGTTTGCCGCATTCGTGGCCAGAGAGTTTATCAACTGCGACGTCAGCCCGTTGTTCATCTGCCCCGTGTACGTGCTCGACCCGTATGTGCCTTTTGCACCTGTGGCAGAATTCAGCGAGGTTTTCCCCTGCTGAAAGGCCTGTTGCGCGGCAATCTTGCCCGGAGTCTCCAAACTCGCCTGGAGTTTTGTGTAATCCCCCCCGGAAAGGCCTGTATATGTCGGGTTCGCGCCAGAGTACGTCTGGTATGTCGGCGCGGCAGTCCCATACTGCTGGAAATTGTACTTCTGGTAGTCGGGGATGGTCGTTTGCGTAGGGTTGGCAGTGGTGTTCCACCACCCCTGTGACAAGTCAGGATATGACGTGGTGTTCCATGGCTTCGTGGACATGTTGGAACCGTTGATAAGGTTCCAGGCCATGTTCTGACTGTTCTGGCGTGCCAACAGGCTAGCGTTCAAGGCGTTGCTGGCAGAATTATTCTGGCTGCTGTTGCTGAGGAGGCCGCCTCCAATTGATGCGGCTGCACCTATGGCCGGGCCGATCAAAGAAGTGAAGTCGAAAGTCATAATTTTTTCCTTCCTTGGAAAGGGTTGATGTTTTCTAGTCGTTGTCGCCGGGCGCGCGCCCGATTCCGGTGTTCACGAAAACCACGCGGTTCCGCGAGGGGATTGCCCGACCGCTGTTTTCGTACCGCGCCATAGCGGCCTCTACACTTTCGCCGGGGTTGAGCACGACAAAATGGACGCGGCCACATGCGGCGGTTGCTTCGAGTTTGCAAAGTCTTCTGTCCAGGCTCGTCATGATTTTCACCTCTTTTCCTGTTGTTCTTCGATGGCGCACAACCTGCGCTCCAGGTCGCTCGTTTCAATCGCCCTGCGCTGGGACTCGACCAGCCCGGCCAGGGCTTGGCCTTCGCTCGGGGTAACGATGCCCCCTGCAACCGCCTGCAAAACCATCCTCATGGCCTTGGGCAGGTCCGCCGCGCTCTCAATCCTGGGCAGGCCGGCCAGGACCACGGGGGAATCCTTTCTGGGCGGGCACAGCCTTTCCAGACACAGGCGCAAGGCGGTCGTGTCGCCTCCCAGGGCCATTTCCACGGCCTTGCGGGTCAGGGCCTCGCTTTCGCCATCAAGGAGCGCCAAAACGGCGCGCGTGGCCTTGTGCCGGCTCCCCGTGGGGCACCCCGCCGGGTTCCCGGACTGCCCAGGCTTCCAAGCGGTCTTGGGAAGACGTTTCTGTCTTTCGCGTGTCTTGTCTGACATCTTCTGTCCTTATATGCCTTCCATTTGTCCCGTGCCTGCTTCTGGCTGCGTTCTGTTTCGCTTTCCATCGTCCGGGCAATCTTTCTCAACGAAACACAACACAAGCCATCCTCGCGCAAAATTCGCAAGGTCTTTACAACCCGGTCGGGTTTGGTGTTCGTTTGCCCTTGGCGGTCAGGCGTTCGCCCATGGCTTCCAGTTCCCCCACGGCCTGGGCTTCGGCTTGCCGGGCCTCGTGCTCACGCCGGAACTTCTGAAGCGTCCAGTGCGTTACATACTCCCCGCCTTGCCGGTTGCCCGCGAACACGAACGGGACACGGTAGCGCACCTGGAAGGCCAGGATGGATTGCAGGGCCGCGTGCGGGCTCATGCGCGACGTGTAGCGATGGCGGGCGATGTCTTCCATGCTGGCCTCCACCACTACGGCGAAGCAGTCCAGGGACCGGGAGCGGTCAAGCTCGCGCTCGAAGCGGTCGCGGCCCACGGTCAGGCACCCCACAAGGTCGTCCAGGCTCTTGCGCTCGACGGCGGCCTTGTCTTCGAGCCCGCCGCACGCGTAGTCGCCCGTCGCCAGCCCGGCCCGGATCACCTCCACGCCGGAAAACCGCTCGAAGCCGTAGGGGGCCTGTTCGCGGGTGTCCACGACGATGGACAGGGGCGTTTCACTGCGTCCGGCCATTCCCGCCGCCTTCCGCCAGGGCTTGCGCTTGAGCCAGCCCGGCCAGGAGTTCGCCAAGCTGGTCCAGGTTCAGGGCAAGCCCCTTCTGGCTCGGGCGCATCTCACCCGTGGCCTTGTCGGGAAACCACGTCCGCACGTCCACGTACCGGCGGCCCCGGAACCATTGCAGGGCGATTTGCACTTCCTCCCCGCGTCCGTTCTTGCCAAAGGCGTGAATGAGGGTGCGCTTAGCGTCCATGGCGGCCTCCAAGCGTTCTCGGGCGTCTGAAGGCCCGGCAGGTGTTCAGGTCAGGGCAACCGCCGAACGCGGTGCAAGCCGTGCGGGGATGGTCCTCCCCGGTGACGGGGCAACGCACCACCTCCACGGACGGGGGCCGGTGCTCGGGAGCCACAAGGCCCGCTGCGCCGTCCTCGAACGTGTGCGGGCGGGCGGAAGGGAAGAACCGGTCGAGGGACGACAGGACAGCCCGTCCAGGGATCGGGGTTTTACGAGCCCCCAGGCTGGCGATGATTTCGGCGCGGCTGGCCTTGGCGACTTCCACGGCGCGGGCCGCCGCCTCGGGTGCCAGACGGTCGAGGCCGGAGAGTTTGATTTTGTCTTCGACCAGGGAAACGGAAACTCCCAGGTCGGAAAGAACGCGGGCCGGGTTCATATCAGAACCTCCCCCGGTCCTTCCCATCTACCGGATGGACATGGGGCCGGACAGGCACCCGGACAACCGGACACCCCTAAAGGGGTGTGTCCGGTATGTCCGGTTTTGGTATGCCCACCGGACATGGCGGACATGTCCGGGTAATGTCCGGTTTGTCCGGTTTTGGCGGGAGCCCACAAACCGTCCGAAAGGACCACAAGGCCGCTTTCGGAAAGCTCGGTCTGAGAGCGTCGAAAAGCCTTTTGCTTGGCCTCCTGACCGCCGGGAGAAATGCCCCGCGCATAGGCCGCTTGTCGCCATTCGTTGAGGGGAACCGGCCCGCCCCTGTCGGCATAGGCCTCTGTGAGCGTTTCCAGGGCAATACGCTTCGCCCCTGTCGGCTCCTGCCCGGCCTCCTCGATTGGCGCTTCCGTCTCGCGCAGGACCACGGACGTGATTTCCTGCAAGGTCTCCGGGTCCGTCCAACCCGTGCCTACTTCCTCGGGCTCGAAGGCCATGTCCTGCGGGGGCTCATGGTCCTTGCTCTTTGTGCAGGACAGCACGCGGACGTTTCCCTTGACGGTAAGCCGGTACTCGAAGTCCAGGGCCGCCCGGAGCACGCTCGACCCCCGAGAGGTCCTTGTTGGCGAGGCCGGAGTGATTCACCACCAGGATCGCGCAACCGAAGCGGGCCTTCAGGGCGTCCAGGGCCGCCACAAAGCGGGTCATGTCCTGGGAGTTGTTCTCGTCTCCGGGGCCGAAGTTGCGGTTGAGCGTGTCCACGATGACCAGTTTGGGGGGGCCGTGTTCTTCGGCCAGGGCCGCCACCGCGCCCGCAACGTCCGCCACGCCGTCGGCGTCCAGAAGCTGCGCCGGAGCGTTGGAAACGAAAAACGGGATGGTGGCCGGGTCCACGCCGTGGGCCACGGCCCAGGCCTGTATGCGCTTGGACAGCCCGTGGAACCCTTCGCCGGCCAGGTAGAACACCGCGCCGGGGTTTGGAACGGCGTGGCCGTGCCAGGGCATTCCCGTGGCGATGCAAAGCCCCTGGTCAATCGCCATGAAGCTCTTCATGGTCCCGGAATCGCCAAAGAGTTCGGACAGGCTTCCCGCCTCTAGGTGGTCGCGGATGAGCCACCGCGTGGGCCTTGGCGCGGAAAGGAGGGCCGAAAGGGGCAGGAACCGGAAGGCTCGTGCTTGAGCCGCCGCCTGTTCCCCTGAGGGCTTCCACTCCTGAGCCGCCTTTGCCAAGTCCACCAGGGCCTCGCGCGTCCCTCCGGCTTCCAGCCAGTCGGAAACGTCACCCTTGGGCGGGAGGTCGGGCAAGTCGAGAATCTTGACCGCCTCGGCAATTCCATGAAGCTGCGCGGCCACGTCCTGGGCGTGCTTGCGCCCCGGCTCGTCATTGTCGGGCAAAAGGCATACGCGCTTGCCCTTAAAGTGGTGGTTGAAGTTTTCTCGCCACTTGCCCGCGCCCTGCGCGCACGTCGTGGCCGTAAGTCCCATCTTCGCCAGGGCGTCCGCGTCCTTCTCGCCTTCCACGATGAAGACGGTGCGGGCCTTGAGCACCTCAGGCAGTCGGTAAGGCACAAGGTCGATTCCCTTGACGCTGGGAATCCAGCCACCTTGGCCGTCTGGTCTACGCTGCGTGAAGGTCTTGGGTCCCCACCGGGTCACCTGGAAGACAAGTTGACCGTCCGCCCCGAAATAGTCGTAAGCCGCCACCACGCGCTTGCGCGGTTGCTCCCTTGTTCCTGACGGGGCCACGCCGCCCCCAGGATCAAGGCCAAGCTCCCGCGCCAGCTTGCGGGCGGCTTCTCCCTGCTTGAGCCCCTGAAGGGCCGCATACAGGCTTACAGGGTCATTCCACCGCGCTTCCCCCGCGAAGTCCCCGCCCACGCATGTGGTCATGTTCGTGGAGCACGAGCTACCGGGTTCGCCTCCGATGGAGCCGCAAACCCACTCGCCCCCCTCGCGCTTGCCGCCGGGCAACCACCGCTCCAATAGGGCGGGAAGGTTCGCCAAGGCCGCCACGTTGATACGGGCGAAGTCGATGTGACCGTTCACCTGGCCCCTTCCCCCTGGCGCAAGATGTACCGGGCCACCCGGTGCGGCCTGCCTTCAGTTGTTATATCAACTGTCCAGACAGTGACGATGCTATGCCCCCGGCGGCGAAGCTCCATCACCCGCGCGGCGGGGTGCAGCACGTCAAGCTTGCTCCGGGCCTCCAAGGTGGTCAGGCTTTCACGGCGCAGGGCGTCCAGAAGGCGGGCGCGCTGAGCGGAAGCGGTGTTCGTCTCGGTCAACGCGTCAGGTTGAGGCGGGTAGGTGTTGATAGGCATGGGGCTCTTTTCCCTTGCCAGACCGGCAGGGCGCGAGGTAGATAAACCCCATCCCAAGCCGTCTGACTTTTTTGAAGCGCCCGGTGCCGCCAAGCTTGCCGGGCGTTTCGCGTTTCTGGTCATTGTCTTTCCAATCCCTTCAGGCTCCCGCTTCCATGAACCTGGCCGCCAGACTCGGGGCGTAGCGCTTCACGTCCTGGCGCAGGGCGTCCACCCGCTCGGCCAACACGGAACGCTGAATCTCCTTCAGACGCCGCATGTCGCGTTCCGACGGCGTGTAGTAGCCGTTCAGGATCGCGTTGACGCTCGACGCGGTACAGCCAAGCTCTCGCGCAATCCGCACATGCGTGACCGAGTTTCTCTTGAAAAACTCCTTCAGTTCAGCTTGCGACATGCTGGCCCCCATCTTTGTACTGTTGAGGCAACAATTCACCGGGCAATGAAAATTCCGCCCAGGTCGGGCAGGTCTCTTTCATGAACTTCGTAGGCATTTTCTGCCCCTCCTCCTTGTATATACTGAATGCCAAAAAACCCCCCTCTTCCGGTGTCGGAAAAGCCCTTCCCGAAGCACCACGGGCATGGCGTGCGGCGCGAGTCTGTCACGGGCAACCCATTCGGTGAGGAGAAAAAGACCGGGTTTCGCGGGATGACCATTCCGCACCACGGACAGTAGCGGGGCCGCGTGCCTCGCAACGTCCTGGCCGCTCGCTGCGGACGGCGTACTTCGCCGGCTATAATGGCGCTAAGGCCCGATACGTGCTGACTAAAGCCGGTATGGCGACGGCTGTAGTCCTCGAATGAGGCGAGCAGGACATCATTGCAAACGACGATTTCGCTTTCGCTGTTCGGAATGCGGCGGGGGGCGTTCTGCCTGAAGGCGTAGCTTTCCTGTTCCAGCCGCCTCCGGGCCTCTTCCAGAAAGTCGCGGTCGCGCCGGCGCTCCACCAGGCAGGTCAACAGGTCGTTTTCAAACCCTCGCGCAAGGAGCGTCGAAAGCTTCGCCCTGGCGGCCTCATGGCGGTGGTATCGAGCAGCTTGGCTTCCAGGGCGTCGGAGTCGGTGACGGACCACCGCTCGCCGTCACGGGCCAATTTGTACCGCGTGCGCGTCAGGAACCGGGCCGCCGCCGCAAGGGCCTCGGCAAGCTCCTCCTGCCGAACGCCGGCCTTCAGGGTCAGTATGCGCCCCAGGCCGTGACGAACCCGAAAGGCGCGGACGGTTTCCCGAGACACGCCGTGGGTGCGGGCAAGGGCCACGTCCGTGACGTTGTGGGCCAGGGCGGCGCGGATCGCCGGCAAGTCGGCGTCGGTCAGCTTGAGGGGCCTGCCGCCCAGGGAAGGAAGGGGCGCGATGCCCGCCAGGGGAGAAATGCCCCCCCGGTCGGGTTCAGGCCGCACCAGTCGGACCCTGCCCGGACGCAATGCGCTCGACGATGGCGTCAATCTGCGATTCGGGCCAGGCCACGGCGCGCGCCCCCAGCTTCACAGGACGCGGAAACACCCCCTGGCGGACCAGATCGAGGAAGCGGCTTTTCTTGTAGGGAATGCGTTCGAGAACGGCGGGGAGGCGAAGAAGGCGTTCAGGTCGAGAGGCGGGAGGCGCTTGAGTCTGCGTGTGCATCTGGACATTCTCCGTTCGGAGTCGCCACCTTCATGAGGTGGAATGTCCAGTTGAAACCACAAAAGGCCTGGAGAGTAAAAGAACCGAAATCTTTTCTTTGGTTCCCGGAACCAATTTGAGATTTTCAGTTCCGGGAACTCATTTTGACTTTTTGGTTCCCTTTCCAGAATTGCGGAAGGAAAGAACTTCGGCGGCCTCAATGCTTTCGTTTGTCTTTCTGTAATAGCGGCCCAGGTTGTCGTCGTTAAGGTCAAGCGCCTCAACATAGCCTGCGTCGTTAAACTCTGATTGGGCTTGTGCTATCGCTCCGCGCCTAGCTCCCAATTCCTGAACGCGGTCCCAAAGCCAAAGACCAGCGGCGCGCGCTTCCTTCTCTTTAGGAAGTACCCCCCCCGGTGTGTTTAAACATGCGATGCGTTCTCCCGTGCGCTGCTCCTGGCCCCATTCACCGTACGGGGGTAGCCCTTTATAGTACATGGAATACATTCTTTCCAGGTGCCAAATTAAAAGTGGTAGAGGCTGCGCGAAGTTCAGACATAGGAACACGTCTCCGGGCCTTTCTTCAATTGCTTCTAGCTCCTCACCAGGATATGCGCGTAACAACATTGGGTCCGGAAACTTGGGGTGCTGCAATCCCTTTAACCAGTAAACAGCCTGCCTCCCCCGGCTATTTTGTGGGAAAATAATTGCATCCCCGTTGCGAACGTTTTTGACTAAGAATGTCGAGTCGCGCGCCGGTCTGTCGTCAAATTCAAACCCAAACTTAACCTCCACAAAATTCGACAATTTAATTGCGTCATCAATCAAATTTTTTTTTTGATATTTCAAGATTGTTGTAGTGCTGTGACTTATGCCTGTCGTAATAAAAATCATGGAAGAATGATGCTTGCTCACGAGTCCAAGGGTATTTTTCAAAACCATCTTCTAGCATCGCTAGCATCTCTTCACTGGCTAGGGGGATGTTACTGATTTCTTCGATTTCTTTCTGAATAATAGATATATCAACATTTAATTTTTTCTCGATTTGTACTATTTTATGTCTGATCGCAGAGAACTCTCTGTTCCTATATGTGTACTCCAAGGCCCATAAACGATAAAATAATGTTCTTTCATCATCTGTAATAACGCCCATCCCCCCTCACTTCCCCCTGCAAGAATCCCCGCCCAGGCCGCCAGGGGTTGCGGCTTTTCAGCCCGGTTCATGAGGCCGGGCCTAGGGCGGGGAACTATCCTCTACGCCAAAAGAAACCTTCTCGGGTCCACCTTCAGGGCTTCCGCCAGCTTCCGGGCGTTCTGCCTGCCAATAGGCCGCTTGCCGTTTTCCATCTCGGAAATATGCCGCCGGGGAATACCCGTGGCCTCGGAAAGCTGCACCTGCGTCAACCCTTCGCGGTAGCGCGCGCCGGCCAGAAACACGCTCGGCAACTCGTCATCCGTGAAGGGAAAGGCCTCCCGCCAGGGGATGGACTCGCCTTCCCCGCGCACCACAAAGCCAAGCTCCACCAGCCGCTTGACCGCCTCTTCCTTGCGCGCGGCGGGGCCGGTGAAACGCAACTCCACGTTGTCAGTAGGGGGCTTTTTCGTGTGTGCCAGCATAAACCACCTCGATCAGGCGAATTTGCCCGTTGCGCTCTTCCCAAACGGCCACATAGGTGGGCCTGCCCTTCTTGATGTGGCAATGGTGGCGGCCAATCCCCAGCTTGGAATAATTGGGCCAGTCGCCACGCACGGGGCCGGCGTCCTCAATGTCCCGCATGAGCAGCGCAAGGGCTTTCTGGACAGCCAGGGGCAACCGCTTGATGCCCTTTTCCGCCTTGCTGGAAACCGTGACCGTCCATGCCATACGATACCTGTACTAATTCGTGGTGCGTAGTCAAGGGCGGGCCGCCCATCGGCAACCCGCCCGGTGTTGAAGCCGACGCGGACTAGACGCGCCCGGTGTTGTCGATTGCCTCACCGGCCCGTTGAAGCCGTTCGGAAATCGCATTCAGGGTGAAGGCCGTTCCCACGTCTTTCTCCTCAAGTTGGAGAAGTTCCGCCAGGCGACGTAGCGCGGAAGCGGCGTGCATAACTTCAAGCACGGGGTCTTGCCCTTCGGACCGTTCACCTTCAGGGGGGTTACTGGTCATGTGGGGCCACCTCCTCACCGGGCGTTTTTTGTGTTTCGCCACACCCTACAAGCATCAGCGTGGCGCGCTCGTGCAAGGCCAGCACGACTTTGCCGGCGTCCGCCAGGAGGTCGCTGGTTGCGTTTAGCATCGGTATTTCCTGAAGGATGAAGCCCAACGCCGCAAACGGCTCCAGGGCTTGTTCAATCCTGGCCGCTTCGCCGATCTCCCAGGACGCATAGGCGATGCGCTTACCCATGACGCGCCTCCTCACCTTCGCCGGCAGACTTCCCCACGAGCCGCAAGGGTTCGGCATCGGGGGGGCGTCTCCGGTTCGGCGCTTTCATGAGAACACGTTGAGCTTCCATAATACGGCCCCTGGTGTTGGTTATGGAATCAGCAACCATACGCTTGCGGGCCTTGATCTGAAGTACAAGGTCAAGCCAAGCTTCTCGCATGGCCGGGTTCCCCCCCTTGAACACCTCCAGGCCTTCAAGTTCCTTTATCACGCGAGCGTATGTGTCCAGCGCTTGGTGTTCGGCTTTGCGCGCTTCGTCCATGCGCCGCTTGATCACCTGGGCAACAGCCTGGAAGTCAACCTCATCAAAGGGGCTGGCCATGACGCACCTCCTTGCCCTGCGCTCCCAGCACTTCGATTGCGGGCCAAAGCAGATCGCCGCAATGGCTCAAGGAATGGGCCAGCCCTTCAAGCTCCGAGCCCGAGAACGTGACGCCTTCCTCCCGAGCGGGGCGAAGCGCCTTCGCCAGGAATGTGATTGTGTCGTAGGCCTGCAATGCGCCCTGGTGGGCCTTTTCCCGGTTGCCTTCCGCTCGCGCCGTCGATACTTGCTGTTCAGCCATGATCGCACCTCTATGCGGTTGTGGTCAGGCCCTGGCGGGGTGCTGGTTCCACCCCATCCGGGCCGTTATACTGTCCGCCCACTTCGGGCGGGTTCAGCCTGCGTTTTCCAGGTGCAACGGCACCACCTTCCCCCCGGCTTTCAGGGCGTCCAGGTAATCCGCCCATGCCTGCATCATCTTCCGGCGCTCGGGGAGCCATTGAGCCCGATTGTATGTGGCCCGAACCTTGTTGCGCGGCGCATGGGCAAGCTGGCGCTCGATCACGTCCGAAGGCCACCCCTGTTCGTTCAGAAGCGTTGACGCCATGGCCCGGAAGCCGTGGGCGCAGTGTTCGCCCTGCTCGTACCCGAGCCGGCGCAGGGCCGCGTTGACGGTCATGTTGGACATGCACCGCCCCTTTGTCCGATTGCAGGGGAACAGATAGCGCCCGGAGCCGGTCAGGGGGTACAGGTCCGTGATGATCTCCACCGCCTGGCGGGCCAAGGGAACGTAGTGCGCCGCGCGCATCTTCATCTTTTCGGCGGGAATGAGCCACCGGGGGCCTTCCGGCGCGTCCAGGTCGATTTCTGACCATTCGGCCTGTCGCAACTCGCCGGGTCGCACGAACAGAAAAGCCGACAGCTTGAGCGCCGCCAGGGTAATGGGGCTCCCCTCGTAGCCGTCGATGGCGCGCATGAGCTTGCCCACGGCCTTGGGCTCGGTGATGGCCGGACGGTTCTTCACCCGGCAGGGCAAGAGGGCTCCCCGAAGATCGGTCCCCACGTTGCGCTCGGCCTGCCCTGTGGCGATGGCGTAGGTGAAAACCGCCTCACAGAACTGGCGCAATCGCTTGGCCGTGTAGACGATTCCCTTTTCCTCCACCTGGCGCAGGACCGGCAGGATGACCGGGGCGCGAAGCTGGGCGATTGGCGCAGACCCGAAAGCCGGGAAAAGGTATTGCTCCATCGTGGCGAGCACCTTGACCGCATGGCCCTCGCTCCACACTTGCACCTGCTTGGCGTGCCAGTCGCGGGCCACCACCTCGAAGGTCGCGGCGGCTTCCTCGGCTTGGGCCTTCTCTTCGGCCTTGTCCTGCTTGCGCTTCTCGCCTGGGTCAATCCCTTCGGCCACCAGGGAGCGGGCTTCGTCGCGGCGTTGGCGGGCCTGCTTCAAGCTCACGTCCGGCCACAAGCCGAACACGAGACGCTTTTCCTTCCCGGCAAAGAGGTACTTGAACCGCCAGGACTTGCCACCCGTGGGCAACACTTCCAAGTACAGGCCGCCACCGTCGGACAGCTTGAAAGCCTTCTCCTTGGGCTTGGCGTTCTTGATCTGTACATCGGTCAGGGGAAGAGTTTTTTTCGGCATAGGGGTTCGATTCCCTTTTCCTGCAATTCTAGTCCCTTGCATGGAGACACGAATTTTATCAATGATAACACGTCTTGCAGGGAGATGCCCCAAAAACAAAGGGGCACCTGCTCGATGCCCCAAGAAGTGCCCCTAAAAATGGTGGCTGTCAACGGACCAAAAAAGCCCATATCGGACCATCCTTGGCCTGTGTTCTGCGTGATTTCAGGGATTTGCGGACTGTATCGGACGATATTGGAAGGTCATGTGGTGCGAGAGGGGGGACTCGAACCCCCACGGTTGCCCGCTGGATCCTAAATCCAGTGCGTCTACCAATTCCGCCACTCTCGCGTCGACAAGTCGCGCAGGGTAGCAGAAAACCGGGTGGGCTTCAATTGCCTGGCCAGGCGGAAAGCCCCACTAGATGGTTGGGCGGCGATACACCGGCCCCGACGGGAAAACCCGAGGCCAGCGCGGCGCGGAGATAGGCCTGGGCCGTGCGTACGGCCTTCTCCAGTCCCTCGCCCAGGGCCAGGCGAGACGCAATGGAAGCCGACAGGGTGCAGCCCGTGCCGTGGGTATGCACAGTGTCCACGCGGGGGGTGGTCAGGGGGAGAATCGTTCCGTCGGCCAAGCCCAGCCAGTCGGTCAACTGGCCGTTTCGGCTGGGCATGTGACCGCCCTTGATAAGAACCGCACCGGGCCCCAGGGCCAGCAGGGCCTCCATGGCCCGGCGCACGCCCGAGTCGTCCTCTATGGTCAAACCGCTGAGTCGTTCGGCCTCGGGACGATTGGGCGTGACCAGATCGGCCAAGGGGACGAGCATCCTCTTGAGAGCGTCCACGGCTTCGGGCTTGAGCAGGTCATGGCCGGACTTGGACACGCATACCGGGTCGAGCACCAGGGGAAAGCGCTTGCCGGCAAGCGACTCGGCCACCCGCTCCACGATGGCCGCGTCGAAAAGCATGCCGGTCTTGGCCGCCTTGACGTCCAGGTCGGTGAGCACGGCTTCCAGTTGACGGCCCACGAACGCGGCCGGCGGCGCGAAGATATCCGTCACGCCCCGTGTGTTCTGGGCGGTGAGCGCCGTGATGACGCTGGCGCCGTAGCAGCCATGCGCGCAAAAGGCCTTGAGGTCCGCCTGCACCCCCGCCCCGCCGCTGGAATCGGATCCGGCTATGGTCAAAACGCAGGGCAAGGAGGCGTTCACGCCAGTTCCTCGTCGGAGCGGCGAATGACGCGAAGCGACAGGCCGCTCTTGGCCAGAATGGCCAGTCCGGCTACGGTGGTGGGAATGTACTGCATCATGTGGATGAGCAACCCAAGCGCCAGGCCCAGTTCCTTGTCCACGCCGAACAGGCCCAGTCCGAAGGCCACGGCGGTTTCGAAGACAATGACCGCTCCAGGCGACGAGGGCACGGCCATGCCCAGGGCCGAGATAATGAACACGGCCAGGGCCTCTCCCATTTTGAGGCCAAGGCCCGCCACCCACTCGATCATCAGAAAGGTGGGCAGGGCGTAGAGCGCCCAGACCAGGGCCGTGTACAGTCCGAGCACGATAAGAAAGCGCAGGGTTACGCCGTGCACGAGCTGGAGCTTCACGTCCAAAATGAAGCCGCGCATCCGCTCGAAGGGCACGTATTCCACCAAGCGTTGGGTTTTTTCCGGCCAGCGGCGAATGACATAGAGGCAGAACCAGATGGCCATCACCCCCAGGAAGAGCGGCAGGAACAGGGTCTTGAGATTGAAACGCAGGGCCACGACGATGCCCATGGCCAGCAACGCGTTCAGGTCGAAGAACCGCTCCCAAAACACCAGGCTGATGGATTGGCTGAGGGAATAGCGGCACTCCCGGCGCAGATAGAAGGCCTTGGCCAGCTCGCCGAGTTTGGCCGGGGCCACGTTGTTGACGGCCATGGAAAGCAGAAACGCCTTAAGTCCCACCCAGTTGCCGCAATCATAGGCGGTGAGAAAATTGATGCGCACGGCCATGGCCCAGTATCCCGCGAACGAGATGAGGGTGGTGAGGAGAAAGGCCATGTGGTTGAAGCGCAAAAAGGCCTGGGCGAGTTTGGAAAAGTCCACGCCCCACAGGGCGTAGACCAAACAGCCTCCGACCAGGGCCAGACGGAGGATGAAGCTGACGACTTTCTTGATGTTCATGCGGTAGAAGGCCTGCCTTGGGCTATCGGTTGAAGGCTTCCTGAAGTCTGTAGCGCAAATGGGTGTTGCGCCGAGAGGCTCCCACGTTACGCAGTCCTATGGATATGGCCTTGGCGCCGCCCAGGATGACGGCCAGCCGTCGGGCTCTGGTGAGGGCCGTGTAGATCAGGTTGCGTTTGAGCATCATGAAGTGCTGAGTGACGATGGGCACCACGATGGCCGGATACTCGCTGCCCTGGGCCTTGTGCACGCTCACGGCGTAGGCCAGGGTCAATTCGTCCAGCTCGGAGGTCTCGTAGAGAACGCCGCGCCCTTCGAAATCCACGACGAGCTCTCCGGCCTTGGGGTCCACATCCGTCACCCAGCCCAGATCGCCGTTGAAGATGTCTTTTTCATAGTTGTTTTTCGTCTGCAAGACCCTATCGCCTTGGCGGAAGCGGTTTTTTCCCCGCACCAGTTCTTTTCCGCTCGGGTTCAGCCGGTCGCGCAACAGCTCGTTCAAGGCCTGGGTGCCCACTTCTCCCTTGTGCATGGGCGTGAGCACCTGGATGTCGCGCAGGGGATCGAGTCCGTATGTGGCGGGGATGCGTCTGGCCACCAGGTCCACGATGCGCGTCTGCACCTCCTGGGGATTGTCGCACTCCACCCAAAAAAAATCCGCCGCGGGCGGGGCCTTGCGCGACTGGGCGGGGAACTGGCCCTGGTTGATGCGGTGGGCGTTGACCACGATCATGGATTCCATGGCCTGGCGATAGATGCGGGTCAGGCGCGCGTGATCCACGGCCTGCGAATCAAGCAGGTCTCCCAGCACGTTGCCCGGCCCCACCGAGGGCAGTTGGTTCACGTCGCCCACCAGCACCAGCCGGCAGGTCAGCGGCAACGCGCGCAGAAGGCTCAGGCAGAGCTGAGCGTCGAGCATGGACGCCTCGTCCACCACCAGGGCGTCGGCCTTGAGCTTGTTTTCCTCGTTGTGGGCGAAGCCGCCTCCGGCGCTGTACTGCAACAGACGGTGCAAGGTGAAGGCCGGAAGGCCCGTGGCCTCGCTCAGGCGTTTGGCCGCCCGGCCCGTGGGCGCGGCGAGCTTGACCTTGAAACCCAGCTTGCCCAGGGCGTGGGCCACGGCCCTGGTGATGGTGGTCTTGCCCGTTCCCGGACCGCCGGTGAGCACAAAGACCTTGCCGTGGCAGGCTTCCACCACGGCCTGGTGCTGCTGCGAAGAAAGCTCGATGCCCATCTCCCGCTCGAACTCGGGCAGCATTTTCTCCACCACGCCCTTGGCCGCGGCGGCCGGATGCGTGGCCAGGGCGTAAATGCGTTCGGCTATTTCGCGTTCCCACTTGTAGAAGTGGCTCAGGTACACGGCCCCTTCCACTCCCTGCTGGGGCAGGTCCTCCACGCGGACCCGCTTTTTCATTTCGAGTTCCTGCAGGGCGTCGGACAAAAGGTGCGGCTCCACCCCGCCCAGCATGGAGCTCACCCGGTCGAGCAACGCGTCGCGGGGAGAGAACATGTGTCCCTGGTCCGAAACCGAAAACAACCCGTAGACAATGGCCGCTTCCAGGCGTTCCCGGCAATCCGGGGCGAATCCCAGCTTGAGCGCCATGGCGTCGGCGCTTTTGAAGCCCACGCCCTGGATGTCGTAGGCCAGGGTGTAGGGATTCTCGCGAATTTTGGCCACGGCCCCGGCGCCGTAATGCTTGAAAATGCGGTGGGCAAAGGTGGTGGGGATCTCGTGGGTCTGCAAAAAGAGCATGAGCCCGCGCACTTCGCGCTGGCCGTTCCAGCTTTCCATCATGACCGCGAGTTTTTTCTGCGTGACGCCGCGCACTTCGAGCAGCCGGTCCGGGTCTTCGTCGAAAATTTCGAGCACCTTGTCCCCGAAGGCCTCGAGGAGTCTGCCCGCCAGCACCGGCCCAACGCCCTTGATCTGCTTGGACTCCAGGTAGCGTTTGATGCCCATGAGCGAAGCGGGCAGGCGCTGCTCGAAAAAGTCCACCTGGAACTGGCGGCCGTACTGGGAATGCGTGGTCCACCGGCCGCGCAAGAACAGTTCCTCTCCGGGCGTTACCGGCCCCATGTTGCCCACGATGGTGGTCAGGCCCGGTTCGCCCTTGGCCTGCACCTTGGCCACCAGATAGTTGGTCTCTTCGCTGAAGAAGGTGACGGCGATGAGTTCGCAGGTCAGCTCCTGCGGGGCTTCGGCGTTCAAAGTCCCTGCCTGTGCACCATGGACTGCTTGAGCGTTTCCTTGTCGACGTATTTGACCTCGGCTCCCAGGGGGATGCCCTGGGCCAGGCGGGTCAAACGCAGTCCGGGAAAGGATTTGGCCACCAGATTCTTGATGTACGAAGCCGTGGCCTCGGCCTCCATGGTGGTGCCCAGGGCCAGGATCACTTCGCGCACTTCGCCCCGGTTCAGGCGGTCCACCAGGCGCTCGATCTCCAGGCTGCCCGGCTCCACGCCGTCTAGCGGCGAGAGAAGCCCGCCCAGAATCAGATACCGCCCCTTGTACAGGCCGGTCTCCTCCAAGGCCAGAAGCGAATCCCACTCCCCCACCAGGCACAAGAGTTCGGACGACCTGGACGGGTCCGAACAGATGGGGCACGGGTCCGATTCGGCCAGGCCCGCGCACATCGAACAGAAATGCAGTTTCTCCCTGAGGTCGTGGATGGAGAGCCCCAGGCTTTGGGCACGTTCCTTGGGCCACTTGAGCAGGGTCAGCGCCACCCTCAGCGCGGATTTGGGGCCGAGCCCCGGCAGGCGGGAAAGCTCCTCGGCCAGATCGGCCAAGGGCCTGGGCAGCGCGCCCACGGCCTAGAACAGCCCCGGAATCTTCATGCCGCCGGTGATGGCGCTCATCTCGGACTGCTGCAGCTCCCGGGCCTTTTTCAGGGCGTCGTTGACCGCGGCCAGCACCAGATCCTGCAACATCTCGACATCACTGGGATCCACGGCGGCCTTGTCGATGACGATGGAGACGACATCCTGCCCGCCGCTGGCCACCACGGTGACCATGCCGCCGCCGCTGGAGGCTTCCACGGTCTTTTTGGAAAGTTCTTCCTGGAGGTTGGCCATCTTCTTCTGCATCGCCTGCGCCTGGCGCAACAGGTCGTTCATTCCCCGCATGGGATTTCCTCCGATCAACTGGTTCTGGGTTTGACGTAGAGCACCTGACCGCCCAGCGACTCCACCGCTTCCTGGTAAAGGGGCTCCTTGGCCAGGTCTTCCCGAAGCTCCTCCGGGGTCTTGAGCTTGGCCATCTGCTGGCCCACGAATTCGATGGCGGAATCGGGTCCGAAATATTCCTTGGCCCGGTCGCGCAAAAAGGCCAACACCTCGGGATTACTCTCCAATTGGCGTTGGTGCGCCTCGCCGTGGCAGATGAGCGCGATACGCGCTCCCTGAGGGCCGTCCGTCACCTGGCCTTTGAGGATACCCAGGCCCGTGACGGTGCGCCCCTGCGCTTTGGCGCTGTCGCGCAGGTAATGGTGAAAACCGTTCCAGTCCCGCGGCCCCCTGGGCCTAACCGCCTGGGCCGCCTGCGGACCGGCGTCTTCGTCCCGGAAGGGGGCGTCCTCCGCGCCGCCCGGAGGGGAGGCGGCGTAACCGTTCGAAGGCTGCGTCGCCGGGGCCGGGACCGAAGGGGCTTCGTATGGCCGCGCATCAGGGGAAGGCCCGGCGGGCGACACGGACGACGGCGACGGCGTGACGCCCGCAGCGGGATGCGGCGCGAAAGCCGGGGACGCGGCGGCGCCAGCCGACGCCGTTTGGCCCGGGGGCGGTCCCGAGGCGAAAGACCCGTCACGCGCCGCAGGTCGGGACGGCGCGGGAGCCGGGGACGGTCCAGGCGCGCCATATCGCGGGGTCGCCTGGCGGGCTGGGCCCCCCGCGGCGGTCTGGGGCTGTCCAGCGTGGCCGGGCGCGGGACGCGGAGCCGGCCTGGGCGTGGTTTGGGCCGGCAGGGCGCACCCCTGGGCGTGGGGATCGAGCGCGATGAGCCGAGGCAGGTAGGCCAGGTTCAGGAGCAAAAGCTCCAGGGCCAGGGCGGGCTCCAGGCTGGTCATGACCCGGCGTTGCCCTTCCAGGGTCATCTGCCAGCAGGCGTGGATATGGCGGGTGTCGAATTTGCCGGACCACTCCAGCCAGCGCGCGCCTTCCTCGGCCGAAATTTCCATGGATTCCAGGGCGCGTTCTCCGGCCTGGTTCAAAATGAACATGTTGCGCCAGCTCGAGGCCAGTTCGCGCAGGAAAAAACCGATGTCCAGCCCCCGATCCAGCACCTGGCGCAGAATCCGGGTCACGCCCAGGCAGTCCTGGTCGAGAAAGGCCTGCATGAGGGCCAGAAAGACATCCTGTCCGGCCAGTCCCAGCACCTCGCGCACGTCCTCTTCGGTGAGGCGTTCCCCGCCAAGGGCCAACACCTGGCCCAGCAGCGACATGGAGTCGCGCACGCTGCCCGCCCCGCGCCGGGCGATCAGGCTCACGGCCTGGGGGTCGAACCCCAACCCCTCGCGTTCGAGCAGGCCCGAGAGATGGGCTTCGAGCTCGGGCAGGGCCAGACGCTTGAAGATGTAATGCTGGCAGCGGCTGATGATGGTGGGCAGGATCTTGTGCGGCTCGGTGGTGGCCAGGATGAAGGTCACGCGCCCCGGCGGCTCCTCCAGGGTCTTGAGCAGGGCGTTGAAGGCCGCCTTGGAGAGCATGTGGGCTTCGTCGATGATGAAGACCTTGTAGCGGCTCTGCAAGGGGGCGTAGCCGATGTCTTCCTTCAGGCGACGGGCTTCGTCCACGCCGCCGTGGGTGGCGGCGTCGATCTCGATGACGTCCGGCGAGATCCCGGCGGTGATCTGACGGCACTGGGCGCACTCGTTGCAGGGCTCGGCCGTCGGGGCGCGCTCGCAGTTGAGGGCCTTGGCCAGCACCCGGGCCAGCGTGGTCTTGCCCACTCCCCTGGTGCCGGAAAAAAGATACGCCGGAGCGATCCTGTCCTCGGCCGAAGCCTTGGAAAGGATGCGCTTGATGGCTTGTTGCCCGGCCACGTCGCTGAAACGTTGCGGGCGGTATTTTGCAGTCAGGCTGGCGGAGGACATAGCGGCGGCGCCGACCGGGGGGTCAGGATGCGACCCCCCGGGTGACGTGTTAGATGGAGTAGCGGGTCAACCAGTCGGCGTACTTCGGATTGCCGCCGGTTACGGTTTCGAAGAAGGCCTTTTGCAGGCTCTTGGCCACGGGACCGGCCGAGCCGATGCCGATGACGCGGTGATCGTACTCGCGGATGGGCGTGATCTCGGCGGCGGTGCCGGTGAAGAAGGCTTCGTCCGCGGTGTAGAGCTCGTCACGGGTGAACCGGGTCTCGCGAATTTCGTAGCCCAGATCGCCCAGCAGGCAGAAGGCCGAATCGCGGGTGATGCCGTTCAAGATGCTCGTAAGCTCCGGCGTTTTCACCTTGCCCCGGCTCACCATGAAGACGTTCTCGCCCGTGCCCTCGGACACGTAGCCTTCGGTATCGAGCAGCACGGCTTCGTCGTAGCCGTCGGCCAGGGCTTCGCGTTTGGCCAGCACGGAGTTGACGTAGTTGCCGCAGCTTTTGGACTTGGTCATCATCACGTTGACGTGCAGCCGCGTATAGGAGGACGTCCGCACGCTGATGCCTTTTTCCAGGGCTTCGGCGCCCAGATAGGCCCCCCACGGCCACACGGCGATGGCCAGACGGATGGGGTTCGGACCGGGGTTGACCCCGAACGACATGCCCGAGCCGATGAACACCAGGGGACGGATGTAGCCCTCTTCCATCTTGTTGGCCCGAAGCGTCTCGACGATGGCGTCGCAAACCTGCTCTTCGGTGAAGGGAATGACCAATTGCATGATCTTGGCCGAATCGAACAGGCGGTGCACATGCTCCTTGAGCCTGAACACGGCGCTGCCACCGTTTGCCAGCTTGTAGGCTCGAATGCCTTCGAATACGCCGACCCCGTAGTGCAGGGTGTGAGTCATCACGTGCACCTGGGCTTGATCCCAAGGCACGAGGCTTCCGTCCAACCAGATTAGGTCAGTTTTGGGCGCCATGCGCGTTCCCCTTTACAAATAATGGAGTTGCCGGAAGGCATTCGAACCCTCCGACCAAAGTGGAAAAATTAGAGGAAAGTCCAATCCAGGTCAAGTATGGCCCGGCGAAACGTTTACTTGAAAAGCGCTTTCGGATAGGCAGCAAGCGCCCATGACCCCGCCACTGACTCCCGACGCGCCCTGGCTCGCCCCCCTGGCCGGTTATTCGGACCTGGCCTTTCGCCTTCTGTGCCGCGACTACGGCGCGGCCTGCGCCGTGACCGAGATGGTGAGCGCCAAGGGCATGGTCTACCACAGTCCGGGCACGGCCGAACTTCTGGCCACCACGCCCGAGGATGCTCCCCTGGTCGTGCAACTTTTCGGCTCCGAACCGGAAATGATCGCCCGCGCCATGGACATGCTGCTGCAAGCCGGGTTCGCCCACTTCGACCTGAACGCCGGCTGTCCGGTGAACAAGGTGGTCAAGACCGGGGCCGGGGCGGCGCTTCTCAAGACCCCGGAACTCTTGGCGGAAATCGCCTCCGTCATGGTCGGTCGCGCCGGACCCGGCCGGGTGGGAGTGAAAATTCGCGCCGGCTGGCAGGACGACTCCCTCAACTATCTCGACGTGGGCCGCCGCCTGGAGGACGCGGGCGTGGCCTGGCTCACCCTGCACCCCCGACACGCCCGGCAGGGGTATTCCGGGACCGCCCCCTGGGAGCGGTTGGCCGAGTTCAAGCGGACCGTGGGCGTGCCCGTGGTGGCCAGCGGCGACTTGTTCACCGCCCGGGACGCGCGCGACTGCCTGGCCCGCACCGGGGTCGACGCCGTGATGTTCGCCCGGGGCGCGCTCTACGACCCCACGATATTCAAGCAGTATCTGGACTCGTCGCCCCAAAAGCCGCCCTCGGGCGACGCCGTGGCCTGCCTGGCCTCGCGCCACGCCGAGCTCATGCGCGCCCACGGTCGGCCGGACGCCGCCCTGCGGCGCATGCGCTCCATCGTTCCCCGCTACGTGCGCGGCCTGGCCGGGGCCCGCGCGTTGCGCATGGAGATGACCTCGTGTACCACCTGGGACAGGTTCGACGCGATTCTGGACCGCATTCGACAGGCCGGGCCAGCCCCCGGGCCGGAACGTTTCAAGGAGCAATGGGATGAAAGTTCATAGGGCCAAAACGGCCGGATTCTGCATGGGAGTGGGCCTGGCCCTGCGCAAACTGGACAACCTGCTGGCCGATTCGGCTGAAACGCGCCCCCTCTACACGTTCGGTCCGCTCATCCACAACCCCCAGGTTATCGAAGAATACGCCGCAAAGGGCGTGCTCCCGTGCGAGGACTGCGAGGCCATCGAACCGGGCGCGCTGGTGCTCATACGGGCCCATGGCGTGCCGGTGAGCGTTTACGACCGCCTCCAGGCCCGGGGCGTGGGCGTGGAGGACGCCACCTGCCCCAAGGTCAAGAAGGCGCAGGAGCTCATTTCCGGTCAGGCCGCCCAGGGGCGCACCCTGCTGCTCTACGGCGAAGGAAACCACCCGGAGGTGCGCGGGCTTTTGAGCCGCGCGCCCAAAGACGCCGTGGTGTTCGAAAGCCTGGACGAGTTGCGCGGCCTGCGCCTGGAAAAGGACCGGCCCTATTTTCTCGCCGCCCAGACCACCCAGGACGAAGCCGAATTCAAGCGGATCAAGGACTTCGTCTTTAAAGCCCTGGGAACTGAAATCCCCGTTCTGCCCACCATCTGCCACGCCACCACCGAACGCCAGCAGGAAGCCATCGCCATCGCCAAGACCGTGGATTACATGGTGGTGGTGGGCGGTCACAACAGCGGCAACACCCGCCGCCTGGTCAAGGTGGTGGAGGCCCAGAACGTGCCCTGCGTGCAGGTCGAAACCGCGGCCGACCTGGACCGGGCGATGTTGGGCCAAAGCGCCCGTATCGGCTTGACAGCCGGGGCCTCGACGCCCAAAAGAATCATTGACGAGGTGGAATCGTTTCTTGCCTCGATGGCATAGTGTGGCGAAGCTTCAAGGCGACTCCGCGCCGCCCGGCCGCGATGCACGCGCAGTGAAATCGCCCGCCGGCGAACGCGGACGTGGGCCGCGAACCGAAAGACGAAACGCACGGCGTTCACAACGCGCCGAGACGCATTGCGGACCGCTCATCAACTTTTTGTGGATGCGGCATTAGCCCGGAGGACCCCGATGTCCCAGACCAACATTCTGCTTGAGGCCGGCACAAATGAACTCGAAATCGTGGAGTTCTACCTCGAAGAATCCGTTCCCGGCGAAGACGGCGGGCCGGCCAAGTCCTACAAGGGCTATTACGGCGTCAACGTGGCCAAGGTGCTGGAAATCATCCGCCTGCCGCGCGTGACCGAATTGCCCGAGGTGTCGCATCCTTCCGTGCTCGGGGCCTTCAACCTGCGCAATCACATCATCCCCTTGGTGGACCTTTCCGTCTGGCTGGGCAAGCAGCGCGAAGAGCACGAATCGCCCAAGGTCATCGTCACGGAATTCAACAAGGTCACCACGGCCTTCATGGTCTCGGGCGTGACCCGCATCCACCGCCTGAGCTGGGAATCCGTGGAGCCGCCCAACAAGTTCGTCTCCAACCTCTCGGGCGATTCCATCACCGGCGTGGTCAAGCTGGAGGATCGCATCGTCTTTCTGCTCGACCTGGAAAAGATCGTGGCCGACTTGAATCCCCAGCTCGGACTCCGCCTGGACACGAGCATAGACTGGCGCGCCAGCCAGCGCTACCGCGCCCTGGTGGCCGACGACTCCGCCCTGGTGCGCGAAATGCTCAAGGACCTGCTGGAAAAGGCCAACTTCGACGTGGAGGTCGTCAACACCGGCCTGCAGGCCTGGGAACGACTCCAACAGATCAAGGCCCTGGCCGAGTCGGAGAACCAGGCCGTCTCCGACTACGTTCAGGTGGTGGTCTCGGATATCGAAATGCCCACCATGGACGGCCACAACCTCACCCTGCGCATCAAGCAGGACCCGGAACTGCGCCGCCTGCCCGTGCTCCTGTTCTCGTCGCTCATCACGGACAAGCTGCGCCACAAGGGCGAGGCCGTGGGCGCCGACGACCAGATTTCCAAGCCCGAGGTGGGCCAACTGGCCCTGAGGGCCAAGAGCCTCATCGAAGCCCGCCTGGCTTCCGAGGCCGAGCCGGTGGAGGCGTAGCGTCGCGTCTCCCGTTTGCCTGTTTCGCCTTTGGGCGCGATGGAGCCGGCCGTGACGACATTGCACGAACGAAACGTCCCGACACTCCGACTCGACGACATTTCGACCATCCTCCGGCGGGTGTTCGGCTTCGACGAATTTCGTCCCGGCCAGTCCGAAGTGGTGGCCAGCGTTCTGGCCGGCGAGGACGTTTTGGCGGTCATGCCCACGGGAAGCGGCAAGTCCCTGTGCTACCAACTGCCGGCCGTGGCCCTCGGGGGGCTGACCGTGGTGGTTTCGCCGCTCATCGCCTTGATGAACGATCAGGTCGGCCAAATGCGCGCCCAGGGCGTGGCCGCGCTTTGTCTGCACTCCAACCAGACGTCCGGGGAGAACGCGCGGGTGTTTCACGCCCTGGAGTCTGGTGACATCTCCCTGTTGTACCTGGCGCCCGAACGCCTGATGAACGAACGCGCCATGGCCGCGCTCAGGCGCGTCGGCGTGACCCGGCTGGTGGTGGACGAGGCACACTGCGTGTCCCAATGGGGACACGATTTCCGACCGGAATACCTGCTGCTGCGCCAGGCGGCCGACGCCTTGGACTCGCCGCAACTGCTGGCCTTTACCGCCACAGCCGACCGGGCCACGCGCGCCGACATCGCGGCACGGCTGTTCGCCGCTACGCCGCACGTTTTCGTGCACGGGTTCGACCGGCCCAACATCCATCTGGCCATGGCCCCCAAGGAAAACGCCCGCAAACAGATTGTGGACTTCGTGACCAGGCGCAAGGGGCGAAGCGGCATCGTCTACTGCACGACCCGTCGCCAGACCGAGGAATTTGCCGAGTATCTGACGCAGGCCGGCGTGAACGCCCTGCCCTATCATGCCGGCATGGACCATGAGGACCGACTGCGCAACCAGCACCGTTTCCAGCGTGAAGACGACCTGGTCATGACCGCCACCGTGGCCTTCGGCATGGGCGTGGACAAGCCCGACGTGCGTTTTGTCTGCCACGCGGGCATGCCCAAAAGCGTGGAAAGTTATTACCAGGAAATCGGACGGGCCGGGCGCGACGGATTGCCGGCAGACACCCTGACCCTCTACGGCCTGGACGACCTGCGTTTGCGCCGTTTGCAAATCGAACAAAGCGAGGCGGACACGGAGCGCAAAATCGTGGAGACGCAGCGTCTCAACGCCCTTATGGCCCTGTGCGAGACCCCGCGTTGCCGACGCCAGACCCTGCTGGCCTATTTCGAGGAATCCTCCCCGCCGTGCGGCAATTGTGACCTGTGCCAATCGGGCTGTCAGGTGGAGGATGGGGTCATCGTGGCCCAAAAGGCCATGTCGGCCATGGTGCGAACGGGCCAGCGTTTCGGGGGCGAGCACCTGGTGAATCTGCTCCTGGGCAAACGCACCGAGGCCATCACACGCTGGGGTCACGAGAAACTTCCCACGTTCGGGGTGGGAGCGGACCTGTCGGCCAAACGCTGGCGGGCCATCTTCCGCCAAATCCTGGCCGCCGGGCTCATAGAACAAGATATCGCCTCCCACGGTCGCCTTGTGGTGACCGAAGCGGGCTGGCGGGTGTTGCGCGGCCAGGAACGGGTGTCCATCCGCAAGGACGCGGAGGCCTCCCCTGCGCGTCGGAGCCGACGCCGCGCCGGGGACAAGACGCCGGACGCCGGGCGGGACAGTCCCCTTCTGACCGCCCTGAAAAACCTGCGCCGCGAACTGGCCGCCAAGCTCGGGATCGCCTCATACATGGTCTTTCCGGACAAGACCCTCCTGGACATGGAGCGCAAGCGTCCCGCGACTCTGGACCAGATGTCTGGAGTCTTCGGCGTGGGCTACCTGAAGCTGGCCAAGTTCGGACAAACCTTTCTGGACGCGATAGCCAAGGAGTCCGCCAAGGAGCCCAAGAGTCTCGGCGAAGAAAAAAACGCGCAACATACGGAGACGGAACTCCACGTCAGCGAACGGGTCTTTCGCGATATGGAGCGGTGCCTGCTCGAAGCGGACACGTGGGACGACTACCGTTTCCTGCTGGAAACCCGCGACTTGTGCTACAAACAAAGCCCCCGCGGAATGGTGGTATGCCGTCTGTCCACGGGGAAGGCGCTGGGCAAGGCCTCGCGGGTGGGCCCTTCTTGCGTGAGCGTGGTCAGGAAACTGGGCGGTCCGTTTCCAGAGGTCGACCCCTACGAGGGGGAAGACGGCGCCCCGGACGTTTGAGGCCCGGCGCGGGGCATCCTCTCGAACCCTTTCCGAGCGACGCTCGGGCAATGCGGGGGAATGTCCGTCCTTGCGCGCGTCAGGCCCTTTCGGCCAGGGGCAAACGCATGGTGACCGTGGTCCCGGCGTCCTCCGAGGTGAACATGTCGATAGAGCCGCCCTGGACCGCGGCCATGAGCTTGGCGCTGTAGGTGCCGAGTCCGGTTCCTCCGGACTTTCCGCTGGTGGAATACTTCTCGAAGAAATACGGGGCCACACTGGGCGGCACCGGTTTGGAATTGCTCACCGCGAGCACCGCTTCCTTTCCCGCTTCGGACAGGTCGACGCGCACGGTTTGCCCGAAATCCGAAGCCTCCACGGCGTTTTTCACGATGTTCGCGGCCATGGAATAGCAGAGTTGGTCCTGGCCGAGCACGATCAGAACGTCCGCAGGTCCCGGGACGCCGCCTCCCAGGGTGACGATCACCGACACGGACTTCATTTTGATCAGTCCTTCCAGATCGCGCAGCACCTTGTTCACCGTGGCCAGCAGGTTGACCCGGGAGGGCTGGTAAACGTAGGAGCCCGTCTCCATTTTGTAGAGGTCCAGGGACTCGTTCACCTGACGCAACATCCCGCGACCGGCCTGGGCTATGTAGTCGAGCATCTCTTTCTGGCTGTCGTTGAGGCCGCCTTCGTCGAGAATGATATCCGGCAGGTTGATGATGCCGTTCAGGGGAGCTTTCAGGTCGTGGCGCATGATGCGTTCCACGTCCTCCCGGATTTTTTCCAACTCCTTGCGGGCCGTGATGTCGTCAAAGGCCCACAGGACTCCCGCCTCCAGATTGCCTGGATCGAAGGCCTTGCCCGAAACCAGACACCACAGGACCTTCCCGTCGCGGCGGCGAAAGCGGTGCTCCATCTTGACCACATGCCCGGCGCGGAGCTCCTTGTAATAGCTCCTGACGAACTCCTCGGCGATGCGCGGGTCATGGTGCAGCATGTTCATGCTCTGCCCGATCAGATCCCTTTCGGAGTAGCTGAAAAGCTCGGCGAAACGCCGGTTCACCCGGCTGATGAGCCGCTCTCCCTTGAGCAGCACCACGGGAATGGCCGTGTTGTTGAAAATGACCTCGAATTCGCCCAGCGCCTGCTTGAGTTCGACCTCGTGGCGTTTGCGTTCGGTCACGTCTTCCTTCACGGCTATGTAGTTGGTCACGGTTCCGGTATCGTCCATGACGGGCGAGATGGTGGCGTCTTCCCAATAGAGTTCGCCGTTTTTCTTCCTGTTGGCCAGCTCGCCGCGCCAGGCGCGTTTTTCCAGAAGCGTGTCCCACATGGTCTTGTAAAAGCCTTGGGAGTGCTTTCCGCTCTTGAGGATATTCGGATTTTTTCCCAGCACTTCGCTTTGCGAGTAGCCGGTGTTTTCGGTGAAATACGGATTGACGTACAAAATGAGGCCGGAAGCGTCCGTGATCAATATGGAGGCGTGACAATGCTCCACGGCTTTCCATAGGTTGCGCAGCTCGACTTCCTTCAGCCGGGACATGGTGACATCCTCGACCGTGGCGATGACTGTTTCCGGCAAAGCGCCTTCCGCGCCCACGGGATTGAGATGCACGCGCAACACGGCGGTCATGCCGTTGGCCAGGGGCACTTCCCCTTCGAAATCGCTTCGCGTTCCTTCGAGCGCCCTCTCCAGCGCGGGGGCCAGGATGTCGGGCAGCCGGCCGGAGCAGTCGTCCCCCTCGCCCGACGCGCCAGCCAGTCCCATGACCTTCTGGAACCAGGCGTTGCACTTGAGCAATTCGCCCGACCGATCGAAATAGGCGATGCCCATCGGAGCGTTCTGAAAAATGGAGCGGTGTTCCAACTCGCTGACGCTGAGAGCCGTGTCGGCCTTCTTTTTGGCCGTGATGTCTCGAAAATCCTCGATAATGCCCATGAGTTGTCCGTCATGGGAACGAAAAGGCGTGGCGGTGAGCAGGCAGATCACCGTGGTGCCGTCCTTGCGGGTCTTTTCGACCTCCATTTCCAGCCGTTCCCGGCCGGAAAGGATCTGGCGCAGGGTACACAGTTCCGAACGGCACGGCTTGCCCGTAAAGACGTCGAAACATGACCGGTTCTGGAGCTCCTCACGCGAAAACCCGCTCAGGGCCAGAAATGCGCTGTTGACCTTGAGTACCGTGTAATCGACCCCGATCACCCGCATGCCGCCGGCGGAGCCTTCGAATATCTGGCGCATCTCCTGCTGGGAGCGTTCCAGATCGGCCTTGGCGGCTTCGCTTCCGGCCAGAGCCTTTTCCAGCTTTTCGCGGTACTGGTGCAGTCTGACATTCACCCGGTGCAGAACAAAGGCCAAAAGGGCAAGCGACAGCACGGTCGTCAAAATGGCCAGAACGGTTTCCGGATGTTGTCTGGCCGCCTCGGCCAGGCTGACGTGGGTCAAGCTGTCGAACGGGGGCAGGCGCAACTGGGTGAGCAACTCCAGAACGGGCGAATAGGGACTGTCCAGCTCCCAGCCCGCCAGCCCGGCGGAGCGCGCCGCCTCACTGTCTTCCGGCATATCCAGCAGGGCGGCCTGCACGGGGCGGGCGCTCTCCCACGAGACGTGGGCGACCCTGGCGAAAGGCCATTCGGGATACAGCGGCGTGCTGCGCAGAAAGGGCAATTCCCCTAAGCGTCCGTCTTGCGGCGGAGGAAAAACCTTCAGTTCGCCGGGTTTCACGTCCCCCTTGGCGATCATCTCCTCCAGGACGCCCGTGCGTACGGTGGCCGCGTCGGCTTTTTCCTCCAGCACGGCGCGCACCGCCGCGTCATGTGTTCCGACGAAAAAAAGCCGGCTGAAGTCCGTCTCCACGTCCACGCCGGCCTTGTCCAGGACCCCGGCGGCGGCCAGAAATCCCCCCAGGGAATCCGGGTCCACCGCCGCGAAACGTTTGCCCTTCAAATCTTTCAGGGAGCGGGGAGCGTCCTGGTTCGCCCGCACGAGGATCACTCCCCCGTACAGGGAGGTGCGTCGTTCCCCCTCCGTCACGCTTCGCGTCGCCAGGGCGGACACCTTGCCCGCGTATTCAAGGGTCACGTAGAGTTGGGGATTGACGACCAGATAGTCCACCTCGGCCGCTTCCACGCTCTTGCGCACGTTGTCGAAGCCCAAGGGAACAATGGCGAAACGCGTCCCGGGCAGACGCGATTCGAGATATTCGGCGGTGGGCGTCCACTCCCGCAGACAGCGTTCCATGCCGTTGTTGGCCAGCACGCCGATACGCCACACCGCCTGGCCGGCCAGACAGCGCGCGGGCGCGACGCCGAACAGCAGGGTGGCCATGAGGACCGGAAAAACCGCCAACCAACGAAGCATCCGCAACCGACCTGATAAGGATGATGTTCACCGGAAAAAACGCTTTCGCCAACCACCGCCTCGCGGACGGTGCGGCCCCGCATTGATGCGGCATCGCGCAGGCCGGGCATGGCGAGCCGAAGCGAACGCCCTACCCGTCCCGCTTCGCAACCGCCCCCGAACAGACTTGAACCAGCCGACCGGCTTGTTCGGCGTCACCCAGGCGAACCGATAACGTTTCTCCGTCCAGCAGTGTCAAGACGACGATCCAGGGCGTGAACCAGCCGAACCGAGCACGCCAACCGGACCGTTCCGGGGACTGTGCCGACGCCAGGCGATCGTACGGTACGAACTCGTCTTCGCCAAGTCCTATAATCGTCAAACCCTGGTCCGTCAGGCGCACGCCGGACGCGGCCCGGGCCGCCGCGACCCAGCCCAGGCCGAGGCCCAGACAGGCAAGCGCCCAACACAGGGCGGTACATGCCGTGCGTTGCGCGCCAGCGAAGGCCATGCCCTGAAAAAACGCCAGGGGAAAGCCGAAACACAGGGCGGTGAGTCCCAGCCAACACAGGTCCAGCGCCAGGATTTTGCGTCCCGGCCAGCGCAAAAGCCCCTTGCCGCGCCCAGGCCAGGGCAGAAACAGGGCGGTGAGCAGCCCGGCCGGCCAGGCCTTCCAGCCGGTCTTGCGCCAGGGGTGGATCAGAGCCGGGGGAGGTTGCTCCGTCCAGAGAGCGATCCGGGGATCGGGAACGAACACGTCCAGCGACAGGGCCAGGTCGGTCCCTTCCAGGCGCAATGCGACCTTTTCCGGCCTTCCCAGCTCGGACAAGGGGGGATCGTAGTATTTGAAGTACAGCTTGGGACCTTTCGAGCCGTCCTGGCGTGGACCGAGGCCCAGCCGACGCGCCAGGGTCTTTTCGACCTTGGCTCCGGCCAGGGCCTTGCCCGCCTGCTGAAAAAAGGCCGCCCAAAGGGGGCCGGACACGGTCACGGTGCGCACGGCCGGGTCTCCGCCCTCCCCGTACGGCCCCACGGTCCACAGGGGAGTCCGGTCCGGCAGAAAGAACAACCACAGCCCGATCAGCAGACACGCGCCCAGAACGCCCCGTCTGGCCAGCTCCAGCACGGCTAACGCCCCAGGGCCTTGTCGATGTAGGGCGGAATGACCAGGCCGGCGTGGGCCAGGTTGTCCCGGGCCTGGGCCACCTTTTCCAGGTCGATGCCGGCTCGCCGCCAGTATTCGGCCGGATCGTCGAGAAATCCGGTGATCACCTCCAGGGCTTCGGCATAGGTGCTCACCAAGTGGCAGCAGTTCACCACCCACATGGGTCCCAGGGCCGGCAGTCGTCCGCTTTCGGTCTCGCGCGGGGTGGAGACTTCGCGGAACTGCTCGATGGCCTTGGTCCAGATGTGTTCGCCGCCCTCGCCCATGCCGATGGGGTCCACGAAGACGTAGGGCGCGGGCAGGCAGTGGCCGATCTTCATGAAGGTCAGGGCCATGTTGATTTCGTAGCAGGTGCCGTAGCCGCCGATGTTGAAGACCTTGAAGATGGACCTGCGGTCCATGATGTCCTGGCGGGTGTTCAGGGCGATGTTGACGAACTGGACCACGGCCTCGGGTTCGAAATTGGTCTCCTGCCCGATCTTTTCGCCGTCTATGCCCACGCCCATGCGGTAGATGCCGTGTCGGGCCGCGGCCATGTCCACGGCCTTCATGACGCCGGGGCCGCTGCCGTGGGTCACGGCAAGGCCTTCTCCCAGCCGGGAGTCCGCGGACAGGGCGGCGAAGAACTCTTCGAACTGGGGCAACAACACGGGCATGATCTCGTCGGCGGCGGAGCCGAACAGGGCCACGGTGGTGTGCAGGCGATCCATGCGCTCCTTGCCCTCGGCGCTCACCCAGAGGCCGTTCTTGAACTCGCGCACCTGGCTCTTTCCGTCGTGTTCCAGCAGGAGGTAAAAGCGCATGCCCTCCCGCGACAACGAGATGAGCTCCTCGTACGAGGACTGATCCAGGTAAAAAACCGGGGGTTGGTCCTCGCCTTCGGAACGCATGCGTATGCTGCGAATGACCACCACGCCGATGCCGTTGCGCTTGAGCACGCGCAGGGTGTCGCCCGGCGGCAAGCTGTCGCAGGCGAACACCTTGGAAAGGATCTGCTCGCCCCCGACGTACACGAGATCTTGCAGAAAGGTGCGGAACCGCTTGGGGATTTCCCCCTCGATCAACGAGATCTCGGGCACGTTGCCTCGGGCGCATTCGTAGACCAATCGCCACTGGAACTCGGGAATCCAGCGCCCGTCCTCCTGCTCCCAGGGAATGTTCACGATGCGTCCGGGCATGAAGATGCGTCCGAACAGCCCGCCGGTCTCGGCCCGGGCCGATATTTCGTCAAAAAGCCCCAAGCAGGTGCGCACGTTGAAGAGTTCGGTGATCTCGGCGAAGTCCACTCCCCTGGCCAGGATGCGCGACGCCTTGCCGGTGGAGAGCACGCGCCCGGCGATTTCCGCCACCCTGTCGTCGGCGGGGTAAAGCTTGAGCCGCAGACGCAACGCGGAGGTGGGGACGGGCTCCTCCCCCATATTGTAGATTTCGGCCTGACGCGGAACGCCCATGCCCGTGGTGCGCACCCCGTCGAGCAGGCGCGAAGCCAGGTGGAAGACGTCCGGATGGGAGAGCGTGCGTTCGATAAAGGCCATGAAAGGCCCGATGGCGATGCGCATCGCGCCCACCAGGAACTCCTTGGGCTTCAGGAACTCGGGCAGTCCCGAGGGCGAAACCTGCTGGAACAGGGCCAGCCCGTGCTTGCCGCGCACGATCATCTCGGCGAAATTGTTGGGAATGGTGATGAGCCGGTGCGAAATGACGTAGCGGATGGGATCAAGAGGCACCTCGATCGCGCCGTCGGGTCCGATATCGTGCTCGCCGGGCAGCAGAAGACGCTCCCTGGCCAGGGCCTGAAGCACTTCTTCGCGGCTCAAGTGCGTGGATCGGGGCACGAACAGGCGACCGATGTCCACGGGTCTGGACTTGGCCAACAGACGCAGGTCGGCCAGGGACTCGGCCAGTTGCTTGTTGAGGGCCGTCACCACCACCGGGGCCTCGATGCTCTTGGCCTCGTCGGAAACGTGCGGTGGCTCCCCGGTGAACTGAATGTCGATGCCGATGCGCGAATGCCCGCTGCGGCCACTGATTTCGAAAAACTCTTCCAGGGGCCGTTTCAGGGTCTTGGCCTGTTCGGAAACGTCGCGCACCAGGCCGCGCAAGGAGTCGCTCACATGGTTGAAACGCAGAACGCCGAACAACTGGGGCGCTGACAATTGCTGATTGAAATGGATGTCGCCGGCTTCGACCAGTTGGCCGTCGGAGGTGACGAACGGAGCTTGCTTCATGACGAACACCGGATGTGTGTTGTGGTTGGACTGCTGTTTTCCCGCTTTTCTACGGCAAAGGGAGGAACTCTGGCAAGGCGGCACCCCTGCGCCGCGACGCGGGAGGATTGTTGCTTGCCAAAAAATGAAAAACACTTATTTTGAATAAATTCGTCCCCCTGTATTGAAGGAAACGAGCATGGAAAAAACGCAATGCCTCATCATCGGAGGCGGCCCGGCCGGCCTTTCCGCAGCCATCTACACCTCCCGGGCCAACCTCGACACCCTGGTGGTCGGGTGTGATCCCAAAATTGCCGGCGACTACTCCATCGACAATTATTTCGGTTTCGAAGAAAGCATCACCGGACGCGAACTCATCGAACGCGGCCGCAAGCAGGCCGCCCGGTTCGGCGCGAAAGTGGAGTGCGACAAGGTCCTGGGCGTTCACCACGGGGAGAACGGCGGCTTTGTCATCAAGACGGAAAAGCGCGAGGTCGAGGCCTGCGCCGTCATTCTGGCCACGGGCGTGTCCCGGGCCAAACCGCGCATCGAAGGGCTCGACGCCTTCGAGGGAAAAGGCGTTTCGTACTGCGTGTCGTGCGACGGGTTCTTCTACCGGGGCCGACCGGTGATCGTGGCCGGGGAAGGCGTGTTCGCGGCCAACCAGGCGCTTGAGCTCTCCAACTTTTCCAAGGACGTGAGCATCTGCACCATGGGCAAGGAGCCGACCTTCTCCCCGCAGTTCGCCGCCCGGTTGGAAGAAGAAGGCGTCCGCGTGCTCAATAGCGTCATCGTGTCCCTGTCGGGCGACAAGGCCCTGTCCCAGGCCCGCTTCAAGGACGGCTCCACCGCCCAGGTCGACGGTTTGTTCATCGCCATGGGCGAAGCTTCGTCTTCGGACTTCGCCAAAACCCTGGGACTTGAACAAAACGGCAATTTCATCAGCGTGGACCGGGAGATGAAGACCAACATTCCCGGCGTGTTCGCCGCCGGCGACTGCACCGGTGGGTATTTGCAGATCAGCGTTTCCGTGGGCGAAGGCGCCTTGGCCGCCCGTTCGGCCATCAACCACGTCAAGGACGTGTGCCGAAAGAAATAAGATTTCCACCCCGCTTGACAAGGTTGTATATGTTGGACTACGGCTTTACGTTCCGACATGAGCAAGGGGGCCTATAGCTCAGTTGGCAGAGCTTCCGGCTCATAACCGGGTGGTCCCAGGTTCGAATCCTGGTAGGCCCACCACCAGAGGACGACGCATTGGGCAACGTACGCCGCTTTCACGACCAGGTTGCCGCCATACCATCATTCAAACCTGAGGGTGCTCTCCCGGGGTGACATGTCCGGAGAGCGCCTTCTTTTTTTCCCCATGAACATATTCGAAATTCTCAAAAGCATCGATCGTCTCGCCCCCCCCTTCATGGCCGCCTCCTGGGACAAAAGCGGCGTCCAAGTCGCGGGAAGTCTTGTCCAAACCGACAAGATCGCCCTCGCGCTCGACCCCAGGCCGCAAATCGTCGCCCAGGCCCTGGAATGGGGAGCCGGACTCGTGCTCACCCACCATCCTCTGGCCATGACGCCCCGCCTCCCCGACAGGCTGGACGACTATCACGCCGTTCTTTCCCAGCTTTTCAAACGCGACGCCTGGCTGGTCAGCGCCCACACCAATCTCGACTGCGCCCCTGACGGAACCGCCTCCTGGCTGGCCGACGAACTCGGCCTCACCGGCAGGACCATTCTCGATCCCCAGGGAACCATTCCCTCTGTCATGGGCCTGGCCAAGGAAGTCACCATGGACGGCTTTTCCACCCTGGATCTGCCCAAAACCGTGGAAGTCGACCGCCTGCACTTCGACCGCGACGCCCTGCGCCACACGCCTCAGGGGTTCATCTGTCGCCGCGACCAGTGGCCCGACGTGAAGGCCGCCCTGGAATCCTGCCCGGACGTCTCGGGCCTGGCCTGCGTGCTGCCCCTGGCCGAACCCGTCCAGACCTACGGCTACGGCCTGGTGGGCGACCTGCCCGAGCCCCTGCCCTACGAGACGTTCGCCGACACACTCTGGAGCGTGGTTCCCCGCTCGTTCTGGACCGTTTCCGGCCAGACGCCGGCCACCGTGTCGCGCGTGGCCTACTGCACCGGATCGGGCTCCGCCCTGGCCGCCAAGGCCTTCGCCCTGGGCGCGCAGATCTATATCACCGGCGACGTCAAGCACCATCAAGCCCTGGAGGCCGAAGCCCTGGGGTTCACCATAGATGTGGGTCACCACAGCCTGGAAGAAGAAATGATGCGGCGTCTTGCGCCGCGTCTGGCCGCCGAACTCCCTGACGGACAGGTCGAGGTGCGGTTCTTTCCCGGTTGCGACCCGTTGCGCGCCGTGACCAAGCCTTAACCGCTCCAACGCAAAAGCCGGGAGTTGGCAATGTATCTGAAGCAAATCGAACAGTTGGTGATGTTGCAGTTGATAGACGGCGAAATGATCGCCCTCAAGTCCGAGCTGGAAAACGCTCCTCTTGAGATTCGCGGTCTCGAAGAAAAATCCGCCGAGATTGAACAGGCCCGCGAACAGGTCCGCGAAAAACTCAGCTATCTGCAAGAACAGTTCAGCCGACTTGAAAACGAAATCGAAGAGGACCACGTCAAACTCAAAAAGAGCAAGAGCAAAATGATGATGGTGGGCAACTCGAAAGAGTACCACGCCATGGTCCGCGAAATGGACAACATCGAAAAGCTCAACCGCTCCCGTGACGAGGAAAAACTCGCCATCAACGAAGAGCTGGAACGCCAGTCCAAGAGCGACGCCGAATTGGCCGAGCAGGCCGAGGGCGTGAACGCCGAACTGGCCGAAGCCCGCACCGGCTTGGCCGCGCGCATGGAAACTGCTGAAAAGCGCCTGGCCGAACTCAACGAGCAACGCGAGACCGCGTGCTCCGTGCTACCCAAGCCCATACTCTCCCGGTACGAGTTCATCCGTTCGCGCTTGCCCAATCCGGTCATCGTGTCGGTGGACAACGGCATCTGCTCGGGCTGCAACATTTCCATCCCGCCGCAGTCCTACATCGAACTGCAAAAGGGCCAGCAGATTCTTTCCTGCCCCAACTGTCAGCGCCTGATCTACTGGGTGCAGCACATTCAGGTGCAACAGCAGATCGCCCAGGAAGAGGCCGCAGCAGCCGCGCAGGAGGCCGCCGAACAGGAGTCCTGATTCGACGACGGGCCGAACGCGCTTTGACAGGACTTCGGCCGCGTCATATTTTTCATTTTGGAGTCGGACAGGCTGTCGCCGCGGGGAAACCCGGGGAGGAAAGTCCGGGCTCCGCAGGGCAGGACGCTGGGTAACCCCCAGGAGGAGCGATCCTCGGCTTAGCGCCACAGAAAGCAAACCGCCCGTCGGCTCGCCGGCGGGTAAGGGTGAAACGGTGGGGTAAGAGCCCACCAGTCGCCGCGGTGACGCGGCGAGCTCGGCATGCCCCGTCCGGAGCAAGACCAAATAGGGAAGCGCTTGAGGCCGGCCCGGCCGAAGCTTCCGGGTAGGTTGCTGGAGACGGCGGGTAACCGCCGCCCTAGAGGAATGATAGCCGCCCGGGCCCAGGCCCGGGAGACAGAACCCGGCTTATCGTCCGACTCCATATTTCAAAGGCCGCGCCCCGTAGGGGGCGCGGCCTTTGTTTTATCCTTCCCCGCGCCAGCCCGAACAGCCCGCGCGTCTCCAGGGCGACGATCAGCCCCGTTCTTCCCCCCCCCACTGCTGCCCACGCCTGTCCCGGTCCAGCGCGACCGACCATGCTCCCGCAGGCAACCGGGGAGTCCGAGGGGTGCCCCCCTCGGGCGGGGGGTTGGGGCGGCAGCCCCCCACTCTTCTTCTCGTACTCTTCCTACGCCACGTCCCACACCGGCCCGGTCGGGGTGTCCTTCACTTCCACGCCAAGGGCGGCGATCTCGTCGCGCAGGGCGTCGGAACGGGCGAAATCCTTTTCCTTGCGGGCCTGCTGCCGGGCGTCGAGCAACTCCTGGACCTTGGCGGCGTCAATGCCCTTGCGCCGGGCCTTGGAGTCGCGCAACGCGAGCAGAAAGGCCGCGGGTTCCGATCCAAACACCCCAAGCTCTTGAGAAAAGCGCTCGAAATCGGCCAGGATGCGCTCCAGGATGGCCTTGCCGCCCTGGCTCTTGCGCAATCCCTTGTCGTCGGTGACGCGCCCGGCCAGGCGCACGATGCCGAACACGTGGCCCAAGGCGGCGGCGGTGTTCAGGTCGTCGTCCATGGCCTGGTCGAAAGCGGCTTCCAGCTCGGAAAGTTCGGCGGCCAGGGCTTCGGGCGCCGGGGAGGCGCTCCACTTGGTCCCGGCCAGGGTTTCGCGCACCAGGGCCAGGCAGGCGTAGATGCGGCGCAGGCCCTTTTCGGATTCGTCCAGGGCTTCGGTGGAGTAGTCGAGCGGGCTGCGGTAATGCGAACTCAGCAGAAAGAACCGCAGCACCTCGGGCAGGCAGTATTCGTAGATATTGCGGATGGTGATGAAGTTGCCCAAGGACTTGGACATTTTTTCGGAGTTGATGTTCACGAATCCGTTATGCACCCAGAACTTGGCGAAGTCCGTGCCGGCCGCCGCCTCGGTCTGGGCGATCTCGTTTTCGTGGTGGGGGAAAATCAAGTCCTGCCCGCCGCCGTGGATGTCAATGGGCAGTCCCAGGATATCCTCGCTCATGGCCGAGCACTCCAGGTGCCAGCCGGGGCGTCCGGGCCCCCAGGGGCTGTCCCAGGTGGGCTCGCCGGGTTTGGCGGCCTTCCAGAGGGCGAAATCCAGGGGATCGTCCTTTTCCTCGCCCGGAGCCACGCGGGCTCCCGAGCGCAGTTCTTCGAGGTTGCGACCGGAAAGCTTGCCGTAGGGAGCGAAGCTGCGCACCCGAAAGTACACGTCGCCCGACGGCGTGGCGTAGGCGTGTCCCGAGGCGATAAGGCGCTCGGCCAAGGCGATCATCTGGGTGATGTAGCCGGTGGCCCGGGGTTCGTCGTCGGCGCGCAGTACGGCCAGCTTATCCATGTCTTCGTGAAAAGCGGCGATGTATTTCTGGGACACGGCTTCGGAAGTGGCCCCCTCTTCCTGGGCGCGGCGAATGATCTTGTCGTCCACATCCGTGAAGTTGCGGGTAAAATGCACCGCGAGGCCCTTGGCCCGCAGGTGGCGCACCAGCACGTCGAACACCACGGAAGACCGGGCGTGGCCGATATGGCAGTAATCGTAGGCGGTGATGCCGCAGACGTACATGTTCACCCGGCCGGGATGTACGGGCGTAAAGGGCTGCTTGGATCGTGTGAGGGTATTATAGAGCTGCATGGATGCTCCTTGGGCAGCCTGTTGAAAAGTCTCCGCTGGCCGCGTTGCTCAACGAAAGTCAAACTTCACGAATGCGAAACACATTCCGGGCTCGATTTTCTTTCGCGCCTTGCCAGCGTGTTCTTTGAACAGGCTGCAAGAATCGTTTTTTTCAACGAATTGTTGGGGCGGTAAAGCGATAACCCGTGGCAGAGCCGGGCCGGAAAGTCAAGGCGAGGTCCGGCATCAGGCGCGGGCCAGAGCCGTCGCCTGGGCATACGCCTTGACGCCCTGCTTGCTGCCGGTAAACCCCAGGCGCTCCTCGGTGGTGGCTTTGACGTTGACCCGCTCGCAGGGCAATCCCAGAAGCGCGGCCACGTTGCGACGGATGTGCTCCCGGTGGGGCCCCACCTTGGGAATCTGGGCCACCACGGTCAGGTCCACGTGCACCAGGGTAAGACCGGCGGGCCCGAACTTGGCCAGGATCTCGCCGATGAGCACGCCGCTTTCGATACCATCCAGTCGCGGGTCGGAGTCGGGAAAATGCTGTCCGATGTCCCCGGCGCACAGGCAGCCCAAAAGCGCGTCGCCCAGGGCGTGGAGAAGCACGTCTCCGTCCGAATGGGCCAACACCTTGGGCGCGCCGGGAATGGGAGCGCCGCCCAGCACCATGGGCCGGGCGTCTGGCCGGGACTCCTCGCCGGACGAGGCGTAGCGATGCACGTCGTAGCCGAAGCCCACGCGCGGCAGGGGAAAGTCTCGCGACGAAGGCGCAAGCAAATCCAAATCCTTGGGGGTGGTGATCTTCACATTGTCCTCCGCGCCTTCCACAACAACGACCTCCTCGCCCAGCGCTTCGGCCAGGGACACGTCGTCGGTCACGTCCAGGCCTTCGGCCCTGGCGTGGGCGAACCCCTGGCGCAGGAGCGTCACATCCAGACCCTGGGGGGTCTGAACGGCCATGAGGGTGGAGCGCATCGGCGTGGCGCGCACCCTCCCCCGCTCCACCACCTTGATGGTATCGGTCACGGCCACGGCCGGAACCACGGCCCGGGCTCCGTTTTTCAGGGCGTCCAGCACCCGGACCACCACTTCGGGACGCACGAAACAGCGCGCCGCGTCATGCACCAGCACGTGGGTGGCCTGGGCCGGCAGCGCGGCCAGGGCGTTTTCCACGGAGTCCTGCCGGCGTTCGCCGCCGGGCACGGCCATCCAGGCCAGGCCCAGCGGATCATGGCTGTCCAACTCGGCAATATTCACGGCCTGAGCCTCGCATTCTTCGGGCGGCAGCGTGAACACCACCCCCTGAACGCCGGCCACGCGACCGAAGGTCTTGGCCGCGCGCCAGAAAAGAGGCTGGCCGTCCAGAGTGAGAAACTGCTTCTTGACGCCGAGCCCGGCTTTGGCCAGGCGGGAGCCGCTTCCCGCGGCGAGGAGGATGATCCAGGTACGCATTGCTTTCTGCTGAATTTGGCGGTGCGAGTCGAGCCCTTCCTGCTACCCGATAGATGCGGCGATGTCACCTGGCGTTTGCCTTTGCCCCGCGACCGTCACTCCACGGAAATCGTATCGCTTTCAAAGATATGCGAAAAATCCGGCCGCCGGCGACCCTTTCGGAAGTGGCACGCTTCGAATTGCTTTGCCTTTCCCGCTGCTCTTGCGTAAGAATTTGCCCACTATTGCCAAAAGGAGGAACCCCCATGCCGGGCAATGAAGGGAAATACTACCGGTCGCTCTACGAAGCGGCCAAGGTGATCAATTCCAGTCTTGAACCGGCGGTGGTGCTGAGCACCATCGTCGAACAGACGGCCAAGGCGCTGGACGTCAAGGCCTGCTCGATCCGTCTTCTGGACCGCACCGGCAAATACCTGTTGGCCAGTGGGGCATACGGCCTCTCCAAGGGGTACCTGCACAAGGGAAAGGTCGAAGTGGAAAAAAGCGCCCTGGACGCCAAGGTGCTGTCCGGCGAAATGGCCTACATCGCCAACGCCAAAACCGACGATCGGTTCCAGTACAAGGACGCCGCCAAGGAAGAAGGACTCACCTCCGTTCTTGTGGTGCCCCTGCAGGTTGAAAACAAGGTCATCGGCGTCATGCGCATCTACACCGAACAAGAGCGGGCCTTCAGCCCGGACGAGAGCGAATTCCTTTCCATCATGGCCAACGTTTCGGCCATCGCCATCGAAAACGCCAGGCTGCACCAGGCGCTCAAGTCCGATTACGAGTTGCTGACGGCCTTCCAGTATCAAACCTTCGAGGATTAAGACGAGGCGCCCATGAATAAAGTCAAAGTCGGCGTAAACGGCTTCGGCCGAATCGGACGCCAAGTGCTCAAGGCCATCTACGAGAGGCACCACGACGAGGTCGAAATCGTGGCGGTCAACGACCTCTTCGATATCGACACCAACGCCCATCTGCTTTCCTACGACACCAACTACGGCCGTTTTCCCGTGGACGTGCATACCGAAGGCACGGTCATGCACATCGGCGACTGGAAAGTGCAGAACTTCAAGGAACGCGATCCGCGCAACATCCCCTGGGGCAGCCTGGGCGTGGACGTGGTGGTGGAATCCACCGGCATCTTCCGCAAAGGCCCCCAGGCCAACATGCACCGCGAAGCCGGAGCTAAAAAGGTCATCATCACCGCCCCGGCCAACGACGAAGACTTGACCGTGGTGCTCGGCGTCAACGACCAGATGTACGACCCGGCCAAGCACAACATCATCTCCAACGCCTCGTGCACCACCAATTGCCTGGCGCCCGTTGCCCTGGTTCTCCACAAGAACTTCGGCATCAAAAGCGGAACCATGTGCACCGTGCACAGCTACACCAACGACCAACGCATCCTCGACCTGCCCCACTCCGACCTGCGCCGGGCCAGGGCGGCGGCGTGCAACATCATCCCCACGTCCACGGGCGCGGCCAAGGCCGTGGCTCTGGTGATCCCCGAACTCAAGGGACGCTTCAGCGGCTATTCGCTGCGCGTTCCCACACCCACGGTCTCCATCGTGGATTTCGCGGCCATCCTCGAAAAACCCACGGACACCGAAACCATGAAAAAAGTGCTCAAGGAAGCCTCCGAGGGACCACTCAAGGGCATTCTCGGCTACAGCACCCTGCCCATGGTCTCGTCGGACTTCAAGGGCGACTTCCATTCCAGCATCGTCGAAGACGAATTCTGCAAGGTGCAGGACGGCGTGCTGGCCAAGGTCGTGGCCTGGTACGACAACGAATGGGGCTACTCCTGCCGCGTCTCCGACCTCATCAAGCTCATGGCCGACAAGGGACTTTAAGCCCCGGCCGTTCCTGAAACGCCCAGGCCCCCGGAAAGCGCTCGGCTTTCCGGGGGCCTTTTCCGTTTTGTTTCCTTGCGACGGTGGAGAGGAATGAAGAAGAAAAAGAGTGGGGGCTGCCGCCCCCCGTTCGAGGGGGTCGCCCCCTCGGACTCTCCGGTTGCCTGCGGGAGTGAGCCAGCCAGGAGAAAGATTGGACAGCCACGTATCCACCTTCCCCGCTCTCACATACGGGGGTCTGGGGGCGAGCTTCGCCCCCAGCGGGGTCCAGGGGCGGCGCCCCTGGCAGAGTTCCAAGGGGCAGCGCCCCTTGGCCGCCGGAGGCCTTCTTTCTTCTTCTCTTCAATACCCCATCTTGCTGGCCACGGGCATACGCCAACCGGTGCCGAAGGCTCGGTCGGTGATCTTGATGCCGGGCGCGGCCTGGCGGCGTTTGAATTCGGCGATCTTGACCAACCGACAGACCTTTTCCACCATGAGCCGATCGAAACCGGCGGCCACGATCTGGTCCACGGACTGGAACCGCTCCACGCGCAGACGCAACACGGCGTCGAGCACGTCATAGGGCGGCAGGCTGTCCTGGTCGGTCTGGTCGGGGCGCAGCTCGGCCGAAGGGGGCTTGTCGAGCACGTTGCGCGGGATGATCTCGCCCTTTTGGGCGTTCACATAGTCGCAAATGCGATAGACCATGGTCTTGGGCACATCGGCGATAACGGCCAATCCGCCGGACATGTCCCCGTATATGGTGCAGTAGCCCACCGCCAGCTCGGACTTGTTGCCCGTGGTGAGCAGCACCAGCCCGAACTTGTTGGACATGGCCATGAGCAGATTGCCCCGAATGCGCGACTGCACGTTTTCTTCGGTTATGTCCGGTTCGCGGCCGGCAAAGGGCGCGGCCAAAGCGCCTTCGAAGGTCTTCATGATGGGCGCTATGGGGATGGTGTGGGTACGAATGCCAAGCCTTCGCGCCAGGTCCAGGGAGTCGTCCACGCTGCCCTGACTGGAATAGGGACTGGGCATGAGCACGCCCACCACGTTGTTCGCGCCCAGGGCCTCCACGGCCACGGCCGCGGTCAAGGAGGAGTCCACCCCGCCCGAAAGGCCGAGGATGGCCCCCTTGAAACCGCACTTGGCCGCATAATCCTTGACGCCCAACACCAGGGCCCGCCAAGCCTCGGACTCCTCGGAAAAGTCGTCCGGGGCGATGCTCGGAGTGAACCCTTCGCCTTCGCCCAGCCCGTCCAGGTCCACGACCAGCACGTCCTCGGCGAAGGCTTCGGCCCGTGCGGCCAGACGTCCAGTGGCGGCGATGGCCATGGAACGTCCGTCGAAGATCAGGTCGTCGTCTCCGCCCACCTGATTGCAGTAGAGAACGGGCAGTCGGTATTTGCGGGCCGCCGCTCCCAGCATCCGTTCGCGCACGGCCTGCTTGCCCAGGGTGAACGGCGAGGCCGAAAGATTGAGCAGGGCGTCCAGTCCCTTTCCGGCCAAGGCTTCCACGGGGTCGCAGTCGTAGAGACGCTTGGCCCAGAAGTCCTTGTCGTTCCAGACGTCTTCGCAGATGGTCACGCCCAGGCGTTTTCCGTCCAGTTCCACCAGTCCCATGCTCTCGCCGGGCTGAAAGTAGCGATCTTCGTCAAAGACATCATAGAAGGGCAAAAGCTTTTTGGGCAGTATGGCCCCGACCTGACCGCCGGACAAAAGCGCGGCGCTGTTGTGGAGAGGTTTGCCCTGGGGCAGGCCGGTGGGCGTGGCCACGCCCACCAGAACGGCCGGCCCGTCGGCCAGGGTCCGCGCCAGGCGCGCAAGTTCGTCCCCCGCGGCCTGGATAAAGGCCGGCGAAAGCAGCAGGTCGCGCGGGGGATAACCCGTAAGGGCCAGCTCTCCGGTAAGGCAGAGCCTGGCCCCCAGGTCTTTGGCCTTGCGGGCGGCCCGGGCGATCTTTTCGGCATTGCCGGCCAGATCGCCCGGGGTGGTGTCGATTTGCAGAAGCCCTATTTTCATTTGAGCATTTCGGCCATGGAGTGAAGCTTGCCCGGCTTTTGGGAGCCGAGCCAGCGCGCGGCGCGCAACGCCCCCTGGGCGAAGGTCTCGCGCGAGTGGGCGCGATGGGTCACTTCGATGCGCTCGCCGGGTCCGAGAAAGTAGACGGTGTGGTCGCCCACCACATCGCCGCCGCGAACGGCCACGATGCCGATCTCTTCAGGGGTGCGCGCGCCCACGATGCCCTCGCGGCAATACTTGCGCGTCGCGTCGTAGTCGCGGCCGGCGGCGGAAGCCAGGCATTGGCCGAGCTTGATGGCCGTACCGCTGGGAGCGTCGGCCTTCTTATTGTGGTGGATTTCGGTAATTTCCATGTCGTAAGCCGGTCCCAGGGCCTGGACCAGCTTGGGCAGCACGGCCAGCAGGGTGTTGACGCCAACGCTCATATTGGGAGCCCAGAACACCAACCCCACTTTGGCGGCTTCTTCGAGTTCGAGCATTTGGTCGTTGGTGAAGCCCGTGGTGCCTATGACCACGGGGTTACCCAGGCGCACGCCCATGTTGGCCGAAGCCAGACTGGCCTCCGGGGCGGTGAAATCGATCACCGTGGCCCCAGGCAGTTTGGCGAATACGTCTTCCATGTTCGTGCCTTTCACGCAATCGTATTTGTCCAGGGAAGCGGCGTTTTGGGGGCGTTCCACCACGCCCGCCAGTCGAAAATTGGGGTCCGCCGAAGCCAACCCGGCCAGGGTTTGGCCCATGCGGCCGCCCGCACCCATGATGATCACGTCGCACACGCTCATGATGACCTCGTTCGTGCTTTAGAAGGTTTCGCCTTGCGCCAGACGCGTGAAGTCGTCCGGCGACAGAACCTGTACTCCAAGGGACCGGGCTTTATCCAGCTTCGATCCGGGATCGGCCCCGGCCACCAGGAAGTCGAGTTTTTTCGAAACCGAGCCGGCCACATCGCCGCCCAGGTCGCGCACCAGGGCCTCGGCCTTGGACCGGGACATTCCCGGCAGGGTTCCGGTAAAAAGAAAACGCTTGCCGGCCAAGGGCTTGGGCCCTTCTTGACCGGAGGTTTCCCGGGGCGCGGCCGTGGGCCATAACCCGAGTTCCTTAAAGCGTTGCATGAGCTTTTTGTTTTCCGCATCGTCGCAAAACGCCCGAATGCTGGCCGCAACCTCCGGGCCGATGTCCTTGAGCTCGGTCAGGCTCTCTTCGGAGGCGGCGCACAACTCGTCCAGGTAGGAAAACCGCGCGGCCAGGGTCCTGGCGGTCTGCGCTCCCACCTGGCGGATGCCCAGGGCCGCGATGAGCCGTTGCAGGGTGGCGGTTTGCCTGGCCTTGGCGATGGACTCCACAAAATTGGACGCCAGTTTGTCGCCCATACGCTCCAGCGGGGTGAGGTCTTCCATGGTGAGGTCGAACAGGTCGGCTGGAGTTTTCACCAGCCCCTTGCCCACCAGGATGTCGATCCACTTCTTGCCCACGCCCTCGATATCGAGTCCATGCTTGGACACGAAAAAAATGATGGATTGCACCACCACGGCCGGACAGGACCGATTGGGACAACGCCAGGCCGCCTCGCCGGGCAGACGCACGGCCGTCTGGCCGCAGGAGGGGCAGACCTTGGGGAAATCATAGGGCTTCAAGCCGTCTGGACGCTCGGCCAGCACCGGCTCCACCACCTCGGGAATCACGTCGCCCGCGCGCTGCACCACCACGGTGTCGCCCTCGCGCAAGTCCTTGGCCCGGATCTCGTCCTCGTTGTGCAGGGTGGCGCGAGACACCTTGACCCCGGCCAAATTCACGGGTTCGAGCTTGGCCACGGGCGTGAGCACTCCGGTGCGCCCCACCTGCACCTCGATGGCCGTCAGACGCGTCCTGGCCTGATGGGCGGGAAACTTGAGCGCGATGGCGAAACGCGGCGCTCTGGCCGTGAATCCGGCCTGGCGTTGCCAATCCAGCCGGTCGAGCTTGGCCACCATGCCGTCCACTTCGTAGGGCAGGTGGTCGCGCCGGGACTGAAGATCGGCGTACAGGGCTTCCACCTGATCAGGCGATTGGGCTTCGTCGCGCAAAACCTCCACCTGGAAGCCAAGTTTGCGAAGCCCCAGCATGGCCTCGGCCTGGGTGCCCCACGGGCTGGACGAATCGGATGGAGGGGCGTCTTGGTCGGGCAGATCGGACACACCTTCATCCAGAAGCGAAAGCTTCACTTCGCGCGAGCGCACGGACCGACCCTGGTCGCCAGCGGCGTCCAAGGAGGCGCGCTTTGGCGTTTGGTCGCCCCCCCCGTCCAACTGAACGCTCCGACTTTCCGATGGGCCGCCCCGCTCTCCTTCCCGGCCGGGAGCTTCGCCGGGGGACGCCTCCGCCCGCGCGGACCCTGCCGCAAGGTTCGACCAATCCATCTCGCCCAACCCGTAGGCGAAAAACTTGAGCGGCCTGCGCGCGGTGATGGACGAATCGAGCTGGCGCACGCTGCCGGCCGCCGCGTTGCGGGGATTGGCGAACACCTTGTCCCCGGCCTCCTCCTGGGCGGCGTTCAGGGCGTGAAAGGCCGCCTTGGTGATGACCACCTCGCCGCGCACCTCCAGCAGGCGCGGCACGGGCAGTCCGGCCGCCCGCGCCCGGACGCGCAGGTCCAGGGGCAGGTTGCGCACGGTGCGCAAATTGGCCGTGACATCTTCGCCGCGTTCGCCGTCGCCACGGGTCAGGGCGCGGGCGAAGCGGCCGTTCTCGTAGATGACTTCCAGGGCCAGGCCGTCGAACTTGGGGTCCACGTAGAACGTCAGTTCGCGCCCCGGCAACACGCGGGACAAACGGTCCGTGAAGTCGCGCCACTCGCCCATGGTCAGGGCGTTGTCCAGGCTGTACATGCGCTGGCGGTGGGGATGGGCCGCAAAGGCCTGGGCCACGGCTCCCCCCACCCTCTGGGTAGGCGAGTTGGGATCGGCCAATTCGGGATGGGCCGCCTCCAGGGCTTGCAGCTCGCGAAACAGGGCGTCGTACTGCTGGTCCGTGATCTCGGGATCGTCCAGCACGTAATAGCGGTGGTTGTGATGCTCGATCTCGGCGCGCAGGTCGCGCACGCGCTGGGCGGGGTCGTTCATGGCGGTTCACGTGCCGGATGGCCGGCTCCAGGTTGCGATCCAGTTCCTACGGCTCAGTAATGATCCCTGTTGAGAGCCTGATTTCCACCGAAAATCACCGGCCAGAGCCGCTCGAAGGCGTGGCCCGTGTTGCCGGCGTCGTCCGGGTCGGCCTCCACCAGTTCCAGGGCCTTGCGGTAAAAGGCTTTCGGTCTGGTCAGGACGCGTTGCCTGGCCACAAACAAGAGCCCGGCCGGGGCCTGGGTGAGAAAGGTTTCCGGCACGGGACCGCGAAAAAGGGTCGCATAGACCTCGCCAACCGGAATGTCCCGAGCATATCCCGGCCATGCGCCCGCTTTTTGCGGGTCGGCCAGGGCGTGGGGCCGCCCCAGGCGGTCACACTTGAGCTTGTACCAGGCAAATCCCGTGAACTTCACGCCAAGACGCGCGTTTTGCACAATGCGTTCGCGCAAGCTGACGACATCCGCGCCCGGTCCCATGTGGTCGAAGGGGTCGGCTTGCACGAAAACCGTGTATTGGGCAAGCGTTTCGTAGCGCCGCACAATGTGGGTCAGGTACGTTTGGGTCTCGCGGCCGACATTGGGCAAGGCCAGCGGGCCCGGCTGGCCGGACTTGTCGTAGACCAGGCAGGGCAGGCCCAGGGCTTTGGTCCAGGCCGTGTCCTCCCGGTAGCGGGCCACGACCACTTCGATTTCGGGCCCGGCCTCGGGAAAGGGGTCGGGATCGCCGCCGGCCGCCACACCGGACTCTGCCTCGGCCGCACGCTCGCCGCCGGCCGCGCGGGCGAATCCGGGCGTGTTTTCTCCCCCGGCGACCGGGGAGACCGAACTTACGGCCTCGGCGTTCACGTGAGTTCCTCTTCCAGCCTGGCCAGGCTGTTGCGGCCTCCCACCAGCACCAGGGTATCCCCGGACGCGAGCACTTCCTGCGGCTGGGGATTGAACAACATGCTGCCATCCGGCTTTTTCACCGCGATGACGATGACGTTGAAACGCTGCCGCAACTTGGACTCGATCAGGTTCTTGCCCGCGTACTGGCTGTCCGGGGCCACCACGAGCTCTTCCATCTGGAGGTCTTGGCAATCGCCCCGGGTGGCCAAGTCCATGAAGTTGACCACCGTGGGCCTGAGTACGGACTGGGCCATGCGCAATCCGCCGTAGAGATGGGGATAGAGCACCTGGTCCGCCCCGGCCCGCTTGAGCTTTTGCGTGTGGTCCAGGGAGTTGCACCGGGCCACGATGCGTATCTCGGGATTGAGCTGTCTGGCCGAAAGCGTGACGTAGACGTTGGCCGATTCGTCGGTCAGGGCCGCGATGAGCGACTTGGCCCGGGAGATGCCCGCCGCCTCCAGCACTTCGTCGCGGGTGGCGTCGCCGGCCACGTGCAGCACGCGTTCGCGCACCAGTTCCTCCACGATGACCGGATCTTTTTCCACCACCACCACTTCCACCTCTTCGGCCATGATCTCGCCGGCCGCGATGGACCCGATGCGCCCGTAACCGCAGATGATGATGTGCCCGGACATTTTGCCGATGGTGCGTTGCATCCACCGCCTCCCGAAGATGTTTTGGATATGCCCGTCCACGAGCAGTTGCACGAAAACGCCGGCCAAATAAAAGAAGCTGCCCACGCCGGTCATGATGACGAACATCATGAGTATGCGGCCCGACGTGTCGAGCTTGTGCACTTCGCCGTATCCCACGGTGGAGAGCGTGGTCACCACCATGTACACGCTGTCGATGAAGTCCCAGCCCTCCAGCCACATGAGGCCGATGACGCCGATGCAAAACACCAGGCTCATGGCCCCCACGCCGGCCACCACCGGCCACAGCACGCCGAAGCGCCGCTTGAGCCGGGCCGTGCGCCCGTGCACCCATGCGATCCTCACGCCTCACCTCCGGCGTCGCGCCTGGTCTTGAGCGCGGCGATGGCGTCGCGCAATTCGGCCGCCCGTTCGAACGCCAGGTCCTTGGCGGCGGCGCGCATCTCGCGCTCCAGACGCTTGACGGCCTTGTCCGCGTCTTCGTCGCTCATGACCTGGTCCATGATCCGCTCCACGAAGCTGGCCTCCCGTCTCTTGGGGGACTTTTCCGACTTGGCCTGGGTGTAGATGGCGTCGAGGATGTTGTCCATCTCCTTGACGACGCTGACCGGGGTTATGCCGTGCTCCAGGTTGTGGGCCTGCTGCTTGGCCCGGCGACGCGCGGTCTCGCCCATGGCTTCCTTCATGGACCGGGTCACCTGGTCGGCGTAGAGCACCACTCGGCCTTCCACGTTGCGGGCCGCCCGGCCGAAGGTCTGGATGAGCGAGCGCGTGGAGCGCAAGAAGCCCTCCCGATCGGCATCGAGAATGGCCACCAGGGACACCTCGGGAATGTCGAGCCCCTCGCGCAGCAGGTTGATGCCCACGAGCACGGAGAACTCCCCGGCCCGCAGCGCCTGGATGATGGCCACCCGCTCCAGGGTGTCGATGTCCGAATGCAGATAGCGCGACACCACCCCGTGTTCGTTGAGGTAGGCGGTCAGCTCCTCGGCCATGCGCTTGGTGAGCGTGGTGACCAGCACCCTGCCGCCGACCGCGACGCGTTTTTTGCATTCGGCCATCAGGTCGTCCATCTGTCCCTTGGTGGGGCGCACCTCCACTTCGGGGTCCACCAGGCCTGTGGGACGGATGATCTGCTCCACCACCAGGCCTTGGGCCCGGTCGAGCTCCCAGGGTCCGGGCGTGGCCGAAACGTAGACGGCCTGTCCGATGCGGGCCTGGAACTCGTCGAAATTGAGCGGCCGGTTGTCCAGGGCCGAAGGCAGTCGAAAGCCGAAGTCCACCAGCGTGGACTTGCGCGAAAAGTCGCCGTTGAACATGCCGGCCACCTGGGGCACGGTAATGTGGGACTCGTCCACGAACAGAATGAAATCCTTGGGAAAATAGTCGAGCAACGTGGCGGGGGGCTCGCCGGCCCTGCGCCCGTCCAGATGGCGGGAATAGTTTTCTATGCCGTTGCAGTAGCCCAGCTCCTCTATGGTTTCCAGGTCGTAGAGGGTGCGTTGCTCCAGGCGTTGGGCTTCGACCAGGCGATTGTTTTCCTTGTAGAAAACAAGGCGCTCGCGCAGCTCGTCCCGGATGTCGTTCATGGCCCGAACCAGATTGTCGCGGTCCGAGACGTAGTGGCTGTTGGGGAAGACCAGGGTCTTTTCCACCCGACCCAGCACCTCGCCGGTCAGGGGATCGGTCTCGGTCATGGCGTCGAGCTCGTCGCCGAAAAACTCCAGGCGCAGGGCGCGCTCCCGACTGTAGGCGGGAATGACCTCCAGAATGTCTCCGCGCACGCGAAAAACGCCTCGATGGAAATCGTAGTCGTTTCTTTCGTACTGGATTTCCACGAGCTTCTCGATTACTTGTTCAAGGCTTATGCGTTGCCCCACCGTGAGGGACAACACCATTTTGGCGTAATATTCCGGCGAACCCAGGCCGTAAATGCACGAGACCGAAGCCACGATCACCACATCGCGCCTGGTGAGCAGGGAGTGGGTGGCCGCATGGCGAAGCTTATCGATATCCTCGTTGATGGAGGAGTCCTTCTCGATGTATGTATCGGTGCGGGGCAGGTAGGCTTCCGGCTGGTAGTAGTCGTAATAGCTCACGAAATATTCGACGGCGTTTTGCGGGAAAAGTCCCCGGAACTCGTTGTAGAGTTGGGCCGCCAGAGTCTTGTTGGGGGCCATCACCAGGGCCGGACGCCCCGTGCGGGCGATGACCTGGGCCATGGCGTAGGTCTTGCCCGTGCCGGTGGCGCCGAGCAACACCTGGCTGCCGACTCCGGCATCCAGGTTGGCCACCAGTTCGGCTATGGCCGCGGGCTGGTCTCCTTGAGGCACGTACGGGCTGACCAGCTTGAAGGGGCCGCCGGAAAAGGAATGCATTTCGTCGGATGTAGTCACGCGTTCTCCCACCGCTGCTGGAGCGCGGTCAATGTACGGTCTTGCAGGCCATAAAACAATACGTGCGGAGGCCACTTATGGATATCGAAATCGTACCGGACGACGGCTCCCTGGTCATCGACAGAGTCTGGTCCATTTCCATCGTCATCAAGTCGTTCAAGGGACGCCGGGACGTTGAAGTCCATCTCTTCCGCCCCGAATGGACCCAGGAAGAAGAGGATATTTACGACTGGGATTACCTCATCGGCGACCCCATCCATCCCGACTTCGACGACAACCTCTATTCCGGGCGCAAACTGGTGATGGAGTCCTTCACCGTCGACGAACGAGACCAGTTGGTGAACTATCTCAAGGAGCGTTACGCGGGCAAATTGTCGGCCATTCGCTCCTGTCCCATCGACCTGCCCGTGCCCATGGGCATCGCCGCCCTTTCCGACCTGACCGAAGGCAAGGATATGGGGTTCATCAACTTCGACAAGATTCCCAACTATCCCTTGGGGTTCCCGGCGCGGGGCTTTTTCGACCTCAGCCAGCACGCCCCCTTGGTGGAGGCTGATCTGCGGTGAACAGCGTCTGCGTTTTCTTGGGCTCCAACCTGGGGACCTCTCCCGTGTACGCCCAGACGGCCCAGTCCCTGGGACGGCTCCTGGCCGAGCGGGGCCTGACCCTGATCTACGGCGGGGCCAAGAACGGCCTCATGGGCGTTCTGGCCGGCGCGGTCCTGGCCGCCGGCGGCCGGGTGGAGGGCGTCCTGCCCCGCTTTCTCAAGGACAAGGAACTGGCCATGCCCGGACTCGCCAGCCTGCACGAGGTGGACTCCATGCACCAGCGCAAGGCGAAGATGGCCGCGCTTTCCGACGGCTTCATCGCCATGCCCGGCGGGATGGGCACTCTGGAGGAAATCTTCGAGGTGGCCACCTGGGGCCAACTGGGACTGCACCCCAAACCGGTGGGGTTTCTCAACATCGCGGGATACTACGATCAATTGGCTGGATTCGTGTCGCACATGGTGGATCAGGGCTTTCTCAAGCCGCAACACCGGGACAACCTGCTCTTCGACACCGACGCGGCCACCCTGCTCGCCCGCATGCACGACTTCAAACCGGTGATGACCGGCAAATGGATGGGGCTGGAAAAAGCCTGATCCCCCGTCCTCCCCCGGCCGCAAGGCCTGGGTTTGCGAGGACGAAAACCCATGTATCGAGAGCCCGCCGGAAGTCATCCTCCGGCGGGCTCTCGCGTTCGTCGCCGCGCTACAGGTAGGTTTCGGGCGCTTTGCGCTCCTGACAGTTGGCGTTGAGCCAGTGCACCAGTTTCATGACGCGCGGGTCGTCCAGGGTCCTGGCCCCCACGGGACAGGCCCGCACGCAGGCGCAACAGCGAATGCACGCGCCGGGGTCGGTCGTCACGACGCCGTCGAAAGTGATGGCCGCCGTGGGACAGACCGAAGCGCACTCCTCGCACAGGGTGCAGGTTTCCTGGTCGGTGGAGGGCGCTATGTTCTGCAGAATGTTCAATGCATGGTAGGGAAACTGCCCGGGCACACCGATGGGCTCCACGGCGTCCAGAGAGCCCATGCTCTTCAGCTTGTCGCCAATCGCCTTGCCGAAGGCTTCGGCCCGGTTGAGATCCTCGCTGTCGGGACGCCCCACGGCCACGGGCAGGGCGTCCCGTGAATAGGAATGCTCGCCGATGAAGGCCCCGGCGGCCACGGGCGTAAACCCCGTCTCCAGGGCCAGGTCGCGAAGCTCCAGTAGGGCGTCTTCGTAGGCCCTGTTGCCGTAGACCACGACCACAACGGCCAAGGCGTTCTCACCCCGAACGCGGCGAAGTCGGGCCGCGGCGTCCACGGGAAGCCGCCCCCCGTAGACCGGGGCGGCCAGGACGGCCAGTTCCCCGCGAACGGGTTCGTAGTCGCGCCGGGCGCTTTCCGGTCCGGTCAGGTCCACATGGCCGACGGACGAAAATCCGAGTCCTCGCGCGACAGCCTCCAGGACCTGTTTTGTGGTGTGCGTAGGGGAAAAGTAGATCAACTGAACCGCATCGATATCCATGTCTCATCCTCCTTCTCGCAAGAAACACCGTTCGCCGAAGCGGAGGCCGCCGTGGGCCGGCGGGACAGCATGGCCGCCCCGCCTTTCGAGCCCACTCGTGTCGCGTCTTTGAAAAACCGGTGGCGGTTTTTCAAAAACACGACGGAGAATTCAACGCGTTATCCACGAAACAGTCCCCGCCCGTTTCGCCAGCGCCGCGCTACAGGTAGGTTTCAGGCGCTTTGGGCTCCCGGCAGTTGGTGGTGAGCCACTGGGCCGCCTGCAGGATGTGGGGGGCCTCCATGACCCTGGCGCCCGTGGGACAGGCCCGCACGCAGGCCATGCACCGTATGCACAGGGTGGCGTCGGTTTTCACGCCGTCGTCGTCGCAGGTGACGGCCTCGGTGGGACAGACGGGCACGCACTCCCCGCACTTGGTGCACGTTTCCTCGTAGGTGACCGGAGCCACGACCGGCATGACCTTGCGCTCCTTGTACGGAAAGTTCCCGGGCACGGCGATGGTCTCCGCGGCGTCCAGGTCCTGAAGGCCTTGCAGCTTGGCGGCGACATTCTTCCCGAACGCCTCGGCCAGGCTCATGTCCCCGGCGTCCGGCCGACCCACCGCCACGGGGGTGGCATCGCTGGAATACGAATGCTGGGCGATAAAGGCCGCGGCGGCCACGGGCTTGAATCCCGAAGCCCGGGCCAGGTCGCGAAGCTCCAGCAGGGCGTCTTCATAGGCCCGGTTGCCGTACACGACCACCACGACCGCCGGAGCGTTTTCGCCCTGGAGGCGTTGCAGCCGGGCGGCGGCGATTCCCGGAACCCTTCCGCCGTAGACAGGCGTGGCCAGAACGGCCAGTTCACCCCGTATCGGCGCGTATTCCTTGCGGGCGGCTTCCGGGTCGGTCAGGTCGACATGCTCGACGGAGGAAAAGCCAAGCCCCCGCGCGATACCGTCCAGAACCTTTTGCGTGGTTTTCGTGGGGGAAAAATAGATCAAACGAGCCGATGTGATGTCCATGTCGTCTTGTCCTCCTTGTGCTTGAGATGTCCAGCCGTCGAGGCGGGTCGGAGCAAAGCCGGGCCGAGCGCCAAAGCGCGACCGCTTCGCCCCGGAAACATCGAGCCGTGGACGGAGCGGTTCGCGTGGGCGAAACGTGTGCGCGTAGCCAAGGAAGAAAAAAGGCCGGCGCGAAGCGAAGTCGGCCGGCCGGAACGTCCCTGGCGTTTTCGCCGGGACCGTTTGGTCTTTGCCTTTATTCCAACTCCCGCCCCAGACGCAGCTTTTGGCGTACGTCGGAAAATTCCCGCTCCAGGCTTTCCAGTCTGGCCAGCAGGCGTTCTTCCTTGGGCGTGCGCTGTTGCACTTTACGCACGGCCCCGTGTTCGAAAACCAGTCTCCGGTCGGCCCCCAGGGCCAGCACCGGATCGTGTGTGGCGATAACCACAATCTTATCGCTGCTCAGAAGCAAGTCAACAGCCTTGCGCTTGTCCACTCCGGCATTTTCGATTTCGTCTATCAAAAGCACCGGGGCGTAGCTCAAAAGCGCCGTATCCGCGATCATGAGCGCGCGCGACTGTCCGCCGGAAAGCTGGGTCAACTGGGTCGCGGGTCCGAAAGGCTCGCCCGCCAGGGCGTTCGCCGCGTCCAGCACCCGGTCGGCCGTGCCTTCCGGGTCGGAAACCTCCCGGCTCATGGCGTGGGTGACCACGAAATCGCGCACGTTCATATCCAGTACGAAGTTCATGTTCTGGGTGAGTTGGGCCACCAGACGCCCTTGCAGGTCGAAGCGCAAGTCCGCGTCCGGGGCCAGGCCGTTGAGCAGGACGGAACGACCCGTGGGCGTGTCTCCCCAGGCCAGGGATTCGATGTCCGCCAGAAAGCGGCTCTTGCCCGACCCGGTGGCCCCGAGCAAGGCCGTGATCTCTCCGGGACGCAACACCGTGTCGGCCGCTTCCGGCCGGCCGGACTTGTCCCGCCCGGCCGTCACGGTCAAACTTTCCAGCGCGGTCAAATCAAGCGACTCCAGCACGTTTCTCCCCAAATCTGGCCTTTTTCACGTTTCCCTTCTGGTAGCGTTGGCCAAGACGTGTTTCGGAAAGGCAATACGAACACACAGCGGCGGGCATGGAAAAGCGCAGCTTCATCTCTTCCACGCTGTCCACTCCCGGGGCCCGGGCCACAATGGCGGCAAGCCCCGCCAAGCCCTGGCCCGTCAGCCCGTTCACATGGCGGATAACGGCCCTCCCGTTCATCTGGCGGATGCGGTAGCGGTACACTTCTCGCTCAGCCTGGCTCACCAGGTCGCCCTTGGTCACGGCCACCACGTCGGCCAGACGCAACATGGGACCGATCTTTTCCGGCGCGTCCACGCCCATGAGGTTGTCGATGACGCAAAGCCCCAGCACCCCGCGAATGTGCGGCGAGCACCGGTTGCACAGCCCCGCCGTCTCGATGACGCACAGGTCGGCCCCGGTGTCCTTGGCCCAGGCGTGGGCCTCCTCCAGGTTGGTGGCCAGAAAGTGGTCCGGGCACAGTCCGCCGGACAGGGCCACAGTCACGGGCAGTCCGGCCGCCCGGTACAGGTCGTCGTCGCGGGTCTGCAGGCAGTCGAACTTCACCACCGCGCAGTTCAGTCCTTCGGCGGCCAGGTGGGCGCAGGTCCTAGACACCACGGACGTCTTGCCGCACGAGGGCGGTCCGGCCACGGTGACGAGCTTCATCGCCGCTCCTGGACCAACAGGCGGAAGGTGGCGTTCAACTGGTCGCGCAAGGTGTTGACGTCGTGTTGTTCGATGAAGTCCCACCCGACCCATTTGAGCCGCGCCTCTTTGGGAAGGGCCGAGGGCACCGACCCGTCCAGGGGGGCGAACCAGCTCGAACTGCCCAGCCGGGAAAAGTCGTGCACAAAAAAGTCGATGAGAGGGCGCAGCCGTTCCTGTTCGCTTTTCTTGGCGATAAAGTACAAGGGGCTGGCCGATGCGCCGTCCTCGGGCCAGACCACGCGCAAATGGCTCGGCAGCTTGACGCTCAGGGCGAAAAAACAGGGGATGATGAACACCGCGCCGGCCCGTTTGTCGCCCGTGCCGGCCACGGTCACCATGGTGGAGGAGTGCATGAGCCCCTTGGCCGCGCCGGCCAGGCTCTTCAAGCCCTCCATGCCGAAGTCCTTGTACATGTTGAGCACCACGGCGTCGGCCATGTCGTCGCCGTCGCCGCACATGATGATCTCGCCCGCATACATGGGATCGAGCAGGTCGGCCCAGACCCGTGGCGCCGGACGCTTGCCCAAGCGCCTTTCGTCCACCAGAAAGATGTAGGGCGTGGAGCCGTAGACCGTGTAGCGCCCCTTGGGGTCGATCAGTCCGGCCTCGCTGTAGAGGGGGCTTATTTTCTCGGGCAAGACCGCGCCCATGATCCCCTTATCGAGAAACCGGGCCGCGAAATCGCGCTTCCAGAAGTCGCCGAATCCAATGGAGGCGATGATGTCGGGCAGTTTGTCCGCATCGGTCATTCGGCACACCGGATCGTACGGGTCCACGGAGGTGCAGCCCATGGGAATCTGGATCGTGAGATCCCGTCCGGCCAGGCTCTCCTGACGCTGGATGTCCTCGATGCGTTCCTTGACCAAAAGCTTCACCGGACACGGAGCGTAGAGCAACAGGTCCGTATGCTCGGGAAGGGCCTTGGACGCCTCCTGATCGGCGCTCAAGGAAAAGATCAACTCGTCGAGACGCTTCACGAAAGGCCTCCCTCAACCGGCGCGAGAAGGCGAAAGCCCGTTCTGCCGATTACGGAATTGTAGGGGAATTCGAAGGTGACGCACAAAATTGAATGACATTTCTGTCTCGAACCACACGGCCGCTTCCTCTGTCGCGACCGCGCCCGATCGGCCTCGGAAATGCGCGACGCCCGGCGTCGCGGCGTGTTGCGGAACAATTGTCTGCGGGTCATGGCGGAAACCTCGCGTTTACGGGTTCGGGGCGGGAAAAAACGCTCTCCCGCCCGCCCGTTACCGGCAAGGACCGTGCCAGAGAGGGGTCGATACAGAAGCGGTCGTCCCGAAACGCGCCGCGCTTCCTCCAATGGCCGGACAAAACAAAAGCCCCGTCGAACGGACGTATGCCCTGTTCGAACACAAAGGACCCAACCGGGGTCGTCACGCGCCAGCGTCAATCGGAAAGGATCGTAAGGCTCAGTTCCGCCCACCGGCCGTGCCGACGGCATCCAGGGCGTCCAGCCGTTCGGCGGCGATGCGGCGGACTTCCGTCAGAGCCCGTCCGGGCTCCGCGGCGTTTTCCGTCAGCACGCGCACTTCCCTGAGGCCTTTCACCGCGTCTCCCACGGCTTCCATGATTTCGGGCGCGGGCCAGCGCAGCCAGCGTTGTCCCACTTCCAGGTCGCGGGTATAGCCCTGGCCGGAATGCCAAAACGGCGGGCTACCCGACTCCATGGGGCGATAGAGCACGGCAAGGTCCTTGTAATCGCCCACCAGAACGAGCACGCGCTCATAGGTGGGCGGCAAAGTTGCGGGATCTCCTGTGTAGGTGGTCCAGGCGAGTTTCACGGGCGTCTCCAGGGGGTGAGGCGTTCGCTTGAGGCCGAGCCGGACGACGCCGCGCGCTCCAGGGAAGCGGCCGCGCGCGCCACGCTCGACGGAAATACGTACAGCGCCCCACCGCGCCGAAGGGCAGCCGCGTGCGTCGGCGAGCAAACCCGGTCACGGCCTCCTTTGCGGGGACGCTTGCGGGCAATATACACGTTTCCGCAGCGGGACCAAGAGCCGGGCTTCCAGCCGTGGCCGGAAGCGCATCGCGTTTTGGACCACGGGTTGGCGCATGTCGGGACGCCGCGCACAGGACTGGCCCGTCACGAGGGGCTTTTGCTGGAGATGAAGCGAAACGTTTCCCGACCGCACGCCAACGCGTCCCCCGCGACCGTCAGGCCCCGGAGACAAGGACCGGCAACGCCATCGGGACGGCCGCGCCCGCAGGGCGCGACCTCAGACAAAAGCGCGCAGGAGCTCCACCGGCGTCCCGGCAGGCAGTTCCAGCCGGTTGCCGGGCAAGGCCACCTTGGCCAGTTCGGTGAGCCATTCCCGGCTCACGGTGAGGCGCTCCCAGGTGAGCACGGCCTTTTGGCCCACGGTTTCCAGCTTGTAGCCGGTCAGCTCGATGCGCAAGGGCTGGGTCTCGCCCTTGGGTTGGCCTTCGAGCACCAGCACCTTGGCCGCGGAGTCGATATCGATCTTGAGCATGTCGCACCAGCGCCTGAATTTGAGCCGCAAGGCGACGGAGGCCGCCCGGGAGACGGCCTTGTCCCTGACGCCCCGAAGCACCCGCCCCTACCAGCTGAGGGCGCGGTTGTCGTCCAGGCAGAGCTTGCCGCCTTCCGAGCAGGGCGGAATCACGTAATCGCCGTTGAAACAGGCCAGACAGTACTTGGGGTCCGCCATGTCCGCTTCCACGGCCTGGAGCAGGCCCTCGACCGAGAGGTAGTGCAGGCTGTCGAGGCCGATATACCGGGCGATGTTCTCCACCGAGTTGTTGGCCGCGATCAGCTCGCCCTTGGACGAGAAGTCGATGCCGTAGAAACAGGGGAAGCGAATGGGCGGACAACTCACCCGCATGTGGATCTCGCGCGCTCCCAGCTCGCGCAGCTTCTTCACCCGGGTGCGGATGGTGGTGCCGCGCACGATGGAGTCTTCCACGATGAGGATGCGCTTGTTCTTGATCATGTCGCGCACGGGGTTGAGCTTCACGCGCACGGAAAAATCGCGCATGTCCTGCGAGGGCTGAATGAAGGTGCGCCCCACGTAGTGGTTGCGGATCATGGCCATCTCGAAGGGCAGTTCGGACTCCTGGGCGTACCCCACGGCCGAATAGATGCCGGAATCGGGAAAGGGCATGACGTAGTCGGCCTCCACCGGGGCTTCCTGGGCCAGCACCTTGCCCATGGTCTTTCTGGCCCGGTACACGGTCTCGCCGAACACCACCGAGTCGGGACGGGCGAAGTACACCAGTTCGAAGATGCAGCGCCGCACCTGGGCCGGCGGGCACAGGCGGTAGCTGGTCAGGTACTTGTCCTGGATGACCACCATTTCGCCCGGTTCGACGTTGCGCAGATATTCGGCCTCCAGCAGGTCGAAGGCGCAGGTCTCGGAGGCGAAGAGATAGTTGTCGTCCAGCCGTCCGATGGAAAGGGGCCTGACCCCGTGGGGGTCGCGCACGGCGATGAGCTTGTCATTGGCCAGAATGATAAGCGAATACGAACCCTTGACCTTGTTGCAGGCGGTGATGATGGCCTCTTCGATGGTGCCGCCGTTCAAGGCCTTGGCAATGAGGTGGACAAACACCTCGGAGTCCATGGTGGTCTGGAAGATGGAGCCGCTGGCCTCCAGTTCGGCCCGAAGCTCCAGGGTGTTGACCAGGTTGCCGTTGTGGGCGATGGCCAAGCGGTAATTGGCGAAACGCACCATGAAGGGCTGGGCGTTGCGCAGCAACGAGGCCCCGGTGGTGGAGTAGCGCACATGCCCCACGGCGATGCGTCCCTTGAGCTCCTTGCCCAGGTGGCGTTCGCTGAACACGTCGGCCACCAGGCCCATGCCCCGCTGTTCGCGGGTCTTTTCGCCGTCCCAGGTGACGATCCCCGCGCTTTCCTGCCCCCTGTGCTGCAGGGCGTAGAGGCCGAAATAGGCCATGCGGGCCGCCTCGGGGTGGCCATAAATGCCGAAAAGACCACAATATTCTTTTTTCATGACTCCACTCGCTAGGCTTCGCCGAATTGGTGTCCGACGCCTGTTGGCTCAAACCGAAAGCGTCTTGTCGTAGGGGAAAAACCGTGAGCGGGTCCGTTCGGTCATTTTCAACCGGACGGACCCGCTCGCAAATTCACCGTGTGCGCCCACGGCTAGGCATAATACTCTTGCAGACTCTTGACGCCAAGCCCCTGCCCGACCAGCTCGCCGATGGCCTGGACCATGGCCCGGGCCCCGGCCACCGTGGTGGTGTAGGGCACGCCGTAGAGAAGCGTGGTCTGGCGCAGTTGGGACGAATCCCGCACGGTCTTCTTGCCGGAGATGGTGTTGACCATGAGGTGAATGTCTCCGTTCTTCACGTGGTCCACGGCGTTGGGCCGTCCCTCGTAGACCTTGAGCACCTTGCGCGTCTCCACGCCGTGCTCGCTCAGGAAGGAGGCGGTGCCGCCGGTGGCCATGATGGAAAATCCCAGGTCCTTGAACATGCGGGCCACGGGCAGAATGGCCTTCTTGTCCGCGTCGTTGACCGAGATGAACACCGTGCCCGAGGTGGGCAGCTTTTGGCCCGCGGCCACTTGGCTCTTCATGAAGGCCAGGCCGAAGCTGGTGTCCACGCCCATGACCTCGCCGGTGGAGCGCATTTCCGGTCCGAGCAGCACGTCAACGCCGGGGAAGCGGTTGAAGGGGAACACCGACTCCTTGACGGCCAGGTATCCGGACTTGCGCTTGGACCAGGGGTCCAGGTCCTTGAGCTTGGCCCCCATCATGATCTTGGTGGCCAGCTTGGCCAGGGGCACACCCGTGGCCTTGCTCACGAAGGGCGCGGTGCGCGAGGCCCGGGGGTTGACTTCGAGAATGAAGACCACGCCGTCCTTGACCGCGAACTGAATGTTCATCAGGCCGATGACCCCGAGTTCCTCGGCCAGGGCCTTGGTCTGGCGTTCGATGTCGGCGATGACGGCCGGGTCCAGCGTGTGGGGGGGCAGCACGCAGGCCGAATCGCCGGAGTGGATGCCCGCTTCTTCGATGTGCTCCATGATGCCGGCCACGTAGGTGTCGGTTCCGTCGCACAGGGCGTCCACATCCACTTCGGTGGCGTTTTCCAGGAATTTGTCGATGAGGATGGGATGCTGGGGAGTGACCACCACCGAACGCTTGAAGTAGTCGGCCAGGCCCTCCTCGTCGTAGACCACTTCCATGGCCCGTCCGCCCAGCACGTACGAGGGCCGAACCACCACGGGGTAGGTGATGCGCGCGGCCGCGGCCTTGGCCTCCTCGACGGAGAAGGCCGTGCCGTTTGGCGGCTGGCGCAGGTCCAGCTTGTTGAGCAGGGCCTGGAAGCGTTCGCGGTCTTCGGCGCGGTCGATGGCGTCGGGCGAGGTGCCCAGAATGGGCACACCGGCCCGCATGAGCGGCACGGCCAGGTTGAGCGGGGTCTGTCCGCCGAACTGCACCACCACGCCCATGGGATTCTCGTGTTCGAGGATGTTCATCACGTCCTCGAAGGTCAGGGGCTCGAAATAGAGGCGGTCGGAGGTGTCGTAGTCCGTGGACACGGTTTCGGGGTTGGAGTTGACCATGATGGACTCCACCCCCAACTCGCGCAACGCGTAGGAGGCGTGCACGCAGCAGTAGTCGAACTCGATGCCCTGGCCGATGCGGTTGGGACCGCCGCCCAGGATCACCACCTTCTTGCGGTCCGACACGTCGACCTCGCGGCCGGGCTCATAGGTGGAATAGTAATACGGCGTGTAGGCCTCGAACTCGGCCGCGCAGGTGTCCACCAGATAGTAGGTGGGCTCCACCCCGCAGGCCTTGCGCAGGGTGCGGATGTCCTGTTCGGACTTTTTCCACAGCGCGGCCAACTGCCTGTCGGAAAATCCGTAGACCTTGGCCTGGCGCAGCATGGGAGACATGGCCGGATTGTCGGCGCGAAGCGCGTTCTGCAGGGCGAAGGCGTAGAGTTCGCCTTCCATGTCCACGATTTCCTTGATCTGGCGCAGGAACCAGGGGTCAATGCGCGTGGCCTCGTAAATTTCGTCTTCGCTCATGCCGCACAGATAGGCGCTGCGCACGTCGTAGAGGCGGCGCGAGTTGGGCTTGCGCAGGCTGGCCAGGATGGCGTCCTTGTCCCAGGCGCACTTTTCGAACTCTTTGGAAAGGCCGGGCATGCCCGTCTCCAGGGAGCGCAACCCCTTCTGCAGGGCTTCCTTGAAGGTGCGGCCGATGCTCATGGCTTCGCCCACGCTCTTCATGGAGGTGGTGAGATAGTCTTCGGCGCCGGGAAATTTTTCAAAGGTGAACCGGGGGATCTTCACCACGCAATAGTCGATGGTGGGCTCGAACGAGGCCATGGTCTCGCGGGTGATGTCGTTGGGTATCTCGTCCAGGGTGTAGCCTACGGCCAGCTTGGCCGCGATCTTGGCGATGGGAAAACCCGTGGCCTTGGAGGCCAGGGCCGAGGAGCGCGACACCCGGGGGTTCATCTCGATGATCACCATGTCCCCGTTTTCCGGGTTGATGGCGAACTGCACGTTGGACCCGCCGGTCTCCACGCCGATCTCGCGCATGATGGCCAGGGCCGCGTCGCGCATTTTCTGGTATTCGTCGTCGGTGAGCGTCTGGGCCGGGGCCACGGTGATGGAATCGCCCGTGTGCACGCCCATGGGATCGATATTTTCTATGGAGCAGATGATGACGCAGTTGTCCGCCACGTCGCGCATCACTTCGAGTTCGAATTCCTTCCAGCCCAGGACCGATTCCTCAAGCATCACTTCGTGCTTCATGGAAAGGGCCAAGCCGCGCGAGGCGATGGCTTCCAGGTCTTCCATGTTATAGGCCACGCCGCCGCCCGAACCGCCCAGGGTGAAGGCCGGACGCACGATGATGGGAAAGGGCAATTTGCGGCCCCAGGCCCGCACGTCGTCCATGGAACGGCAGATGCCGCTGCCCGGCACCTTGAGCCCGATCTTGACCATGGCCTCGCGGAACTCCTGGCGGCTCTCGGCCTTCTTGATGACCGCAAGGTTGGCGCCGATGAGCTCGACCCCGAGCTCGTCCAGGATGCCCGATTCGGCCAGGGCCACGGCGGTGTTGAGCCCGGTCTGCCCGCCCAGGGTGGGCAACAGGGCGTCGGGAAGCTCTCGGCGCAGGATCTTGGCCACCATGTCCGGTTCGATGGGCTCCACGTAGGTACGGTCGGCCAGTTCCGGATCGGTCATGATGGTGGCCGGATTGGAATTGACCAGCACCACCTCGTAGCCTTCTTCCTTGAGGGCCTTGGCGGCCTGGGAACCGGAGTAGTCGAATTCGCAGGCCTGGCCGATGACGATGGGGCCTGAGCCTATGATCATGATTTTCTTGAGATCGGTGCGTTTGGGCATGGTGAAATGATTGGGATTAAATGGTTGGATGCGCCTGCGCGCACGACGGACGAAGAGCCTTCGCCCGCGCGTGGTCTAAACGATTCGTCACCTGGTCGCAAGATGTTTGCGCCGGGGGGCGCGCAACGACGCACCGCCGCGTTCGCCCCGGGCCGCGCCAGCGGGGCGAAAACCACGGCCGTCCAGCTCCGAAAGCTGCCGCGCGAGCGCGCGCGAGCGACGTGAACGCATTGACAACAGCCCCGCTATCATCGAAAGGGATGGCCAGCCATGCGCGAAAAAAAGCCGACATCCTCACGGAGGAACGCGTGAAGCCCCAATACGTTCTGGCCGGAAGCCTGGCCGCCGTGATCGCCGTGCTCGACCAAGCCACCAAGATCCTGATACGCGAACATATCCCGCTGTGGGGTCAGGTCAAGGTCATACCGGACTTTTTCAATCTTGTGCACACCCTGAACAAGGGCGCGGCCTTCGGGTTTCTCAACCGGGCCGACATCGCCTGGCAGACGTATTTTTTCATCGCCACCACGGCGTTGGCCATCGTTTTGGTGGTGAACCTGCTCTCCAAGTCCGCCCCTGGCGACACGTTGTTCATCGTGGCCCTGGGACTGATCCTGGGCGGAGCGGTGGGCAACCTGATCGACCGGGTGCGCCTGGGCGAAGTCACCGATTTTCTGGAGTTCTCCATCGGCTCGTTTTCCTGGCCGGCGTTCAACGTGGCCGATATCGGCATTACCCTGGGATCTTTCGCATTGATCCTGTCGTTTTACGTTCGCTCCAAGCCCGGTTCGAGAAAGGGCCGCTGAAACTTGCCATTTGCCACGCACAGGGCTACGGGGAACGGATTATGAGCATCACTGCACTGCTTAGCTCCTATCCCGCCTGGCTGCTGGGCCTGGTGGTTTTTTTCGCTTTTTTCAATTTCGCGGCCATCTACCACGCCTTTTACAGAAACTTCCCCACGCTCCAGGAAAAAATGGTCTGGCTCTGCCTGGCCGTATTCGTGCCGGTCCTGGGCGGAGTCGTCTATTTTCTGGTTGGCGCCAAAAGAGGAATAAAAGCGGTATGAAAACTCGTTTCGTCTCCGTGTTGCTCCTGGCCTGCCTGACCGGTCTGACCGGATGCGGCTCCATGGATTCCGGGCCGTCGGGACGCTCGGACTCCCAGATCAAGGGCAAACCCATTCCGCCCGAGGTCCAGGCCCAGGCCAATCTTGTGGCCGAGGTGGACGGTCTGAAAAGCCAAGTCCAGCGCCAAAGCGTTGAAACGGAAGAGCTGAACAGCCAGATCCGGGCCCTCACCGAAGGCGACGGTTCCGGGGGCAGCACCAGCCTGGCCGAACTTTCGCGCCGCATCGCCAAGCTGGAAGCCAACCAGCGCCAGATGGCCTCGCAGTTGGGCCTGGAAGTCGACGGCCAACAGGCTGCGGCCCAGCAGGGCGCTCCGGCTCCCGGGCAGGCTCCGGCGGCCCCGCAGGGCGCTCCCGCCGGGCAGGCCCCGGCCGCCCAGGCTCCCGCCCCGCAGGCCCAACAGGCTCCGGCCAAACCGGCCCCCGCCCCGGCGGCGCCCCAGGCCGACGCGGCCGAAGCCATCTACGGCAAGGCCATGCAGGCCTACCAGGCCAAGAACTACGACCAGGCCGCCACCCTGTGGGGCGATCTGGCCAAGGCCTACCCCAAGCACAGCCTGGCTTCCAACGCCTACTTCTGGCGGGGCGAGTGCTACTTCGCCAAAAACGACATGCCCCAGGCCGTTCTCAACTACCAGGAAGTCATCGAAAAATTTCCCAAGAGCAACAAGGCCCCCTCGGCCATGCTCAAGCAGGGCATGGCCTTTTCGAAGCTGGGCAAAAAAGACGCGGCCCGCATCGTGTACCACGATCTGATCAAGAAATATCCCGATTCCGCCGAAGCCAAGCGGGCGAAAACCTTCTTATAAGCCTTAGGAACGATCATGCCTGACGAAAAAGAAGTGCGCATTATCGCGCACTTGACCTTTCCACCCGAAACATCGGGCAAGCCCATCGTGTGCGACCTGATCCGGCTGCACGATCTGTGCTTCAACATCTTGAAAGCCCACATCAACCCCCGCCAGATCGGGGAGATGATCCTGGAAATCAAGGGACGCGAACAGTCCTGGGTCGAGGCGCAACGGTTCCTGTCCTCCCACGGGGTAAAGACCTCCCCGGTGGCCCAGAAGGTGCGCCGGGACGAAGAAGCCTGCATGCACTGCGGCGTGTGTACGGCCCTGTGCCAGCCGGGAGCGCTCAAGCTGGACCGGACGACCTGGAAGGTGCGCTTCGATTCCGCCAAGTGCACGGCCTGCGGCCTGTGCGTGAAACTCTGCCCGGTCAAGGCCATGGAGACCATGCTGGAAAACGGCGTCCTCTAGGACGACCGACGCCCCGGACTACGGACGCCTTTTCCGACGACGCCCCCCCGCGCCCCTTGCCGCAAGGCGCGTCCACGGCGTTCTTCGGGACCGCCGCGAAGCCATGCGTCTTGCGGCTGGATTGGTCCGTCCTCGCTGACACGACACCAGCCCCGTCGGAGGTGGCCCGTGAACGACGAACAGCGCACCTTTCTGCGCATACCCACCCGGCTTCGCGCCCGGCTTCGCCGCCAGGTTTCTCCGACCCTGCCCCAGGTTTTTCGCGAGGCTCCCATCACGAGTTCCTCGGTCACTTCGTCCGAGCTCAAAAACGCCGGCCTGGCCGAAGCCCTGGTCGACGCCCTCATGAATCTGGACCGCAAGCTCGATCTGCTCATCGGTCTGCATTCCTACGACACCATGCAGGAAGACTTTCCCTTTACGGCCGAGGTGTTGGAAATCTCCGGGGCCGGGGTCAAGCTCGTCTGCGAGGAGCGGTTCGAGGAAAACGAGCACGTGGAAGTGGTGATCGTGCTCACCCAGTTGCCCGTGCGCATGGCCTCGGCCGTGGCCAAGGTGGTGCGCATGGAGACGACTCCGGAAGGCCAGGTCGTTTGGGCTCTGGATTTTGTCAAGATACGCGACAGGGACCTGGAATCCATTGTCCAGTTCGTTTTTCAAACCCAGCGCGACGAACTGCGCTGCAAAAAATGGTCGTGAGGTAAGCCGATGACCCCAGCCAAGGACGCCCTGTGGGATCAGGTGATGGAAAAGATCGTGAGCGAAATGACCGAGACGCTCAAACAAAGCATCACCCAGGCAGTGGAGCAGGAACTTTCCAAATCCCTGACGCGATCGCTTCTTCAAAGTGAATTCTACAAGCGCATAAACGAAGACATGCGCCAAGGCCTGCAGTCGATCTACAAAGAGTTGTCTTCCGCCCGCCAGGACGAAAGCTCCTCCGACATGACCAAAGAAAAAAAACGCGCCGACCAGCTCTTCAGCGAAGCGGCCAGCCAGTTGGACCAGATTCTCTCCACCACCGAGGCCGCCACCGGCGAAATCATGGATATCGTGGAAAAGCAGTTGGACATGCAGGCCAAGGTCAACAAGATCCTGCACAGCCTCAAGTCCGGCGGGGTCACCAAGGAGCAGCTTTCCGACCTGCGCGCCCAAAGCGACCTGCTCAACGAAGACCTGATGACCATCATGACCACGTTGTCCTTTCAGGACCTGACGGGACAGCGCATCAAGCGCATCATCGGGGCCATCAAGAACGTCGAACAGATCGTGCTCGACCTCTATCTTTCCACCGGCCTCAAGATCAAAGCCCACAACGAAACGCCCGAAAAGGATCTGGACCAGATCGAAGCCGAAGCCGAAGAAAAAATCAGCGAACTCAAGGGCCCCCAGGAGGGCGTTTCCCAGGGGACCGTGGACGACCTTCTGGCTCAGCTCGGTCTGTGAGCCCGGAGTTGGAGGCCCGCCGCGGGCAGTTGCCTATTTCCTGTTCGATCACGCTTTTCCGGGCGTGATCGTCCGGGGCGTCTGACGGGGGCGCCGCAGGACCCGATTCAATGCGTCCCTTCCTCGACAAAACGCCTATGAGCGGCCAGGAGCTCGGTCCAGCGGGACTCCAGGCCTTGGGTGTGGTTCACTCCGTTCATCACCAGACAGCGAGCCGTCGAAGGCCGCCCCATGCGCGCCAGGTAGCGCTGACAGAGAAAAGGCGGCACGACCTGATCCTGGTTGCCGCACAGGTGCGTCTGGGGAATGGCCTCCACCCGGCGCGCCTTGTCCGCCGGGTTGAGCGAGCCGGCAAGCGGCGAGATGCCGTGATGGGCGGTCCAGGCCAGGGTGTCGAGATTGGCGGCCACGGTGAGGATGTCCGCGACATCCCCTCGCTGCGCCGCCACAAGCACGGCCAGCGCGCCACCGCCGGAATATCCCACCAGATGCAGCCGGGTCGCCCCGGCAAGGGACTTGGCCTGGTCGAGCGCGCGATTGAGCGAGGACACCACGGTCTGGCTGTAGCGCGCATTGGTCCAGAGCTCGGGTGAACATCCGGCCGGGCCGCCCCGGTTGAACTGGCAGGGGCGGGCCAGGTACAGCACCTTGGAGGCCGGGTCCAGCGCGGCCAGTCGCAGCACCAGAAGCTCGCGCGGGGTGGGGTCGGCGGACGGGGTGCGCCGGTTGGCCCAAGCGTGCCCGTCGCCTTCGATGTAGACAATCAGGTCCTCTCCTGGGCCGTTCTTGAGAAAGGCCGCCAGGGCGAAACCCGCATCGTCCAGGGTCAGGGCAGACATGCCGGCCGAGGCCGCCATCTCGTAGGCCATGTCACGGGCCTGTTCGGGCGGACGCGCGGTGGAACAGGCGCATACGACGAACACCAGAAGAACCAGAACCAACGCCAGGCGCGCGGACACTTGCCGGCAAACGCGCCGGGCGCAGCCCAAAAGCCGCCTCGGCCCCCAGCTTTCGTCCTTTTCCGCCCGTTTCACGAGGCCCCCTGCCCGTTCGCCCGTGTTCCCACACCGTCCGCCACTCCAAATCTTTACGCCGATCACCGCCTGACCCCATTTTTTGCGTTGCCGTCGCCCGCCGCGACATCGTCCATCCCCCTCGCCGTCTTCTCCCGACGCGCCCCACGGCCGTGCCTATCGCACGATGTTCGCATGGTGGACGTCGCCCTCCATCTCCATGGTATGGCACACGTCACAACGCTTCTTCGAACCCAGGACGCCGGGCGTCCCCATGTACTGCAAGGGCTGGAGGGTATCGCGGTTGGCCCCGTAGGCGTTATGCGCCGGATAGGTGGCGTGCGGCGCGCCGTGGCAGGCCGCGCAGGGCACGTTGCCGGTTTCTTCCTTGCGGTTGCGGTAAAGCCCGTCCGGCCCCGAGGTCCAGGCATTGAACGCGGAGGACGCCTTGAGGTCCGGGAGTTGGTAGTCCTTGTGGCAGGTCATGCAGTCGGGCTCCTGCCGCCAGGGCTGGCGCGGCGCGACGGAGGCCGCGTCCTTGACCAGGCGGGGAGCGAGATTGGCCATCAGCCAGGACGCGGAGGGCTTTCCGGCCGCCTTTTCCGCGTTCAACAGCGACAGGGCGTGGTCTTCCAGAAACCCGTGGCAGCGCGAACACCCCAGCCCCTTGGCCGCGTGGTTGTCGCGCAGACAGCGCGTGACCCCCGTGGGACTGTCGGGATGGCATGAAGCGCACGCGTCGTCCCCGAGTCCGCCCAGGTAGTTGGCGTGAAATCCGTGAATGGCCGCCGGCAGATTGAGAAGCTCGCCACGACCCGTGGCGTTCAGCAACGGATCGGGATGGCAACTCTGGCAGAGTACCGGTCCCCCCGCCTTGGCCCGGGCCACGAGATCGGTCTTGTTGCGCCGGTCGTGCACGGCCAGCACGCCCTGGGCCGTGGCGTCGGAAAGCCCGGTGACGCCCCCCACCCGCCAGGTTCCTCCGTGGCAGGTGTGGCAGCCCATCTCCGAACTCACCGGAGCCACGGCCTGGGTGCGGGCCAATTCCTTGCCGGAGGCGTCCCGGGCCACCACGGTAAAGAGCGGATAGGGATTGACCTCGCCCGAGTCGGTGTACGGGACCACCGGTATGCCCACGGCTTCGAAGACCTTGGACGAGGCGTTGAAGGCCATGGCCCCGCTGGTTTTACGACCGACGGGGGAAACGTTTTCCGGCAAATCCTTGCCCACCAGGGACTTGGCGTGCTTCCAGAAGGCCACCTGCCGGGCCGGCTGGGAAAAACCCGGCTGGGCCTCGTAGGTCAAGCTCACGTCCTGACTGACCATCTGGGGAAGCGGATCGCGGCGGATGAGCACCGCTTCCAGCGCATTGCCCGGCGGCAACAGGGAGAAGAAACCGTCACAGTCGGAAATGCACTTCATCCCCAAGGTGTTCCAGGCCAGAAGCACGTACTGATCCGTGTCCGGGTCGAAAGGCGACGCCGAGTCCTGCAGTGGCTTGACGACCACGGGAGGAGCCGGCTCCAGGGATTTGCCGTTCACCGTGGCGGTCAAATACGAGGCCAGGGCGAGCCGTTCGTCCGCGCTTCCCAGAAAGGGCGGCATGGAGGAAAACAGCTTGCCCTGCCCCGTCAAATAGGCCGTGATGCCGACCACCCCGAGAGGGGCGGTGCGACGCCGGATGTCGTTCATGGGCCCGCCCACACTGTGGCAGGACAGGCATTGGAAGGCAAAGAGTTCCCGTCCGGCATCCAGCAGGTTGGCCGGGGTCACGGTCTTGTTTCTGGCCCAGGCGGTCCCGGGCAAAAACGGAGCCTGACGGTCCGAAACCTGATCCGGACGCACCCCGTTGGCCCAGGTATGCCCCGGGATGAGCCAGGGCTTGCGCCCGGCCTCGCGAATAAACTCGAACCCGCCCAGAAAGCCCAATGCCGTCAGAACCAAAACCCCGGACAAGATGGCGCCCGCGCCCTTCGGCAGATTCCCAACCAGGCCCAGCGCCAGGGCCAGAAGCAGCACTCCTCCCCCCAGGAAGGGCATGGCCCGGAAGTACGGGGTGATCTCGGCCGAGCGTCCGACAATGAAGTCGTACTGTCCAGGCCCAAGACTCTTCAGGTACCACCAGCCGAAAAGCAGAATCAGCGGGACGGACAAGGCGGCCCAGGCAGCGCAGCGACGCCTGACGAACCGCCTGGCCGGTTCGTCCGTCACGCGCACGGCGGTCAGGAACCCGAACACCCCGGCCAGCATGGTCGCGAAGCCGGTGCGAATGGCCACGGCCGGCCAGAAGCTTGGACTGAAGAAGCCGTCCCAAAAGTCGCGGGTTTCCAACCAACGTCCCGGAGTGAGCATGACGCCGATGATGCCCGTGATGACCACAAGCGAGAGCCAGGCGAACAAGGCGTAGATCCATCCCACCCGCATGTGGTCGCGCGGGTCCATTGTGTCGAAACCGTAGTGGTAGACCAGGAGGGCTACAACCTCTCCGAGAAAGAACACCCATTCCGTGGCCCAGCCCCAGACGAAATTGTGGATGAGCGTGGATGCGGCCCCAGGCGAAAGGGCCGAGATGACCAACCAGATGCCCACCCCGGAGAGCGCGCCGAACACCATGGTCAAAACGAGAAAGAACCGGGTATGGGCCTTCACGTACGCGACCAGGGCCGGGCTCCGCCGACGACGGGCGGCCAACTCGGTCAGGACGAGAAACAGTCCGCCGCCCACGGCGAAATGGGCCACGAACACATGCAGGGTGGCCACCCACGCGATGAGCAGTCCTCCGCCGGCGTAACCGAGTTGCCAAACGGGATAGTTCATGGTCTAGCGTCCTCCCCGGGCCTTGCGATAGAGTCTCACCGTATAGGCCATGAGCCACAGGCTGACGCCCAGGCTGAGGAAAAACCAGACCATGGGACCGTACTGGCCGGTGACCTCCAACCGGTCCGGGGAAAAATCCCGGGTCACGCAGGCCGCCTTCACCATCTCGCGCAGTCCGACCATGAGGAGAGTCACCGGCGCGAGTGTGACGGCCGTGGCCATCGCCCTGGCGTGAAAGGCGAACCAAAGCAGGAGCCCCACACCGGCCAACGCGAGGAGGAACACGGCGGTATGCGCACCGGAGCGGCCCATGAAGAGAAGCATCGCCTCACGCGGCAGGGACACGAGAAACCACGCGCCCACGGCCAGTTGCGCCAGACTGGCGTGCGTGAACCACCGCATGCCGAACGCGCGCCTTTCGCCTGCCGAGGGGTCGCTGGCCCCGCAGGCTCCAACGTTGAACAAGGCCGCAACAAGCCCGCCCACGGCCACGGAGGCCAGCAGGAAATGCAACCACCTGGGCGCGAAGGTGGGATCGCTCAGATTGAGCAGCCAGCCGCCGGGATTGTCGAAATAGCGCGTCCAGGCCTGGGGAGCTATCATGAGGGTCATCACGTTGGTCATGATGAAGCTCACGGCCAGCAACAGGACGCAGGCCACGACCAGGGCGACGCTCGAACGGGGAGCCCGACGTTTCACCCGCCAGGCGTTGGCGTAGAGCAGAAAATACGCGGCCATGGCCAACCCGGCCACGCTCACCCAAAACCAGGCCGTGAGCACGCTGGTCGGATAGAGAAACCGTCCGTAAAGCACCTGGAGAAACAACAAGGGCGGTACTCCCAGGTTGACCGCCAGCCCCATGGCGGTCGGCAGGCCCCCGGACAGATCGTCCGCCCGGGCCAGGCCCCGGAAACGGCTGGCCAGGACAACGCAGGCTCCGCCAAGAACCGCGTTGACGAGCAGAAGATGCAGGGAAAAAGTGAGAAGCGACAAGGCTTCGAACCATCCCCAGGGCGTCGGAATGGCTTCCCCCGCGGGAACAAGGCTCATGGCGTTCATCATGGTCTCCCCTGCCGAGACGTTTCAGGATCGCATTCCGTCCCCCCGGCGGCTTTCAAAAATCGCTCGACGAAAGGCTCTCGATTGCATTTTCTGGCCGAGCGGCGAGCGATTGTCAATTGTTCCGACTGAAATGGATATGGCTGGAAATACAGTCAAATACCGTTTGCGGTGAACGCCGCCTCTCGGGGAGCAGACTTTTGTTGGCCAGCGGCTTCGAACCGGAACGGCGTTCCGGCATGCCGGTCAGCCCAACCGTTTCGCCATGCGACAGGCTACGCTCATATCTCGTCCACTGACTTTTCCACCCGCGATTTCATTTCCCGAAAATAGTCCTCATCATGGGTTTCAAATGCGCCGCCCATCATTTCGTCGCTGAATCTGGCGCTGAGATACAGGTAGACTCGCCAGACATCCTTGGCCATGGACGAATACACGTCCGATGAACGCACTCCCTCGTGGGAGTACTGTCCCATCAACTCCAACAACTGGGCTACTGGAGCCAATCTCTCGATACAGGTGGCGTCTCTTGCGGTAATCATCATTCCCCCCGAATGTTCATCGAAAGGAGCATACCAACCATCACCTAGAATATCAAGTTATAAGTATTAGTTGTTTGACACAATTTCGCGTACAAAGGAACCGAAACACCGTACAGAAAGCGTAAACCGAATCAGCACGCGCCAAAGGAATACAAGACGTTGCGAACAGGAGTAAAGCACCCGCCGCGCGGAGGAAAAGACCGCGCTGACGGGAGTGCGCGTGTTTGTCAGGATAGGCATTCCTTTATCTGTATCAACAAAAGAAAATAAGTTTGAAAAAACAAAACTCAATGCGGTAAGTGCATATAATTCCTTACAGGAAAAGGACAACACGCAATGCTTGCTCCCCAGGAAGCTTTGCGTTTCACGACCCCTTCCCGAGCCGAGCCCCCGCGCCGCCGTCCGGTTTCAGCGCCATCGCATGGGCTCGAAGGCCATGCGCACGGAACCAAGACAGGAAAGGCCGTTTTCTCGTACGAGAAAACGGCCTGAATTCCTTCCAAAAAATGCGCGCTCAGGCAAATTGGCCCGAGGCGCCTGCAAAGACGTCAGTCTTCCGTTTCGCCCAAGGTGCGCACGCTCGTTATCTTTTCCCAGTCGTAGTAGGTATTTATCTGTACCTTTCCATTTTTTTCCGTAATGCGCAAAAATTCTTCCCCCAAAAACAGGGTCGCCTGCTCGTACACCTTGCCCTCGCCAATCTGAATGCAGAGTCCTTTCCGCAACTTGCGCGAAAGGGTTCCATGCACGGGCATGGAAGCATACTCGAACACTTTTTCCCATGTCGCCTTGGTCATAGGCTTCTCCTTGGTAAGAATGTATTGCGTCCACCTCTACCCCACTCCTGCGGAAAATGCATCATTCTTTGTGTTTTCAAGGTGTTGACTACAGATTTGTCACTCGTTGGCCTGAAACCCGTCCAGGTTTCATTCTTGTCGAACTCCTCTGAGTCCGACAGCACGACGATTCCCCCCGAAAAGGCGCCCGCCGCCTCTTGCCAAACACGGCGCGTGGACGGCACAGACAGGCAAAGGAGAGACGTTCCATGTCCGACATCATCCCCGCGCCCGCCCGGACCGCCGGGTCGGGACCGAACAATTCCTTGACCGACGTGACCGGCCTGCTGGTCGGCCATCATACCGCGCTTGCCGACGTCAGCGGCGTGACCGTAATCCTGTGTCCAAAGGGAGCCGTGGCTGGCGTGGACGTACGCGGCTCCGCTCCCGGAACCCGGGAAACCGACCTGCTCGATCCTCTCAACCTGGTGGAAAAGGTGCAGGCCATCCTGCTGGCCGGAGGATCGGTCCACGGACTGAGCGCCGCCGACGGCGTGGTGCGGTGGCTGGCCGAAAAGGGGCTGGGCTTTCCGCTGGAGGCCGGACACGTGGCCCCCATCGTTCCGGGAGCCTGTCTTTTCGATCTGGGACGAGGCCCAGCCTTTGTCCCGCCCGTGGGGCCGGAGTGGGGCTATTCGGCCTGCGCATCGGCCAACGCCGACCCCGTCCCCTTGGGAAACGTCGGGGCCGGAACCGGGGCGCGCGCGGGCTCAATAAAGGGGGGCCTGGGCTCAGCCAGCGAAACCCTGCCCGGAGGCCTGATTGTGGCGGCCTTGGCGGCGGTCAATTCCTTGGGTGAGGTGGTGAACCCTGCCGACGGACGTCTCTGGGAAGCCCGGCTCCAAGTGGACGGCGAACTCGGCGACCTGGCGGACCGGGCCGTGCGCCTTCCCGGCTCGCCCGTTGCCCAGGCCGGACGCAACACCACCATCGGCGTGGTGGCCACCAACGCCAAGTTGACCAAGGCCCAGGCCAAAAAAGTGGCCCAAATGGCCCAGGACGGCCTCGCCAGGGCTATTCGCCCGGCGCATACCATGTTCGACGGCGATACCATCTTCTGCCTGGCAACGGGTGAGGTTTCCCTGCCCGAAGCCGACGGAGCCTTTCCCGTGCCCTGGGCGAGTGGACTCAACGAAGTGGGACGCGCGGCGGCGGACTGTTTCAGCCGGGCGGTCGCGCTCGGCGTGCTCCGCGCTTCGAGCCTAACCGGAGCGACGGCCTTCCGGGACTTGCCGCCCCGCTGAGACGACAGCGCCGGGCGAGAAACCAGGGACGCCCGGATGCGGCGTCCACGGAATGCGGGGAGACGGGGCGCACGGGGACAGGCCGTTTCAGGACGCGGCATCCGCGGAAGCACCCGACCCCCGCGCCCTCGCCTCGGACATTCACTTCACGGACTTCGCAAAGGCCGACCGGTGCGGTCTGGTCGAACAGGCGTGCGGAGAGGGTCCTACCGCGACCCTCTCCGAGCGACCTGCGCGTGAACGGTCTTGGCGCTCCCGTGCGGCGTCCTTGAAAAACATGCCTGTGCTTTTCAAGAAGAAAAACAATACGTTCCAGGAAGTATCCACAAAACAAGCGTCCACTCGTTTCGTGGCCGTCACACTAGGTGTTCGCCTCGTCCAGAGCGGTTTCCAGGGCCATGCGGGCCATGTCCCGGGCTTGGCGGCGCTTGCCGCGTTCCATGACATCGTAGACGTGCATCACGCCGTCATCTGGCAAAAAGCGAATGTTTTCGGCCCATTCCAGGCATCGTCCGGCCAGGCGCAGGGTTTCGAGGGCCTGACGCTCCAGACGGACGCTTTCGCCGCGATAGTAGGTCATCGTGGCTTGGCGCATCGTTTCGATTTCGTTTCTTTCCATATCGTGCCCCTTGTTATCCCATGATACGAGGGAGAACGGGGCGATCATCCACGCCGGGCGAAAGAATCCGGTAAGGCGAGCCCTGCGCAACATGGCGAAGCGGTGCGAAAACGGCACGCGGGAGAACGAACGGCAGGGTGCAGGCAGCGTGACATGACGCCGGGAAACCAGGAGGCGGAGCGCTAGGATCGACGGAAAAAGTCGGTGTCTTCCTGCAGGATGTGTTCGGAGAGCCAGGCCACCAAATAGGCGAAAACGTCCAGGGAAGCCCACTCCCCGCTTTGCCGGGCGTCTTTTTCCAGTTGGTCGATTTCCCCGATGAACTCGGCATGCATACTTTTGTGGCGGGGCAGATCGGAAAATTTGCCCAAGGCCATCAACTCCTCTTCGTGCGCGAAGTGGGTGGCCGCATAGATCCGCATGCCTTGAAGCGCGTCGAGCGCGCCCTGTTCGAACTGCTTGCCCTCAATTTTTTCCTCCAGATCGAGAATCATCTGGAAGAGCATCTGATGCTGCTCGTCGATATCGGGCTCGCCGACTTCCAATGTCGACGTCCACCGGACGTTGAGTGCGGTCATTTGTAGGCCTTGCGCAACTCGCGGATAAGCTTGTTGACGGTCTTGTCGTTCTTGCTCTGCCGGGCCACAACCCACACACTCCAGAAAATGGGAATGTTGCGGTTGACCGGATCTTCGTAAAACTCGTCCAACCGCTGGGCGATCTGCGTGACGGAAAGATCGGCCATGTAACTGTCGGTCTGGCGCATGATGCTTTCGATCAGATCGGTGCACAGGGTGTAGTCGCGTTTGAGCACCGTCTGCACGATGCTCTCGGTCAGGAGCATGCCGTCGAAGATGCCCAGGATGAGGTCGAGCTTTTCCGATTCGGGCACGTTGCGCCAGTAATGGCCGTCGCGTCTGTCCTGGGCAAAGGCCTGACCGGCCAGAATCGCGCTGATGAGCAGCGCGGCGACGAGGCGACGCAACAACCACATTGAGGGGAGCCCCCGAACTCGACGATGACTCACGTTTTGCAACACTCCTCCCGCCGGATGGACGTAACGGGCTGACAATAAAAAAAGGCCGGCCATCCGTCTAGAAGGCCGGCCCGTATTGTTTTGGGAAAAGGAACTATTTTTTCAGCCAGCTCATCATGCCGCGCAGCTTGGCGCCCACCTGTTCGACCTGGTGCTCGGCGTTAATGCGGCGCAGGGCCAGGAAATTCGCCCGGCCGCCGGCCTTGTTCTCCAGGATGAACTCCTTGGCGAACTGGCCGGTCTGGATTTCGTGCAGGATTTTCTTCATCTCCTTGCGGGTCTCCTCGGTGACGATGCGGGGACCGCGGGTGTAGTCGCCGTATTCGGCGGTATCGGAGATGGAGTACCGCATCTTGGCCATGCCGCCCTCGTAGATGAGGTCGACGATGAGCTTGAGCTCATGCAGGCACTCGAAATAGGCGATCTCGGGCTGGTAGCCGGCGTTCACCAGCGTCTCGAAACCGGCCTTCATGAGTTCGCACGCGCCACCGCACAGAACGGCCTGCTCGCCGAAGAGGTCGGTCTCGGTCTCTTCGCGGAAGGTGGTCTGCAGCACGCCGGAGCGGGTGCCGCCGATGCCCTTGGCATAGGCCAGGGCCACCTGCAGGGCCTGGCCCGAGGCGTCCTGATTGACGGCCACCAGGCAGGGCACGCCCGAGCCTTCGGTGTAGACGCGGCGCACCATGTGGCCGGGTCCCTTGGGGGCGATCATGATGACGTCCACGTCGGCCGGGGGAATGATCTGGTTGAAGTGGATGTTGAAACCGTGTCCGAAAGCCAGGGCCTTGCCGGCCTTGAGGCCGGGCAGCACCTGCTTGTGGTAGATGTCGGCCTGAAGCTGATCCTGGGTGAGGATCATGATGATGTCGGCCTTGGCGGCGGCCTCATCGGCGCTCATGGGCTCGAAGCCGTGCTCCTTGGCCAGCTTCCAGTTGGGTCCGCCAGGGCGCTGACCGATGATGACCTTCACGCCGGAATCGCGCAGGTTCTGGGCGTGGGCATGGCCCTGGGAGCCGTAGCCGATGATGGCCACGGTTTTGTCTTTGAGCAGACCGAGGTCGGCATCCTGATCGTAGAAAATCTTCATGTGAGCTCCTTTTGGAATTCCGGGCGGGCGTCCGTCCGGCGAACGGATGGCCCCGGAGCGGGCCGAAGCCCGGCCCCAGGGCCACCGTGGTATATCGTTCTTACGCACGCGCCCTCGATCAGGCGCGCTAGTCTATTGCATGCTCCTGCGCAGGGCCACGGCGCCTGTCCGGGCCACTTCCTTGATGCCGAAGCGAGTCAGGAGGTTGATCAGGGCGTTCAGCTTGTCCTGGGTGCCCGTCACCTCGATGGTCAACTCGTCGAAGCCCACGTCGACGACCTTGCAGCGGAAGACGTCCACGATACGCAAAATCTCGGCGCGTTTTCCGTCCTCAGCGTTGACCTTGATGAGAATCATTTCGCGTTCGACGCTTTTGATCTCGGAGAGGTCCACCACTTTGAGCACGGTCACCAGCTTGCGCAGCTGTTTGATGATCTGTTCGATGATCTGATCATCGCCCGAGGTGGTTATGGTCATGATCGAGAGCCCCTCTTCGAGAGTAGGGGCCACGTTCAACGTTTCGATGTTGAATCCCCTGCCGCTGAAGAGCCCGGACACCCGCGACAACACGCCGGGTTCGTTCTCGACGAGTACGGAGAGAAGATGGCGCACGTTTGTCCTCCTTAGACGAGCAGCATTTCGGTGATGGGTTTTCCGGCTGGAACCATGGGATAGACGTTCTCCTCAGGGTCCACCACCACGTCGATGATGCAGGGCCTTGGAGTCTCGAAGGCCTTCTTGAGCGTCGGTTCAAGCTCTTCCGCCTTCTGGATGCGAAAGCCCGCCGCTCCGTAGGCGTCGGCCAGCTTCACGAAGTCGGGCGCCACGTCCAGGCAGGTGCTGCAGTAGTTGCGGCCGTAGAAGAGCTCCTGCCACTGGCGCACCATGCCCAGGTAGCCGTTGTTCAGGATGATGACCTTCACCGGCAGGTTGTAGCACACCGCCGTGGCCAACTCCTGGATGTTCATCTGAATGGAACCATCGCCGGCAAAGTTGATGACCAGCTTGTCGGGAAAGGCCGCCTGTGCGCCCAGGGACGCCGGGAATCCGTAGCCCATGGTGCCGAGTCCGCCCGAGCTGAGCAGCGTGCGCGGGTGCTTGAACTTGTAGAACTGGGCCACCCACATCTGATGCTGTCCCACTTCGGTGGCCACGATGGCGTCGCCCTTGGTGAGCTTCTGCACGGCCTCGATCACGGCCTGGGGCTTGAGCGGTCCGTCCTTGGCGGCGGGCCTGTACTCCAGCGGATGCTCGCTAGTCCATTTGCCCAGTTGTTCGAGCCATTTGGAGGTGTCGGCAAAGCCTTCGCGGGATTCGGCCCTGGGGGTCAACTCTTCGCGCAACGCGGCCAGGAACTGACGGCAGTCGGCCACGATGGGCACGTCCACGCGCACGTTTTTCTGGATCGACGTGGGGTCGATGTCGATATGGACCATGGTGGCCTGCCGGGCGAATTCGCTCACCTTGCCGGTCACCCGGTCATCGAAGCGCGCGCCCACAGCCAGAATAAGGTCCGCGTTGGCCATGGCGTAGTTGGCCGTATACGTGCCATGCATGCCCAGCATGCCCAGCCACAGCGGGTTGTCGCCGGGGAAGCATCCCAGGCCCATCAGCGTGGCCGTGACCGGAATGTCGAAGCTCTTGGCCAGCCATGTGAGCTCCGTCGCGGCCTGGGAGCTGACGACGCCGCCCCCGGCGTAGATCAGGGGCTGTTTGGCCTCGGCCAGCATCTCGGCCACCTTGTGCACCTGTTTGGCATTGGGCTCGTAGTGCGGGTTGTAGCCGCGGGTGGTCACCTTTTTGGGATAGCTGTAGGTCGTGAGCGCCTGCTGCACGTCCTTGGGCAGGTCCACCAACACGGGGCCGGGCCTGCCCGAGCGGGCCAGATAGAAGGCTTCCTTGATGGTCTTGGCCAGGGTGCTGACATCCTTCACCAGGAAGTTGTGCTTGGTGCACGGACGGGTGATGCCCACGATGTCCACTTCCTGAAAGGCGTCGTTGCCGATGAGGGCGGTGGGCACCTGACCGGTGAAAATGACCACCGGAATCGAATCCATGTAGGCCGTGGCGATGCCGGTAACGGTGTTGGTCGCGCCGGGGCCGGACGTTACCAGGCATACCCCTACCCGTCCGGTGGCCCGGGCGTAGCCGTCGGCCATGTGGATAGCGCCCTGTTCATGACGCACCAACACGTGTTTGAGGGAGGGATACTGGGGGATCTGATCGTAAATATCGATCACTGCTCCACCAGGAAAGCCGAAGATGACGTCTACCCCCTCGCGCTTGAGCGACTCGAGGAGGATTTGGGCCCCAGTCATTTCCATGTCCTACTTAGCCTCCATTTTGCGGTAATTAGCCAGGATAGTTTCGATACGAGTCTTGCCGGCAAGCTTTTTCTTCTTGAGCTCCTTGACTTCCTTGTCTTCGGTGGGGTTGAGATAGGGCTTGCTTTCCAGTTTCTCGATGAGCTTCTCGAAATTCTTATGTTCGTCCAGAAGGACCTTGAGTTCGGCGTCCTCATCGAGATACTTGACAATGAGCTCCTTATCGCGCTGCTCCATGGCCTTCGCTCCTTACTTAGCGGTTGAAATCTGTTGGCGAAGCGTCGCGAAAAGGCCAGGCCGGATGTCCGCCGGGCCGCACGCGAACGGTTTTCTTGCGGCTGGACTGCCCGGAAGTCAACTCCAGGTTGGACTTGGACACCCCGAGCAGCTTCGCCAAAAATACAATCAAGGCTTGGTTGGCCTTGTTTTCCACGGCGGGCGCGCGAAGGCGCACTTTGAGCCTGCCGTCTTGCACCTGGGCGGCCTCGTCGGCCTTGGCCCCGGGCTGGACCCACACCTGCATGAGCCAGTCGCCGTTTTTCGCGGCCTGAACGTAAATGGGAGGGGTCTCACCGCTCACGTTCCCCTCCCCTGTCCGCCGGACTGTCCGCCGCCCCGCATGTCGCCCAGGCCTTCCGCGAAGATGAAATCTCGACTTTCGTCCTGGGCGTATTCGGCGGGGCTTGCGGATTCGAGCAGCCGAAAATGCGCTTCGATCACGTCTCGCAAGGCCTTTTCCAAAGCGGCCTTCTGGGCCCGCAATCCGGCCGTCTCTTCGAGCACCTTGACCTTGAGCAGATTGGCGTCGGTGAGAATGCGTTCGGCTTGCGCCCTGGCATCCTCCACGACCTGCCTGGCCTCGCGCCGCGCGCCCTCCTGGAGTTCCTCCACGATTCTGCGTCCGGCCGCCAAAGCCTGGGCCGAAGGGGAGCGCTCCCCGGCCGCGGCCTGCATGGCGCGATCAAGCTCGGCCAGACGTTCGAGAAGTCTTCTGTTCTCGTCCGCCGCCTCGCCAAGGGCCTCGGCCACCTCGTGAATGAGCAGGTCCACCTCTTCCGGGCAGTACCCGCGCATGCAGCGGCCCAGTCGCTTGTTGAGCAAATCGATCTTGGAGATCGTCACGCGCCCCCCGCAATACCTAATGCATGATCATGGTCCGGCCAATCATGGCGCCGGTGAAATAGGTCAAAAACATCTGCACGAATTGAATGAGCAACAACACCACGATGGGAGAAAGGTCGAATCCTCCGATCATGACAAAGGGCATAAGCCTGCGCACGCGGTAGAAAACGGGTTCCGTGATGGCGCGCAAAAAACGCACAATGGGATTGTACGGGTCAGGGCGCACCCAAGTGAGCAGGGTGGCCACAATAACTACCCAAAAGTACAGGTTCAAGACGATGCCGACTATGCCCATCAAGGCGCCGAACAGGGAAGAAAACAAAGGCATAAGACCTCACTAAGCCTGCGTTATCCATACGTTGATAGCATCGCCAGATTGTCACAAGCCCCAGGGCGAAGCAAGCGCTTTTTGCCCGGATCATCCCGGCTGGCGGGCCTTTTGCAGACAGAGCCGCAGGCTGTCGAAATCCGTCACGTGCACCTGGGCGCTCAATTTCGGATTCTTGTACGCCCAGAAGCGCACCCCGGCCGCACGGGCGGTGCGCTCGTCCAGGGACGAGTCGCCCAGATAGGCCACCTCCTGGCGACGCACGTCCCAGGCGCGCAGGATCTTGCTCACCCCTTCGGGATTGGGCTTGGGGTGGCTCACCTTGGCGGAGGTGATCACGGGGAAAAAGAACTTCGTCAGTTCGAATTCCTCGAGCAGGGCCTCCATGGAGTCCGTGCGATTGGTGTTGACCGCCAACAGATAGCCGTGATCCCGCAAGTCCGTGAGACAATGCTCCAATCCGGGTTCGAGGAACGTATATTCGAGCATGTCCCGATAGGGGATGGTCTTGCGAAAGGCCTCGGCTTCGGCCAAACGGTCGCGCGGCACGATATGGGCAATGGACTCCAGCACCGCGTGCATGTGCACGTACTCTTCTTCTTCGGGAGTCATGGAAAGCATGCCCAGGTGCTCGCGGATGCGATTGTAGTACATGCGGTTGGCGTCCAGCGAATTCACCATCACGCCGTCGCAGTCGAAAATAAGGCCCTTGAGACCCTGAAAGGGTTCCGAATCGGCCAGGGGGGAAGTCTGAACCATTGGGGCTTCCTCGCTAGTCTTTGGGTACGTAGACGTCGCGGGGGGCGTCCAGCCAGGGTCTATCGGAAGAGGCGCGCCGAGACAGGGCCAAACGAAAGCCCGGGACGCGGGCCTTGAGCAGACCGGGGCTGTCGCAGGGCAAAAACTCGGCCCCGAACTCCTCCCAGGCCGCCCGCAATTCAGCGTCGTCGCTAAAAAGTCCCACTTCAGGCGGCACAAGCGCCAAGACCGCCTCCACCACGGTGGACGCCGGGACGTTCGGCCCCGCGCCGGACAAGGCCACGGGATTCACTCCGCCCAGGGGAGGATCCACTTCGCCCAACGCTTCGGCCAGGGTTTCGTCGCCCAGGTCCAGGCTTTTTTCAAAGGCCTGCCACTGGGCGTCGAGTTTGGCCGTCAACGCGTTCAGGGCGGCGGCTTCCTCTTCGAGGGTCAGGGACAGACAGACCAGGGTCTGGGCGCGGATACGGGCTTGGCGCAGGGCTTCGGCCCGCTCGTCGTCCCCGGAGGCGGCTTTGGCCAACTGATCGCGGATGGCGAACGACGTGTTCGCGTGGAAGTCGTCGTATACGCCCTGGCGCAAGCCGTCCAACTCTCCGGGAGAGCGTACCTCGCGGGCCAGCATGGCGTAACGGGCCATCAGCGCGGCCACCTGGTCCTCGTTTAAAGGCAGGTCGTCCGGGCGGTAGTACGGACCGGTTGGTCCCTTGAGGCCCGGATCGAGAAAGCGCAAGCTGGGCGCGAACCGGTCCAGGTCCTGTCTAGGCCGTAATGTGGGAACACAAAGCAACACAAAGGCGTCGTCGACTTGGAAATCTTGTGGCACCCGGGCTATCCCCGCGGTTTCGTTCGTTGCAGGACGTAGTTCGGGCATTGCCCTGGACAGCGAGGCATCTTGAGCAGGCAAACATCCTGGCAAGAGTGCTCGCAACCCTCCAACAAATTGGTAGCACCCCGCGGGCCGGCATGACAACACGTTTCTTGGCCGCCCAGGGAGGCGAGACGCTCGTTCAAAAGCTCGGCGACCCGTTTTTCCGAAAGCCCCAGGGCTTCACACCGGCGCAGGAAGTCATCGTAGGCGGACACGAGGCGGGCAAGGGCCTCGCACCGCACGCTCTGGTCGTACCCGGGGTTGAGGTGTTCCTCGTAAAGACAGCGCCCGTACGCATAGTGTCGGCAGTTCACGCCCGGAAGGCGCAGCACGGGGCCGCTCAAGTCCCGCCTCCCCGGACTTGACCGCTCCACAACCGGCGGCTAGGAACAAGACCCACCACTTTCCCCCCATGGAGCGTTTCCCTTGAGCATAGGCAGCATACTCGTCATCGTCCTCATCGTTTTGGTTCTCTTCGGCGGCAAGCGTTTGCCCGACATGGGACGCCTGTTGGGGCGGACCGTGGCCAAATTGCGCGACAAGACCGGCCGCGGGTAAATCCCCTGACGCGCCCGCGTCCGTCTCCCGGCCGCAGCCCTAGCGGGCGCTTCCCCTGTCGTTCGGACCGTCCGTTCCGGCGAAGAAAAGTCGAATGCCCCTGAGCACGTAGTCCAATCCGGAAAACGCCGTGAAAAGCCCGGTCAACCAGACCAGGACCAGCAGCAGGGAGCCGGCCCCGCCGGTCAGGCGTACCGCGAATGCGGCGAGAACGGTGGCCATCTGCAAGGCCGTGCAGCACTTGCCCGGAACGCTCGGTCGGATGGAGCCGCGCATGTCCCGGCCGGAGACGGTCAACAGGGCCAATCCCCCCAAAATGACGGCGTCGCGACTCACCACGGCCACGCCCAGCCAAAGCGGCACCCATCCGGCATGGGTCAGGCACACGTAGGACGTGACGAGCAGGGCCTTGTCCGCCAGGGGATCGAGCATGGCTCCGAGCCTGGAACGCTGATCGAGCACCCGGGCCAAAAATCCGTCCAGGGCGTCGGTCAAGCCGCAGACGAAAAACACCGTCAGCGCCAGGACGTATCGGCCGTTGAGGAAAAAGACCACAAACACCGGCGTGAACACGATGCGCAAGGCCGTGAGCAGATTGGGGATTGTCCAGTTGCCCTGTCGCGGTCCAAATTCAGGAGCCGGCGTCATGATCCGCCTCCCGGGCTGGGGCTCCCTCAACTCCGACCGGAGAGCGGGCCAAGGCCTGGACAAGCGCCCGAGCCAAGGCCTGGGCCAGTTCCTCCCGGTACTGCGCGCGGGAAAGGGCCGCCGCCTGCGCGGGCGAGGAAAGGAATCCGCATTCCACCAACACGGCAGGCGCCTGGACCATGCCCAACAGTTCGAGCGGAGCTCCGCCGCTCGAAGCCCTGCCCACCGGCGAAGGAGCCTTGAACGCGGCGGCAAGTCGTTCCGCCAGATTGGCGCTTTCCACGGCCAGGCGAGCGTTTTTCCATCCGCCCAGGAGGTCGCCGATCCCCGCGCTTGTCGCCGTGGGCGCGGCCTGACGCTCGAAACGGATGACGCCGTTTTCCAGCGAAGCCACCGTCTGGGCCAAAGGTCCCCGGGCCTCCTTGGCGTGGCGATAGACCACCGCTTCTTCCTTCGCGGACTCCACGGCGGTTGCATGCAGGGAAACAAAAGCGTCCGCGCCGTGAAGCGCGGCCATGGCCGCCCGCGCCCACAGGGGCACGGCGTAGTCGTCTTCGCGGGTGAGGACGGCGTGAACGCCCTGACCTTCCAACGCCTTGGCGGCGCGTTTGGCCAGGTCGAGCGTCACGGTCTTTTCCGTCAGACCGCCCTGTCCGGGGACCTCCGGGCCTGAAAATCCCGGATCCAGGCCGCCGTGTCCGGGGTCGAGCACCACAAGGGGCTCCCCGTGACCGGACTGCCCGGAAAGAAACGCCTGCCGCTCGGCCTGGGCCTGCTCCTCCAGCGCAGAGAGGCGCTTGCGGGCTCCGGGCCTGGCTTGCGTGGCGGGCTTGGCTTTCGGCGCGGGCAAAGGGTGCTGGGAGATCCTGTCCAGCATCATGCGGGAATAGCCGTCCCCGGGATCGACACGCAGGGCCGAGCGAAAGGCCCGAACCGCCTCGTTGACGTTCCCAAGGGTGGCATACGCCCGACCGAGCAGGTTCCAGACCCAGGGATTGGCCGGGTCGGCCTTGGCCGCCTCGCGAAGCACGCCCACGGCCTCGGCCGTATTGCCGGAAGCCAGAAGCGTCTGGCCGCTGGCGGCCAGGTCCTGTCCGGACGTGGCGGCCAGCGCCGGCCACAGGGTCGCGCCGGCGGCAACCCCCAGGGGGGTGAACGCCAGAAGGCCCAACGCTTTGCGCCGGGTGAGGAGAAATGGCGGAACTCGCTTCGGCATAGGGGGCATATACCCGTCGCCGGCCAGACGTTCAACCCGTGGCGTGACCCGAGCGGGCCGGAACGTTTTCCGTCTCCGGTTCAAAACGCCTGTCCGCCGCGAGAACCCTCGCAACGGTTCGACGCCCGCGCTCCCAGCCGAACGCGGGGGAAAGCGCTTTCGGCACGAAAACGCCCGGTCCCGGAATCCGGCCGATCAGGACGTGAGCCAGTCCCGGGCCAATTCCGTGATGGCCTCCACCTGGTCGGGGACGAACCAATGCACGCCCGGCTCCTTGTTGAACCAGGTGAGCTGACGCTTGGCGTAGGCTTTGGTGTTCTTGAGCCACAAGGATTTGGCTTGGTCCAGGGAGAGTTCTCCCCGAAGACAGGCCGCCAGCTCGGCGCAGCCGATACCCGTGAGGCCGGGCGCCTCCGGGCCGGGACAGGACGCCATGGCCTGGCGGATTTCTTCCAGAGCCCCGGCTTGAAGCATGGCGTCGATGCGCCGCTCCAGGGCCGCCTCGTGTACGGTCTTGTCCAATCGCAGGCCGATTTTCAGCGGGCGGGCCACCAGGGAACGCCCCGGATCGGCGTGCCAGGCGGAAAAAGGCCGGCCCGTGGAGTGAAAAACCTCCAGGGCGCGCAGGACGCGCTGGCGGTCGTTGGCGTGGATTCTGGCCGCATAGGCTGGATCGACTTCGGTCAGGGCGGCGTGCATGGCTCCCGGCTCGGCCGCGTTCCAGGCTTCGAGCAGTTGCCGACGCAGGGCTTCCGGCGTGGCGGGAATGGCCGAAAGCCCGCCGGTGAGGGCGCGCAGGTACAGTCCCGTCCCTCCCACCAGAATAGGAAGGCGTCCGGCGCTCCATACCTCGGCCAGGGTCTTTTCGGCCCTTTCCGCAAAGGCTCCGGCGGACATGGCCTGCGAACAGTCGAGAAAACCGTAGAGCAGATGAGGACAGCGCGCCGCCTCGTCCGGCGAAGGCTGGGCCGTGGTCACGCCCAGGCCCCGGTAGACCTGGCGGGAGTCGAAATTGACCACGCTTCCGGCAAAGGCCTCGGCCAAAGCCAGGGCCGCGCCGGTCTTGCCCGCCCCTGTGGGGCCGAGCAGGCACAGCGCCCGTCCGGTCACTTCTTGACGATGTTGAGCGCCCGGCATTTTTCTTCCAACCGTCTGCGCACTTCGTCAGGCACCAGGCCGGTCACGTCGCCGCCGGCCAAAACCACCTGTTTGATGACGGTGGAGCTTATGAAAAGCCAGCAGAAGTCCGTCATGAAAAAGATGGTCTCGATTTCGGGTTCGAGACGCCGGTTCATGAGGGCCATCTGGAATTCGGCGTCGAAGTCCGACACGGCACGCATACCCCGAATCACCACATGGGCCTTGCGCTCGCGCACATAGTCCACCAAAAGGCCGTGAAACCCTTCCGCGATCACCCGGGGCTCGTCGCGAAACACTTCGCCCACGATGTCCACCCGCTCTTCCAGGGTGTAGAGAGGATTTTTCGGGGTGTCGTTGGCCACCGCCACCACCACCCGGTCAAAAACCTTGAGAGCGCGGCGCACCAGGCTCACGTGCCCCATGGTCAGGGGGTCGAAGGTTCCGGGATAGATGGCGAGCTTGCCTTGATTGTCCATACGTATATCCTGGTTTGGCCGTAGGTCCGGTCGAGTTCGAGTTCGAGAAGCGCGGGCCAGTCCGTCACGACCAGACGGGCCTCGACTTCAGCCGTCACCATTGCGCCGGGACCAAGCCATCCCCGCTCGGCCAGAAGAGCGAGGACCGGAGCGAGCAGGTCTTGTCCGTAGGGCGGATCGACGAATACGATATCGTATCCATGATCGGGCTGTTTGACCAGCAGCTTGAGGGCGTCCTGGTTGTGGACGGCGAAACGCGCGGGCGAAAGTCCCAGCCGGCGGCAGTTGTCGGCAATGCGCCTGGCCAGGGCCCGGTCGCGCTCCACGAAGGCGGCGAAGGCCGCTCCCCGGCTGACCGCCTCCAGGCCGAGGCCTCCCGTGCCGGCGAACACGTCGAGCACGCGTGCTCCCCGCAAAGCCCCCCGCCGCGCGGCCAGCATGTCGAACAGGGACTTGCGCACCTTGGCCATGGCCGGGCGACAGCCTTTGGCGTCCAGCGTGGGCAGGTCGCGCCCCTTGAACTCTCCGCCGAGAATGCGCATGCCGGAACCGATCAGGCGATCAGGTCGAAACGGGCGAACTTCATGACCATGCCCGCCCGCCCCTGGGTGGCGGAACGCAGTTGCGTGGAAAAGCCGAACAGCCGCGACAGGGGGGTCAAGGCCTGGACAACCTTTTGCCCGGCCCTGTCGAAAAGGTTTTCGATCTTGGCCCCCTTGGTCCCCAACAGGCCGATGACCTCGCCCACGTATTCGTCCGGCGCGCTGATTTCAAGAACCATGAGCGGTTCGAGCAGCCGAGGCCCGGCGGCGCGCAAAGCGTTCTTCAGGGCCATGGCCGCGGCCATGCGGTATCCCACCGGGGACGACTGGCCGTCCATACGCCCGAGCGCGGTCACCCGCACCCGCACGTCCTGCACGGGAAACCCCTGCATGGGCCCGGAGTTCAGTCCGTCGGCCAACCCTTCGGCCACGGCGTCCAGCCAGGCCTTGGGCCAGCCGGTCTGGTCGAAGGTGAACACGATGTCCGTGCCGCGCTCGCGGGCCAACGGCTCCACGCTCACCTCCACCTTGCCGTAGTGGGCCTGCCCGCCCAGCTCGCGCGCGAACTCGCCCGTTCCCGAGGCTTGGGCGGTCACGGTTTCCTGGCAAACCACCTGCGGCTTGCCCGAACGCGGGCTCAGCCCGTGCTCGCGGCGGATGCGCTCCAGCACCACTTCCAGGTGCAACTCCCCCATGCCCGAAACCACAAGCTGACCGGTCTCGTCGTCGCTGACGCTTTGCAGGGTGGGGTCTTCGAGCAGGATGCGTTCCAGGGCGTCCTTGAGTTTTTCCAGCTCCTCGGCATTTCTGGGTTCGAGCGCCAGGGAAAGCACCGGCTTGTACGAGGCGATGCTTTCAAGCAGTATCGGATGGGCCTTGTCGGCCAAGGTGTCGCCGGTGCGGGGCAGGCGCATGCCGGCCAGGGCCACGATCTCGCCCGGACCGGCCTTGGGCAGTTGCTCCTTCTGGTCGGCGTGCAGGCGGTAGATGCGTCCCACGCGCTCACTTTTGTTCTGGGCGACGTTGAGCACCTCCTGCCCTTCGGCCAGGGTGCCGCTGTAGATGCGGGTCAGAGCCAGCCTGCGCCCGGCCTCCATGATGACCTTGAACACCAGGGCGCACGGCGGGGACTTGGGGTCGGGCGGCAAGGACACGGGTTCCTTGCCCTTGGGGTCGAGACCGGTCACCGGTCCCACGTCGGCGGGGCTGGGCAGATAGTCGCACACCGCGTCCACGAGCGGCTGCACGCCCATGTTGCGCAGGGCCGATCCGGCCAGCACCGGCACCAGGGTCCGGGACAAGGTGGCTTGGCGCAGGGCCCGGGACACGGCCTCGCGAGGGATATCCTCCCCGCCCAGATAGGCTTCCATGAGGGCGTCGTCCTGTTCGGCCAGGCTTTCCAGCAGCTTTTCGCGCCAGGGAGCGGCCAAGTCCGCCTCTTCCGGGCTCAGGGGAGCGCGCTCCACCACGGCCCCAAGGCCTTCGGCGCGAAACGAGAGCCGTTCCATGGCCACCAGGTCAACCACGCCGGCGAAATCGGCGCCCTGCCCCACCGGAACCTGCACGGCCACGGGATTGGCCCCCAGGCGCTGGCGCATGGACTCCAACACGGCCTCGAAATCCGCTCCCGGACGGTCCATCTTGTTGACGAAGGCCAGCTTGGGCACCTTGTAGGCTTCAGACTGCCGCCAGACCGTCTCGGACTGGGGCTCAACCCCGGAAACGGCGCAGAACACGCCCACGGCCCCGTCCAGCACGCGCAAGGAGCGCTCCACCTCGATGGTGAAGTCCACGTGACCGGGCGTGTCGATGACGTTGATCTGATGCCCCTCCCAGAAACAGGTGGTGCAGGCGGACGTTATGGTGATGCCGCGCTCCTGTTCTTCGGGAAGATAGTCCATGGTGGCGGTGCCTTCGTGCACCTCGCCCATGCGATGAATTTTGCCCGCGTAAAACAGGATGCGCTCGGTCAGGGTGGTCTTGCCGGCGTCGATGTGGGCAATGATGCCGATGTTGCGTAGCGCGGCCAGGCCGCGCTTGGGGGCGTGGGAAGCTGCCATGTTCAAACCGGATCCGGCTGGAAGGTTTCGCTACGCGCTTCATAGAGCGCCAGGGCCGCGTCGGGAAAATGCCAGAACATTTCGAGTCCGGGTGCAAGAACCAGGGGAGCCCGGACCGGTTCCACCCCGAGGGGGACAAAGGCCGCGTCCAGGCCGGCGGCGCTCATGGCCGCAAGCCCGCCCGGTTCGGTGGCGAAGCCGTCCAGCGGGCCGCCGAAGACCCGGATCTCCGCGTCGGGATGAGCCAGGCGCAAAGCGTCCGGGTTCCACGGGGCGTCGTCTCCGGCCCAGAGGCCCAGCTTGGGCCTGGCGTCGAACCAGTGGATGTCGCGTTCTCCCGGCGAGCCCGCCGCCTTTCGCACCCGTCGCAGGAAGGTCTCCCCGCCAAGGCACGCCATGCCGCAAGCTCCGCGCGGCTCGAAAAGCTCGCGCAACATGGCGGCGAACTCGTCCTTGGTCGGAGAGAACACGTTTTCGATCCCGCACAATTCCAAGGCGGTGAGCTGGGCCTGGGGCCAGGCCGTGCCGGAACGGGGCCTGAGCACCGCCAGGTACGGTACGCGCCGCACCACCGCCGGCATGAGTGCGGCCAACAGTTGGGCCAAAGAAGCGGCCTCCGGGTCCAGAACCAGGACGAACCGTTCCCTTGGCCGAATTCGGCGCGTGTGGTTGAGCGCGCCCGGCAGGGTCCGGGCCAGAGTGGCCGGATGATGCGGCTCGGCCTGGCGCAGGGCGTAGAGGCGGGCAATGGCCTGCTTGAGCAGAGCGCGCCGGGCGTCGCCCAATCGGGCGTAGGCCCGCGCGAAAACCGCGTCGCTTACGCGACGATGTTCGTACCGCTCCAGCGGGATCGACAAAACGGCGCTTTCAGAACACATGGGATGAAAAAGGCGGCCCGAAGGCCGCCTGTAGGGTTAAAGCCATTTGAGGAACTTGTGCCAGGTGCCTTGGGCTTCGCGTCGCTCTTTGGTGGAGAGCGTCTTCTGATAGGCCAGGTAGGACAGTTCGGCTCGTTCCTTGGCGTATTTGAAAATCGTCGGCAGATCCTTGAACTTCTCGCAGACGTACATGTAACGTTTCCAGGCCGCGCCGAAGCGATCGGTGTTCCAGTAGAAGTCGGCGATGAAGATTTCGTGTTCCGCCATGCGCGTGCGACACTTGATGATCCAGGCCGGGGCCTGCTTGCCCCATGTGGTCTGCGGATAGGCCTCACCCAGCAGCGTGAAGTACTGAATGGCTTCCTCCAGGCCGTCCTGGGGCATGTCGATGGACTCCAGCCGCTTGAACGTGGACACGCCTATCTGATAGAGCACATAGGGAATCTGCTCGTGACGCGGATGCAGCGACTCGAATTCCTTGTAGCTGTCCGCCGCCTGAATGTACTTTTCGTCCATGAAGAAGGCGTCGCCCAACGCCACCAGGCCGTCCGGAGTATAGGGGCTGAAGGGGTAACGGTCCTTGAGTTTGGTGAAGAGCTCTTGCGCTTGACCATACTTCTTTTCTTTCATGGCCTCGCGGCCGGCTTCCCAGAGTTCCTGGGCGGTATCTTCAGGGGGCGGAAGAAAATAATAATCGATGAATCCGCATCCCGAGAGTCCGAACATAAGCATGACCGCGGCGGTGGCGCGCCAAAAAGTTCTTCTGTCCATGTGGTTTTGATGGCCCTTAGCTCGAATGGGTTCCGAGCGTCTCCAGGTAGCTGATGACCGAACTGGCCGCCCCCGCTCCATCGCCCACGGCCGTGGCGACCTGTCGCACGTTCTTGGAACGTACGTCGCCGGCGGCGTAGATCCCCGGAACGGTGGTGCGATAGTCCTGATCGGTGACGATGAAGCCGAGCTTGTCCACGTCCGCTCCTTCGGGAAAGAATCCCGCCTGCGGCTCGAAACCGATGAAGATGAACACGCCGTCCACGTCCAGACGTTTCACCGCGCCGGTTTTCAAGTTCTTCACCATCACGGCCTCAACCTTGTCGGCGCCGACTATTTCCTCAACCACGCTGCTGCGCAGGATTTCGATGTTGGGAGCGACTTCGCACCGGTCCTGAAAACAGCGTTGGCCGCGAAAATCGTCACGGCGATGGATGAGGTAGAGTTTTTTGACCAGGCGGGCAAGATACAGCGACTCCTCCAGGGCGGAATTTCCGCCGCCCACAACGGCGACGACCTGATCCCTGAAGAAATTGCCGTCGCACAGGGCGCAGTACGACACGCCCTTGCCCACAAGTCTCTTTTCGCCGGTCAGTCCCACCCGTTTGTAACGGGCGCCGGAACAGATGATCACCGCCTTGGCGGTGATCCATCGGTCTCCCACGAGAAGCCTGTGCGCGCCTTCGCTGGGCTCGATGCGCACGACCTCGTCATTGATTCTTTCCAACTGATAGCCATCGAGGTGTTTGGCAAAGATATCGGCCAGTTTCCATCCCTCGATACCTTCGGGAAAGCCGGGATAGTTCTCGATCAGATGGGTCATGAGAACCTGTCCGCCCGGCGCAAGCTTTTCGATCAGAGCGACCTTGAGGTCGCTCCTGACCAAATACAAGGCGGCAGTGAGCCCTGCCGGCCCGCCTCCCACCACAACCGCGTCGAAAGACTCCATGGATTACAGGGCCTTTTGGCTGATGATGTCCTTGATGGAAGATTTGGAAACCGCGCCGGTGATCTGCTCGAGCACTTCGCCGTTCTTGAACAGAATCAGGGTCGGGATGGCGCGAATGCCGTACTTGCTCGGGGTGGCGGGGTTTTCGTCCACGTTCATCTTGGTCACCTTGAGCTGGCCGGTGTACTCGCCCGCCAATTCGTCGATGACCGGTCCCATGGCCCGGCAGGGACCGCACCACGGAGCCCAGAAATCAACCAGCACGGGAAGGTCGCATTTGAGGATTTCTTCTTCGAAATTCGCGTCGGTAATTTGGATGGCCATGAGGAGTTCTCCTTGTGGTAAGTCGTGATGAACAGGCCGGAAACGGACGCCGGCCAAGTCGACCGACGTGCTCCGCGCACCATGTTGTAGAGTATTGCCAGTGTTGCGCGGTGTCAACCGACAAGTGCTTCACCCGTCTTTCGGCGCGCCGCCGGGACCGTTCAGATCGCCGGGTCGAGGATGTAATCCCGAGGGACCGCGCGACCTCTGGGAATGGCCTCCATGTCCAGGCCGTGACGGCAGCCTTGCCGGGCCAACCGTTCCCCCAAGAAGGCGATCATGGACGCGTTGTCCGTGCACAGGGCCGGGCTGGGCAGCACCAGTTCCACGGCGAGCGCGTCGGCCAACTCGGCCATGGAGCGGCGCAACATGGAATTGGCGGCCACCCCCCCCGCCACAACAAGAGTCTTCAGTTGGGGAAATCGTTGCAGCGCGCGCCGGGTTTTCACCCGCAAAGCTTCCACGACGGCATGGTTCACCGAGGCGCAGAACCGCGCCAACTCGGGCGTGGCCATGGCGCGGGCGTCCGGCAGGGTCTCCAGACGCAGGTCGGGGTGGGAGCGCACATGCTTGATCACTGCGGTCTTCAAGCCGCTGAAGCTGAAATCGAGATTGTCGTTTTGCACGTAGGGAACGGGAAACATTGACCTGTCGGGTTCGACCCCGCGCCCCAGGAGGTCCAGCTCGCGCCCTCCCGGATAGGGCAGGTTCACGGCCTTGGCCGCCTTGTCCAGGGCTTCGCCCGCGGCGTCGTCCAGGGTGGTGCCCAGGAGTTCGAACTCCATGGCCCCGGCCATGCGATACAGGTGCGTGTGCCCGCCGGAAACGAGCAGTCCCAGCGCCGGCAGGGGAAGGGGCCGTTCCAGCCCGGCGGCCATGAGGTGGGCGTGCAGATGGTTGACCCCGACCAGACGCGCCCCGCCGCCCAAGGCCAGTCCCTTGGCCAGGTTGACCCCCACCAGCAGACTGCCCAAAAGCCCCGGTCCCCTGGCCACGGCCACGACGTCCAGGTCGCGCGCGGTGACGCCGGTATCGGCCAGCAGTCCGCTGACCAGGGCGTAAGCCTTGCGCAGATGCTCGCGCGAGGCCAACTCCGGCACCACACCCCCGAACAGGGCGTGCGCCTCGTCCTGGCTGATCAGACGCTGCCCGAGCAGCACGCCGTCGGACACCAACGCCACGGCGGTCTCGTCGCAGGAGGTTTCAACCCCCAGACAGATCATTCCTTATGGCGCTTGTAGATCTCGCACACCTTCTCCACGTCCTTTTTGCTGCCGAGGAACAACGGCACGCGTTGGTGGAGTTCGGAGGGCTCGATGTCGAGGATGCGCGTTTCGCCGTCCGAGGCGGCTCCGCCGGCCTGTTCGCAGAGAAACGCCAGGGGATTGGCCTCACACATCAGACGCAGCTTGCCGCGGGGCTTTTTGGGGTCCTGGTTGTCGGCCGGATAGAGGAAAATGCCCCCGTAGAGCAGGTTGCGGTGGAAATCGGCCACCAGGGAACCGATGTAGCGCGACGAATAGGGCGCGCCCCGGTCGTTTTTCGGGCTCTTGAAGTAGTTGACCACCTCTGTGGTGGCCGCGTCCCAGTAGGGGGAGTTGCCTTCGTTGACCGAATAGATGCGGCCCCGTTCGGGAATCTTGATGTCTGGGTGCGAAAGCAGAAACTCTCCCACGCCCGGGTCCAGGGTGAAGCCGTGCACGCCGCGTCCCGTGGAATAGACCATCATGGTGGAGGTGCCGTAGAGAAAATAGCCGGCCGCCACCTGTCTGGCTCCCTTCTGCAAAACGTCCGTGAGGGTGGCGTTGCGGTCCGGATCGCCAGGTTCGCGGCGAAAGATCGAAAAGATCGTGCCCACGTTGACGTTGACGTCGATATTGGTGGACCCGTCCAACGGGTCGAAGATGACGATGTAGTCGCCCTTGGGAAACTGGCTCGGAATCTGAATAATATCCGCGTTTTCCTCGGACGCGATGGCGCACAGCACCCCGGCGCGCTCCATGCGGTGGATGAGCACCGAATTGGCGTAGACGTCGAGCTTGCGCACCTGTTCGTTCTGCACGTTTATATCGCCGGTGAAGCCGAGGACATCCACCAGGCCGGCCTTGTTCACCTCGCGCGAGATGATCTTGGCGGCCAATATCAGGTCGTTGAGCAGGCGCGTGTATCGCCCGGTGGCGGCGGGAGATTCCTTCTGATGCAAAAGCAGGTGTTCCGTGACGGTGACTTGAGGCATGTCAGGCTCCTGGGAGAGAACGTTCTACTGGGCCGAGGCGGGAGCCGATTGGGGCGCTGGCGCGGGAGCCGCCTCGGCGGCCGGCGCCGCTTCCGGGGCGGGCTTCGGTGACGAAAACAACTTTTTCGGCTTGGGCGGGACCTGGGCCACGATATAAACGAGCTGGATATGGGCCAGATACCGGGTCTGCCAGAGGTAGGTGCGTCCTCCTTCGCGCATGTCGCCGGACACGTTGCCGGCGAGAATCTTCTTCCAGTCGCGCTTGGCCAGGGCCTGGGCCGTAGCGGGGTCCTTGCCGCCCCACAGGGCCGCCCCGGTCGAAGAGACGATGATGAGATTGTCCGGGTCGGGAGCGAACTTGGCAAGCGCGGCCGGATCGAAATTGACCACCAGTACGCCGGCGAACTCGTTGTTCGAATACAGCGGCTGTCCCACCAGCACTTCAGAGCCCAGATCCCCCGCTTCCACGTAACCGGCCATCTTGCGTTGTTTGTAGATGGCTTCGAAATCCATCATCGGGGAGTAATCCACCCGCTTGAGGGTGAACGAAGGCAACTTGATGCTCTCGGCTCCGGAAGGACTCAGCACCGCCAGCCCCGTCAACCAGGGATTGGCGGTCATGAAGGCCTCGCACCATTCGCGGCTGGGCGGCGATTCCTGGCCGGAAAGCCCCCGGAGCATGAATTCGATTTTTTCGTCCACCGGGGCGAACAGCGTGGCCAGTTTGAGCACCGTGGGATCTTCGTCCACCTCGGACTTGAGGTCGATGGTGGGATCGACGTTGACGTATTCCTTATAGAGCTTCCTGGTGGACTTCCACGTGGATTTCATGGTGTCGCAGCCGGTCGCCGCAAGCAGGACGCAGGCCAGGAGAGCCGGAAAAACGCGTTTGATCATAGGGTTGATCCTTCGTGTTGCGGTGGTTCGCGGCGGGGTTGAGAGGCTTTTGGCGGCATGATTTCGTGACGCGCGAGCCGAGGCAAACGCGGCCCACGGACGAAACCGTTCAGGCCGTGGCTCGCGCGTCGAGCCGGTTGGCCAGGGCTTCGAGCATGCTCACCAGCTTCGCTCGGGGTTTTTCGACCTCGATCGGCTTTGCGGCCGGTCTTCCCGACTGCGCCTCGTTCTTGAGTTCCTGGATGCGGGCGGAAAGTTCTTCGCGCTCGAGTTCGGAGGAAGCTAGCGGCAAAAGTTCTTCGTAGATGTCCAGGGCCGAAGCCAGATCCCCGTGCTTGGCCAGAAGATCGGCCATGGTGCGGGTTTTTACCTGCGCATTGGTCTGGGAAGCGCATTCCGGGGGGAGATCTTCGCGGGGGGCGCGTTTTTCCAGCGCCTCGATGCGTTGGGCCAAGGCCAGGACCTCGTCGGCTCCGCGCAGACTGAAGTCGCCGGACGGTCCCGAGTCGGTCGTTTCGGGAGGCGACGCTGGTCGTTCGGGCTCGGTGGTCCGGGATTCGTCCGCCTGTTTCCCGGTCGCGATGTCCGGGACGGACGCCTCACCAGCCGCGCCACCCTGGACCGAATCGTTCCGGGCGTCGCCGGCCAGGCTTTCCAGGCCCCGGCTCAGAACCCCGGCTAGGGTCATTGCGGGATCGCCAAGCGACTGGGCCAGGAACCGCAAGGCCAGGGAAGCGTCGCCGGAGAGCCCCACCCCTTTTTCGGCCCAAAGGGAGAGCACGCTGGGGTATTTGGCCAGCAGAAAGGAAAGCCCCTCGAACGCGTCGAGCGCCTCTTCCCGTCGGCTCTGGCGCGTGAGCAGTTCCACGAGCAGAAACCGGGCTTCGAGGTGGTCAGGGTGGTGCGCCACGCCGCGCCGCAGAACATCCATGGCCTCGGCGGTTTGTCCCTGTTCGGCCAGCATGTTGGCCAGAGGAAAGAACACGCGCGAGGCGGGCTCCAACGTCAACACTTCACGGTACAGTTCAATTTTTGATGTCATCGCCCACGCCGCCTTCTCCTGATCCGTCGCCAGGGAAGATGTAGATGATTTCGTTGTCTTTCAGGTAATTGCCGTGCGATCTGGTCATTTTTTCCGTGAAGGCCCGGTCGGACTTGAGCCAGCGGATTTCCTGGCTAACATCCAGGGACCGGCTACCCAAGGTGTCCAAGCGGGCCTTGAGCTCCTTCTGGTGACCCTTGAGGTCGAGATAGGCGAAGACGCCCTTGTCGCTCCATATGAGATTGTAGACGAGGATAAGGTTGCAGAAGATGACAAGGGCAAGGAGAAGTCGCCGGAACAGCATGGCTACTGCAAAGTGACCGTGCTGGCGTTGTCGGAGCCGAAGATGGTCATGGGCTCGCTGAGTTCCTGAAGAAAAAGTTCCGTTACGCTCTCGATGCGGGACACGTCATGCTCGTCGAGTTCTATTTTATTGACATCATTCAAAAAAACTTTGAGCGCTTGAAACTCGTCCAACAAGAAGTGACCCAACTCCATGCGGCGCAACACGGGTTCGAGTTCCAGTATCGTCTGGAGACAATTGACGATTCGCGCGCAGAGCGCGGCTGATTCCACCTGCTTCATGGACATGTTGGCCCGGACATGTAGGGGTTGTTTCAGTTCAGTCGTCTTTTCGTTGCCAGCATACGGCACTTGAGGGCGCTTGGCAACGATTGCTTGCCATGCCGTCAGTGCCCGGGCGTCAGCCGGCCGTCTTGCCCCACCGCTTGAAAAACCCCCGAAAATAATTGAACCCCGAGCCCAGGGCGAGGATCAAGGCCACGTACAAAAGCGACGTGCCCACCGGGGCCGGATCAATTTTCCAGAACGGATAGTGCAACATGATCGGGCACAAGGCCACGATCTGGATGATGGTCTTGAGCTTGCCGTATCTGTCCGCCGCGATCACCAGGCCCTCGTCCGCCGCCACGGCGCGAAGCCCGGTCACCGCCATTTCCCGGCCGATGATGGCCACGGCCACCCACGCCTCCACCCAGTCCAGCCGCACGAGCATGATGAGCACCGAGCAGATGAGCAGTTTGTCGGCCAGGGGGTCGAGAAATTTGCCCAGGTTGGTGACCAGCCCCATGCGCCGGGCCAGCATGCCGTCGAAAATGTCCGTCACCGACGCCGCGATGAAAAGCAGCATGGCGAAAAAACACATCCACGGTCCCGGCCAATAGAGCATGAGCACCAGAATAGGCGTCACCGCGACGCGGACCAGGGTGAGCATGGTGGGCAGATTCATGAATTGGCGACTCCGGCTTCGGTGTGGCCGCCGCCTGCTGGCCGCGGCCGGTTGTCCGCCGGGACGCGCTCGTCACGGCGCGCCCGGCGGACTTTCGATCAGGACCTGATCGAGGCGTGCGCCTCAAGACTCGACTTGGCGGCCGTGTCGATGGCTTGGGCCAGGGACACGAGGGCCTTTTTCACGGGAGAATCCGTCTCCATGAGCACCACGGGCTTGCCCATGTCGCCGGCGACCACGGTAAGGGGATCGAGCGGCACGGCCCCGAGGAATTCGATGCCGTACTTTTCGGCCAGTTCCTTGCCGCCGCCCTTCTTGAACAGTTCGATTTCCTTGCCGCAGTGGGGGCAGACCAACCCGCTCATGTTTTCCACCAGGCCGAGCACGTTGGCCTTGGCGTACTGCAGAAAATTGAGCGCCTTGCGCACGTCGGCCAGGGAGACTTCCTGCGGGGTGGTGACCACCACGCACAGGGCGTCGGGAATGGTGCGCAACACGGTCATGTGTTCGTCGCCCGTTCCCGGAGGGGAGTCGATCACCAGATAATCGAGATCGCCCCAGGTGACCTGGCTGATGAACTGGCGAATGGCCGAGCTTTTCATGGGACCGCGCCAAAGCACGGCCTGGTCGGGATCGCGCAGAAGCGACTCCACCGACACCGCGCACAGGTTTTCGTCGAAGCACTTCGGAATGACTTCGCCCTTTTCCGTGGCGTCCAGGTTTCCAGAAATGCCAAGCATCCTCGGCACGTTGGGTCCGTGCAGGTCCACGTCGAGTATGCCGACCTTGCGTCCCATGCCGGCCAGGGCCGTGGCCAGGTTGACCGCGATGGAGCTCTTGCCCACGCCACCCTTGCCGCTCATGACGAAAAGCTTGTAGGTGATCTTGGACAAGGTGTTGCGAATGCGCTCGTCTTGAAGCTTTTGCTTGGACTCGGAGCAATCGTTGGGGTTTTTGGTCTTGCAGGAGGAAGCCTGGGAACAGCTGGCGCAGCTGGAGGGAGCCTCCGTGGGGGTCTTTTTCTTGTTCTTGAGCGTGATTTTCATCATACTTCCTTCACGTTAGGTCTGCCGCCAGCCGAAACGGCCCACGAGATCGACGAACTTCACTCCGCCCAGGCGCTCCACCGAAACCTGTCCGCCCCGTTTGCGGGCCACTTCCAGGTGTTGGCCCTGGCGCGTCCCCACGGGCATGACCAGGATGCCGGGGTCTCCCAACTGGGCCAAAAGCGGCCCTGGTATGACCGGACCGCCCGCGGCGGCCAGAATGCGGTCGAAGGGGGCCTCTTCCGGCCAACCCAGGGTGCCGTCGTCGAGTTTGCACCACACCCGGCCGTATCCCATGGAGGCCAGGCGCTCCTTGGCGATGGCGTGAAGCTCGGCTATGCGCTCCACACTGTAGACCGCCGCGCCCATCTCGGCCAGGATGGCCGTCTGATATCCTGAACCGGTTCCGATCTCCAGCACCTTCATGCCCGGATGCACGTCGAGCAGTTCGGTCATCCAGGCGACCACGTAGGGCTGGGAAATGGTCTGTCCGAATCCTATGGGAAGGGGATGATCCTCGTAGGCGTTGGGCCTCAGGGCCGGCTCCACAAAGAGGTGGCGGGGCGTCTTACGCATGGCGGCGAGCACCGCGTTCGACGTGATGTCCCGGCTCACGAGTTGTTCGCGCACCATGCGTTCCCGGCTGCGTCTGGGATCGATGTCGACTTTGCCCCATGCTTGGCCCAGCATGCCCCCCCCATCGGTTTCTTTCAAGATAAAACGGTTTCCTCCGTTAGGCCAGCGGTTTGGGAGCACAAACAAATTTCTCCCCCCAAGTCAACGCCCGAGTCGGGCTTGGCGATCCGGCGGCGACGCGGGCCCATTGAACGCGCAACGCGGGGCAACCCTATGAAAAGCTTCCGTTTCGGGGCCGAAAAGCCCGCATGGACTCGCCTTGGCCGATGAAAGTTGGCCATACCCGGCAATTTTCTTGACAGAAAAGACGATCGGATGTGCAATGCCTGAAATCATACCCGGGAGGGTCCGTCCATGCTCACCGTACGCGACCTCATGAGCACGCAGCTCTTCACCCTGCTCGAATCCGATTCGCTGTACACGGCCAAGCAGATCATGGAGATGGCCCGGGTGCGCCATGTCCCCATCGTCAACGGCGAGGGAGCGTTCATCGGCCTCATCACGCATCGTGACCTCTTGTCGCTGGCCGTGTCGATCCTGTCGGAGATCGAACAGAACGTTCAGGACGAATTGGCGGCGACCATTCCCCTGCGCGAGGTCATGCGCACCGACGTGGTCACCCTGCCGCCGGACGCCAAACTCCGTCAGGCGGCCCAGTTGCTGCTCGACCACAAGTACGGCTGCCTGCCCGTGGTGGAAGACGGCAAGCTGGTGGGCATCATCACCGAAGCCGATTTCGTGCGCCTGACCGTGAGCCTGATGGACGCCATGACCGCGCCCCCCCAGGGAGACACGCCCTAGCGTCGCGTCCCTGAAGGCCTCTTCGCCTCTTTGCCTTGAGGCAAACACGAGCAAGAACCGCCGTCGGCCCAGCGGACGAAATGCGGCCACACACAAGGCGGGGAGCGCCCTGCGCTCCCCGTTTTCGCATCACAGCGTCCGCTTTATTCGATGCAGAGAAATCCGGCCCGCATGCCGGTCAGGGAGCGCCCACCCGCAGGCGTGACTTCGAAGGTGTTCTCCACGCCCAACAGGCCCACGTCCGGCACGCCGATCTTGGGTTCCACGGCCATGACCATTCCCTCCTGCAGGGGCTCGTCGAATCCCTTGGCGATGACCGGCCAGGCGTCGATCACCAGGCCGATGCCGTGCCCCAGGAAGGGGGCCTTGTTGCCGCCAAGCCCCATGAAGCCCTCCATATAGCCGGCCTTGTCCATGTGCTCCACGGCCCAGGCCCACAGTTGGGACGGTATGGCGCCCGGTTTCATGTTCTCGGCCACGTGGCTCATCACGGCGAAGCAGGTGTCCTGGGCCTTTCGCACCGCATCGGGAATGGAGGCCTCGGGACCGGACCAGTACACCTGGGTCTTGTCGGTGTTGTAGCCCTCGACCACGAAGCCCACGTCCAGGGTGAGCAGATGCTTGGGCTTCCACACCCGGCCGGCGTAGCCCATGAACGGCGCGGATGGATGCATGCCCCGCAGTCCCAGGGTCATGTTGTTCACCAGAGGGTAGTTGCCGGAATCGCCCACGCTGACCTGTCCGATGTAGCTCTCTTCCCCGTGTCCGGCCATGCGCAACATGCCGTAGTGGCCCATCTTGAGAAACAGGTCCGAAATGAGAATGGCGATATCGAGTTCGCTCATGCCCGGCTTGATCAGTTCGGGCAGGCGTTCCTCCATGGCCTGACGGTGCCGCTCGCCGCACAGGCGCATGCGCTCCAGCTCCCAGGGACTCTTGAGGGCCTGGGCCCGGCTGAGCACCATGTCGCCGGGCACGAAACGCACCCCCGACAGCTTGGACTGGAACATGCCGGCCATGGACCAGGGCAATCCGCTCATCTCGGCGGCGGCCACCTGGGGCAGGGACTGACCGAACTGGGCGAAAATCTTGGCGATGTCCCCATACGAACGGTAGGACACGATGTTGGCCAGGGGCGATTCCAGCCGGGCCCGCTCTGCTCCCTTGCGGGCCATGTAGACGGGCTCGCCTTCCAGCGGGAGCCAGAAAACGCCGTTGCCGAGCGATCCGGTGAGATAGTAGATGCCGATGCGGGAAAAGACGAAGAGGCCCTGGGCTTCTGGGGCGACTTTCGCCAGGAAGTCACGGCATTTGGCGTGCCTGACGGCCATTTCCTCGGCCGGCAGCACCGCGATGGATTCGAACATTTCGAGCCTCCTTGTGCGTGCGTTGGCTTCTTGAGCCTTGCGGCGATCGGCCGAAAACGGCCGAGCCTTTGCGGAACGTCCGAAACTTCACCTTTTCCAGTCCGACCCCGATTCGCCGGCCCGGCCGCGGCCGCGGCCACGCCCGAATCCGGGAAAGACGCGAAGACCCCCGAATCCCGGCAGGTTCCGCTTGAGGCCAGGCGGTTTTTCCGGTTAGTAAGACTTTGCCAAGCGGTATCAGCGCCTATAGAACGCAACGAATTCGACTGTAAACAAAAAGGTGACGCCGTATGCTCTTCAGTGACCAAGACCTGAAAACGACCCTCAGCCAGTGCCGGTCCATCGCCGTGGTCGGCGCAAAGGACAAACCCGGCAGCGCCGTCGACATGGTGGGGCGTTACCTCATCTCGGCCGGATTCATGGTCTACCCCGTGCATCCCGTGCGCAAGAACATCTGGGGCCTGCCCACCTATCCCAGCCTGGGCGACGTTCCCCATCCCATCGACGTGGTCGACCTGTTCCGCGCTTCGGAGTTCTGTCCGGCCCACGCCAAGGAAGTTCTGGCCCTGGGCACGTTGCCCAAGGTTTTCTGGATGCAAAGCGGCATCTACAGCTACGAGGCCCGGCAGCTTCTTTCCCCCACCGCCATGACCGTCATCGAGGACCGGTGCCTCATGGTGGAGCATCGCAGACTTTTTTCCAACTGAGGCCGACCATGACCGCCGCATTGAAGGCCTTCGTCTGTCAGCGGTGCGGCCACTGTTGCAGCGGCGAGGGCGGCATCGTGCTCACCGCCAGGGATCAGGCCCGGTTGGCCGCCCACCTGGGCCTGGACCTGGAGCGGTTTCTCGCCACCTACGCCCTGCGCTCCGGCGCCAAGATCCAACTCGCCTGCAACGACCAGGGCGCGTGCGTGTTCTTTGACCAGGGCTGCGGCGTGCATCCCGCCCGCCCCGACATCTGCCGGGCCTGGCCGTTCTTCCGGGGCAACCTGCTGGACCGGGAGAGCTGGACCATGATCCAGGAATACTGTCCCGGCGTGAACCCCGAGGCCGGCTTCGAGGAATTCGTGCGCCAGGGGATCGCCTACCTTCGGGAAAACGATCTGGTCCACGACGGGGACGACGACGCCCCGAGCGCCCTGCGCATTCACGGCGTCCCGATTCCCGGGAAACCCGAACCATGAACCTGGCCGACGCCTACCGCATTCTCGGCGTCGCTCCCTCCGCCACGCTCGAAGACGTCAAGAAGGGCTACAGGCAACAGGCGTTTCGTCACCACCCGGACTTGAACGCCGGGGACCACCTGGCCAAGCGCCGCTTCCAGAAACTCAACGAGGCCTACCTGCTGTTGCGCCAGGTGCTCGCCGAGGAGCGGGCCAAGCCGCCGCCCAAGGACAAGGCCAAGCCCCCCCCGGAACCGGAAAAAACACCCGGCGAAGGCGACTGGAAAAAGGCCAAGGCCGCCTACAAAAAGGCCTCCCGACAGGACTCGGCCAAGACATCGTACTATTTCCGCCGCGAAGACGTCTTGCAGGACATCCTGAAGGACCCCTTCGCCAGGCAGGTGTTCGACGACATCTACAACGAACTGCGCAAGGGCAAGGCGGCCGGCCAGGTCAAGACCGAACGCAACCTGGGCGTGAGCGTGGGCGACTCCAAATGGTCGCTCAATCTCTCGGGCGGATTTCTCGGATCAGTGGCTTCGGCGCTCAAACGCCAACTCGACGACGAACAGACCGTGCAGGTGCCGCCGACAAGCCTGCTGCCCGGCTCCAAACTCCGGGTGGGCATCGCCATGGGGCTTTCCAGCGAGCAACGCACCGTGGAGTTCACCCTGCCCAAGGACTACACCCTGGGCCAGCCCATCCGCCTCAAAGGATTGGGCCGGCGCATCGGCCCCTGGAAGGGCGACCTCTATCTGCGTCTGGTGCTGGGTTAGCGGAGAAAATGCCATGAAAAAGCCAATTGTTTCAGTCTGCTGTTTTCTTGCGCTGTTGCTTGTTGCGTCACTGGAAACGCAGGCTCAACCGCATCGGGTGGGCGGTCCCTGCACGTACGACGACGTTCCCGCCGTGTTCACTGTCGTGTCGGTGAAACCGGTCCCGCCAAGTGAGGCTTTCGGCAGCCCGCCCTATCGGCCCTACCGGACGCTCTTCACCTTCAAGACGAAACGGCGCGCCCCGGACGTGGCCCACCTCCTGGGACGCGCCCACCCCCTGGTCCTGACCAGCGGGGCCGATCCCGGACCGGACTTTCTCAAGCGGTACGGCATACGGCCCGGGGTCCGGTTCAAGGGAAGCGTTCGGGTGATCCGTTCCGGGACCTGCACGCCGTTTCTCTTTCACCTGGACGGCGTGGACACCTCCGACCTTTTCGAATACCGGCGATGACCCGCGCAAAGTCCACGTGCCCCGACCTGCCCCGGGACGCCACCACCCTCCTCGCGGTGCAGCGCAACCACCTGGCCAACGAGCGAACCTTTCTGGCCTGGTGCCGTACGGCCGTGGCCTTTTTCGTCTTCAGCTTCGTGGCCCTGCGCTTCGATTTCGTGCTCCGCGAAGCCATGAACCTGCTCGGCAACGCCACCATTTCGCACAAAATCCTGGCCGAATCCCGCATCCTGGGGGTGTCCTCGTTCATCACCGGCTCGGTGGTCCTGGTGCTGGCCGCTTGGCGTTTTTTCACCATTCGCCGCCAGATCAGCACCCTGGACCTGACCTATACCTCCCTGCCCGACACGCTGCTTATCGGACTGCTGGTGAGCATGGTCACGGCCATGGCCATCCTGCTCAGCCTGATTCTTTTGTTCTAGCACCCCGCCTTATCGCCGAAGCGCTCGTCATGTGAACTGGCCGTCAAGCAGCAGGTGGGAATAATACCCCAACACCGCGGCGACGTAATAGGGCACCAAACCCGGCCACGGCATGTGCAAAAGCATCATGGGAACCAGAATGACCGGACTGGGGATGATGAGTCCGGCCCACCAGGTGTGGGTCCACCCCCTGTGCGAGCCAATGGCCGGCAATAGGGCGCAAAACCCCAGAAGCGCCGCATAGCGGTATTGATTTTTGAGAATCAGAACAACGTCGGCCACCAAAGCGGCCCCGTAATAGATGTGCCGGCCTTTCGAGCTGGTGTCCACATCGGGAAAGAGCGCTCCCAGCACCGCCAGCACCGCCAGCACCGCCATGGTTTTGGGCTCGGGCCTGTACACCCCGAGCCAGTACGCCCCTCCCAGAGCCGCCCCGGTGACGGCCAACGCCCCAGCCACATGTCCCTTGTATCCTGGCATAAATTCGCCGCTACCATTGCGGACGTCGTATGGCAAGGCGAGCAGGAGAGAAGAACGCGGAAGGAAGAATAAAAAAATCAAAGGGGAAGGAAACGTTTTCGAACAAACGTCCCCTCCCCCCTTGCGCTCGCTTTATATCGTCTTGTATTTGCCCTGTTAAAACATGTCCTTGCCGGTCTCGTCGATGGTTTCCTCGATGACCTTGCGCAGTTTCTCGGGCAACCCCATGATGTCGACGTTGAGAAAGCCACGCACGATGGTGGAGGTGGCTTCTTCCTCGTCCAGGCCCCTGGCCATGAGGTATTCGATCTCCTCCTGGGCGATTTTGCCCACGGCGGCTTCGTGGGAGAGTTCCACGCCGTCCTTGGTGGCTTCCAGCTCGGGAATGGCGTGGATGAGGCCGCCGCCCAGGATAAGGCCCTTGCATTCCAGGTGTCCGCGCGCGGGCACGGAGTCGCCCACGATGTGTCCCCGGGCGATAATGGTGCCGCCGGTGGTGATGGTGCGGGCGATGGACTCCCCCCTGGTGTCGGGAGCGGCCAGAATAATGCGTGTTCCGCTGTCCACATGGGAACCGGGAGGCGCCACCATGACGGAATTGAACCGGGCGACCGATCCCTTTCCCGCCAAGGTGATGGTGGGATAGCTCTGCAGGTCTTTCACGGGCTTGAGCAGAACGTAATTGTTCTGGAACACGCCGCCCTCATCCACCACGCCGGCCGTCCGCGGGCGCACCACGCTGTTCTCGGCCCAGTTGTGGATCATGGTGAAGGTGAGCTTGGCGTTCTTCTTCACGAAAAATTCGGAAACGCCCATATGGGCCGCGCCCTTGGACCCATGGGCCACGGAACACCCGGTGAGAATGTGCAGTTCCGAGTCCTCTTCCACAATGACAATATTGTGGATGTTCTGCCCCACCATGTCGCCCTTGATGAAAAGACAGGACTGCACCGGCTCGGTGATCTTGGCCCCTTTCTCGGTGCGGATGAAATATCCGCCGTGCAGATTGTCGGCGGTGGCGCGGGTGAATTCGTCCTTGTCGGGATCGAGCAGGGTCCAATAATAGTCCTTCAGGCCGTCGTACTTGGCCAGGGCGGCCTTGATGTCCATGAGCTCCAGGCCCGCGCGCTTGGACTGGCAATGCACGGCGCCATGGTCGATCTGCATGAACGAGCCGCTCACCGACTGGTCGGACACGTCCACGCCGGACATGAGCAGTTCCTGCTTGTCCACCTCGTCCAGGGTTTTCAGGTCGTCCACGGTCTTGGGAGCCGGGGCCTTGAAGTCGAATTCGGAAAGGTCGATGGGTTTCATGGCTGAATATGCTCCGATTAGGCCAGGCAGCGCAGGCATTCCTGGTAGCCGTGGCGGCTGATGTGGTCGAGTATGTCGCGGGGATTGGACTCGCAGCAGAGCTTGCCTTCGTACATCACCTGTCCCCGGTCGGCGTTGAGGTATTCGAGGATGTAGCCGGTGTGGGTGATGATGAGGCCGGCGGTGTTACGGGCGCAGCGGATTTGGCGCCGGCTGAGTTCCGTCGTGTCGCCGCAGGGACCGCCCAGCAGTTGGCGCACGGTATTGCCGATGAGCTTCATGTTTTCCAAATCCACCCCGGATTCGGGCTCGTCGAAAAGCACCAGGCGCGGACGCTGGGCCATGAGCTGCAAGAGTTCCGAGCGCTTGATCTCGCCGCCGGAAAAGCCGGCGTTGATGTCGCGCTCGAGAAAGTCGGTCATATTCACCTTGGCGGCCAGGGCGTCCACGTCCACGGGCGTTCCCTGGGCGGCCATGCGAACCAGGTCGCGGGTCTTCAGACCGTGGATGGTGGGCGGACGCTGAAACGACATGCCGATTCCCAACCGGGCCCGTTCGTAGATGGGGGCGTTGGTGATGTCATGACCGCGGAAGGTGATGGTCCCTTTGGTGATGGTGTAGTTGCCGAAGCCCATGAGGGTCATGAGCAGAGTGGTCTTGCCCGACCCGTTGGGACCGAACAAAACGAACGTCTCGTTGTCTTTGATTTCCAGGTTGATGCCCTTGAGCACTTCCCGGTCGCCGATGTTCACGTGCAGGTTTTGAATGGAAAGCATGTCGTCCTCGTATGTGCGCGGATCGTGAAGCCCTCAGGGGCCGCATCTGTAAGGGATTCTTGAAATAAGCACCGATGGGGATTTGTCCAGGGACCGTTTGTCTCAAAGACGCCGATAGGAGCGGTTCTCCGGCAGGTAGCAGTATCGGCAGTCGCGCGCTCCCAAAAAGCGCACAAGCGCCAGACCGCAAAGAAAGCCGCCCACATGGGCCCACCAGGCGACGCCTCCGCCGTCTCCGGTGTCCGTGAGTCCGGAAAGGATCTGGATAAGGAACCAGATACCCAGAAAGACCAGGGACGGGACCTCGATAATCCACGGAATGATGATAATGGGAACAAGCACCACCACCCGGGCGTGCGGAAAAAGCCGAAAGTATCCTCCCATCACCCCGGCGATGGCTCCCGAGGCTCCCACCACCGGCGTGGTGGAACCGGGGTTGAACAGCACGTGCAACCCGGCGGCCAGCACGCCGCACGTCAGGTAGAAGACGACGAAGCGCACCTTGCCCAGGGCGTCTTCCACGTTGTCGGCGAAAATCCAAAACACCCACATGTTCAAGAGGAAGTGCATCCATCCCCCGTGCAGAAACATGTAGGTGATCAGAGTGTCCAGCCCTCCGGCGGGATAGCCCGCCCGGGCGGCGTACTGGGCGTCCAGGAGTCTGGCCGGCACCACGCCGTAGAGCTGGATCAGGGTGGACAGTTGGTCCTGGGGCAGAACCTCCTCGAAAAGAAACGCCGCCAGATTGCAGAAAAAGATCGCCCACACGACCAGGGGATGGTGAATGCGGGGAATGTTGTCCTTGAGGGGAATCACAAAACCCGCCTCAGCCTTCGGCCTCGACGTCTGGACGCGCGGCGACCAGCCCCCCCGCGCGCCATGACTCCAGCAGGGCGCGCACGGGCGCGATGCGCTCGCGGCGCAAGGTGTCGGCCAGCGCGCTGACTGCGGCGCGCAGGTCTTCCAGGGTGCCGGAATTGTCCAGGCCGTAGCGACAGGCGGCGCGTTTTTTCTCCCAGGTCCACTGCCATCCGTCCACCAGATCGATGGTGGCCTGGTCCCAGCCTCGGGTTTTCAGACGAGCGTGGCGCACGTCCTGGGGACAGCCCACGCCGATGGCGAAATCCACCGCGCCTCCGGTCAGCCAGCCGGCTTCCAAAAGCATGGGCACCTCGGCGAATGCCACGCGGTCCCCGGCGTGCTCGCGCCAGAAGGCGCGCAGATTCTCCAGCGCGGGGGGATAGAGAAGCTCCATGACCTCGCGCCGGAAATTGTCCGAGGCCCGCATGGCGGCCAAAAGGACCACCTTGTCCACCGGGGCGTCGTCGCGCGGGGTGAAGCGCTCCCCGTAGCGACGACGCAACAAGTCCCAGCCGTCGCGGCCGGGCTGGTACAGTTCGGCGATGCAGGCGTCGGCGCTCCAGGTGGGATATCCCCGGCGACCAAACTCGGCCAGAACCGCGCTCTTTCCGCAGCCGGGCAGTCCCACGATGCCCACCTTGCCCAGGGTGCGCCCCATGACCAGGGGAACGCGCCAGAAGTCCCTGGGCGCGGGACAGGTGAAGGCCAACTCCTCACCGGTGACCGGATGGGTGAAGGCCAGTTTCCAGGCATGGAGCATCTGGCGCCCGAGAAGCTTGGCCAACACGGGGCGTTCCCTTTTGAGCCTGGCGTGTTCGGCCGGACCGTAGAGCGCGTCGCCCAACAGAGGATGGCCCTCGGCCGCCATGTGAACGCGTATCTGATGGGTGCGCCCCGTGGCGATGCCGACTTCGAGCAGGCTGGCCGTGCGATCCGGGCTTGTCCAGACCACCCGGTAGGTGCTTTGCGCGGGACGCCCGCCCGCCAACACGGCCATGCGCGTCTTGTGCTTGGGGTCGCGGCCGATGGGGCCGGTCAGGGTCGCGCTCGCTTTCGCGGGGACTCCGTGCACCAGGGCCAGATATGTCTTGCTCACCTGGCGTTTGGCAAAGGCCTGGGCCAGGCGCAGGCGCACGGGTTCCGTCAGGGCCACAACGAGAAGCCCCGAAGTGTCCTTGTCGATGCGATGCACGATGCCTGGCCGCTCTCCGGCCAGGGAACCCAGTTGGGGAAAATGGTGGAGCAGCCGGTTGACCAGGGTCCCCTCCGGGCAACTCGGCGCGGGGTGCACCGTAAGTCCGGCCGGCTTGTCGCAAACAAGCAGATGCTCGTCGCGGTACGCCAGCGCCAGGCTGCCCGCCTCGGGACCGGCCAGGCTGGAGACGCGCGGAATGGTCAAGCCAAGGAACTCGCCCCCGCGCAGCTTGTGCGAGGGTTTGCGCACCACGTCCCCCTCCACCGTGGCCAAGCCGTCCTTGATCCATTCCTGAATCCTGGCCCGGGCCACTTCGCGCGGGGCCAGGGCCACGGTCCAGAACTGGTCGAGCCGGGCCGGGCCGGAGGCGGTTTCGTTCAGGATTTCCTCGCTCATAGGCAGGCCCGGGACAAACCGTTCGCGACGTGGGCGGCGAATCCTTGCGCCAGACGGCCCGGACGCGTCCGGCTGGCAAGCGCCGAGCGCAACGGGTCGCGAGGGACAAAAAAAATCTGCCCGAGCAAACGCGTCGGACGAGACATGCGGTTCATGGCGTTCACCGTCCTTGGATGCAACGAATCGCCGTCCGGGTCAATGGCCAGGAACGGGCCGTTCGGTCCGTTTTCCCGGCCGGCCGCGCGCCAGGTTTCCACCCGCGGGGCTTCACTCCCGCCGGCGTCGCGAGGCCGTCCCCCGCAGCGCGCCAGCGACCGCGCCTTGCGGCGGGGATCGCGAAACGATAGCTTCCGGCGATCCGGCCCGCATGGCGCCGGCCGCGTTTGGCCTTGCCCCGTTCCACCTCGCCAAGGAGTCTTTCATGCTCGCCGCCGTCATCCGCGACAAGACGCTTCGCCTCGAAGAGCGTCCCCTGCCCGTCCCCGGTCCCGGAGAAGCCCTGTTGCGCACCGTTTTGGCCGGAGTGTGCAATACCGATCTGGAACTGCTCAAAGGCTACTACAACTTCACCGGCATCCCGGGCCACGAGTTCGTCGCCGTGGTGGAAAAGGCCCCGGACCATCCCGCTCTGGAAGGCCGACGCGTGGCGGGGGACATCAATCTGGGCTGCGGAAAGTGTCCCCTGTGCCGCGCCGGCGACGCCAGGCACTGCCCGGACCGCACCACACTGGGTATTCTGGGCAAAGACGGCGTGTTCGCCACCCATTTTACCCTGCCGGTGGGCAACCTGCGCCCGATCCCCGACAACCTTGCCGACGAAAAGGCCGTATTCGCCGAGCCCCTGGCGGCCGCGCTGGAGGTGGGGCAACAGCTCCACCTCACCGCCCGACACCGCCTGGCCGTATTGGGGGACGGCAAGCTGGGCCTGCTCGTCGCCCTGGGGCTTCGCCACCACAATCCGAACATCACCCTCTACGGTCGCCACCCGGAAAAGCTCTCCCTGGCCGAGCGATTCGGCGTGACCACGGCCCTGCATGACCCTGCCCAGGCGCCAAGAACGTACGACATCGTGGTGGAGGCCACCGGACGCCCGGAAGGCCTGGAAGCCGCCCTGAACCTGGTGCGGCCCGAGGGAACCGTGGTGTGCAAAACCACAACCGAAGCCAAAACCGGCCTGAACATGGCCCGTGTGGTGGTGGACGAAATTACCCTGATGGGGTCGCGTTGCGGAGACATCGCCTTGGCGTTGCATGCCCTGGCCGAAGGTCTGGTGGACCCTACCGGCCTGATCGAGGCCACCCTGCCTTTCTGCCAGGTGACGGAGGCGTTCGAACGGGCGGGCAGTCGGGGAGCGAAAAAAGTCCTGGTGCGGTTCTAGTGCCGCATCCTGGAAAAACATGCCGCTGTTTTTCCAGGACAAAAACAATCATTGCATGCAGTTGAACCCAACACGGACGTCTACAACATGTCCACGGGGTCCAGGTCCAAGGCCAAACGCAGCTTGCCCGGCCCTTTGGCCCCATGGACGGCCTTGGCGTAGGCTTGGCGGATGGCGGGCCAATCCTGGGCCTTGAGCAGACAGTGGAAGCGCAGCCGGTTTCGCACCAGGGGAATCGGGGCCGGAGCCGGACCCAGGACGCGTACGCCCGGCACGCCGCGCAGGTCCTTGGCCAGGGCGGACAGGACTTCGGGTCCGCACTCCCAGTCGCGGGGATAGCTGGCCCGGACCAATCCGAGTTTGACGAACGGGGGATAACCGTATTTGCGCCGCCTGGCCAACTCGTCCTCGAAAAAGCCTCGGTAGTCGGCCTGGCGCACGTATTCCCAGAAGGGGTCCTGAAGGGTGCGGGTCTGGATGAGCACCTTGCCGGGGCGCTCTCCCCGTCCGGCCCGGCCCGCCACCTGCACGAGCATCTGAAAGGCGCGCTCCCGGGCCCGGTAGTCGGGTAGGTTCAGCCCCAGGTCCGCATCGGCCGCGATGACCAAGGTCACCTGGGGAAAGTCGTGCCCCTTGGACAACATCTGCGTGCCCACCAGGACCTGGGTGCGGCCCTTGGCGAAGTCGTCGAGAATGGCCTCGGCCCGTTCGGCGCGACGGGCGGCGTCGCGGTCGAGCCGGGCAAGGGCGACCTCCGGCGGAAGGGCCGCAGTCAGTTGGTCGGCCAGCATTTCCGTTCCTTCGCCCATGGGGAGGAAACTCGTGGACCCGCACGAGGCGCACGGCCGGGGAAACGGTTGCGACAAGCCGCAGTAGTGGCAAACCAGACGCTCGCGCGCCTTGTGGTAGGTGAGCGACACCTGGCAATTGGGACAACCCACGATGGTTTCGCAGTCCAGGCAGTAGAGCACCGGGGCAAAGCCCCGACGGTTAAGCAGGATGATGGCCTGTTCGCCCCGGTCCACGGTTTCGCGCAGTTCCCTGAGACTGCGTTCGACCAGAAGCCCGGCCCGGTCGCGCTGGCCGTCAAAGCGCAGAAGCACGGCCTTGTCCTTGTCGGCCACGTTCACCAGTTCGATGTCGGGCAGCCGGCCGGGACCGGCGCGCTTGGCCAGCACGGACACGGGCAACAGCCCTTCGCGGGCCGCGTGGTAAGTCTTCACGTCCGGCGTGGCCGACCCCAGGACCAGCAGGGCCTTTTCGCGCATGGCTCGAAAGTAGGCCACTTCCTTGGCCTGGTAGTTCATGCGCTCGTCCTGCTTGAACGAGGCGTCGTGCTCCTCGTCGAGCACAATGAGGCCCAGGTTGGACACGGGCAGAAAAAGCGCCGAGCGAGTGCCCACGATCAAACGCGGTCCCCGCTCCCGTCCCATCTCGCGAAAGGTCCGCTCCCGCTTGGCCGGCGTCTGGTAGCCGTGGGAAAAGACCGGATCGAACCCGAACCAGGCCCGGGCCCGGGAACGTAGCGCCTGGGCCAAGGCCACTTCCGGGGCCAAGAGCAACGCGGAACGCCCCTGTTCCAGGCACTTGGCGGCCAGCTCGAAGTAGAGCCGGGTCTTGCCGCTGCCCGTGACGCCATGCACCAGCCGGGTTTGTCCATGCCCCACCAGGGGCGACATTTCCTCCAGGGCCAGGCGCTGCTCGTCCGTCAGCGGAGGGGGCGCGCCCGGCGGTTGGATCTCCGGCGTTTCCTCGGGATCGTCGGGAGCTGGACCGAGCAGCACACACCCCTTGGCCTCCAGCTTGACCAGGGCCTGGGCGGCGGAGGGTCCCAGGGCCTCGCGCAGGGCCTTGGCGGTCATGGGACCACGGGCGAACAAACATTCCAGCACCCCGGTCTGGGCCTTGGCCGCGGGACGCACCGGCCAGGGCGGGTCCACTCCCAGCCGGTAGGCCAAATCCCGGTCCATGGCGGCGAAGGCCAGCTCGACCTCTCCCGCGCGCCAGGCCAAGGCCAGTTCGGCCAGACGCCCCTCCTCCAGGCCGGACAGCTGACCCAATCCCAACTTGACGCGCCGGCCGCCGCTCCTCCAGGTCAGATGCGCCCTGGCCGTGCGCAGCCCGGCCGGCACGAGCGAGGAAAGCACTTGGCCCAGGAAGATTGACTGGCGAGCGGCCAGGTTTTCGGCCATGGCCACATAGTCGGGCGAAAGCAGGGGCGAGCGCTCAAGGGGCCAGAGAATATCCTTGAGCGAGACCCCCTCGGGAGGGCGTTCGTCCCGTCCGGCCAGCACCGCCGCGCGAAGCGAGCCGCCCACGGGCACGGCCACGCGCAGTCCGGGCGGCAGGTCCCAGCCGGAAAACAGGGCGGGCACACTGTAGGTGAGCACGCCGAACGGCGGCGAGAGCAGCACGGCCTTGACGGCGTTCATGGAGAACCGATCCTTGGGAGGGATTGCGAAGCGCGGGTTGGCCCGAAGGCCATAAAGAGGCGCGAAACGTCCGGGCGGCCTTTGTCTGTCTGCCGGAAACCCGGACCAGGGGTTCGCGAAACCGCCTGTGGGGAAGAAGCCGCCGGATTCCGGGTTTGCGCCACGCGAGGGGCCGCCTGGGCGGCCCCCGCGCGAAGAATTATCCGTCGGGAAGAAGCTCTTTGAGCCTGGCAATCAGCGGATAGCGCAGTCCTTCGTCCTGCAAGGCGAAGTAAATGTTGGCGGTCAGATACTCCACCCAGTCACCGGAGTCGAAACGCTGGCCGCGAATTTTCACCGCCAGCAGGCGTCCGTTCTTGGCCAGGCCGCGCAGGGCGTCGGTGAGGTGGTATTCGCCGGCTTCGTTGGGCTTCAGGGCTTCGAGATGTTCGAAGATGTCCGGGAAGAGCACGTAGCGGCCCACCATGGCCAGTTTCGAGGGCGCCTGGCTGGGTTTGGGCTTTTCCACCAGGTCCTTGACCCGGTAGAGCGAGGGGGCGATTTCTTCGGCGTCGATGATGCCGTAGCTCGACACCTTATCCGCCGGCACCTGCATCACGCCCACCACGGGCATATGTTCGGCCTGGGCCACGGCGATAAGCTGCTTGATGCCCGGCTCCATGCCGAACATGAGGTCGTCGCCCACCATGACCGCGAAGGGTTCGCCCTTGACCACCTCCTTGGCGCAAAGCACGGCGTGTCCAAGGCCCAGGTGCTGTTTCTGGCGCACCGAGATGATATTGACCATTTCGGCGGTCCGACGCACCATCTCAAGCTTGTCCTTCTTGCCCGTGCGTTTCAGCAGGTCTTCCAGCGCAAGGTTGTAGTCGAAGTGGTCTTCGATAATGACCTTGTTGCGGTTGGTGACCAGCACCACGTCGGTGCATCCCGCCGCCTGGGCTTCCTCGACCACGTACTGCACCACCGGTTTGTTGTAGATGGGCAGCATTTCCTTGGGAACGTTCTTGGTAGCCGGCAGGGATCCCGTGCCCCAGCCCGCGACCGGAATGACGACTTTCTTGATTTCCATGTCCCTCTCCTTGTCGAGGAATACCAGGACGAAAATTTCGTCCAAACCGCTTTATGAGACGAATTGCCGGAAATGTCCAGTACGCCACTTCCTCAGCGCAGGTGGTCCTTGAGGCAGCCGGCCAACTCCTCGGCCAGGCGGCGCACCTGTTGCTGGTCCCGGCCTTCCACCATGACCCGGGCCACGGCCTCGGTGCCGGAGTAGCGCAGAAGCACCCTGCCCTTGCCCTCCAGGGCCTGCTCGCAGGCCGCCACGGTCTTGAGCACGGCCGGAACCTGGTCGAAGGGGATCTTGCGCTCCACGTGGACGTTGATGAGTTCCTGCGGATAGGGTTCGAGCAGGTGCGCCAATTCGGAAAGGGGCCGGCCCCGCTCCAGCATGATCCGAATGAGCTGAAGCGCCGCCAGGGTGCCGTCGCCGGTGGTCGCATGCTTCTTGAAAATGATGTGCCCGGACTGCTCGCCTCCGAGCATGGCCCCTTCGATTTGCATGCGCTCGAACACGTAGCGGTCGCCCACGGGAGTGCGCACGAGCTGGCCGCCGCGCTCGTCCATGAACACCTGGAGCGCCATGTTGCTCATCACCGTGGCCACCAGCATGTTGCCGGGCAATTCCCCCCGCTCCATCATGTCCAGGGCGAAGATGGCCATGAGTTGGTCGCCGTCGAGCACGTTGCCCTTCTCGTCCACCACGATCACCCGGTCGGCGTCGCCGTCCAGGGCGATGCCGATGTCCGCCCCGGCGTCACGCACCGCGCGCGCCGCCACTTCGGGATAGAGCGACCCCACCTTGCGGTTGATGTTCATGCCGTCCGGCTCCACGCCGAGACTGATCACCTTGGCGCCGAGTTCCTCGAACACCAGCGGGGAAACGCGGTAGGCCGCGCCGTTGGCGCAGTCCATGACGATCTTGAGCCCGTCGAACTTGAGGTCCGACGAAATCGTGCCCTTGAGATAGACGTTGTACCGCCCCGGACTGTCCGACACCTTGAAGGCCCGGCCCACTTCCTCGGGGGCGGGGAAATCCCATTGGCAGGTATTTTCCGTCACCCGGGCGGCGATGGCGTCTTCGGTTTCATCGGGCAACTTGAACCCGTGGCGGTCGAAGAACTTGATGCCGTTATCCATGTAGGGATTGTGGGAGGCCGAAATCACCACCCCCACGTCGGCGCGCATGCTGCGGGTGAGAAACGAAATGGCCGGCGTGGGCAAAGGCCCCACTAGAAAGACATCCATGCCGGAGGCGCAGAACCCCGAGGCCAGGGCGTATTCGTAAATGTAGCCCGACAGTCGGGTGTCCTTGCCGATGAGCACCCGATGACGGCCCCTGCCGTTGCGGAAATGGTTGCCCGCGGCCAGGCCGAGGCGCAACGCCACCTCGGGTGTCATGGGGTAGATATTTACCTGGCCGCGCAGGCCGTCGGTTCCGAAAAGGCGTTTGTTCATTGAGGCTCCTGTGTCATTTTATCACTATCGTGGCCTTTTCCGGCTTGGCCTCGAGAAGTTCGAATCCCTGGGGAAGCGTCACGCGGTAGCCCTTTTCCTGGCGCCCGGCTGGGGCTTCGGCCGGCACTTCGAGATAGGCGTCGAAAAGCCCGCGCCAGCCCCCCTCGCGCAACATGAGGAGCGGGGCCTTGATACGCAACGTGACCGAATCCGGCGTGGCGTTCACCCGCTTGCGTCCGGCGTACAACACCCGCAACGGGACTTCCACAGAGGTTTCGCGCGTGAGTTGCTGGTAGGTGACTTGGGCCTTCACCGTACGCGGCTGGGCTTCGGTCTGCTCCGGCAGGACCAGGCTGACCGGGGCGTCGAAGTGCCCGGAAGGGTCGGACGGAAGCCCCAGCGGCTGGGTGGGCGCCTCGCGCACGCCCTGCACCACCGATTCGGGGCCGGTCACGGTGACGGTTTGCGGCTCCACCGTGGCGGTGAGCTTGTAGTCGCGCGCCAGGCCGTCCTTGAAGACCAGACGAACCGGGACGGCGCGCGCCCCGCGCTTTTCCACCACCAGTTCCAGGCTTTGCGGCCGCACCTCCACCACCTCGAAGAGCTTGGCCACAGGCAGCTTGCCCGGCTCGACCACGACGGTGTTCACTCCGGCGGTCACCTGTCTGGCGTCAACGGTATAAATCAGGCTGCCGGGCTCAACCTTGCGCACCAGCCCCTTGGGGCCGCGCAGCAAGACGTCGATGTGGTCGCGCAAGGTCCCGCGCAACATCAGCGAGTCGGGCAGTCCGGTCATTTCCACCTTCACCCGCACCCAGCTGTCCACGCGCTCGCGCCCGGTGACCAGATACCAGCAAAACACGGCGAGAAAAAGGGCCAACGCCCGATAGAACCAGTTGCTGTTCACAGTTTCCCCGCCCATTTGGTCAGAAGCAGCTTCCGCAGGGCCTCGTCGTCCAGGGGGTCGGAAAGCTGACCTCCCTCGGCGACGCTGACCACGCCCTTCTCTTCGGAAACCACAAGGGCCAAGGCGTCGGTCTCTTCGGTCACCCCGACGGCCGCTCTGTGGCGGGTGCCCATGTTGGCGGCCAAGGCGTGATGCGCGGCCAACGGCAGAATGCAGGCCACGGAAGACACCTGGCCCGACTGCACCAGCACCGCCCCGTCGTGCAGGGGGCTCTGGGTGTTGAACAGGGTGAGCAGCACGTCGGCGTTGACGGGCGCGGTCATTTCCACCCCCTTGGCGGCCAAATCGCCCAGGGGCACGCCGCGTTCCAGCACCACCAGTGCGCCGGTGCGCCTGTCGGCCAGTATGCGAAGGGCGGCCACGAGTTTTTCCACGGTTTCAGCGGCCACGCCGACGCGCTTGTTCCCCCCGAACCAGCGAAGCCCCACTTCGGAAAGCCCTTTGCGAATGTCGGCCTGAAACAAAATGACCAACACCAGGAAAAAGGAACTGAGGAAGTTGGTCAACAACCAGTGCAGGGTAAAGAGCCCGAACTCCCCGGAAAGGTAGTAGGCCACAAGCACCACCACGATTCCGTGGATGACCGACACCGCCCGCGTGCCCCGCACCATGAGGATCAACCGGTAGAAGATGAACCCCACCAGGGCGATGTCGAGCACCTCCCGCCAGGAAAGGGGAGCGCGGGCCAAATAGTCGAGGATGGTATTCCAGGTCATGGTCTGTGGCTGACCTCGGCGATGGCGGTCAGCATGCGCGTGCTGTCGTGCGCGCTACGCTCCCGGTCCGGCGGGGCTGGGCAGGAAGGCGCCGGCCCAAGCTTCGGACGGTTTCCTGTCAGGACACGGGCTTCCTTAATCGGTTTTGCAGCTTTTGCAAGCGCGACGCGGCATGCGTCAGCCACGAGACGGACCTCGGACGCGATAACCGGAAGCGTTCTATCCCCTCGGGCATGCGAACGCCCACGCAGCGGCCGCCCCCCGGTCAGGCCCGACCTCCGGCCATGGCCCGGGCCAGGGTCAGGGCCGCCACGGCGCCGGCCACGTCGTGTACCCTATGCACAAGGGCTCCCCGCTCCCAGGCGAGGGCCGTGGCCACCTGGGTGGCGGGGTCGCGTCGACCGGTTTCCAGGCCGAGCAACTGTCCAAAGAGGGATTTGCGCGAAAGCCCCATGAGCACCGGCCGCCCCAGGCCGAGAAACCGTCCCAACCCGGCCAGCAGGGCCAGGTTGTGCTCCAGGGTCTTGCCGAAACCGATGCCGGGATCCAGGACCACCCGGTCCTCCGGCAGTCCGGCGTTGACCAGCATGGCGAGCCCGGATTCGAAAAAGGCGGCCACATCTTCCACCACGTCCGCGTAGCGGGGTTCGACCTGCATGGTCTCGGGCCGCCCCTGCGAATGCATGAGCACGTAGCCCGGCTTGTGCTGCGCCACCACGTCCAGCAAGGCCGGATCGAAGGCGCAGGCCGAGACGTCGTTTACGATGTGCGCCCCGGCCTCAAGGGCCTTGCTGGCCGTTTCGGCCTTGTAGGTGTCCACGGAAAGACACGCGTCCGGCAACGCGCCGGAGAGTTCGCGCAGGACAGGCGACACGCGGTTGGTTTCCTCTTCCTGGCTCACGGGCGGGGCGAAGGGTCGGGTGGATTCTCCTCCCACGTCCAGGATGGTCGCACCCTGGTCGAACAGGGCGCGGGCGTGAACAACGGCGGCCCCCGGAGCGTCGTGTTTTCCTCCGTCGGAAAAAGAGTCCGGCGTCACGTTCACAATGCCCATGACGACAAAGGGGGCGAGCTCAAGCGCCCGCCCCCCGGCAAGTATCCATGTATGCTCGGCGCTCATCGGCCTAGGCCTTTCCCTCCGGGGAATCCTGGTTTTTTGCGTCTGGCGCGGCGTCGGTTTTTTCCTGGGCCTGCTCCGCCGGAGCCGAGTTGGCGGCCTTTTCCGAGGCTTGGTCGTCCTGGGCCGGGTCTGCGGACGTTGCCGAAGCGGAATCCACTGGGGCCTGTCCGTCCGTTTGTCCAGGGGCCGGGCTTTCCTGGGGCGCGGCCCCGCCTCCGTTTCCCTCGGGCTCGGGCAGGGGCTCGCCGCGCATGATGCGATCGATGTCAGCGCCGCTTATGGTCTCGCGTTCAAGCAGGGCCTTGGCGATACCGTGCAGAATCTCGAGGTTGTCGCCCAGGAGCTGCTTGGCCCTGGCGTGGGATTCTTCCACGATACGGCGCACCTCGGAATCGATCTGACGCGCGGTGTCTTCGCTGAAGTTCTTGTGATGCACGAGTTCGCGTCCAAGGAAAATCTCCTCGTCGCGTTCGCCGTAGGAGAGCGGTCCCAGCTTTTCGCTCATGCCCCACTTGCAGACCATCTTGCGGGCCATGTCCGTGGCGCGTTCGATGTCGTTGCCCGCTCCGGTGGTCAGTTGGTCGAGCACCAATTCTTCGGCCACCCGGCCGCCCAACAGCATGACGATGGAGTTGAGCAGGTATTTTTTCGAATAGGTGTGCCGGTCGTCCTCGGGCAGCTGCATGGTGATGCCAAGCGCCCGCCCGCGCGGAATGATGGACACCTTGTGGATGGGGTCGGAGTCCTTGAGGAGCTTGGCCACCAGGGCGTGACCGCCTTCATGGTAGGCCGTGGTGCGCTTTTCTTCGTCGGAAAGGATGAGGCTGCGCCGCTCCTTGCCCATGAGCACCTTGTCCTTGGCCTGCTCGAAATCGTCCATGGACACGCGGTCCTTGCCCAACTTGGCGGCCTGGAGGGCGGCTTCGTTGACCAGGTTTTCCAGGTCCGCCCCGGAAAAGCCCGGCGTGCCCTTGGCCAGAATTTCCAGGTCCACGCCCGAGGCCAGCGGCGAGCGGCGGGTGTGAACTTCGAGAATGCGTTTGCGCCCGCGCACGTCCGGCGTGGGCACCACCACCTGGCGGTCGAAACGGCCCGGGCGCAGAAGCGCCGGGTCCAGGACATCCGGTCGGTTGGTGGCCGCGATGAGGATGACCCCCTCGTTGGACTCGAAGCCGTCCATTTCGACGAGCAGTTGGTTGAGGGTCTGTTCGCGTTCGTCGTGTCCGCCGCCCAGGCCGGCGCCGCGCTGGCGGCCAACGGCGTCGATTTCGTCGATGAAGATCAGGCAGGGGGCGTTTTTCTTGCCTTGCACGAACAGGTCGCGCACGCGGGCCGCGCCCACGCCCACGAACATCTCCACGAAGTCGGAACCCGAGATGGAAAAGAACGGCACCCCGGCCTCGCCGGCAACGGCCCGGGCCAGGAGCGTCTTGCCCGTGCCCGGCGACCCCACCAGGAGAACGCCTTTGGGGATGCGACCTCCCAGACGGGTGAACTTCTTGGGGTCGGAAAGAAACTGCACGATTTCCGACAGCTCTTCCTTGGCTTCATCCACCCCGGCCACGTCCTGGAAGGTGACGCGGGTCTGGTCCTGGTTGATGAGTCTGGCGCGCGAACGGCCAAACGACATGGCCTTGCCGCCTCCGCCCTGCATCTGACGCATGAAGAATATCCACACCCCGATGAGGAGCAGCATGGGAAACCAGGACACGAACAGGTTCATGTACCAGGGAGATTCCTCTTCCGGTTCGGCGCGCACCTGCACCTTGTTGGCGATGAGCGTGTGCACGAGGTTGGGGTCGTTTGGCGCGTAGGTGGTAAAGCGCTGGTTGTCCGAGCCCACGCCTTCGATTTTTGAGCCTTGAATCTTCACCGCCTGAACCTGGCCCTGGCCCACCTTGGCCAGGAAGTCGGAATACGCCAGTTTGGCGTGCTGGGCGGGCTGCTGGTTGAGGAGGTTGAAAAGGACGATCATCACCAGACAGATGACCGCCCAAATGGTCAGATTCTTGGTAAAGTTGTTCAATGTGGCGTTCCTCCGTCGGGCTTGGCCCGGCCTGGGACAGGTAACACAGGCCGAAGCCCCCTGTCCATGAGTGAGGTGTTGAACTCGCGCCCGCAAGCGGCTATGCTGGAAAACTCGGATGGAAGCGTCTCGTCACCGGTGTGGCGCGCGGTCTTCAAAACCGTTGGGCGGCTCATACCCGCCGGTAGGTTCGACTCCTATACGCTTCCGCCATTTTTTTTCGTACTCTTCCATTGTTTTTTCTTTTCCGCGAGCTTTTCCCGTCGATGTTTTACAAAACCTGCGTCACCGATTCCCGGGAACCGCTTTGGCCAAGCAGGCGAGGCGACCAGAAGGCAAACAACCCGCGAAACAGACGTCCGCCCGTTCGGTTTGGTGGACGAAGCGGTCCCACAAAACGGGAAAGCGGCCGAACATACCCGCTACACGTGATGGATTTGAATTATTGCCTGCCCCGAAAAACATAATCCCGTTTTCCGAGAAAAAACCGCCGACCGGGGCGGCGAGGCCCTCCCCTTCCTGACGCCATGCGTCTCCGGGAAAGCGCAATCCCCTTGTGGCAGGCCGTCCCTGGCGGTCAAGCCTTTCGAAAACCGATCTCCGCGGAAAGGGTCTTGCGCACCGGGCAATTTTCGGCCGCGCGCACGATCTTGGCCCGCTCGCGCTCGGTCAGGTCGCCGGTGAGCTCCACGGAACAGACGAACTCCGACCGACCGGTCCGGGAGCGGTCCACTTCCACGGTGACTTTCACCGACTCCAAGGCCAAACCGTACTTTTTGGCGTACATGCGCGCGGTAATGGCCATGCAATCGCCCAGCGCCGCCTCCAGAAGCTCGTGCGGACGAAATCCCTGGCCCGAGCCGCCCTTGTCCAGGCTGGTGTCGGATCGCCCCGTGAACCGGCCGTTGCCGAACGTGGAGACATATTCCGGGTCCGCCCCGGAGCTTTCGCAAACGATCATCCGATCCGCCGCGCTCCCCCATCGGTCAGCCAGGCCTCAAGGGCCGAAATCTGTTCCACCACTCGCTCGGGAGCGGTGCCGCCGGGGGTGTTTCGTCTGCGCATGGCCGTCTCGTAGGCCAACACTTCGAACACGTCCCGATCAATGGCCGGCGACAGCGCGCGCAGTTCGTCCAAGCTCAACTCTTCCAGACCCACTCCCTTGGCCTCGGCAGCGGCCACAGCCGAACCGGCCACATGATGGGCCTCCCGAAAGGGAACGCCCTTGGCCGCCAGGTAGTCCGCCAGCTCGGTGGCGTTCAGAAACCCCAGCTTGAGCGCCAGGCGCATGCGTTCCGGCCGAAATCCCATGGCCCGCATCATCTCGGCCATAATGGCCAGCGAGTCGCTCACGGTTCGATCCGAGTCGAAGAAGGGTTCCTTGTCCTCCTGCATGTCCCGGTTATAGGCCAGCGGCAAGCCCTTGACGATGGTCATGAGGGCGAAAAGTGCCCCGTAGGCCCGGCCGGTCTTGCCTCGCATGAGCTCGGCCACGTCGGGATTCTTCTTCTGGGGCATGATGGAGCTGCCCGTGGCGAAGGCGTCGGGCAGGGCCACGTAGCCGAAATTCGGATTGGCCCACAGCACCAGCTCTTCGCACAGGCGGGAAAGATGGGTCATGACCGTGGCGCCCACGAAGAGGGCCTCCAGCACGAAGTCGCGGTCGGACACCGCGTCGAGGCTGTTGGCGAAGACGCCGCGAAGTCCGAGCTCTTCGGCCACCGAGGCCGGATCCAGGGGAAAGGTGGTGCCGGCCAGGGCGGCCGCGCCCAGCGGCGACACGGCCGAACGCTTGAGAGCGTCGCGGCAGCGCTCGTGATCGCGGCGAAACATCCAGGCGTAGGCCAGCAGATGGTGCCCCAGGCTCACGGGCTGGGCCGGCTGCATGTGGGTGTAGCCGGGCAGGAGGGTGTGAACGTGCTCCCCGGCGCGTTGCGTCAACACGGCCACCAGATCGGCCAGAAGGTCGCTCCAGGTCTCCAGGCGTGCGCTGACAAAAAGACGGAAGTCCAGGCAGACCTGATCGTTGCGCGACCGGCCCGTGTGCAGCTTGCGCCCGGCGTCGCCGACCAGTTCGGTCAGGCGCGACTCGATATTCATGTGCACGTCTTCGAGTTCTTCCTTCCACACGAAAGCCCCGGACTCGATCTCGCCCAGCACGGCGTCCAGGCCCTGGACGATGGTCTGCGCCTCGTCGTCGCCGATCACGCCCTGGCGGGCCAGCATGCGCGCGTGCGCCTTGGATCCGGCGATGTCTTGCCGGTAGAGGGCCTTGTCGAAGCGCACGGAACCCGTGTAGCGCTCCACGATTTTCGAGGTGGGCTCGGTGAAGCGGCCACCCCAGGGTTTGGAAGAGGAAGAGGAAGATGAAGACATGGAGAGCCTCCGGCGGCCAGGGGGGAAACTTTTTTCAAAAAGTTTCCCCCCTGGACCCTCCTTCAAAAACTTTATGTCGCTTCGCGGAGTTGGCGAAGGGGATGAAGATATTGCCGTGTTACGAAGAGAAAACTAGAGTTTCTTGTAGCCGCGCAGGCGCAGGCCCTGGAGCTTGATGAACCCGGCCGCGTCGGACTGGTCGTAGACCGAATCTTCCTCGAAGGTGACGAGTTCGGCGTTGTAGAGCGAATTGGGCGACTTGCGCGCCACCGGAGTGGCCTGGCCCTTGTAGAGCTTCACCCGCACGGTTCCGTTGACCCGCTCCTGGCTTTTGTCCACCAGGGCCTGGATGGCTTCGCGTTCGGGCGCGAACCAGAAACCGTAATAGACCATTTCGGCGTAGCGAGGAATGAGCATGTCGCGCAGGTGCATGACCTCGCGATCCAGGGTGATGCCTTCCAGGTCGCGGTGGGCCGCATGCAGGATGGTGCATCCCGGAGTCTCGTAGACCCCGCGCGACTTCATGCCCACAAAGCGGTTTTCCACCATGTCCAGCCGGCCCACGCCGTGGGTTCCGCCCAGGGTGTTGAGCGCCTTGATGAGCGCGGCCGGGGAAAGCCGCTCGCCGTCCACGGCCACCGGGTTGCCCGCCTCGAAGTCGATGGTGACGTACTGGGGAGCGTCCGGCGCGTCCTCGGGGCGGCGGCACAGCAAATGGCTGTGGGGGCCGGGCTCGTTCCAGGGATCTTCGAGTTCGCCGCCCTCGAAGGAAAGATGCATGAGGTTGCGGTCGCAGCTATAGGGCTTTTCCTTGGTGACGGGCACGGGGATGCCGTTCTCCTTGGCGAAGGCCATGAGGTCGGCCCGGCCCTTGAAGTCCCACTCGCGCCAGGGGGCGATGGTCTTGAGCTGGGGGGCCAGGGCCATGGCGGCCAGTTCGAAGCGCACCTGGTCGTTGCCCTTGCCCGTGGCGCCGTGGGCCACGGCCTGGGCGCCCTCGGCCAGGGCGATCTCCACCATGCGCTTGCCGATGCAGGGCCTGGCGATGGACGTGCCCAGGAGGTAGCGCCCTTCGTACACCGCCCCGGCGCGCAGCACGGGAAACACGAAGTCGCGGGCGAACTCCTCGCGCAGGTCGTCTATGTAGGCCTTGGTCGCCCCGGTGTTCAGGGCTTTTTCCTCGAGACCGTCGAGTTCTTCTTCCTGGCCCAGGTCGGCGGTCATGGTGATGACCTCGCACTGGTAGGTTTTCTTGATCCACTTGAGGATGACGGAGGTGTCCAGGCCGCCGGAATAGGCCAGCACAACTTTCTTGATCGCGCTCATGGTTTCGTCTTCTCCGCGCCGGCCCTAGGCCAGACAGTATTTCGAGTAGTCCAGGTCGCCGTACACCCACTCGAGGATGGCTTTCTGGATGTGCAAACGATTTTCCGCCTCGTCCCAGACGATCGACGCCTCGGACTCGAACACCTCGGTGGTGACTTCCTCACCCTGGTGTGCGGGCAGGCAATGCATGAACTTGGCTCCGGGAGCGGCCAAGGCCATGGCGGCCGCATCCACCTGGTAGGGACGAAAGACCGCCATGCGATCCTGGGCCTGGTCTTCCTGGCCCATGGAGGCCCACACGTCGGTATAGACGTAATTGGCCCGGGCCAGGGCCTCGGCCGGATCGCGGGTCAAGGTGATGCGCGCGCCCTGATTCATGGCCTGGCGCACGATCTCCGGCTTGGGATCGTAGCCTTCGGGGCAGGCCAGGGCCAGCTCGAAGGGGAAGCAGGAGGCCGCCTCGATCCAGGAATGGGCGACGTTGTTGCCGTCGCCGATCCAGGCGATCTTGGCGTCGGCCAGTTTCGGGCCGTATTCCACCATGGTCATGATGTCGCCCATCACCTGGCAGGGGTGATAATCGTCGGAAAGGGCGTTGATGATGGGGATCGACGACAGTTTCCACATGCGTTCGAGCTTGGAGTGCTCGAAGGTCCGCATGACCACTCCGTCGACGTAACGCGACAGCACCCGGATGGTGTCTTCCACGGGTTCGTCGCGGCCGAGCTGGGAATCGTGCTGGGTCATGTAGACCACGCCTCCGCCCAATTGACGCACGGCGATTTCGAAGGAAACCCGCGTCCGGGTGGAGTGCTTTTCGAACACGAGGGCGATATTCCTGCCCGCGAGCAGGTCGGAGCGCTGTTTGGTCCGTTTCATTTCGAGAGCCCGTGCGACCACGCTCCCGAGCAGGGGCTTGTCTATGTCTTCAATGACGAGAAATTTCTTTGGCATGGCGGTCCCCCCGGAAGAGTGATGTCGAATTGCTCGAAAAAAGCAATTTGTTATTCTCTAGCGAAGGCGTTGTAAAGCCCATACGGGGCATTCGGAAGGCGTGGGCAAAACCATGGGAATTTCGTCGGCAGTCCCAGGGGGAAGCAACGCGCGATACCGGGGACCATGGAAGACCGGAAAACGGCTCGTCGATCTCCGTCTTCAGGGGGCGTCGCCCGCCCCGGACGCCCGGAGCGGTCCTTCGGCTTCTTGCGGACAAGGCCGGCAAGCGCTATTTAGCCCCAAAAGTTCATGGTGACCCCACCTGAGCCGTCGCGTCTTTCGCCGCCAATGTCCGCGGCGTTCCGCCGGCCCGAGGGCCGTACATTCCCCAAAGCATCCGCAACCCAAGGATTCAAGCACCCCATGTTCGTTTCCGATTTCACCCCCTATCAAGGCCAGCATTGCGAAACCACCACTTCCGGCAACCTGCTCGCCCGTCTGGACATCCACCTGACCGAACCCATGCTCTTCGGCTTGGGGCGCGGTTTGGCCTTTATCTACTGGGACCAACAGGAATTGGAGTTCCCCTTCGTGGGCGGGCGCATTCTGCCCAACTGCGTGAGCCGAAACATCGCCAAGGCCCTGGGGCTTCGCCTGGCGGAAGAGCAGACCCCCTCGCCCAAGCGGGCCTTCGCCAACCTCGTGCGCAACCTGGGCCGAGGCCGGCCGGTGGGCGTCAAGCTCGACAGCTACTATCTGGAATATTTCAACCAATCTTTTCACTTCCCGGCCCATTACGTTTGCGTCCACGGCCTGGACGACACCACCGCCTACCTGGCCGAGACCGTGCAACAGGGCGGCTTGCAGAAAACAAGCCTGGAAAGCCTGGCCGAGGCCCGCAACGCCCCCGGCGTCATGAGTTCGCGCAATCTCTCCTGCACCTTCGAGATGACGCCGGACTTCATTCCCAACGCCGACACCCGCGCGGACGTGTTGTCCCAGGCCCTGGCCGACAACGCCCGCGACTATCTCAGCCCGCCCACGCGCAATTTCGGTCGTCCGGGCCTGCTCAAGGCCGCCGCCCACATGCGGGAGTGGTTCGCCCACTGTCCGCCCGAAAGTGACCACCTCAGGCGCACGGCCCTGCTCATGGAGCGCGGCGGAACGGGCGGATCGCTCTTCCGGCAGTTGTATCGGGATTTTCTGGACCAGTGCCGCCCCATCCTGGCAGATGAACGCGTGGACCAGGCCCGAGAGATGTTCGCCCAAAGCGCCGAACTCTGGACCCGCGCGGCGAACGCCCTGGACCAGGCCCACGAAACCCGCGACCAGGCCTGCCTGGACGAGGCCGCCGGGGCGCTCGAAACCCTGGCCGACCTGGAGCCCAAGGCCATGGAGCTTCTGACGGGATTGGCCGGTCCCGAAGTGAAGGCGGAACCCGCGGTCTGACGTTTTCGCCTCCCGGGGGAAAACCTCCAGCGAGGGGGAAGGCGGCGACGCCAGGCGTCCCTCTCCCCCTCCTCCCGCCCTATCCGAGCGGCGTCTCCCCGTCCGGGACGCCTGCCCTTCCGGTCCAAAATATTTCCGTGTTGATCTCAGGCTGAGCGCATGGCCTCCACGGCCATGTCGGTGAGTTCGTCCATGACCGGACCATGGTCGTGCCCGGCCAGATGCAGCAGGCCATGAGCCAGCAGGCGGGCCAGGTGTTCTTCGGGGGGTTGTCCGTAGAGGCGGGATTCGCGCAAGAGCGTGTCCACGCTCAGGGCTATTTCTCCCAGAAAGGCGGGGTCCCGGGCGTCTTCCGCGGGAAAGGACAAGACGTTCGTGGGTCCGGGCAGGCCGAGAAAATCCCGGTTCAGCCGGGCCATGGCCGCATCGTCCACCAGACGCAGTTCCACCGAGGCCCCTTCCAGACCCAGCGCGCCGAGCAGCCTGACCAGAAAAACCGTCATTTCCCGACGCGACAGCGGCAGGGCCGGACACAGTCCAGCCCCGGGCTCCACAAAGATCACGCGGCCTTCTCCGGCAGGGGAACCGGGCCGTCCTTGGCGTTTTTGGGCTTGTCGAGATTGGGATATTCGATGCGATGATGGAAGATGCCGGTCAGAATGCGGTGGAAGGTCTCGGAGAGCTGGGTCAGGTCGCGGAGCGTCAGTTCGGACTCGTCGAGCTGCCCCTCGGTGTAGATCTTGCGTACGATGGTCTGGATGTGCCCCTTGATGCGGCTGGGGGTGGGGTCCACCAAGGTGCGGCTCGACGCTTCGATGGCGTCGGCCAAGAGGATGAGTCCGGCTTCCTTGGTCTGGGGCTTGGGTCCGGGATAGCGGAACTCGTCCTCGCGCACGGGCTCCTCGCCCTTGCTCTCGGCCAATTCCTGGGCCTTGTGGTAGAAATAGGCGATCAGGGTCGTCCCGTGGTGCTGGCCGATGAGATCGGCGATATCCTGGCCGAGCTTGTGCTCCCGGGCCAGCTCCACGCCCTTTTTCACGTGAGAGATGAGAATGAGCGCGCTCATGGAAGGTGAAAGCTTGTTGTGCTTGTTCTCCTTGCCGAAAAGATTCTCAATGAAATACTGAGGGTTCTTGAGCTTTCCGATGTCGTGGTACAGGGCGGCCACCCGGGCCAGGAGGGCGTTGGCCCCGATGGCGCGGGCTCCGGCTTCCACCATGTTCGAAACGATGAGGGCGTGGTGGTAGGTGCCGGGCGCCTTGACCATGAGGTCCTGCAACAGGGGCTGTTCCAGGCTCATGAGTTCCATGAGGCGAAAACGCGAGGAATAGCCGAAGAGCATTTCGAAGATGGGGCTCAGGCCCAGAACGAGCAACAGCGAACACACGGCGTTTATGAGCACGTAGACGCCGCCGGCCAGCAGGGCGTCCAGCCCGCGAAAATCCATGAGGTTCACGGACAGCCAGCTGATGAGCAACAGTCCGGCCAGGGGAAAGATCGAACGCAAAACGTCATGTCGGTTTTCCGTGGCCTTGATGATGTTGACGTACACGAAACCGACCAGAATGTAGTAGACAAACAGATGCAGCCCGCCGCCCACCTCGTTGGTGACCAGGAAGGAAAGGAGCAGCACGGAAAACGAACACAAGCCCCGGGGCAGGAACATGGCCAGCACTCCGGCCGCTCCGGCCACGGGCAGTCCGTAGGCCATGAAACCCGAACGCAGAAGGGGCGGAAGGTACGAATCCGTGGCGTGCGCCAACTCCACGAATTTGCCCAGCAGCATGAAAAGTCCGGTCAACACCGAAAGCATCAGCCAGTCGCGTTCTCCCACGGAACGCAGTCCCTTCTTGGCCTCGGGGGCGAAGTGCAGCATGACCAGGAAAAGGGCGGAGAACAAGATGAGCCCGGGCACGGCGAAGGGATTGACCACCCGGGAACGCTGGGAATGCAGGGCCTGCAACTTGACCTGCTGCTCGGGCGAAACACGTTCGCCTTGGCGTACGATCATTTCGCCCTTTTTCACCACGTAATACGAAGGCTCCACCGCGGCCATGATCTCGCGCTTGCGGGCCAGGGTGGTTTCCTTGTTGTACACGACATTGCCGTGCAAAAAGGGCGCGACCAGTATGAAGACCGCCTTACGGACGCGAATGGGCTTTCGGTATTCGCGCTTGAGCATCTGGTCGAGGTCGTCCTTGATCTGGTCCAGGTCGCGCAGGTCGCGCGCCTCCAGATGCAGGGTTTCCATGCCCGTGGGCAGCTCGCGCAGGAGCAGGCCATTCTTGTAATTGCCGAGCTGGGCCAAATTGGCGATAACGCCCCGGGAATAGGCTTCGCTCAGCCAGGGAAGCAGGTTGTGGAGCACCAGTTCCTGAAAGTCCTGGGTGCGCCAGACCAGAATGGTGTCCCGGCCGATTTCCGCGTTCAGGTCTTCCGAGAGAGACAGGCGCAGTTTTTCCAGATCTTCATCGGGTTTGCGTACCAGGGTCAGCACGTCGGTGACGTTTTTCTTCAAGTTCTCGAAAACGTCGGGACTCAGGTCGTAGACCGGGGGCAGGGTTTCGCCCACCTGCTCGCGCTTGCGCAGGGTGGCCTCGCGGTCCTCGATGCGCATGCTCTGGTCGGCGACCACATCCATGGTGGCGATTTCCCCGGCCAGGAACACGCGCACGCCGGGGTCCACCTTCACGGCGGAAAGCAGGCCCGAACAGACAATGACCCCAAGAAACACCGCCAACCCCCAACTCACGGGAGGCGGGGGCGGAAGTTGCTGTCCAGGGGCCAACTGTTTGCAGTTAGGCGATTTTCTGAGTCGACACAGGAGCCCTTTCATAGGCTTGCACGATCCGCCCCACCAAGGGGTGGCGGATGACGTCCTCCTCGCTGAAAGTTACGAACCGCAGTCCATCTACATCGGACAAGACGGCCCGGGCGTGCAAAAGACCGGAGGGCGCGCCGTGAGGCAAATCGATCTGGGTCACGTCGCCCGTAACCACCGCTTTGGACCCGAACCCCAGCCGCGTCAAGAACATCTTCATCTGCTCGGGAGTGGTGTTCTGGGCTTCGTCCAAAATGATGAAAGCGTCGTTCAGGGTGCGACCGCGCATAAAGGCCAGGGGAGCCACCTCCACCACACCTTCGGCCAGCATTTCGCCCACCCTTTGAAAGGTGAGCATGTCGTGCAGGGCATCGTACAGGGGGCGCAGATAGGGATTGACCTTTTCCATCAGGTCACCGGGAAGAAAACCGAGCTTCTCGCCGGCCTCCACGGCCGGACGGGTGAGCACGATGCGTTTGACGCGCCGAGCCAGCAGGTCCGCCACGGCCATGGCCACGGCCAGATAGGTCTTGCCCGTTCCTGCCGGTCCGATGCCGAAGGTCAGGTCGGAAGCGCGGATGGCGCTCAGATATTTCCGCTGGGCCGGAGTGCGGGCGGTAATGGTTTTCTTGGGCGAAACCACGAACACCTCGGACTCGAAAAGCCCGGCCATTTCCTCGCCGCCGGGCTTGCCCAGCTTGGCCAGGGCCGGCTCGATGTCGCGCGGATAGACCGGCAACCCCTTCTTGAGCATGCCGTAGAGCTCCACCAGGAGGTCGGCCACCTGGGTCAGGGAGGTCTCGCTGGGCGCGCTCAGGCGCAGGGCATTGCCCCGGCTGTTCAGGCGTACGCCGGTCTTTTCGGCGATGAAGGCCAGATTGGCGTTATGCGGACCGAACAGGTCGCGCGCCAAGGTGGCGTCGTCGAATTCGAGTTTTCGTTCGTAGGCTTTGGGGGTCGGCATTCATGGCCGTCATTTTCCCAGCTTGACGTCCAGGCCAAGAACGCCAAGGATTTTTCCGTCTTTACCCGCCACAGGGGCGCTCACGGTGATGCAGGGACTTTGTGACGCGACCCCCGTATACATCTCGGAAATGAAAATGTCTTTCTTTTTCATGGCCCCCAAAAACCAGGGGCGCGTGCCCCAGCTCTTGCCGAAGCCCGAATCGCCATAGGCCGCCGCGAACCCGGCGGGAGCGATGTTGTCGATGATCTGCACGCCGGTCGCGTCGGTCATGTACGCCAATTCCAAAAACGGCGTGCCGGCCATGACCCGTCGCAACCTGGACTCGATACGGCTTCTGTCCAGGGAAAGCAGGTCGTCGCTGTGCGCCAGTTCGTCGATGAGGTCCTGGGCGGCGCCCTGTCCCAGCATGGTAAACACGCCCTGCAGGTTGGCAAGGGTGGACAATTGGCCGAAGAGTCGACGCAGGCTGTCCTCGCATTGGTCCATGCCGGAAAGCGTCCGTCCCGAGACGGTCTGGACGTCCTCCACGGTGCGCCCGATCTGGGTGCTGGCCGAGGACTGTTCCTCGGCCGCCGCGGCGATGGCGCGCACCTGGTCGGCGGTCTTGTCCACGAAATTCACGATATCGGTCAGGGCCTGGCCGGATTCCCGGGCCTGCCCCGTGGCCCGCTCCACCTGGGCGGCGGTCTGGTCCATGCCGGTGAGGGCCTGGCGCGATTCGGCCTGAATGGCGTTTATCACCTGGGCCACGTCCCGGGTGGCGCTCATGGTCTTTTCGGCCAATTTGCGCACCTCGTCGGCCACCACCGCGAAACCGCGTCCGGCCTCGCCGGCCCGCGCGGCCTCGATGGCCGCGTTCAAGGCCAGCAGGTTGGTCTGATCCGCGATGTCGGAAATCACGGTCATGATCTGGCCGATGGACTCGGTTTTGCTTCCCAACTGTTCGAGCGACCCCTTGAGATCCATGGTGTGCCGGTAGGCGCTGGCCACGGCGTCCACCACGCCTTCCACCACCGTGGCCCCATGTTCGGCGCGCTCCTTGGCCTGGGCCGCCAGATTCGCCGCCTGACCCGCGTTTCTGGCCGCTTCCAGCACGCCCTGGTCCAATTGCTCGATGGCGGTCACGGTCTGGGCCACCATGTCGGCCAGTCGTCCGGCTCCGGCCGCGGTGTTCTCCACCTCGCCGCCGAGTTCGTCGGCCACGCCCTGGATCTGATCCACGGCGGTCTTCAAGGTGCCGGCCGCGCCCAGCATCCCCTGCCGGCTGCCCGTTTCCGCCCGGGTCCGGGTGGCCAGAGCCAGGGCCTTGGCGCTCTCGGCGTCGGCCGTGCAGGACTTGGCCCGTTGATCGGCCCGGGCAAAGGCTTCGCGGGATTCGTCCAGGGCCAGGGCCAGGGCGTCGACGGCCGCTTCCAGGTCCTGCGCGCTCCCGACCGGCTCCGGGTGTGTCCGGCCGGAACCCGCGGCCGCGCGGGCCCGTTCGGCCAACGCTTTGGCCGCCCGGCCGTCCCGAAGCACGGCCAACCAGCCCCCGACCAGCAAAACGATCGCGCCCAGCGGCCCCAGCCACCCCACGGCGGAACGCACGCCGGCCAGACTGCCGGCGACCTGCGGATCAAGGCCGGAAAAGTCCGCCGGATCAAGAGAAAACCAGACGAACAAGGTCATCACCGCGACCACAAGGGCAGCGGTCGCTGCCAACACAACGCTTGAAGACAATTTTGTCATGGGAATCCTCGGAAGGGGAAGTCTACATCGCGAGGACAGATTGAAAGGAGTTTCCGAAAATGTCAATTCTGAATTGACAACCCCGTACGATTCCCAGTTGCAACGTTTTTGTAACACAAAACGGCCATCGGCCGCTTCGATCAAACCGGGTATTCGGGGCGCGAAGGGGCGTCAATCCTCGCTCAAGCGCTCTTCCAGGTCCGGCTCCAGCACCGCCAAAATTGTGCTGGCCGCATCCAGGCGCACCTGCCCCAGGGGGGCGCCCTTGATCTTGCGCACGGCTCCGGCCTCGGCCCAAATGACCTCGGCCTTGGCCGCGCCGGCCTGCCAACTGGCCAGTCCGGCCAGGGCAGCGGCTTCCTCCATGCTGCGCTCGGGCACGGACGCGCCGGGATTGTCGCGGCGCAAAATCACGTGCGCCCCGGGTCCGCCCCGGGCGTGGAACCAGTAGTCGTAGGGCCTGGCCACCTCCGAAAGAAGACGGTGGTTGGCGGCGGCGTTTCGACCGCGCAGGACCGCAAACCCGTCGCTCGTACGAAACCGGCGCAGGGGGATATCCTTTCCTTTCCCGGATTTTCCTTTTTTGTCGGAACACTTTTTTTCTGCGCCGCGCATGCGGGCGTCTCCCGCATGGCCGACCCGGGACCGGGGCGGAGGCAGACGCCCCTCCAGGACATCGGCCCGCAGCCGATCCACGTGGCCGAGTCCGCGCCGCCCCTTGGCCGCCTGGCGAAAAAACCGCTCCATGTTCTCCACCACCGTGCGGGAGGGGTCGAGCGCCAAGTCCATGTGTCCGAGTTCCGGATGATCCAGTTCGAGCCGTTCCACCTTGGCCCGGCCGTCGAGCCCCGAAAGATTGGCCGCGATGGCCTCCCCCCAGGCCTGACGGGCCACCAGGCCTTCCAGGCGCTTGGCGTCGGCGTCCAGGGTCTTGAGTCGTCTGTCCGCGCGCGCCCGAAGCTTGGCCTCGTCCTGGACGGCCGGGGCCAGGGCCGAAAAAAAAGCCCAGTCTCCGTGGGCCGAAGCGGCCTGAAGCGCCGAGGGATAGCGCACACATTCGCGCCCCTCGGGCCAGGGCAGGGGCGAGACCGGTTGTTTTTCGGATTGGGGCAGATAAAACCCGGCCGCCCGGCCGGACAGGAAGGATGCCAAGGCCCGAGGCCGATCCGGCTCGTCCTCGCGTTCCAGCGCCCGGCGCAGACTGCGCGGCGCGGCGGGGTCGGCCAACAGGTCCTCGGGCGAAGGCCAGGCGTCGAAATGCCCGAAATCCTCGGGCAAGGCGTCCGTCACGTCGGGATCGGACTCCATGGAGAGCAGCAACCACCCTCCCCCGCAAAGCTCCAGGGCCAGGGTCCGTTTGCGCCAATCGCAGACATGGCCGCAGACCCGGCGCGAGCGCAGGCGCTTACGCAGCCACATGGCCCGCATGGGCGGGGCCGGGGGGTTGGCCGGCTTTACCGACGAGAGGAACAGAGCCCCCTTTTGCGGATGGGCTCTCAGAAGAACGAACGCGCAAGGCGCGCTTTCCGGATCAAGATCGACGGTGACGGGTGGAGAAAAGGCCAGGGTCCAAAAGCCCGGGGCCGGGCAATACACGGTCTCGAACCGGGCGCCGCCCAGCAGGCGGCCAATCTCCGGCCCAAGGAAACGAAAAAAGGCGGCGTCCATTGGAGCGGGTTATTCCCCGCGCAGGTTTTCCTCGGCCTCCTGGCGGGCCTTGCACTTGATGCACAGGGTGGTGACCGGCCGGGCCTTGAGGCGGGCCACGCCGATATCTTCGCCGCACTCCTCGCAGATGCCGTAGGAACCGTCTTCGATGCGCTCGATGGCTTCCTGAATCTTGCGAATGAGCTTGCGCTCGCGGTCGCGCAGACGCAAGGTGAAGGCGCGGTCGGACTCGGCCGTGGCCCGGTCCGCCGGGTCGGCGTAGACCTCCACGGTGTCGGTCATGTCCTCGATGGTTTCCTCGCCTTTCTTGAAAATATCCTGGAGCGCGTCGTTGAGGTACTGACGGAAGAAATCCAGGTCTTTCTGTTCCATTATGCCTCCGGCAACTCACGGGCTGCCCTTGTGGTATCCGGTAAAAGTCAATCCCTCTAATAGATTTGCGTCCCGAGGTAAAGAGATCGCGACGGACTTCCCCGCATGGTCCGCGCCTATTCCTTAAAACGGCAAAGTCCCCGGAAGGGAGAAAATAAAAAAAAATGACGACCACGCTTGACATCGCGCTCCAAGCCCTTTAAAAGCGCCTCTCGCACTGAGCGGGAGTAACTCAGTGGTAGAGTGCAACCTTGCCAAGGTTGAAGTCGCGGGTTCAAATCCCGTCTCCCGCTCCACTCCCCCTTCGTATCCGGGGGATTTTTCATTCCAGGTCGACCACGTTGACAGCGTCGGCGGCTTGAACTAGGCTTTGTTTTTTCAGGCGGGGCGGCATAGCCAAGTGGTAAGGCAGAGGTCTGCAAAACCTCCATTCCCCGGTTCAAATCCGGGTGCCGCCTCCACCAGCGCGGGAGTAACTCAGTGGTAGAGTGCAACCTTGCCAAGGTTGAAGTCGCGGGTTCAAATCCCGTCTCCCGCTCCACCGCGCACAAAGGCCGATCCCTTCGGGGTCGGCCTTTTTTCGAGGATTCGCATGAACGGCTCCCCTGTTTTCACGGCCCTGCTGGCTGATCCGACGGCGAGTCTCGACAGTCTGCTGGCCGCGGCCGGGGCGCGTCATCCCGTCGTTTTCGAGACCGTGCGCCTGGCCGACATGGAAATCGACGTCCTCCAGATCGAGGACATGGCCGCCTATGTCGATCGGCTGGCCGCCTCGTCCGACAACGACCACCCCTTGAGCCTGCCCTTTTGGGCCAAGCTCTGGCCGGCTTCCCTGCCCATGGCCGTGCTCCTGGCCAAGATGCGCCCCGCTCCAGCCTCCCTGCTCGAGGTCGGAGCCGGAGTGGGCCTTTGCGGACTGGCCGCCGCCATGCGCGGCGTGCGCACCGTCATCACCGACATCGAGCCCGAAGCCGCCCTTTTCATCAAGGCGGCCATCCTGAAAAACGGCCTGGCCGACCGGGCCACGGCCCAGGTCACGGACTTCACCGTGGACCGACTGGGCCAGCGCTTCGAAACGGTGGCCGCGTCCGAAGCCCTGTACCTGCCGCACACCCATGCCGGCCTGCTCGACTTTCTCGACGCCCATTTAGAAGACACCCCGAACGCCCAGGTGCTGCTCAGTTGCGACGACTCCCGTCGGCCCGACGCCTTCATGTCCCTGGCCAAGCCGCGGTTCTCCATCGGACGCATGGAGACCTCGCGTACCGACGAGGATGGCGTGGAGCGCCGCAGCGCCATCTACCGTTTGAGGAAATCCGCCTGATGCGTCCCTTGCGTTCCACGCCCAAGGGCTACACCTCCGATTCGGACAAGTTCTGCTCCCCGGCGGACACCGTGGCCAAGGTCAAGGCCCTGTTCGACGACCAGGGCGGCATCCTCGAAGAATTGCGCCGCACCGACACCGGTCGCCTGGGCATCCCCGTGTACCTGAGCGTCTGCGGTCCCAAGGCCAGGCAGTACATGCCCACGCGCAAGCAAATGGGCAAAGGCGCGTCCCCGGCCCAGGCCGAAGCCTCGGGTTTGATGGAGCTGGCCGAGCGCTACAGTTTTTTCACCTTCTGGGCAGACGAAAGCCGTTTCACCCTGGCCACCTGGAGCCAGGCCCAAAAACTCTGGCCCGGGCGGGTGATCCCCATCGAAGAGATCCTGCTTTCGGTCCACGATCCCCTGGCCCCGGCCAAGGCCGAGGCCGTCATGGACCTGGTGGCCTGGCGCTTCTGTCCGGCCATGCGCGTACATGACGGCCGGGAGGTCATGGTCCCGCTGGACTGGTTCAAAAAGCTCAACGAATTCAACGGGGCTTCAGCCGGCAATTGCCTGGAGGAGTCCATCCTGCAGGGGGCCTGCGAACTCGTGGAGCGGCACGTCAGCGCCCTGGTGGACCGCGACGAACCCGAATTGCCCACCCTCGCGATCGAAGACCGCGCCGACCCCGTGCTGTCCGAATTGGTCGAGGCCTTCGGACGCAACGGCGTAAAGCTCTGGCTCAAGGATTTCAGCCTGGGCATGCCCGCGCCTACGGTGGCCGCCTTGGCCTACGACCCGGCGACCTTTCCCGAGCGGTCCGAAATCGTGTTCACGGCTGGCACGGCGGCTTCGCCGGTCAAGGCGGCGGTCAGAGCCCTGACCGAGGTGGCCCAACTGGCCGGCGACTTCGAAACCGGCAGCAACTATGAAGCCTCGGGCCTGCGCAAATTTCAAAACGTCGAGGAAACCGCCTGGCTGACCCGTGGCCCCGCAGTGTCGCTGGACCGCCTGCCCGATCTGGAACAGGGGGACATCCTGGACGAACTCCTGAACCTGGCCCGCGGGCTCTCGGCCAAGGGGCACACCCTGTACACGGTGGAAACCACCAACCGGGAACTGGGCGTGGCGGCCAACTACAGCTTCGCGCCGGGCTTGGCCTTTCGCGAGCGTTCTGCGCGGGCCAGCCTGGGGCTGTTCGTGGGCCGCATGCTGGCCGAAGAGTCCGACCCAGGCGAGGCCCTGGCCGGCCTGGACACCCTGCGCGAAATGCTTCCCGACGCCCCCTATTTGCCCTTTCACCAGGGGCTGCTGTCCCTGCGCCTGGAAGATCTGGACTCCGCCCTCGATCTGTTCGCCCAGGCCGAGCCCCTGCAACAAGACGCCGAGGACAAGGGGCTGGCGGCCTTCTACCAGGCCTACTCCCTCAGCCGGCAGGAACGATGGGCGGAAACGCTCGACGTTCTGGACCGGGCCATCGCCCACAGCGCCGACGTGAAGGAGTACTACAACCTGCGCGGCGTGGCCCGATTCAAGACCGGAGACTACGCCCGGGCGGCGGGCGATTTCGAATTGGCGCTTCGCCTGGATTCGGGCTCGGTCATGGATCTGGCCAACCTGGGGCTTTGTCACAAGCGCCTGGGCAACACGCCCTTGGCCGTGGAATTTTTGAGCAAAGCCTTGGAGTTGGACCCGGATCTGGATTTTGTTCGCACCCAACTCGAGGAGCTGGCTCTGGGGGCGCTAAGCCCCGAAAAGGCTTGACAACACAGGCCAGAGACGAGTAATTATTCGTTACTTGTGGCGTAGTGAAACGACACTGGCATGTCATCTTGTCTCAGCAGGTTTTTTCCGGTATGGTAGTCTCCGTCCTAATCCTACAAAGACGGATTTTAGCGGACCGGTAGTTTTGAATCGGCGCCCTCCTTGTGGAGGGCTGTGTCCAACATCTCACGCAGCATTGAAGAGATGCTCCAAGTAAAGCCAAGGAGGATGGAGAATGGCCACGATTGAATTCAAGGGCAATACCTTCGAAATCGACGAAGACGGCTTTCTGCAGCGGTTTGAGGACTGGAGCCCCGAGTGGGTCGAATACGTTAAGGAATCCGAAGGCATCAAAGAGCTCGACGACGAGCACAAGAAGATCATCGAGTTCCTGCAGGACTACTACCGCAAGAACGGCATCGCCCCCATGGTGCGCATCCTTTCCAAGGTCACGGGCTACAAGCTGAAACACATCTATGAGCTGTTCCCCTCTGGCCCCGGCAAGGGAGCTTGTAAGATGGCTGGCCTGCCCAAGCCCACCGGCTGCGTGTAGTCCGGACGCTTTTTATAATGAAAGAAAAGCGGAACCTTCGGGTTCCGCTTTTTTCTTGTTCGCGTTCCGGCGCGTGGCGACCGCATAACGGTTCAAGCCGCCCCCCTTGCCGTGGAATCGGCCGAATGCCGCCAGGGTGCCTTGGCGCTCCCCGGCTGTCCGGCCTGTCCAGCCGGATTCACCGGGCGCGAAAGGCGCACCGATTGAAGCGCATCCTTACCAACGAATCGGCCCGCAGCCCATAGACCGGATCAGGCCGTTGTCGCGCCGAGCGCAAACGATCGACGCCCGATCACCGGAGCGGAAGGGGCAGCCGTGCTGACGGAGAAAGCTCAACATGTCCCAATAGCCGCTCTGCAAGACGATCCGGCCGTCCACCACGTGAAAGAACCCGCAACCGCGCAGACCCAACGGGTCCTTCCATTCCCAAATGGCCCACTCGCCGTCCTCGAACACGTTTTCCACCTGACAGGTCATGTCCGCCCGGGCGAACTCCTCGCGAAACATGGCCTCTATGGCCGCCTTCCCCTCCACCGGCCGGTTGGCTACCTGGTGGTTGACCGCCTGTTCGGCATAAAGGCGCATGAGCCCGGGCACGTCCGCTCGCTTGAAGGCCTCGACGAAATGCTCGACAACTTCGCGTGGCCGCATAGGGCCTCCTCGTGAGGGTTTGTCTGAGGTTCGAAAAGTCGGTTGATCCGCAAGTCCAAGATGCCGTCATCTTTCATGGCGATTGCGTGGCGGCCGAAAAAGGGACTACTTTGGCCTTGCCTGTGCGGCTTCCCGGCCGTATGGAGTGGCTCCCAGTTCATCCAGCAAAGAGAACACCTCCCCATGAAAACAGCATCAAACGAAGATATCCGCAACATCGCCATCATCGCCCACGTCGACCACGGCAAGACCACCCTGGTGGACGCCATGTTCCGCCAGTCCGGCACATTCCGCGAAAACCAGGAAGTCGAGGAGCGCCTCATGGACTCCATGGACCTGGAACGCGAACGCGGCATCACCATCGCGGCCAAAAACTGCGCCGTGCGCTGGGGCGGAGCGAAGATCAACATCATCGACACCCCCGGCCACGCCGACTTCGGCGGCGAGGTGGAACGCTCCCTGGCCATGGCCGACGGCGCCGTGCTCCTGGTGGACGCCTCGGAAGGCCCCCTGCCCCAGACCCGGTTCGTGCTCAAAAAAGCCCTGGAACGCGGCCTGTCCATCCTTGTGGTGGTCAACAAGATCGACCGCAAGGACGCCCGCCCCCAGGAAGTGCTCGACGAGATCTACGACCTCTTCATCGACCTGGACGCCAGCGAGGAACAACTCGAATTCCCCGTGCTCTACGCCATTGGCCGCCAGGGCGTGGCCTCGGGCAGCCTGGAGACTCCCGGCGTGAACCTGGGGCCGCTTTTCGAGGCCATCATGGCCCACGTGCCGGCTCCGCGCTACGATCCCGACGCGCCCTTCCAGATGTTGGTGGCCGACCTGGGCTATTCCGACTTTCTGGGCCGCCTGGCCATCGGCCGTGTGGTCAACGGATCGGCGCATCAGAACGAAAGCCTGGTCCGCGTGGGCGAGGACGGCAAGCCCGTCCCCCTGCGCGTCACCCGCCTGCAGGCCTACCAGGGACCGAGTTTCACCGAGACCGACCAGGCCAATCCCGGCGATATCATCGTGCTTTCCGGCCTGGACGACGTGACCATAGGCGACACCATCTGCAACGCCGAATTTCCCGTGGCCCTGCCCCGCATCCGGGTGGACGAGCCCACGGTGTCCATGAAATTCGCCATCAACACCTCCCCTCTGGCCGGACGCGAAGGCAAAAACGTGCAGTCGCGCAAGATTCTCGAACGCCTGGAACGCGAATCCCTGGCCAACGTGGCCATCAAGGTGGAGCAGAGTTCGGACCAGGACAGCTTCGTGGTCAAGGGACGGGGCGAATTCCAGATGGCCATCCTGGTGGAGACCATGCGCCGCGAGGGCTTCGAACTCTCCGTGGGTCGGCCCGAGGTCATCTACAAGATCAAGGACGGCCAGCGCCTGGAGCCCATCGAACGCGTTTTCGTGGACTGCGACGAGACCTTCCTCGGCGTGGTGGCCGAAAAGCTTTCCATCCGCAAGGGCCGAATGATCAACATGGTCAACAACGGAAAGGGCCGCGTGCGCATGGAATTTTCCGTGCCCTCGCGCGGGCTCATCGGCTACCGGGACGAGTTTCTCACCGACACCAAGGGCACGGGCATCATGAACTCGCTCCTGGAAGGCTACGAGGCCTACCGGGGCGACTTTCCCACCCGGTTCACCGGCTCGCTGGTAGCAGACCGCCCCGGCGCGGGCGTGGCCTACGGCCTGTTTCACCTGGAGCCGCGCGGCGAACTCTTCGTCAAGCCCGGCGATCCGGTCTACGAGGGCATGGTGGTGGGCGAACACAATCGCGACAACGACCTGGACGTCAACCCCACCAAGGAAAAAAAGCTCACCAACATGCGCGCCTCGGGCAAGGACGAAAACATCATCCTCACCCCGGTCCGGCCCATGACCCTGGAACGCGCCATCCACTTTGTGCGCGAGGACGAAATGGTGGAAGTGACCCCGCTCTCCATCCGGCTGCGCAAGTCCGAACTCTCCGCCAGCAAGCGCCACCTCATTCAGGGGCAGAAAAAGCGGGAAAAGCTGGGCCTGTAGCCTTTCAAGAACTACTTGAACTCGATGTCCCCCGGACCGGCCCGCCCGTTCCGGGGGATTTTCTTGTCCGACGCCCCGCCACCGCCCCAGGTTGCCGACACGTCGCAAACAGGCTATGAGCCGGCCACCAACCGCCAAGGAGTGTTTCGTGGGCAAGGAAAAGATGCGCCTGGAGAAAATGACCGTCGAACCCAGCTTCGACTTGGAATATTTCATGGAAATCAGTGGGTTGACCAGGGTCGACCACGACCTGATGGAACTTATCGAGCGCTACTGGACCGACTGGACCAGAGAGCTTCAGGCCTATCGGATGGAACCCACCCGCACGGACGGCGACGACGGTTTCCTCCTGGTCTACCTGGACGAGGACACCGAAAACCAGGTGCAGCAGGCGTTCGAGGAGAACACCCATCACGGTTTCGCCTTCCACAACCTGGCCATCACCCTGGTCATGAGCGCGGCCCAGACACTCATGCCGGAGCTGGCCGGTGGCTGCGTGCCCATGCCCACCCCGGATCGGGAAGCCAAGAAAAAGTTCAAGAAGCTCGGCCTGGAATGGAACGAGTCCGGCAGCATGAACCGCAACTACGCCGTGTTCACCCCCTACCCCTACCGGGGCGGGTGCGAGGTCTGCCATTCCTGCGACACGTGTCCGTCCAGCACGGTGATGGAGATCAAGCCCCGGCCGGAATAACCCGGACGATCCGGGACAGCCTCGGGCCGATGGCCGCCCAACAGGGCCGCGCGGGAGAAAAGCCCGGGGGTTGAGCCGAGGGCTCGCGCCATCGGGTTGACGAACCCGGAGAGGGCTTCAGCGGCCACCGGGTTCGCGCCCTTTGTCCCCCACGACCGGGACCAGGCAACGCCGTTGCGAAAAGGGAGCACGCCATGTCCACCCCCAGCCCCTCCAACGATCCCTTCGTCCCCGGAGAGCGGTTCCGCCTGGAGCCGTCCAGCGTGGGTACGCTTTCCGGCCTGACCCTGGCCGTCAAAGACATCTTTGACGTGGCCGGTCGACGCACGGGGGCGGGCAATCCCGATTGGCTGGCGGCCCAGTCTCCGGCAACGAACCACGCCTGGGCCGTGGAGCGCCTGTCGCGCGCCGGCGCGACCATTGTGGGCAAGACCGTGACCGACGAATTCGCCTTCAGCATCATGGGCGAAAACCATCACTACGGCACTCCCCTCAATCCGGCAGCACCGCAACGCATCCCCGGCGGATCGAGCAGCGGTTCGGCCTCGGCCGTGGCCCAGGGGCTGGCCGACATCGGGCTGGGTTCGGACACCGGCGGCTCGGTGCGCGTTCCGGCCGCTTTTTGCGGACTCTTCGGCATCCGCACCACGCATGGGGCCATTCCCCGGGACGGGGTCTTTCCCTTGGCCCAGAGCTTCGACACCGTGGGCTGGTTCGCCCGCACGGCCGATCTGCTGTCCCTGGCCGGCGACCAACTGTTGCCCCCGGACGCCTCGGCGCCGCCGCTGGAAAACCTGCTCGTCGCCGAAAATCTTTTTGCCCTGGCCCCCTCCCAGGCCCGTTCCGCCCTGGAGCCGGTTTTTGGCGTCCTGTCCGACCTGTTCGCCCATTCGAACCCAATCACGGTGGGAACCGACCTTCTCGACCTGGGACGCGAGGCCTTTCGCCTGGTGCAGGGCCGGGAAATCGCCCGAAATCACGGGGCCTGGGTGCGGTCCACCCATCCGGCCTTCGGACAAGACATCGCCGAGCGCCTGGCCTGGGTGCAGACTCTCACCGACCGGGACGAAGCGCGCGGGCAGGAACTGTGGCGCGAGTTTCTGGGCCATACGCCCTTTGCCGAAAATCCCACGGCCGTGCTCTGCCTGCCCACCACCCTGGGCCCCGCGCCCCTCAAGGGGGCCTCGCCCGACGAAAAAAACGCCGGACGCATCGCCTACCTGCGCCTCACCTGCCTGGCGGGACTTCTGGGAGCGCCCCAGGCGCACATTCCCTGCGCCAGCCTGGAAGGCGCGCCGTTCGGTCTTTCTCTCGTGGCCGCGCCCGGACGCGACCGGGCGCTGTTGTCCGCCGTCCGCGCCGTATCCCAGGCCGGGGGCTACGCGGGATACCGGGCGAAAGAGGCGTGCTCGGCCTGAAGCCCGCAGACCTCCCTGCCGGAAAGCCTCGACGATCCCGTCGAAAGGCCTTCGCCCGCAGGTCGACAGATTCTGATGCCCGAACGCCGCGGGACACGTTTGCGTCGGCCGACGCAGACGCACGCAAACGGCCGACTCCTCCCGAAAGGGGGAGCCGGCCGTTTGTTTTGTCGCAGGGAAGCGGACGGAGCGCGAATCAGGACCGGGCCAATCCGGCCAAAGCGGCGGGATGCTCCACGGGAACGAACGCATACCGCTTGCCGTGGACGGCCACTCGCCCCAGGCCCGGGAACGGCAAGTGCGCTCCGGCCACCAGCAGGCCCTCGCGCGCGAGCTCGGCGAAAAGCTTGGCTCGCGTGGCTGCGGCCGCCTTGGTATCCACGTCGAAATCGATGGTTATGGACGGTTTGGCGAACTGGGCGGCATGAAAATGCACCACGTCTCCCCAGGCCAGGAGCTTTTGCCCCTGGGAATGGAACAGGTATCCGCAGTGGCCCGGCGTGTGTCCGGGCAGGGGGCGGGCCTCCACGCCGGGCAACAGGGGGTGCGAGGGCGAAAAGACCTTGAACCGCCCGGCCGCCTGGTAAGGCGCCACGGCTTGCCTGGCCTTGACGAAGGAAACCCGCTTGGCTTCAGGAACCTTGGCCGCTTGTTCGTCACTGAGCCAGTAGCCCGCTTCAGCCTCGGACACCCACACGGTGGCCCCGGGCAGAACGGGCTTTCCGGCGGCGTCCGTCAGGCCGAACACGTGATCGGAGTGCATATGCGTGACGAGCACGGTGTCGACATCCTCGGGCCTGTATCCGCTGGCCGCGATGGCCTGCCCCAGGTGGCCGGCCTTGTCCCCGAAGACGGTGGAGCCCGCCCCCGCGTCCACAAGCACGAGGTTGGTTCCCGTGTTGACCAGAAAGGCGTTGACAGAGGTCGGCACGGGCCGGGTCGGGTCCTGGAAGCTGGCGTTGAGCAGCGCGGCGATACCCTCCGGGGAGGCGTCCTTGAGCACCGATGGCGCAATGGGCACGTAGCCGTCGCACAGGGCGGTGAATTCGAAATCCCCCAGGGACATGCGGAAAAAACGCGGTTCCGGGACGTTCGGCCGGGGCAACGCGGCGGCCCAAGCGGTCTTCACGGCCAGGGGCGCGGCCGGCAACAGGGAAAGAACCGAACAGAGGTGCAAAAAGGTGCGGCGTTTGAGCATGGAGATCTCCTTGTCCCGGGCGGACCGGGATGCGGTTTTCCGGCCCGAAACAAGCCCTCTGGCGGGTGAGGCCGAAGGCACAGACATACGCCTTCGGAAACCAACGAACCAGTAGGCACAATCCGGTGACCAGGGCGCTCGCCCGCCGACCGTTCCAAACGGCGCGCCAGGAGCTCCCCGGGACAACGTGACGCCTGGAGACTCACTCCAGCGCGGCCAGCTCCATCTCGCCCCACACGGCCAGTCGCCCGCCCACCTGGGCGAACACCCCGCGCACCCCGGAGCGGGCCAGGCTCTTGGCGCGCTCCACCACCAGGGGCAGGCTCTCGGGGCCGGCGGCCAGGTTGCCCAGGGTCGTGGCGGCGGCGTCCGCCAAGGCCCCGTCCGAGGCCAGCACCGTGACCAAATCCGCAGAGCCGAAGGAAAGCGATGGCCCTATCCGGGCCGAAGAACCGCACAGCGCCGCCGGGCAGCCGTCTGGATGCACCTTGAGCGCGAGCCTGGCCCCCTGCACCGGGGCGGCCAGCAGCGCCACCAGACGCTCGCGCGTGGAGTGCAGGAACACGTCGCCACCGTTTTCCACCACAATGTCCGGCGACTCGGAAGCAAAACGGTCGGCCACGGCCTGGGCCACGGCCCCGGCCACCGCCGCCATGGGGCCCACATTGCAGGCCCTGGCCGCGCGGGCCATGGCGCGCACCAGGGCCGGAGCGTCGTCCGCCACATCCACCGGCACCAGGGACCGGACGAATTCGGGATGAAGCAGCAGGTAGTTCTTGAGCCCCCCGCGTATGTCGGTCAAAAAGCGGGCCACATCCCGGGAAAGATCGCGTTTGGCCACGATCCACAGGTCGGACTGCTCCACCACCACCTGAAAGGCGGTCTCTCCCGTCCCCGGGCGCAGACTTTGACGATAAAAGCGATCTGAATCGAGATGAACGGTCATGGACGGCTCGAAAAGAGGTTGGACCGACCACCTGGCCGGCCTGCGCACGAAAACGTCGCGTGCGCCATGGTCGGTTTGTGCCACGCGGCCACCGAAGTGACAAGACGCGCGCGGCCTCTCCTGGCAAACGCCCGGCGAGAGAGAAAAATCGCCCGGCGCGGGAAGGGCGCCGTGTCGCTCTCTCCCCGGGCCTGGCCGCCCGCTCCGAAACGTCCCCTCCCCCTCCTGACAAGCGCGGCGGCTCGCGCTATACGGGTTCCATGCTCGTGTCCGTCGTCATCCCCACGTACAACCGGGCCGGCATGGTGGGCCGCGCGGTGGCCAGCGTCCTGAAACAAACCCACCGCGACCTGGAATGCTTGGTGGTGGACGACGGTTCCAGCGACGACACGCCGGCCGTGCTCGCGGCCATGGCGGACCCGCGCCTGAAGGTGACGCGCCAGGACAATCGGGGGGTCTCGGCGGCCAGAAACGCGGGGCTGGCCCTGGCCAGGGGCGACTACCTGGCCCTTCTGGACTCCGACGACCACTTTTTGCCGACCAAGATCGAACGACAGTTGGCGTTCATGCGCGCCCACGGCTACGCCATCTGCCAGACCCAGGAAATCTGGATGCGCGGCGGCAGGCGGGTCAATCCCATGGCCAAGCACGCCAAAGCCGACGGCGACTTTTTCGAACGAGCGCTTTCCATATGTCTGGTCAGTCCCTCGTGCGTCATGTTCACCCGCGCCTTCCTGGACGAGGTGGGCGGCTTCGACGAGACCCTGCCCGCATGCGAAGACTACGACCTCTGGCTTCGGACCCTGCCCCGCCACGAGGTGGGCCTGTTGGACGAGGCCCTCACCGTGAAGGAAGGCGGACGCCAGGACCAACTTTCGCACATGATGGTGGGGCAGGACCTGTTTCGGGTGCGAGCCCTCCTGAAACTGCTTGGCCGGGACGATCTCCCGCACGAACGTCGAGTGCAGACCGCGCGGGCGATCGAGGAAAAGGCCCGCATCTACCGCAGGGGCTGTGTGTTGCACGGCAAACCCGAAGAGGCGCAGCGAGTGGGCGACATGGTGGAACAGGCCCTGGCCCTGGCCCTGGCCAACATCGCGCCCAAAGGATAAACAATTTCACGGTATCGTCCACGAAGGACATCTGCGCACGTCCTTCGTGGACGCCAGGCTAGCCTTGCGCCAGATGTTCGCGTTTGGTGATGGCTTCGCTCTTGATGCGTCCCAGGGCTTCCACCAATATGGGAGCAACGGTTTCGCGAATGTCGCCGGCCACGACGATAAACAGCAGGTCGTCGCCCGGAACGAACGTGCCGGACAGGGCTTCGGCCGTCACGCTGAACACGCCGGGCCTGGCGGAAAGCTCCCGACAGATGGCGCGCACCTTGTCCTGGTCGACTTCGACGTCCAGCCGGGTGACCTGACCGGTCCCGGACCGGAGCCTGCCCCGCACGACTCCGTTGTGGGCCAAAACCATGCCCACTTTTTCGGTGAAGCCGGGTTGGGCCTTGAGTTGTTTGATGGCTTGGGTAATGTCCATGGCGGCCTCCTGAGGGGCCTTGACGATGCGACCCGCGCCGTGGCGGGCCGTGCGGACCGGGATTGGTCCGCTGGCACGAACGACCGTAAACCATACGCGCCCGGCTTTGGCCGAGGCGACCGGGCGACTGCTCTCCGGGCTTTCGCCACATGCTGACGAGGACATACCATGTACAAGCTTTCCCAGCTGTTGGAAAGATTGCCCGGCGTAAGCCAGCCCAAACTGGTCGGCTCGGGCATTGGCGTCTGGGTGGTCTGGGAAGGCAAAGCCTCGGCGGTCATCAGCCAGATTTTCAACGAGTTCGGCGGGTTCTCCATGGCGAAGGACAGCAGCCAGAGCTTGTGGTTTTTCTTCGGCGAAGAGGGCATGCGCGCCCTGGGTCGGCTTTCCAGCTACGCGCGCATGAACAAGCTCCCCACGTTCATCGAAGCCTTTCCGGCTTCGCTCATGGTGGGCTACAAGTACGAAACCACCCTGTCCGTGGCTGGCGACCTGACCGCCCAGGAGGCCGACCCCGCCCAGGACATGGAAATCTACATCCATCCCCAGTTCAACAATCTGGTGGGCGGGCTCACGGGCTTGAGCCTCAAGCCCGTCACTCCGCCTCCGGGCATGGTCCGGACGGAGTTCTCCCTGCTGCAGGCCGACCTGACGCTTTCCCAGGACTCGCCCCTGGCCTGGTATTTCGTGTTGCGTCCCCTGGGCGACCCCCTGGACAAGAACACCGCCGATGGATGGCGGTCGGTGTTTTCCGAGATGCAAACCCTCATCGAGCGCCAGGCCCTCAAGTACATCGCCCACGAGGGATATCTCATCTTCACCCTGGACTCGTTGCGTTCCCTGCGCACCTTCTGCAAGGACGTGCTCCTTCTGGAGAACCAACTGCGCAACCCGGAGTCGGGCAAGAAGTACTGGCCCACCATCATGGCCTGCGTGCTCAAGAAGGGCTACACCTTCAACAAGGACCTGCCCAAGCGCATAAACCTCGACTGGCGACAGCTCGCTCCCGACCTGCCGCACATGAGTTTCCGTTCCGCGCTCTACCTGGGCAAGGGATTTCGCATCAACGACGTGCGCACCTCGCACAGCGTGCAGACCCTGGACGACTGGTGCAACGTGGGCCTGGATACGGACGACGAGCAGGTCAGCCAGGGCGAAGTGCCCTTCAAGCTGCCCCCCAACCTGCTGGCCGGCCCCAACATTCCCTGCTTCTATTGCGGCCTGGCCAACCACACACCCAAGGACTGCCCTTCCAAGACCCTGGCCGACATGGACGACGGCGTATGGGAAACCCTCGGCTTGGCCGAGATGAAGGCCCTCGAACAGTCGGCGCAGGAGCTCAACGTGGCCCTTGCCGACGGCTCCGCCCAGACGGTGACCGCCAAACTCGGAGGCAAGGACTGGCAAGGGGCCGTGCTGCGCGCGCTCTTTGAAATCACCTATCCCTGCCAACTGCGCGCCCTGGACCGCATCTGGCGCAGCCGGGGCAAGACCCTGCCCGGCGGGCTTACCGACTTGGCCTCGCGCGACGAAGGCGAATACCTCTGGTCCGGGCTGACCGCCATGCGCCAGACCGACTGGACCACGGTGGAATCCGAACTGGCCCAGGCCCTGAACACCATGGGCCGCAGCTTCCAGCCGCGCACCCTGCAGGGATTTCTCTCCCTGGAGCAAAACGACTGGGACCGGGCCATCTACTTTTGGCAGGAAGCCGGACGCGTGGCCTACTCCCCCTTGCAACGGGCCTATCTGGCCTTTCTGGAAGGCCGATCCCTGGAAGTGCGGGGCGAATTGCAGCAGGCCATGAATCTCTACCGCCAGGCCAGAAACGAAAGCTCCAAATGGGTGGAGCCGGCCTATCGTCAGGGCGTGTGCCTCGTAAAAATGGGATTCACCGATCAGGGTCTGTCGGAATTTCTCGACCTGGTGGACGATTCCCCCCACTTCTTCAACCGCGTGCTTATGGATCCGGAGCTGGAACGCGGACGCATCCACATTCTGGGCGCGCTCTGGAAACCCTGGGAGGAAGCCAAGGCCGCGGCCCAGGAAAAAGCCCAGGCTATCCCCGCCCTGCCGGAACACCTCAAGAGCTGGTTCCGCGACGGGCATCCCTTTCTGACCGATGCCCTGGAACGGTCCAAGGTCCTGGCCGATCTGGCAAAAATTGATAATTTCGTCTGTTTCAAACGGGTGGTGAACGAATACGACCTGCTGCAAGCCGACTTGCGCAAGGCCGTGGAAAAGGACAGCAAGACCCTGGGTAACACCCTCACGAGACTCTACGACGAACTCAAAACCATCCACAAGGAAGCGGCTTGGTTTCCCTTCGGCAAGCTGCTGCGGGAGTTCAACAAGGACTTCAACGCCTGCGCCACAAAACTCAACTGGATGCGTACCACCTCACTCCAGGTGCCGGCCAATTTCCGCAAGTGCCAGGACTACGTGGACGAAGTGGAAGCGGCCATAGCGGTCCTCAAGGCGCGCCTGGTGACACTTCGCATCGTGCGCGACTCCACCTTGTTCGTGCTGCTTCTGGGCAAGACCTTCATGTGGCTCGAAATCATCGGCCTGGCCCTGTCGCTGGTGGCCGTGCCGGCCATCATCTACCTGTCGCAAAGGACCGGGCAGACGTGGCTGGCCGGGGTGCTGGAGAGTCAGAAATGGCAGGTGCAGAAGGGACTCGTGCTCATCGTGAGCATAACGGCCATGGCCCTGGCCGCCTTGCGTACCGCCGTGAGCTTCGAGAAAAAACGCGCCAAGCTCTTCAAGGACGAAGAAGAAAAAGCCGACTCGTCCACGCACCCGAAAAAAGGCAAAAAGTAAGGGACCGACCCGTCCGTATCCGGTTGGCCAGGCTTGGCCGCACGCGCGCGGGCTTCGCGCCTCTTTCTACGCTCGTTTCTCCCGACCAACCGTGTCCCCTCGCGGTTACAGCGCTTCGGCCGCCGCCTGGGCCGAGGCGAAGGCCCAATGCAGATTGTAGCCGCCCAATTGTCCGGCCACGTCCAGGGCTTCCCCCAGGATGAAAAGGCCGGGCGAGTCTTTGACTTCCATGGTCTTCGAAGAAATTCGGGACGTGTCCGCCCCTCCCGCCACGGCTTCGGCCTTTTTCAAGCCCGCCGTTCCCGAAGGCAACACCCGCCAGTTCGCAACCAAGTGGGACAGGCGAGCCGATTCCTCCTTGCGCAGTTGGGCCACGGGCCTGTCCGCCAGATCGGCGGGCAATACCAGCTCCGCCAATCGAGCCGGCAACAGTCGGGCAAGCGCGGTCTTGACCAGCGTTCGACCGGAAGCCCGCTCGCGAAGCGCGGCCGGAAGATCGCGACCCGGCAGCAGATCGAAATCCAAGGACTGGCCCGGCTTCCAGCGACACGAAGCCTGCAGCGCGGCCGGGCCGCTGAGGCCCTGGTGGGTGAAAAGCAGATCCTCGGCAAAGGATTTGCCCCCCGAGCGGAACGTCACCGGCAGGGAAATTCCGGTCAGGGCGGCGAAGGGCCACTGTTTCCCCATGGTCAGGGGCACCAGCACGGGCCGAAAGGCCACCATGCGCAAGCCGAACTGTCCGGCCAAACGCGCCATCAGATCCGTGGCCCCGATCTGGGGCCACGCCGGTCCCCCGCAGGCGATCACCAGACGCGAGGCGCTCAGGCGCAAGCCGTCGGACAGGACCAGTCGGTACTCCTGGCCGCGCTCCACGCTGTCCAGCGCACGCCCCAGATGAAAGACCACCCCCGAGGAGCGGCACTGGCTTTCCAAAAGGTCGGCCACCGCGCACGCCCCCTGGGTGCAGAAGAGTTTGCCGTTTGGCTCCTCGTAATGGGTGAGCCCGTACGTCGAGAGAAAGTCCAGGAAGCCGGCCTGGCCGAAACGGGCCAGGGCGGAGCGAACAAAGTTCGGGTTTTCGCCCAGATAGTGCTCGGGCTCCACCTTGACGTTGCCGAAGTTGCAACGGCCCCCGCCGGTTATGCGCAGTTTTCTGGCGGTCGCGGGTCCATGGTCCACCACGGCCACGTCCAGCCCGCGCCAGGAGGCATGCAAGGCGCAAAAGAGTCCGGAAGCTCCGGCCCCCAGAACGACAACGTCATGTTTCGACATGGGGGCTTTTACGCCGAGGCGATGGACGAGTAAACAGCGGCCGCCGCCGGTTGCGGGGAAAAACGCGGTCCCTGTTCGCATCGGCACGCCAGGGCGTGGGCCAAGGCGGCGTGTGCAAGAAAAAAGGCGTCCGCCAAAAGACGGACGCCTTGACTGCATTGGAAACGAAACGGTTAGAACTTGTAGACCAGGCCGAAAGCCACCTTCCAGGCGTCGCCGTCCTGGGCGCGGTTGGTGAAACGGCGGCCCCACACGGAGCTCTGGAAATCGCCGTGAGCCCAGCCGGTTTCGACGATGGCCGACAGGTTTTCGTAGATGGCGTAGGTGTGGTCGAAGTTGACGCCGAGGGTGTATTCGTTCTCGGTCAGGTCACGACCCATCTGCAGGTAGTTGCCCACACCCGAGATCAGGTTGGCCTTGCGCAGACCCGAGGCGGAGTTGGTGCCGTGGGCGTAGGTGAAGGTCAAACGATGAGTGAGGTCTTTGATGAAGCTGATGTTGTTGAGGGACACGCTAAAGCCCATGCTGCCCATGGGGTTGGTGGCCATGAACCCGTAGGCGAATTCCTGGCTGGTGTTGAACAGGAAGGAGGTCGAGGGACCCCAGTTGGTGACCATGACCGGCATGCGCTCGGAACCGTTGGTCACGGAGCTGTCTTCACCGGTGGAGTACCAGAAGGCGAGCTGGGGAGTCAGCATGTCGAAGCCGGTGTATTCGGCGGCCACGTCGAAAAAGAAGCCGGAACGCTTGGAGGAGCTTCTGTCGCCGTTGGCGCCGGAACCGTAGATCACGTCGGCGTAGAACTTGAAGGGATCAAGCACGGTGACGGCCAGGGTGGTGCCGACCCACCAGTAGGTGTTGTACTGGTTGGAGTAGGTGGTGGCGCCGGAATAGGGCATGACGGCCATCATGTTGGTGCCCAGGCTTTCGTTGCTGGGGAAGTTGCTGCCCACGCCGACGTTCTGCAGGGCGGCGTCACGTCCGAGCACGCCGAGCATGGCCCAGGGGGTGGCCTTGAAGCCGTCGACCGAGATGGGCACGGTCAGGAAGAAGGCGTCGAGGGTGCCGTACTGGGTGGTGGTGGTGTTCTGGAACAGGGTGTTGTTCTTCATGAGACGCAGATAGCCGCCGGCCACCTGCACGGTCTCGCCCATGATGGGGGCGTCGAACATGGCCATGGCCGCCTGGGTGCCGCCGAGGACCGGGTTGGCGCCGAAGAGGTCGGCGGACGACACGGGCAGGTCAACGGGGGTCAGGCCGACGGTGAACTGCACGTCGGTGCCGGGCCATTTGAACTGCAGGTAGCACTGGTACACGTCGATGGACACGGCCGGGTTATCCACGGTCATGGTGTTGTTGCCCCAGGCGATGTCGTTGACGCGGATGCCCAGACGGAATTTCAGGCTTTCGTTGGCAATGAAGTCGGTGCGCAGGCGAAAACGCTGCCAGATGACGAAATCATCGGCGGTCTGCGTGCCGGTGGAGTTCCAGCCGGTGTAAAAGAGGTTTGAAAAATAGTTGGCATGGATGCGGGCGTCACCGGTCATTTTGACCTCGGTGGCGGCCTGCGCCGTAACGGCGAATAGGGTCATACACAAGGTCGCCAAAGCCAGAATACGTTTCATCGCCAGAGTACTCCTCTCAAGTTTTGCTCCGCCTTTCGCCCTCATATGGCCAGCGGAATCCGTTTTTTGGGTCATCTCATTCCCTGTTGGGCGGACAATGCTTAAAATTTACTAAAATGTCAATTGTTCGCAACCCCATCGCAATCCCCTACAGAAATGGGAAAACACAGGTCATTTGCAACACTTCAGCATAATTAAGCTTTACTCCAACCCTCAAATCCGGGCCTTTGCCATCGCATGCGCATCCGCCTCCTGACGGGACGGATGACATGAGCCTTGCGCTCACGGACGGAAGAAACTTTCACCCCTCGTGACGCCTGGTTTGACGTCAATCATCACGCAGTCACACAATTATTTAATCTTGTAACACCAAGAATTCTTCATGTCAAAACGGACTGTTGCATGCGTGAAAATAACAATACTGTGACCGATAGGCCGGTCGCACGCAGGACAGGCAGACGGATTGCGTGTCCGCCTGCCTGGTCCCTTTCGGCGACATGCTGGCCATTCCTGTGCACGGAGGCTCGGAGCGAACCGTCAGTTGCAAAATCCTCGCTGTCGGCGTCGTCTCGCGCGAGTCAAACCCGCACGGCATGGGAATTTCCCCTTGACTCGGCCCACGTTCGCGCCGTGTCCGCCGGCTTTAGGAACCGGCGGCTAGCAGCCCGTTGAAAAATCTTTGCTGGCTGCGTTGCTGCGAAAAACTCAAACCCTCAACGGATGCCAACGACGCTTCGAGATTGACTTTTTTGCGCGCCTTGCCAGCACGTTTTTTGAACAGACTGCAAGAATCGACTTTTTCAACAGGCTGCTAGGCCGCCCGACTGGACACTGCGGCCATGTTCCGGGAAATGACGTCATAAAGCTTGTTGTTGCGACCGATCCGGCCTTCAACCTCGATCAGGGCCGTCCCAAGCTCCTGGCGCGCCTGTTCGCGCCGGCCCGAAGCCTGGAGCACCAGCGCCAGGTTGTTGCGAATCTTGGCCACATGCATGGGACCACCCCGCATGGCGGCCAGGCGGATCGCTTCCTCCAAGTCGTTCAGGGCGTCGTCAATGCGGCCCTGCCGGAAGGCTTCCATTCCACGTTTGTTGTAGACGCTGATGGCTTTGCAAGCGCACATATCAGGATCTCCTTCCAGAAGGGGTCACGGGAGAATTTTCGACCAAAGCGACCTCCCGCAAATGTTCCGAGAGAGTCGACACGCCGCAGGCATGCAAAAGCTGAAGGGGGATGTTGTTCGTCTTGGCGAGCTTGAAGGCTTTTTTCTTGGCCTCATGTGACACTTTGTTGGTGAAGACAATGACCATGTCCACTCCACCCAGGCGTTGGGAAATGTTGCTCTCCTGTCCGGTGAAAACTTTCAGAGTAATTCCTTGATCCTTTGCCGTGTTTATGTATTCCCTCTTGAGTCTGTCCATACCGCCGACCAATGCTGCGCACATGGGGACACCTTTCTTTTCGCTGTACTCCAGGGCGTTTCGCCCCAGGCAAAGCCTGATTAATTGAAAATGATTTTCAATGTCAATATAAAATCGATCCCGTCCCACTCCGTGAAACCAGTTTTCAAGGCAACCACTCAAAATTGTTTGGGAAGAGAGAGATCAGGAGAAAACATAACCCAGGTCCGCAAGCACGGACCCTGTTCCCGGGAGACAAAACCACGCAGCGCCTGTCACGCCTTCGCCGGCCAGGCCCTCCGCCTCGCGGTCACATCTGACGACTTCAGCCCTGCTTTTGGCCGTCCCGCCCGGCGGACTGGACCACCACCCGCCTGGCGCCGGCGTAGCTGCGGCTCCAGACCGGATTGTCGAGCGAACTGATGCGCACCGTGCCGCCCGAGGACGTGGAATGGATAAATTGCCCATCTCCCAGGTAAAGCCCCACATGGTGCACGCGCTTCTTTCCAAAAAACACCAGATCGCCCTTTTGCAACTTGTCTCGGGAAACCGGGGTTCCCTCCTGGAACTGGGCGCGCGAATTGCGGGCGATGTCCACCCCGGACTCGCTATAGACCCAGTTTGTGAAGCCCGAGCAATCAAACCCGCTCTTGGGGCTGGAACCGCCCAAAATGTAACGCTTTCCCACCTGGGACTTGGCGTGCTTGGCCAACTCGTCCAGGTTGGCCACCGTGGGCCCCGAATCGCTCGCCTCCTCCGTTGCCGCAGATTGCTCCGTGTCGTCCACGGTCTTTGCCGCGGTCCGGACATGCGGCTTTGTCGACGAACTCTTGACGCTTCTTGCCTGCAAGGCCGCCACCGCGCGCAACACCGACTCCTCTTCGGCGGTAAACGGAGCCGTGCCCTTTGCGGCCTGCTGTTCGGAGCCGGTTGAAACGGCTTGTTCGGCAACAGGCGTCTCCCTCGCCTTGGATTGCGAGCCTTGCGCGTCGGTCGAAGCGGCCTGGTCGGCAACAGACGCCTCCCCCACCTTGGATTGCGCGCCTTGCGTTTCGGTCGAAAACACCGGTCGCGCCGCCAAATCCACTTGGCCCCGCACAATGTGCGGCCCTGAAGACGTCTGGTCCTTGACGGAGGTTCGCGACGCGGAACGCACGGCAACGGCCTGGTCCAGACTGGAGCGAAGGAATGTCGCAAACCCCTGTTGGGACTGGACGTTCTTCTTCGCGCGATAAGGCGGCGAACTGGCTGCGGGTGGGGCTCCCGATGCGTATATCCAGGGATCGATGGCCATGGGCTCCTCCGCTGTTGCTGGTACGCCGGGATACAAGCAAAATACGTGCCTATTTCAAAACAATAGCGCCCGGCACAGCCTCCCCGCAGGGCGAACTCGGGAACGGATGCCCTAACAGCCCGCCCAAAAAGTCGATTCTTGCAGCCTGTTCAAAAAACATGCTGGCAAGGCGCAAGAAAAAGTCAATCCCGAAGCGGAGTTGGCATCCGTTGAGGAGTTGAATTTTTCGCAGCAACGCAGCCAGCAAGGATTTTTCAAAAGGCTGCTAACGGCCACCGGCGGCCCTCTTGCGCGCCGGCACTCCGTTTTGCGGAGAGAACCTCCCGCGCCCTTTCCCCGCGTCCCCCCGCGAAGCGAAAGACCACCGACGCAGCGACGCGACACGCTTGCGCCCGGAACCGGCCTGCCCTACAAAAGCGCTCGCCCGGATAACACCCGGACCGGGCCGAACACTGTCCACAAGCGAGGAACCTATGGCCATGCGCGGAGCCGGGGGAACCCCCGGCGGGGTGGGTCACTTCTTTCTCGGACTCGCCATGATGCTCGGCGGAGTGTATCTGTTTTTGAGTTCCGTCCATGTCTACAACGTCTTCGGCTTCGATTACACGCTGTTGCGATACGGCCCCATGCGGCTGACCGGCGGCGCCTTGCTCCTGCCCTTCTGCCTGGGCGTGGCCATGATCTTTTTCAAGGCCAAAAGTCCGCTGGGTTGGCTCCTGGCCATGGGCAGCCTGACGGCCATCTGCGTGGGGCTCATCGTCTCCGTGCGATTCAGCTTCGTGGGCATGTCCATGCTCGACCTCCTAAGCATCCTGTTGCTTATCGCGGGCGGCGCGGGCCTGTTCCTGGGCTCGTTGCGCTCCGCCCGAACCTGACCCCAACCGGAAGGATTGAACGAAGAAGCCTGCCCCCAGGGCATTCCGCTTCCCGCGATCCTCGTGTACAAGGCCCCATGCGCAAAGCTCTTTTCCTTTTCCTGACTGTCGCCCTGGTCTCCCTGGTCGTTCCCTGTCGCCACGCCCTGGCGGCCGACCCGGACATTGAGCGTTTGGTTTCCAAAATGACCCTGGAAGAAAAGATCGGCCAGATGCTCATGGTCTTCTTCAAGGGCCCGGAAGTCTCCCCGGAACTCAAGGCCATGATCGCCACACACAAGGTGGGCGGCGTTATCCTCTATACCGGAGCGGGCAACCCGTCCGACGCGGCCTCCACGGCCAAGCTTTGCGCCGCGGCCCAGGCCGTGGCCGCCTCCACGCCCCAGAAGGTCGGGCTTTTCGTGGGCATCGACCAGGAGGGCGGCCCCGTGGTGCGCCTGCGCCAGGGCGTGACCCTGTTTCCCAGCCAGATGGCCGTGGCCGCCACCGGCAACCGCGAGCACGCCCGGACCATGGCCCGCATCACCGCCCAGGAGCTCAAGGCCCTGGGCGTGAACACGAATTTCGCTCCGGTGGCCGACGTCAACGTCAATCCCAAGAATCCGATCATCTCCATACGGTCCTTCGGCTCCGATCCGGCCCTGGTCTCGCGCATGGTGGCGGCCATGACCGAAGAATACGTGCGCGCCAAGGTGATCTGCACGCCCAAGCACTTTCCCGGCCACGGCGACACCAGCGTGGACTCCCACGTGGGCCTGCCGGTCAACCCCCACGACATGCGCACCCTGGAGCGGGTGGACTTTCCGCCCTTTCAGGCCTCCTTCGCGGCCCACGCCCCGGCGGTGATGACCGCCCACGTGGAAACCCCGGCCCTGGACTCCACCCCCGCGACGCCCGCCACCCTGTCGAGCAAGATCCTGGACGGAACGCTTCGCAAAAAGCTGCGCTTCGACGGACTCATCGTCACCGACTCCATGGGCATGGGCGCGCTGGACAAGACCGTGGGCACCGTGGAAGCCTCGGTCCTGGCGGCCAAGGCCGGAGCCGACGTCCTGCTGTTCGGCGCCGACGTGGGACACGAACCCGCCGAACAACTGGCGGCCATCGCCCGCCTTACCGCCGCGGTGCAATCCGGCGAGTTGCCCGTCGAGCGGATCAACGACGCCGTGCGCCGCATCCTCACGGTGAAAAAGGCCTATGGCATCCTGGACGCCAAGGCCATTCCCGACCTGTCTGCCGAGTCCGCCTTTCTGGCCGGCAATGCCGACAATCTCCAGGCCGCCCGCCGGATCGCCGAGGATTCCATCACCCTGGTGCGCGACACCCGCCGTATGCTGCCCCTCGCGTCCAAGGGCGAGGTGCTCGTCGTCTGGCCCAGACGCAACGACAACGCCCCCACCGAGCCCCTGGCCTCCCTGCCCGGGGCCAAGCTCATGCTTCTGCCGGCCAAGCCCGGAGCCGACGACATCCGCCGGGTCGCCCAGGCCGCGGCCAAGGCCGACAAGATTGTGGCCATAACCTACGACGCTCTGCGAAACCCGGCCCAACAGGCCCTGGTGCGGGCCATTTTGGCGGTCAAACAGCAAGACGTCATCCACGTGGCCCTGGGCGCTCCCTACGACATCCCGCTGTTTCCCAGCGCTCCGGTGGCCGTGGCCACCTACGGCGACGCGCCGGTCTCGGTGGAGGCCCTGGCCAAGGGCCTGAAGGGCGAAATTCCCCTGCGAGGACGCCTGCCCGTCGTCCTGCGATGATCGTGAGCGCCTCGCGGCGCGCCGACATTCCGGCCCAGTACGCCCGGTGGTTCCTGAACCGAGCCCGGGCCGGATACGCCGTGTCGGTCAACCCCTTCGACGCCAGACGCGCCAGCCGCGTCAGTCTCCTTCCTTCGGACGTGGACGCCGTGGTCTTCTGGACCCGCGACCCCCGACCCTTGCTGCCCCACCTGGACGAACTGGCGGACCTGGGACTGGATTCGTACGTCCAGTTCACGCTGCTCGACTACCCCAGAGCCCTGCATCCGGCCGGCCTGGAAGCCGACAAGGCGGTGTCCGCCTTTCTGGCCCGGCCCATGCGTTGGGACCGGACCGGGTGCTGTGGCGCTACGACCCGTTGGTTTTCAGCACGCTGACCCCGCCCGCCCTGCACCGCGAACGATTCGCCCACCTGTGCCGCACCTTGTCCGGCGCCACGCGGCGGGTGACCGTGAGTCTGTTCGAACCGTATCGCAAGACGCGAAAACGCCTGACCCAGGCCGGAGTGGACCTCCTGGCCCCGGGCGAGGCCGAACTGACCGATCTCTTGGCCTTCATGGCCGATCAGGCCCGGTCCCACGGCATGATCCCCTCCAGTTGCGCCAGCGACTACGGCCTGGACCGGTTCGGGTTCGAACCCGCCGCCTGCGTGGACGCCGACCTCATCCGCCGTCTGTTCGGCAAGCCCCCGGACCGAGGCAAAGACCCCCATCAGCGCAAAGCGTGCCTGTGCGCCCGAAGCGTGGACATCGGCATGTACGACGCCTGCACCGCCGGTTGCGTCTACTGCTACGCCACCGCCTCCCCGTCCCGCAGCGCGGCCAACCGACGCGCCCACGATCCGAACTCGCCCTCCCTGCTGGGCTGGCGAGACGCCCGGCAGTCCCAGGAACAGGGGCGTCTGATCTGAACCGTGCGTGGCGCAATGGACGCCCGGGCTGTCGATTTCGGTACAGGCTCCCGGAAAAGAATGCGCCCCGCGTGTTTCTTTGCCGCAACCCGTCACGGCCAGCGCGCAGGCGAGCTTGACGCAACCTCCCGACAGAAAGAACGGTTTTTTCAAAACGCGCATTGCGTGTGGGCATTAGTCCTTATTGATAGAAATTTTCTATTAAACCCATTCGACCTATCGGCGTTGACAATCCTTCGGCCGACACTAAGAATTATTATTGAGTAGTCACAACTGTCATGATGCACATTCCTTACCCGACAGGCCATCTCGGCGAACGGCCCGCAAGGGGGCCGAAACCTTTGAACCCAATTCAGGGTGAGCAAAGAAGGGTCCTTTGGCGCGTATCCGTCCCAACTCCCTGGCGTCCATCCGCTTCGAGCTTTCCTGGAAGAGCCCTGGAGCCAGGCATCGAGAGGCTTTTCTGGCCCAAAGGGTCAATTTCTGGCGGGACATCCTGCCGGATTCCCTCGGTGAAAAGCTCATAGGGCTGGCGCCCGGCGAGGAGGTCGAAATGCACTTTCAACGCGGGAAGGTCTTTCCCGAACACGACAAGGGCCTGCTCCGGGAGGTGAAGGCCAAGACCTTTTCTCCGCCACGGCCCGACTTGATCATGGCCGGCCCGAGGGTGGGACGCTACTACCCCAGGGGGATGTTCCGCGGGATCGGCGATGTCTATCCCCAGGACATGCGCCCCGTGCGCGTGGTGGACAAGCATCGGAACACCCTGCTTCTCGACGGCAACCACCCCATGGCTTCGCGCGCGTTCACCCTGCGGGCCACGGTTCTGGAAGCCAGGGCCAAGCCCAGCGAAACCGGCGGACGGCTTTCCCACTGGCTGGAGGAGGTGTGCGATTACGGTCCGGGCATGCAGGTTCGCGCGCCGAATCGGGACACGGACTTTTTCCATCCCGGCGCGTTGTGCCGTCACGACTGCCGGGACGACGCCTCCTTCTACCAGTCCCCCCGCCTGGTTGGCCATGTGGACGCGCAGGCGTCGAGCCTGTTCAGGCAATTCTACGGGGAAAGCCTGTCTCCCGGGGACAGGGTGCTCGACATCATGAGCGGCTACCAGTCCCATCTGCCGTTCGACATGAAGCTCCGGGTGATCGGCCTGGGCCTGAACCGGGACGAAATGGCGGCCAATCCCGCGCTTTCCAGGCGGGTGGAGCACGACCTGAACGCCAAGTCCGAGCTGGACTTCGCGGACGGCAGTTTCGACGCCGTGGTGATGAGCCTTTCCTTCGAGTACCTGACCGACCCCCGGGCCGTGCTGGCCGAATGCCGCCGGGTGCTGGTTCCGGGGGGAAGGATGCTGATCGGGTTTTCCAACCGATGGTTTCCCGCCAAGGTCGTAGCCCTCTGGCCGGACCTGCACGAGTTCGAACGCCTGGGGCTGGTGAAGCAGCTCCTCGACCGGGAGGGCTTTACGGAACTGGCCACCACCTCGGCCCGCAACTGGCGGCGTCCCAACGACGACCGGCACTTTCTGGCCACAAGGGGAATCAGCGATCCGGTCTATCTGGTGGAGGGCGTAAAGGCCTGACGGGCGCGGTCCCATCCCGGCCCGATCGGCCAGACCATGCGGCCGACGCCGAAGCGCCCCGTTCGGGAAAAGCCCGGGCGGGGCGCGCTCGCGTTCAGGCCCGGGCCTTTTTCGCGTCTTTCGCGGCGCTTTCGGCCAGTTCGGACGAGATGTCGTAGCGGGTCAATTTTTTCACCACGGTGGAGTGGTCCACGCCAAGCGCCGCCGCGGCCCGCCGACACGAACCGTACTTGCGCATGGCCCGTATCCAGTAGCGGCGTTCAAAGGCGTCGCGAGCCTGGCGGTAGGTCATTTCCGCGCTGTGGGACTCCGGGGTTTTGCCTTGCAGTCTCAGGGTCATGCACTCGGGCAGATGCTCCGGGCCGATCAGGGACTTGTCGCTTATGATGATGAGGCGCTCCATCAGGTTTTCCAGCTCGCGCACGTTGCCCGGCCAGTCGTATTCCAGGAGCCCGCGCAGAACTTCCGGCGAAAGCTGGCGGCTGAGCTTGTGCCGCTCGTTGAATTTGTCCACGAAGTGCTGCGACAGGGGGATGATGTCCTCCGGGCGCTTGCGCAAGGGCGGAATCACCAGCTTGAGCACGTTCAACCGATAGTAGAGATCGGATCGAAAAGTCTTTTTTCGAACCATTTCCTCCAGACTGCAATTGGTGGCCGCGACGATGCGCACATCCACCTTGCGCAGCTTCTTGCCGCCCACGCGGTAGAATTCCTTCTGCTGGATAAAGCGCAACAGCTTGGCCTGAAGCGTCAGGGGAATCTCGCCGATCTCGTCCAGAAAGACCGTGCCCTTGTGGGCCATTTCCAGAAGGCCTATGCGACCGTCCTTGTTCGCCCCGGTGAAAGCGCCCGGCTCGTAGCCGAACAATTCGGATTCAAGAAGGTTTTCGGGGATGGCGCTGCAGTTGATCTTGAGAAACACGTCGTTTTTGCGCGGGCTGTGCTTGTGCACCAGGTCGGCGATGACCTCCTTGCCCACGCCGGTTTCGCCTTCGATAAGCAGATGGGAGTCCACCTGGGAGAACTTCACGGCCATGGATTTGAGCTGCCGCATGGCCGGGCTGGAAAAGGTCGGGTCGTCCTGCTGGCCCTGCATGAGCGATGAGACGATCTGGCTGTACTGGTCGAGCTGCTCCTGCGAGGAGGCCAGGGCCATGCGCAGTTTGGAAAGCTCGGTCGTGTCGCGGATGTTGACCACCACACGGTAGAGCTCCCCCTTGTCGTCGAAAAGCGGACTGGCCGTGATGTGACTCACCCGACCGGTGCGAAACGTCTGGCTCAGGCTGTGCACCTTGCCGGTTTCGACCACCGTGGAGGTGGGCGAATCGCTCACCAGACCGTCTTCCACGATCTCATAGGTGCTTCGGCCGATGATCTCCAGGGGCGGTATCCCCGTTATGTGCTCGTAGTTCTTCGTGATCCGTAAGTAGATCCCCTTGCCGTCCGCCACCACGATGGCGTCGTGCGAGGTTTCGAGAATGTCGTTGAGCTCGCGATTGGACTGCACAAGGTCGGCGATGCGCCAATGTTCGCCCGGCGATGTCTGCTCATGGAGCAGGCAAAAGAAAAAGCTCACCCCTTCATGCGTGAGGTGGTGGATTTCCAGGGTGGCCGTTCCCAAGCGCACCACTTTGCTGGCTGGAACTTTCCCCGCCTTGTTGATCAGCTCCAGAACGGACTTCCGCACGACCGCCAGATCAAGATCCGGATTTTCTCCCACATGGAGAAACCGCCCCTTTTTATCGAGCAACAGGCACGTGGTTTTGCCGGGGCAGAAATGGCTCATGGCGACTCCATAGGCCGACTCCCCAAACGGAAGCCGAGTATGGTGATTTTTTTACTCCACATGGTGAAAAGTTTCACCACTAAAACAAGTTCATAAATTCAAGGCTGTTTGGGAACAGGCGGTGAAGAAAATCACCAACTCACCGATCCGTGAAGAAGGCGAAAAAAGGCTGATAAGGCCGGAAGCCGCGCCAATGCTGGCTCGCCGCCGGTGGCATGTGAATTGCTGATCCGAGAGTATCCAATTGTTTCATACACCTCAAGACCGGAGAAGGATTCTATGCCCCAATTTCTGACAGCAAAAGAAGCAGTCGCCCTCATCAAGGACAACTCCACGGTAGTGGCTGAAGGCTTCGTCACCCAGAACGGCGCCGAAGTCCTCCTCACCGCCCTGGAACAGCGGTTTCTTGAGACGGGCGGCCCCACCGGCCTCACGCTTGTCTATGCGGCGGGCCAAGGTGACGGCAAGGACCGCTGTCTCAACCATCTCGGTCACGAAAAGCTGATCAAGCGCGTCATCGGCGGGCACTGGAACCTCTGCCCCAAGCTCGGCAAGCTGGCCAGCGAAGAAAAGATCGAAGCCTACAACCTCCCTCAGGGCGTTATCGCCCAGATGTATCGCGATATCGCCGGGGGACGCCCTGGCACACTCTCCCACGTGGGCCTCATGACTTTTGTCGATCCCCGTCTGGACGGCGGCAAGATCAACTCCGTCACCAAGGAAGACCTGGTCGAACTGGTGACCGTGGGAGGCAAGGAACAGCTTTTTTACAAGGGTTTTCCCCTGGACGCCTGCATTTTGCGCGGCACCTACGCCGACGAAAAGGGCAACATCTCCCTGGAAAAGGACGGCATCACCCTGGGCGTGCTTCCCATAGCCCAGGCCGTGCGCAACTGCGGCGGGCTGGTCATCGTGCAGGTGGAAGGCGTGGTCAAGGCCGGCACCCTCGATCCCAGGCTGGTGAAGATTCCCGGCATCTACGTCGACGTGGTGGTCGCGGTCACGGCCGAAGAAAACGCCAACCCCGGCGACCAATACACCCGCGCGGCCGCCTGTGGCGACATCCGCATGGTCACCAGCTCCATCCCGGCCATCGAACTGGACGAGCGCAAAATCATCGCCCGCCGGGGCGCCATGGAGCTCACCCAGGGCGCGGTGGTCAACCTGGGCATCGGTATGCCCGAAATGGTCTCCATGGTGGCCAACGAGGAAGGCATCGGGGAGTACATGACCCTGACCGTGGAGTCCGGTCCCGTGGGCGGCATTCCGGCCGGCGGCTCCCTGTTCGGCGTGGCCTTCAACCCGGACTGCATCCTGGATCAGGCCTCCCAGTTCGACTTCTACGACGGCGGCGGCATCGACCTGGCCTATCTGGGATTGGCCGAGTGCGACCAGGAAGGCAACATCAACGTCAGCAAGCTGGGCCCGCGCGTGACCGGCTGCGGCGGGTTCATCAACATCACCCAGAACGCCAAGAAGGTCTTCTACTGCGGCACCTTTACGGCCAAGGGCCTCAAGATCGCCGTGGAAGACGGCAAGCTCAACATCGTCAGCGAAGGCTCCAACAAGAAGTTCGTCAAGAAGGTCGGGCATGTGACCTTCAGCGGCCAGTACGCCGTGTCCGTCAACCAGCCCGTTCTCTACATCACGGAACGCGCCGTGTTCGAACTGCGCAAGGACGGCCTGCATCTGATCGAAGTGGCTCCCGGCGTGAACATCCAGAAGGATATTCTCGATCTCATGGACTTCGTGCCCAAGATGGACACCCCGCCCAAGCTGATGGACGCCCGGATTTTCCGCCCCGAACCCATGGGACTGAAGTAAAACGCAAAGGAGACCATCGTGAGCTGGACCTATGACACTTTGAAGATCGGCAGCAAGGATTGCGTCAAGAAGGTCGTCACCGGCGAAGATGTCGAGCTCTTCGCCAAGATCAGCACGGACAACAACCCCGTCCACCTGGACGAGGAGTTCGCCAAGACCACGCCGTTCAAGCGGCGCATCGCCCACGGCATGTTCAGCGCCGGACTCGTCTCGGCCGTCCTGGGCACCAAGCTGCCCGGAAACGGAACCATCTACATGTCCCAAAGCCTGAACTTCAAGCGCCCCGTCTACCTGGGCGACGAACTGACCGCCTGGGTCGAAGTTTTCGAAAAGAACGATGAAAAGAAGCGCCTGAAGCTCAAGACCTGGGTCGAAAACCAGGACGGCAAGGCCGTTGTGGACGGCGAAGCGCTGGTCATGTTCGACAAGTAGCCCTTACCCCGGAATCCTCCCCTTGGTTGCCGCCGCGTCTGGAAGCCCCTCCACTCGCCGGACGCGGCGGCCAAACACGTCCGTTTTTTTCCTTGCGGTGTTTTTCCGGCGGCCCTCAGCGAGGGGCCTGATCCGTGCCGTGGTAGATCTTGGCCTCGGTCTTTGCCGGGTTCTTTTTCAAGGCGTTGAAGCGCTTGCCGGCCACTTCGGCAAAACGGGCCAGGATCGCGGGCAGGTCGGACTCCCGGAGCGCGGCGGCCAGGGGCACGCAGTCGGTCAAACGGGTCGAGAGCGCATAGCCGGGGGCCTGATCGGGCGTCAGCCGGATTTCCTCGAATTCGATCTCGATTTGCTCCTCGGACTCGGCCAACACGCCATTCAGGAGCTCCAACACGCTGTAGACAAAGAACTTTTGCGCATCGGCCGTGGATTCGGCCAGGCCCATGCGCTCGCGCAGTTTCGGGGACAATTCGTGTTCAAGCTTGGTAAAAGACGCCATCTTGCTCATAGTCCCTCCTGGGCCGGGGTGTCGCACCCGTTGTTGCGGCCGGGTGTGGATCACGACGGACAACGCCACTCCCCACAGGCTTTCGCTTGGCTCCCGGGTGCCCTCCCTTGTTTTCTCGAACCAAGCGCAAAGGAACCCGCTCCCGCGAGCTCTTTCTCTTTTCCCTTTCTATCCCTCCAGGACCGATTGTCAAACCACGCGCTCGCGCTCCGGTCCCCCGCGCCGGCCGGTAGCGACGCCGAACGCCCCGCGCCGGCGCCTTGCTCCCGGCCGGTCTCGAACCAACCGGCATGAAAGGTGCTAGGCCCATAACACCTGGAAATTGTTACGCGTGGCTCCAGGCGTTCGGCAAACGGGGCAAATGGCCGCATTTCGCAAGAATTGCAACGCTATGAAAGTATTGTCATCCCGGTTCCAGCCGAGAAAAGTAACCGTCCCGCAAACCGCGCGGTCTTACATAGCAAATGATCAGCGCCCGCTTCCTGCAATATCCCGGAGAGACGCGGACGCGACACAAAGGGAGATCGTTCATGCGCACGAGCAAGACGGACAGCGCGGCCGTGGAACTGCATTTCCTGGTGGCCCCGGCCCAGGTGGAGGCGGCCCGCCTGGCCATGGCTCCGTTCTGCCTGGAGGAAACGCCCCGCGCGAACGCGGGAACGCCCGCGAACGAGACAAGCCCCCGGGGACGGCGTTTTTCCGGCCTGACCCTCGGGGAGCTCAAGCTTCTTTTGCGGGACTGACGTCACCCCGTGGCCCGGCTTCGCCCCGTGTGAGGCCGGGCGTTTGCGCAAAAATCCCCGCTTCGAATCCTACCGCAATCCGTATTTCTTTTTGAGTTCCGCCCAAGGGGGATCCCGCAGGAGCAGGCGACCGGTCACCGCGCCCGCCGGGCTCCGAGGGTCTTGCCCGTGGTCAGCGCGACAACGCCCTGGCGTGGCGGGAGTGAAGCGTCCCGACCGCGAAAAACGCGCAAAGCGCGAGACGTCACGAAAACAGCGCAGATCTCGGTCGGTCGAAGCGCGCACCTCCGAGCCCTCTTCCGGTGGGAAGACGGCTCGCGACGCCGCACGGATCTTCGGTCAGATGATGGTGTTGCCTCTGAGAAAGGCGTACCCGGCGTTGGTGAGAATGTAGCCCTTTTCGCTGTCCTTGCCCTTGGTCTGCACCTTGACCTTGGCGATGAGCCCCCGCGTGTAGGCCTCCAGGCGCAGCTTGCTCTTGTGGCGTTTGACGATCACGTCCTTGGGAGCCACGCCGTCGTTCCAGGACAGACGGGATACGCAATAGACATCCACCAGCAGGCCTTCGAGATGGGCCAGGGGTCCGGGTTCGTCGCAATCCTGGCGGCAATCCCCCACCTGGCGCAGCCCGTCGTCCGTGATCCTGTAGCCTTTGATCTTCTGGGAAAAGGCCTTGAGCTTGATTCGGATGAGCAGCCCCTCGTCCACGAGACGGACGAGGTCCCTGGTGTCGAAACACAAAAGATGGCGCTCCGGCACGATGCCCAGGTAGCGCTGCACCTTGCTGAAATCCCAAGCCACCAGCAGGATGGCGTGTTCGGTTTCGCTCAACTGACGCATTCTGGAGTCCTCCGGGGACTGTTGCCTGGTTCCCGCCGGGTTCGACGGGGCTGATCGCCCTGGGAAAATTCGCGGACACCCCCATGGCCTGCGCGGCCCGAACACGAATCGAAACGAGCGCCCGATTTTTGCGTATCCGGTTTGCGCGCCTTGGCTATACACGCAACCAGCCCGTGAATCCACGCGGGACGCCCCCGGGCGTGTTACGCGTCGGTGACATTTGCGTCTCCGGGGCATGTCACACGGTTGCGCGAGAAGCCCCGCGCGGGTCGACGCATTGGCGCGTTGGCTTTCGTCAGGTGGGACGCGGGCCGTAGCGTGGAGTTCGACGCGCGTCGAACCAGTGGCAGGAACGCAGATAGAGGACATCCCCCAGCCAGAGGCGTCCCCACTTGGGGTCGCGGACAAACCGTCGGGCCAGGGTCAGGGGATTGGCGAACAGCTCGAGAAGCGGGCCGAAGAGGTGAGAAGGGTCGCGAAAACACTCCCAGTCGCAGCGCGCGCAGGGTTCGAGCCCAGTGTCGGCCCTGGGCGCGGCCGTCAGCAACTCGGTGAGTTTTTCCCCGCCGCGATACCCGCAGGGGAAGGCGTCCATGCCCGCGCTGTCCACAAAGAAGAAATCCATGCCGCCTCGACAGCCGTACCCCGCGAACCCGACGCCCAGGCGGTGACGGATCATGGAAAGCAGCGTGCTCCTGGGCGTGAAGATCTGCAAGCGCTTGCGGAAGTCGGTCACGGCGTCGAACAGGGCCCGATAGAGCGGGACCTGCTCCTCGGGACGAAAGGTGATGAACGCGGCTTGCGAAGCGGCCTGGTACACGGTCTGGCCAGGCTCGCACACCTGCGGGGTCATGGGGTGGCAGATGTTGACCGAGCAGAACCCCAACTCCAAAACATGGGCGAAGTAGAGGACGAAATCTTTGTAGTAGTGTTCGCGCAACGCGTCCGGGGTCATGCCCCGGGTGTCGACATCACGTCCGCCCATTCGGCGGTTTATGCAGAGATTCGCGGCCGGATGCAGCCCATGTCGGGCGAAAACGGGCAGCCCTTCGGCCATGCCGCGCACCACGCCGGAAAGGCCCCGATGCCTTTCGTGAAAAGCCGTGTCCGCCGAGTCCAGGCTCAACCAGAAGCTGGTCAGGCCGTTTTCCAGCAGCAGATCGGCCAGGCATCCCACCTTGTCCGCGAATCCGGGGCGATCGCTTCCGCGCAGAAAAAAGCCGTTGCTGCCCGTGCGCACCGAGGCCATTCCCAAGCTCCTGGCGTGGGCCGCGCAGGCCGCCACGAGGTTGGGGCGCAAAAGCGGCTCTCCCCCGGTGAACGAAACGGCCATCACGCCGCGAGCGGCCAGACGGTCCAGAAGCTCCTTTACCGCGTCGACGCGCAAGGTCGTGCGGACGAAACGGTTTTTCGCGCTCATGGCGCAGTGCAGGCAGGTGGCGTTGCAAGCGTCGCTCAACTGGATGACCGCCTGGCCCGGAGCGTGTCCCGCCGCCAGGCTGCGTATCACGCGAAGCCAGGGAATCGCCCCGGCGCGGGCGCTCACTGCGCCGCCTCGTACAGGGCCCAGGTCTCGACAAAGGCCTTTTCCAGGGAGCGCCCTTCCATGGAAGCCCTGGCCTCGCGCCCCATGTCGGCCATTCTCCCCGGGTCGGCCAGCAGCCCGGACACGGCCCGGGCCAGATCCTCGGCGTTCATGGAAGGCAGCACCAGGCCGGTGCGGCCATCCAGGATGTTTTCCTTGGGACCGCCGGAATTTCCGGCCACCACGGGCAGCCCCGAAGCCTGGGCTTCCAGAATGACGTTGCCAAAGGTGTCGGTCAGGCTGGGGAAAAGAAACAGGTCGCACGAGGCGTAGCAGGCGGCCAGCGCTTCGCCTTCCAGGTATCCGGTGAACACCGCTTCGGACCCGGCCAACTTCTCGCGCAGGGCCGTGGCGTAGGGACCGTCCCCCACCAGCACCAGGTTCACGTCGGGGTGCGTGTCGCGCAAGAGCATGTAGGCGTCGGCCAGGATGTCCAGGTTCTTTTCCTTGGACAGACGCCCCACGTAGAGGAGCGTCCGGTCGCCCCGGGTGTCGTAGCGTTCGAGAAACCCGTTGCGCTTGGAAGGATGAAAGGCCTGGATGTCCACCCCGCGCGGGTAGACCAGCACCTTCTCGGATCGCACGCCCTTGGCGAGAAGCTCCTCCAGGGTGTCGCGCGAGGGCGCGAAGACCGTGTCCATCTGGTTGTAGAACCAGACGGTGTAACGCCACATGAGGTCCTCCATGCCCTCGTCGCCGGTGAGCTGCCTGGCATACTGGGGGATCTGGGTATGGTAGGTTCCGTGCAGGGGCAACCCCAGAATTTTCGCGGCCAACAGGGCCGCCAGGCCGATGGGTCCGGGCGTGGAGACGTGCAGGTGGGTGAACCCCTGCTCGTAGATGTAGCGGATCATTTCCAGCACCGGCGGGTAGTACATCTTCTGCTCGGGATACTCGGGCAAGGCGTAGACCCCGATGGGCTGGAAGTTGCGCACGCCCGGGCCGAAGTCGCGGGCGTGCGGATCGCAGGTGATGATGGTCAGGTCCTTGCCGGTACGAAACGCGATGCCCAGACTCTGTTGCAGGGTGCGGGCCACGCCGTTGATCTCGAAAAAGGTGTCGGTGAAGTGCCCCACCTTGGTTCCGGTTTTGCGTTTGACCCCGGTGAAGGCCTCCTGGGTCTTGCGACTGAATTCGCGCCCCTCGTGAAAGACCGAATAGGACACGAAAAACGGCGCTATCACCGCATAGAGCGCCCCGGCCGATCCCACGGCCTGGAACATGTCGAAGAGGTTGCCGTGGGACACCCGGTCGAAGACATGGTCCCCGAAGGACTTGATGACCTTGTGCGCGGCCTTGTTGACGAAGCGCATCCACTCCTGGCCCTTGTCGGCGGGCAAGGGCAGGCCGTTCTTGGCAATTTCCTGCCACAGGGGATCTTCGAGCACGAGTTTGGCCGCCTCGTGCCAGAGCAGGGTCTTGAGGTCGCCCGGATTGGCGGCCTTGCCCCGCTTGTAGCGACGTTCCCCGAAAAACGACTGCACCCGGTTGCGCCACCCGGCCTCGCGCGGGGCCTCGGTGGAAAGAAACCGATCCGCAAAGCTCAAGAAGACATCGCTTTGCACGTGTTTGTCCAGACCGAAGCGGTTCTTGGAAAACTGGTAGGCGATGGCGTACAGGTTGTGGGCCATGGTCTCGGGTCGGGCGGCCTTGCCCGAGGGCTGGGCCTTGCCGCCACGCACGCCCTCCAGAAACTCGGCCAGATTCGTCGCCTCGGGAACCACGGTGTGCATGCGGGCGATGTTCAATCCGCCGTGATCGTCACTGCCGCCCGTCAGGGTCTTGATCCAGGGGGCCCTGCCCAGGGGTTCCAGGCCATGCTTGTCGGCCAGGCGTTCGAGAATGGCCGGCGTGAGCTGGGCCGTGATGCGTCGCAGCACGATGTTGGACTCCACGTCGCGCGAGCCGTTGCACTCCAACTGTTTGAACAGAAGCATGATCTTTTCCACATGCTCCGTTGTGAGGCGGTTGTTCACCCCGTAAAGGGGATGGGCGCAGACGTGGGTGATGGACTGGTCGTGCAGGTATTTCGTCAGGTCGAAGATGTTCTCGCGCACGTTCTGAATATCGGCGAATTGGGCTTCCGTGATGTCGTGGGCCAGCACATGCGCCTTGCAGCCGTCTTCCGGGAAGTATGTCGTTATTTCGACGCTTATGAAGGTATCGGGCAGATGGGCTATTTCCAAAGCGCCCTGGATGGTGTTGTGGTCCGTGATGGTGACCATGTCCATGCCCAGGGTCTTGGCCGTGTTGTAGATGTGCAAGGGATCGGTGTAGCTCTCGGAGCAGCCGAGCTTTTGCAAAATCCATTGCGAAGGGCGGGTGGAATGTCTGGAGTGGACATGCAGGTCTATCTTCATGGGGGGCAGGCCTCCGAGGGTTTGCCCGCTCCCTGACGATAAACGGTCGAGCGTTTCACATGGTTTCGTCAAGCTTCGGGAGGGGCCGCTCGCGCTTGGCCCCGGCTAGCCCGACGCCGTGACGATTTGTTGTCGGGCGCGTAGCGTTTTGCGGCCCGGCCGCCCCCAAACGACCACGGCCGCGACCGGAAACGCCCGGCCACGGCCGCGAAACATTCACCGCTCCCCGCGCGCGACGGGGAGCGCAATACACGCAAGCTCCCCCTACTCCTTTTTGCCTTTCTTCTCGGGCTTTTCCTTTTTTTCCTCCACCGGGGCCACCGCGCCGATAAAGTCGCAAGGACCGCCGGGGGCCTCGAACGGCGCGGGGTTCCGCTTTTCCGCGGCGGCTTGTTCCGGGGCTTCCCCGGCCAAAGCAGCTTGGTCCGAGGCCGGCGCTTCCGGAGCGATTTCGGGCTCTTGCGAGGTGATGCTGAAGTTGGGCGGCGTCTGCAACGTCTCGCCCTCGGTCCAGCTCATTTCCAGCACCAGTTTCTGCCGCCCCTTCTTGGTCTGACCCTCGATGACGAAATCCACGGATTCCGCCGGCTTGAGGGTGAGGTATTCCTGCCCGTTGCTCAGACAGATGAACCCGGCCTTGAAACACTTGAGCACGTCTTCAAGCAGGGCGGTCATGCCGTCGGCTTCCGTGCGTCCCTTGAGAACGAATTCCTTCTTGCTCATGGTATGGTCTCCTTTCGGTTGCTGCTGGTCGGCTCCCGGCCGCCCAGCCCGCGCGGACCGGCACGGTCCGCTGTCGGGGTCAGAAATAACGGCCGGACTCCGGGCGGCCAACGCCCCGACGAGCCCGACGGAAAATGTCAGCACACCCCCTGGTCCTCCGGGGGATGCGTTCCGGGCGCATCCTCCTGGGACGGCTCTTGGCCATCTTCGGGAACGGGCCGAAGTTCCGGGGCGTCCTGGCCGGACTCCTGAAGGAGCTCGGCCAGTTTTTTTTCCGCTTTCTTCAAAAATTTTTCCAAGCTCTTGTTGACTGTCGTATCCGCATCCAACCGCTTCCCAAGTCGCCTGGAAAGCTGTTTCGCGGCTTCGAGCCTGTCAGCCAGTTCGCTGTTTATGTTGAAGATAACACGCTTTGTTTCCATATCGTTCTTGAAGATCCCCATGTGAATTCTCCGCTAAAAAATGTACATTTTCTGTACGAAAATTTTATCAAACTTCGAGCAGAGTCAAGTGACATTTCCATGAAGCCGCCCCGTTCGGCGCGGACGAAACGCGCCCCCGCGCGTCTGCGCCAGGCGCCGAACACGGACCGGCGGGCGAGGCTTGCCGAGCAATGTGACAACTCGGCGACAACGGTCCACAAAACCCGCGACGCGGGCCTGGCGACGCTCCCGGGCGGTTCGCGCCCGAAAATGTTGCCGGTTGCGGGCCGGCGACCGGGGTGCTAGATAAATTGTGACATCCTCGTCATGTTCTCGCCATGAACTTTACGGGCATGGCGATTAGAGAAGGCTCCGTTCAAGCGAAATTTTTCGCCGAGCCAAACTCTGGAGGCCCGTCCCTATGGTCGATCCCAACAAGCTCAAGGCCCAGTGCCTGGTTCCCAAGGCCGAACTGGCCGACTGGCTGCGCGCCCTGGCCGACGGCGCGCCGGCGCTCGACGGGCAAGCCCTGCCCACGGAAGGATTCCGATCCCTGAAAATCTCCATGAAGGACGCGGGCGAGGCGTACAAGGTCAAGGTCGCGGTGAAGTTTCCCAAGCCGGAAGGCGAGGCCTCCTCGGACATCGAGGCGACGGACGAGGACGAAAGCGCGGATACTCCCCGTTACAAGTCGCTCAAGAAACACATGAAGCAGACCTTCAAGGTCATCGGCGAAGCCTTGGCCGCCGACGCCCTTCCGCCGGAGCTCGAAACCGTGAGCTTTCTCTCCGACGCCCGTCTCATGGTCAGCTACCCGGACAAGGGCGATCCCGACTATCCGCCCTTTGTCGCGGCCATCGAGGCCTTTGAAACGGCCCTGATCAATCAGGACATGCAGGCCGTCAAAGCGGCCTACCAGGAACTCGACCGGCTCAAGAAGGCCTGTCACGAACGCTACGCGTGAGCTCCCGACGGCCCGTTCGCAACGGACCGTCGGAACGCGCGCCAAAGCGACGCCAAACACCATGCCCTCAGCCACGCTCGATCGTCTCCCTTCCGGCCAATCCCGACCGGACCCGACGGATTTTTCCCGTCTGCAAGGCGACCCCACAGACTGGGACCGGGAAGTCTTCGCCGCCCTCACCAGCGCGGAGCTCACCCCGCAACAGGCCCGGGCGATCGTCACGCCGGAAACCGTCCACCCCCGCCAGGACGCCGTGCTGGCCTTGCACTGGCACCCGGAGCAGGTTCCCCTGGACCTGGCCGCGGCCCGGGTGGCGGCCATGTTTCCAAACAGTCGGGACAGCCTGATTATTCCCACCCAGCACAACCAGCTCCTGACCCTGGGCCAGTACGCGGGAGTGGAGGTGGACTGCTACTCCCACGGCTTCAACCGCAAGGTGCAGTTGCTCGTGCATCTGCATGTCGACCGCCTGCCCAAGGCGGACGTGCTGCGCAGCATGCTGGAGCACACCCACAAGTACCGGGCCACCCAGCTCTTCGATTTTCTGGAATTCCTGGGCGACCCCCGCCGGGAGGACGCCAGGGCCCAGGCCGCCGGGAGAGCCGGCTCCGACGAGGAGGTGGTGGAATTTTGCACGCTTCTGGCGAGACGGCTCAAGCAATTGATATTGCTCAATGAATCCACAATGGCTGTGGACGCCTTCAAAAACAAGCTGGTGCGCAACTACTGCGACGCCCTGCGGGCCTTCCACGGCGCCAAGTTCGTGGGCAAGGCCCAGGTCTATCTCAAGGCCGTGAAGGAAGAGGTAAAGGAACACTTCTCCCTGGCCTATTTCTACCGCACCTCCGAAATCATCGACGAGGTGCGCGGACTGGGCGGGGGGATCGTCATTCCCCACCCGGAGCAGTTCTGGCCCATCCTGCTGGCCGACTACGACGTGGACGGCATCGAGGTCTGGAACCCCCAATCCCAGCAGTACACCGAATTTCTCATCAACGTGGTGGACCGGCGCAACAAGGCCGGACGCAGCCACGGACGCGACGTGCTCATTTTCATGGGCGACGACTGTCACCTGAGCGAAAAGCTCAAGGCGCCCGAGGACCGGGATCCGGCGAAGGCCAGTCGCGAGGTGGGCCTGCAACCCGCCTGGGACGATTTGCTCATTCGAAAAAGCCTGATCATCACCGGCGTCAGCCGCAAGGCGGTCATGGACCAATACCGGGAGCGTCTGGCCTAGCAGCCCGCCCCAAAAGTCGCTTCTTGCAGCCTGTTCAAAAAACGTGCTGGCAAGGCGCAAGAAAAAATCAAGCCCGAAGCGGAGTTGGCATCCGCTGAGGTTTGAGCTTTTGGCAGCAACGCAGCCAGCAAGAATTTTTCAACAGGCTGCTAGACGCGCCCAAAACGCGCCGGCTGTTCCCGAAAGTTCTCAACGAGAGTCGATTGGATTTCGCCGTAAAACGTCAAAGCGGTTTCCACGGCCGGGCCACGGGACCCGGCGGCGCAACAGACCGACCCGGCCCCGCGGGCGGGAGTGACACCATGGATAAAAAAGACCCCAAGGGCCAACAAACGGCCCACGAAGGCAAGTTCACCCACGAATCGGTGCAGGACGCGGCCTCCCTGGCCGGGTACCTCGAAGCCCTGGCCAAGGGGTTCTCGAACGAGGAGATGCGCTTCTCCCGCGACGATCTGGAGATGATTCTCCATCCCAAGGGACTCATCAACTTCATGCTGGAAGCCAAGTCCAAGCAGGGGCGCATGAAACTGTCGCTCAAATTTTCCTGGCGCGAACGTCCGGAACACGAAGAAAAACAAAAAGGCCCCTTGCGCATAGAAGCAGGCGACGGGGAAAAGAAATGAAAGGCCTTGAGGGAACAGAGGAAAACCTGCGCTTCATGGTGCTGGAAGTCAGCAAGCAGGTCGAAAACGCGCAAAAGGTGGTCGAAAAACCGGACCCGGATCTCATCCTCAAGATCGAGAGCCGGGACGACTACATCGACAATCTGAAAAGCGTCATCGAAAACGCCTGCTTCTCGCGCATCCACGCCACGCAGGACTCGGACAAGCGCACCATGAACTTCGCCCGCGCGGTGAACATCATCTCCAACAACCTGGAGCGGGTGGCCGACCACGCGGTGAACATCGTCATGCAGATGCAGTACCTGCGCGACCCCGGGTTCGTGAAGCGCTACGACTACGCGGCCTTTTTCAACGAAGCGCTCAAGAGCCTCGACCTCATCGTCAAGGCCCTGTACGGACAGGACCTGACCCTGGCCTTTCGCATCTGCCGTTGCGAGGTCACCCTGGACAACCTGTTCAAGCAGGCCTTCGAAAAGATGCTCACGGACCTGCGCAAGGGCGAATCCCCGGAAAACTGCATCACCACGCACAACATTTTCCGCTACCTGGAACGCATGGGCGACGCCATCTTGAACATCGGCGAAGCCATCATCTTTTCGGTGGTGGGGGAAAAGTTCAAGATTCACCAGTACGAGGCCCTCAAGGGCAGCCTGGCCAAACTGGGACATGAGGTGCCCATCTCCGATGTGGAGTTCCACTCCATCTGGGGCACCCGCTCGGGCTGTCGCATCAGCCGGGTGGAGCCCGACGCCTCGGCCGGCGGCCTGCTCTTCAAGGAAGGAAACGCCGCCAAGCTCTGCCAGGAGATGGAAAACATCGGCCGGTGGGAAGAGATCTCCCCCGGGCTGGCCCCCAAGGTGCAGTTCTTCAAGACCGACGGGGACTCGGCCAGCATGCTCATGGAATTCCTGGGCGGCTCCACTTTTCAGGATGTGGTGCTCTCCGACCCGGCAGAAGTGGTGGGCGACGTGTCCCGGGCGCTGATGCGCAACGTGGACGAAATCTGGACCGCCACGGCCAAGCGCCAGCCCGCGCGCGGCAAATTCATCCCGCAGCTCAAGAGCCGCCTCAACGACGTGTTCCGCATGCATCCCTCGTTCAACATGGTTCGCCAGGACGTGGCCGGCGTGCTCCTGCCCTCCCTGGCCGAACGCATGGAGCGCCTTTCCGCCCTGGAAAAGGACCTGGAGGCGCCCTTCTCCGTGTTTATTCACGGAGATTTCAACATCAACAATATCATCTACAATTACGAATCCAAGCGCATCCACTACATCGACCTGCACCGCTCCAAGCAGTACGACTACGTGCAGGACGTGTCGGTGTTTTTGGTCTCCATCTTCCGCCTGCCCGTGCAGGACCCCGACTCCAGGGAGCGGTTCGACCGGGTCACTGCGGATTTCTTGAATTTTTTCCGGCAGTTCGCCGCAAAAAACGACGACGACACTTTCGAAGCCAGAAACTGCCTGGGACTCATTCGCAGTTTCGTCACCTCCAGCCGTTTCGAATTCAACCGGGCCTTCGCCAAGGACATGTTCCTGCGCGGGGTCTACCTCATGGACAAGTTCCTCGCCCACGGCGAGGCCGGCCCGGGCTGGGACACGTTCACCCTGCCCGAGGACGTTCTGCGCTATTGAACGGCGACGGACCAAACGCATGAAACGCATCGCAGTGGTGGGTCTCGAGGACGGGTGGTCCTCCCAGGCGCTGGCCGAGGCCTTCAGGACCCTGACCGGCTACGGCCGGATCGTGGCCATGGACCGGGTCCGACTGGATCTTTCCCGAGGCACGGCCTTCTTCGACGGCCAGGACCTTGCCGAACTCGACGCCCTGGTGGTGAAAAAGGTGGCCGCCACCTACTCGCCGAACATGCTCGACCGGCTGGAAGTCCTGCGCTTTCTCGAAGCCCGCGGGCTGCCAGTGTTTTCCAAGCCCGCCAACATCCTGGGCCTGGTGGACCGCCTGTCGTGCACCGTGAGCCTGAGCGCGGCCGGGTTGCCCATGCCCCCGACCCGCGTCACCGAAGACGTGGACCAGGCCCTCGACGCCCTGGACGAGTTCGAAAAAGCCGTGTTCAAGCCCCTGTACTCCACCAAGGCCAGAGGCATGGAGGTGATCGAACGCGGCCCCGAAGCCAGGGCCCGGATCGAGGCCTTCCAGGCCGCCGGCAATCCGGTGCTCTATCTGCAAAAGCTCCTGCCGCCCCTGGAAAAGGATTTGGGCGTCACCTTCATGGGCGAACGCTATCTGGCCACCTACGCCCGAAAGTCCAGCGGCAAGAGCTGGAACACCACCACCCGCTCGGGAGGACGCTACGCCTTCCACGCCCCTTCGGCCGAGGTGCTGGAATTGGCCGGCAAGGCGCGGGAAATCTTCGGCCTGGAATTCACCTGCGTGGACATCGCCGAAACGCCGCAAGGCCCGGTGGTGTTCGAGGTGTCGGCCTTCGGCGGCTTTCGCGGACTGGCCGAAGCCTGCGGCCTGGACGCCGCCGGCCTGCTCGCCCGCCATATTCTCGACAAACTCGGTTGACCGGGACGCGCACCCAAGAGCGCCACGACCACAACCCCGACCGCCCTGGTCGAAGCGAGCACGCCCATGCGCATCACCGTCAAGCGCACCACCACGGTGCCCAATCCCTTGACCCTGGCCCGGTTCCTCAAGGCCCCCGAACTCGGCCCCAGAGTGCTCTTCTTCACCGGCGGCACGGCCCTGCGCGATCTTTCCACCCTGCTCCTGCGCTATACGTACAACTCCATCCACCTCATCACGCCCTTCGACTCGGGCGGCTCCTCGGCCCAGTTGCGCAAGAGCTTCGGCATGCTGGCCGTGGGCGACCTGCGCAACCGCCTCATGGCCCTGGCCGACCGCTCCCTGCACGGCAATCCGGAAATCTACGCCCTGTTCGCCCACCGTCTGCCCAAAAACAGCCCGCCCTCTGCCCTGAGAGCCGAACTCGATTCCTTCATCCAGGCCGAACATCCCCTGGCGGCCGCCGTGCCCGAACCCATGCGCGAGATCATCCGGGCGCATCTGTTCTTTTTTCGCCGCGACATGCCCGAAGACTTCGACCTGCGCGGAGCCAGCATCGGCAACCTCATCCTGGCCGGAGGGTTCTTCAACCACAACCGGCGCATCGATCCGGTCATCTACATGTTCTCCCGCTTGGTGGAAGCCCGTGGCCTGGTGAAGCCCATCGTCAACGCGGACCTCACCCTGGCCGCCGAGCTGGTGGACGGGACCGTGCTGGCCGGACAGCACCTCATCACCGGCAAGGAGGGCGCACCGCTTTCGTGTCCCATCAAGCGGGTGTTTCTCTGCCGTTCCCAGGACGATCCCACGCCGGTGAACATCCCGGTCAACGACCGGGTGCGCGAGCTTGTCGCCTCGGCAGAGCTCGTCTGCTATCCCATGGGCAGCTTCTACTCGAGCGTGGTGGCCAACCTGCTGCCCAAAGGCGTGGGAGACGCCCTGAGCCGGGTGGCCTGCCCCAAGGTGTTCATCCCCAATCCGGCCGGGGATCCGGAACAACTTTCCCTGGGACTTGGCGAATCGGTGCGTCGTCTGCTCCACTACCTGCGCGAAAGCTGCACCGAACCCACGCCCATCGACGCGCTCTTGAATTTCATCCTGCTCGACCAGGACGACGCCACCTACCAGTCCCCCTTGGACCTGGGCCAGATCGAGGCCATGGGCGTCACCGTGATACGCGGCGACCTCAAGGGCCACCGGACGAACCCGCTTTTTGACAGCCAACGGGTCATCGAGCATCTGCTTTCCCTGGCGTAAGACCAGGACGGCCCGGGGCTTTCGCCAGGCCTTTCCATTGACCAAGCCCGGCAAGACGGGCATGAAGAAGCGATGCGCTTTTCACCACGTCCTTTTCCGCAACCCGTGTCGCCATCCTCGCCGGCATGACCGCGCCCGCGCACAAGGCGGCCAGCCTGGTCCGCGATGAGCCGAAGGATAGGCCCAAGGCCAAACCGACCGGCCACGCCAAGCCCTACAGAAGCGGCGATCGGGTGAACTCCGCCCGCCACCAGGGCGAACTGGTGGTGGCCGTGGCGGGCAGCCGGGTGCTCATTTGCAGCAAGTGCCGCAAGAACGGCCGGCCCGGGCGGCAGGAAGTGGTGGTGCATGTGGACGACGTGCGTTGCGTGCGCCACATGCTGCCCACGTAAACGGCCCCAGATTCCTGAAACGGTCGCGGGACGCACCCGCACGCACGCGAATTTCCACCGCCGCGCAACCGAACGCGGTCCTTTGCCCAGCCGCGCCGCCCAAACGCCCACCAAGGCCATCCCATGCCCGAATCATCGCCCCGGACCAGCCGCCCCGCCCTCAGGCAACCGCGCTTTCTGCCCATGAGCGCGGAGGAAATGCACGCCCTGGACTGGGCGGAACTCGACGTGCTGCTGATCTCCGGCGACGCCTACGTGGACCATCCCTCGTTCGGCGTGCCCCTGCTCGGTCGCTGGCTGGTGGCCCACGGATTGCGCACGGGCATCTGCGCCCAACCCGGCTGGACCGACCCCTCGGCCCTGCTGTCCATGGGCCGTCCCCGCCTCTTCGTCGGGGTCAGCGCCGGCGCGCTCGACTCCATGCTGGCCCATTACACCGCCTTTCGCAAAAAACGCTCCGAGGACGCCTACACCCCGGGAGGACAGGCGGGCGCCCGGCCCAACCGGGCGGCCACGGTCTACGCCAACCTGGCCAGGCGGGCCTTTCCCGGACTGCCGGTGGTGCTTGGCGGCATAGAGGCCTCCCTTCGCCGCGTCTCCCACTACGATTTCTGGACCGACGCCCTGCGCCGCTCCATCGTGCTCGACGCCAAGGCCACGGCCGTGCTCTACGGCATGGCCGAGCACTCCCTGCTGGCCCTGGCCCGGGCCCTGGACCAAACGCCCAACCCCGACCCGGCGGCCCTGCGCGCCCTGGTGTCGCGCCTGCCCGGCGCGGCCTTCGCCGGCCGGACCGAAGACGTCCCCCAGGGGATGCCGGTCCTCACCCTGCCCTCCCACGAAGCCATACACGCCGACCCCCGACTGCTCGTCGAAGCCACTTCCCTGCTCGAACGCCACGTGCATCAGGACACTCATGTGGCCGTACAGCCGAGCGGCGACCGTCTGGTCATCCTCACGCCGCCGGGCCGGGGGATCGAAGGCGCGGACCTGGACGCCCTGGCCGAACTGCCCTTCACCCGCGAGCCCCACCCCGTCTACACAAAACCCATTCCGGCCACGGCCATGATGCGCACCAGCCTGACCACGCACCGAGGATGCGCGGGAGGATGCTCCTTCTGCGCCCTGGCCCTGCATCAGGGACGACGCGTCCGCTCCAGGAGCCGCGACTCCGTTCTGAACGAAGCCGCGCGCTTCCGGGACCTCGCGGGCTTCACCGGGTCCATCAGCGACGCCGGGGGCCCGAGCGCCAACATGTGGGGGGCGCGCTGCCTGGGCGATCCCTCGCGCTGCGTGCGCCCCAGTTGCCTGACGCCCTCCCTGTGCCCCCAATTTTCCCTGGACCAGAACGGCTATGTGGATTTGCTGGACGCCCTGAAAGCCCTGCCCCATGTGCGCCACGTGCGGGTGGCCAGCGGCTGGCGCATGGACTTGGCCCTGGAAGACCCCAGGGCCATGGAGCGCATGGTGCGCGACTATGTGGGCGGCCAGGCCAAGGTGGCCCCGGAGCACATTTCCCCCCACGTTCTGGCCCTGATGCGAAAGCCCGGCTTCGCGGTTTTCGAGGAGTTTCGCCGCCTGTTCGAGGCCCAAAGCGCCAGAGCCGGCAAGAAGCAGTACCTCATACCATACCTGATGAGCGCCTTTCCCGGCTGCACGCGCCAGGACATGCGGGACATGGCCGACTGGCTGCGCCAAAACGGCTGGAAACCCGAGCAGGTGCAATGCTTCATCCCCTTGCCCGGGACCATGGCCGCCGCCATGTTCTTCGCCCGGGTCGACACCAAGGGACGCCCCCTGTACGTGGAAACGACCGACGCCGGACGCCTGGCCCAGCACGGCCTTTTGGCCGGCCCGCGGCGAAATGCCGAACGGCGACACGATATCGACCATCAGGAAGGAACCGCTCACGCGCACAACGGACAGCCGTCGCGGGCGCGAAAGGAAGCACCCACCCCCTTTGCGGGGGCGCGACGCCATTCCTCCGGGCGTTTCAAGAACACGGACGACGCGAAAAGAAATACGTCCCGATCCACCCGGACGGGCGCCCCCCGAAAACGAAACGGGTAAATTCCCCTTCCACTCCTTCTTGCAATCGGCTCGGCCTTGGGCCACTATAGACATTCGCAAGAGTTGCGAGAAGAAAAAACCCATACCGTCCCTCACAACGTAGCGCGGCGAAACGCTTCCGGGGGGCCGGATTCCGGTTCCCGGCGCGCCTTGCGCCACTTGCGCCACGTATGTGCCAAGGGGAATTCGTTTCCGCCCCGTCTTTTTTCCCTGAACGAGCCCAAACGGCTCGGCAATGCCACACCAAGGAGACAGCGTGGACCAGACCGGACAAAACGCCTTCACCATGAACCTGATCCCCCAGGCTTCGTCAAAAGCGACCCTCGTCACCTTGGCCGGACGTCTGGACACCAACAGCGTGGGCCGGTTCAAGGCCGCCCTTACCGAACTGGCGGAGCAGGGAAAAGTTTTTTTCGTCATCGACTTCAGCCAACTGCGTTTTCTGGACAGCTCGGGTCTGGGCGCGCTGGTTTCGCTTCTGCGTCTTTTGGGACAAAAAAAAGGCGACATCAAGTTGGCCTGTCTGTCGCCGGAAGTGAAGTCGCTCTTCATGCTCACCCGGTTGAACAAGGTGTTCGACATCTTCGAATCCGTCCAAAGCGCCCTGGCGGCTTTCGACTAGAGTCACGGCCGTGACCTCCCCCACGCCCGACGCCGATCGTCTGCGGCTGCTCGAAAGCCTGGACAAGCGCTATTCCTCCGGCCTGCCCACCCTGGCCTCCATGGCCAGGTACTGGCGCAAGCGTCTGCTCTGGCGGGCGGTGGTGGGAACAAGCCACATGGTCAAGCGCGTGCTGGACATCCTGGGCGGGCTTGTCGGTCTGGTGTTGAGCGCCCCGGTGCTGGGCCTGTGCGCGGTGTGCATCAAAATCGAGGACAAGGGACCGACCTTTTTCTCCCAGACCAGAATCGGACGTTTCGGCAAGCCCTTCGCCATGTACAAGCTGCGCACCATGTACATGGGGGCCGAGTCGCAACAATCGACCCTGGAAGACGCCAACGAGGCCGGCCAAGTGATCTTCAAGATACGCCAGGACCCCAGGGTGACGCGCGTAGGCAGGATCTTGCGCAAATATTCCCTGGACGAACTGCCCCAGTTCGTCAACGTGCTCAAGGGGGACATGTCCCTGGTGGGCCCCAGACCCCCGCTTCCCAAGGAAGTGGACCTGTACGCCCCGGCCGACCGCGAACGCCTGGCCGTCAAGCCCGGCGTCACCTGCCTGTGGCAGATCGGCGGACGCAGCGAACTGTCCTTTTCCCAGCAAGTGGCTTTGGACAAGCGCTACATTCAGAGCCAGAGTCTGGCGCTGGATTTGACAATACTCCTCAAGACCGTCCCGGCCGTTCTTTCCGGACGGGGGGCCTACTAGCAGGACGAGGTTCCAATGGGCGTCTGCGATCAGGACTGTTATGTCGCTTCATTCGAATGCTCGGCGAATCCGAACGAGCTGCCAGGGCTTGTGGCCTTCGCCAAACGTTTTTTCGAAAACATTCTGGGCCAAAACCCCGATCCGCTTCTCCTTTTCCATTTGGAGCTGGCCGTTTCCGAGGCCTGCACCAACATCATGAAGTACGCCTACCCCGAGGACCATCCCGGCGCCTTGCACCTCGACCTGGGGGAAAATTCCGGGAAGGTGATCATCCGCATCCGGGACAACGGCGCTCCGTTCGATCCCTGTCAGATCCCGGAACCGGACCTGGACAAGCCCAACGAGTCCGGGCTGGGCGTTTTTTTCGTGCGTGAGCTCATGGACGACATGGAATATCGCCGCAAGAACGACGAGAACGTTCTCGTTCTGGCCAAAACGGTCTGAGCCCCATGCAGGCCCTGATCGTTTGCGACAAGCCCGGGTGCTTTCCCCAGGCCCTGAGCGCGCGCGTGCCGACCTGTCTCTTGCCCGTGGGGAACAGACCTCTGCTTTTCCACATGCTCGAATACCTGAGCGCGAGCAAAATACGCCGCGTCACCCTGGCCGTTTCCAACCAGGCCGGCTACGTGGGGACCATGCTCGACGACGGCAAACGCTTCGGAGTGGAGCTCAACTACCTGCCCGTCCGCGACAACCAGGACCTTGGCCGCATTCTGCGCCTGATTTCCCCCCCGCAGGCAGAAGACCTGCTGGTTCTGCCCGGCCTGGTGCTCACGGACGCGCCCATGGCGGACCTGCTCGCGACCCGGAGCGCTCCCGGCGCATCGACGGCCCTGTACTGGGCAGGAGAAAACGGCGCGCCGGATGCGGAATTGCTGCTCCTGGGCGCAAGCGACCTGGCCGGTCTGGCCAGGGGCGCGGACGCGCCGGAACACCTGCTGGAACGCCTCGCCAAGACCAGGACGTTCGGACCGAGTCAGGGGCTTCTCGTTTGGGACATGGAGTCCTGGTGGACGGCCAATGTCCGGTTTCTCGAAAAAAAACCTCCCTTTGCCGATGATTCGTCCGCCATGCGCGGACACAACTGCCGTATCCATCCCCGGGCGCTTCTCCAGGAGCCCGTCTGCCTGGGACAGGACGTGGTGGTGGGGGCGGGATGCCGCATCGGGCCCCTGGCCGTCATCGGCGACAACTGCATCGTGGACGACGGCGTGGAAATCAGCAACGCCGCCGTCCTTCCGGGCACGTTCGCGGGGCTCAACACCACCCTGGACCGCAACCTGGCCTGCCAGGACCTGTTGGTCAGCCTGGACGACGCCACGTGCCTGCACGTGCCCGACCCTTTCATCCTCGGCGCGGCCTCGGCGGTGTCGTTTGCGGCCCTGGCCTCGGACCTGACGCAACGGGCGCTGGCGGCTCTGCTTCTCCTCCTGGCCTTGCCCGCGCTCGGCGCGATGGCCTTGCGCGGCCTGGCGCGGCCGAGCCTTTGGCGGAAACGCACCCTGGCCGTGAGCTGGGGACTGGCCACCCTGGACGGGCAGTGGACCCCCCACATGGAAACCTTGCACGGGTTCGACAGCGCGTCCCCCCTGCTGTCCCGCCTGCCCGCCCTGTGGGACGTGGTGCGCGGGGTCATCAACCTGGTGGGCGTCGAGCCCCTTGCCCCCGACCGGACCGAAAAGCTCTCCGGCTGTTTCGCCGAAAGCCGCTTTTTCTGCCGGGCCGGCCTGTTTTGCCCCTGGGACGCCCAGGACGGCCCGGAGCCGGACGACCTGGAACGACGGGTGATGGAAGTCTACTATTGCCAGACCAGAAGCTTTTCCGAAGATATGCGCCTGGCCTTGCGATCCCTGGCCCGCCTGTTCCGTTCCCCGTTCGGAACGAAAAACCAGGCGTCCTGAGGCCTGGTGGCCGAGCGTCCCGGAAAAGAATCCTGCCCAGGCCGTTTTCAGCCCCCCTGTCACTCCCGCCGACTTCAAAACGCCCCGGACGCCCCGGATCACGGCAAACGCCGCCCGCGCGGTCGGCGGGACGCGCGACCATTTCGCCCGCGGCGCCTTTCCTCCACCGGTGACGAGTCTTGCGCGCAAGACTGCCCCAGGCTTCGAGCAGGCCGCGAAAAAACGCGGATCGCGCAAGAGCGGAAAGGCTTTACCGGCCAGGCATTATCGCTTATCAGCCTGGGCAACAGGCCGTTTCGGCGGGGGATGCGGCCGCGAGACCCCCGACACTCTCCTCAAGCATCACTCGATGTTTCCAGATACGAAACACCTCTCGTGGCCAAAATTTCAAGGACATAGCCCGCGGCATCCGTCGTGAGGAGCGCACATGCGGGCTGCTCCCGGCCGGTTTCGACACGGCCCAATCCGCGCCCCCGGGCGCGTCGACCACACCCAAAGGCCGTCGCCGCATGGGCTTTGCCCTTTGCGGACGCGCACGACCACCAAGGAGGCACCATGCAGATCGTCCACGACATCGACAAATTCCGCCAAATCTGCTGGGACTGGCGTTGCCAGGGTTTGCGCACGGGGCTCGTACCCACCATGGGCTTTCTGCACGAGGGTCACGCCAGCCTGTTGCGCTACGCCCGTGAAGACGCCGCCAAGGTGATGATGAGCCTGTTCGTCAACCCCGCCCAGTTCGGCCCCAACGAAGACCTGGACCGCTACCCCCGCTCGTTCGACCGCGACCGCGAGTTGGCCGAAAGCCTGGGCGTGGATCTCATCTTCGCCCCCGAAGCTCAGACCATGTACCCCAAAAGCTACGACACCTGGGTCGACGTGCCGGGACTGGGCAAAAACCTGTGCGGCAAATCGCGTCCGGTCTTTTTCCGCGGCGTGTCCACCATTGTGACGCGTCTGCTGGTGGCGGCCATGCCCTCCTTCGCGGTCTTCGGACAAAAGGACTGGCAGCAACTGGCCGTGGTGCGCAGACTGGCCAAGGACCTGGGACTGCCGGTGGACATCGTGGGACGGCCCATCGTCCGCGAGGCCGACGGCCTGGCCATGAGTTCGCGCAACGCCAACCTGAACCCCGAAGAGCGCTCCCAGGCCGTGGCCATCTCCCAGGCCTTGGCCCTGGCCGCGAAAGTGGCCGCTTCCGGCGAACGCAGCGCGGCCGCCCTGCTGGAAAAGGCCGTGGAGCACCTGCGCCAAAACGCTCCGCTGGGAGAAATCGATTACCTCGAATTCGTCCATCCCGACACCATCGAGACCATGAGCCAGCTTTCGGGCCCGGCCCTTTTGGCCGCCGCGGTGAAATTTCCCAGCGCCCGGCTGATCGACAACATGCTTGTGGAGTAACAGCCTGATGCAAAATCCTCGCTGACCGCGCGGGCGGGACGGACGACGACTCCGGCCCGCCCGTCCTTTTCGCGGAAGAAACCCTTGCCTCGCCTGTGGGCAATACGTAAAACCCCCGTTGTCCCTGGAAGTCTCGACGGCCCCGCGAGCCCGGGCCACACTCGCGGCGGTTCAATAAGACCGGCCGGCGAACGGGCGTTTCCCCGGCGTGTGTCGCGTGACGCCCGCACGTCCTGGAGGGACACTGGCGATCGATCCCCCTGAACCAGGAGAATTTTCATGCCCACCGTTCTCATCATTGACGACTCCATGTTCCAGCGTTTCAACGTCGCCAAGATTCTCAAAGCTCTGGGATTCGCCACCATGGAGGCCGCTTCCGGGGCTGAAGGGCTGGAAATAATCCAAAAAAATCCGCCTGACGCCGTCTTTCTCGACCTCAACATGCCCGGCATGTCCGGCGTGGAGACCCTGACGGCCATCCGCGCCACCTCGAAGGAACTGCCGGTGACCATTCTCACCGCCGACATCCAGCCGAGCACCCGGGCCAAATGTGCTGAGGCCGGCGCGACGGCCATGCTCAACAAACCAGCCAGTCAGGAACAACTCTCGACCCTGATGGGCCAACTGTTTTCCAACGCGTAGCCCCCTGCGGCCAGTTCCGCGGTCCAAGCCCCCAAAAGGGGGGGAACGGAACGCTGGAGCCGGCCTCGAACGCTTTTCCGCCCAGAGCCAGCCGGGTCCGACGCGCCGTGCCCCCCGCTCCGTGTCCTCTCCCCGCGCCGTGCCCCCCCCGCGCCGTGCCCGTTGACCCGGCCGTTGTCCAGCGACTTTCCCTCCGCCGCCAAAGGCTTCACACACGGCGCATTGCCTCCGCCGACCAAGGCTTCGTGACACCGGAAGCCTTTCGTCTGTGCTCCCCCACAGCGTATGCCGATTCGCCCACCTTCGCATCGACCGAGAGAAATCCGCTCTGGACATGTCCTGAAAAATGCGGTGTACAATAGAAGCGGTTTCGAATTTGCGGGACGAACCAGCCGATCTCTCGGAGCGACCGCGCGAAACGCGGCGAAACCGAGGGAAAGGCAGCAGGAAGTCGTTGCTCCGGAACAGGATCGCCCATGAACCTCTTCACCCACTCCATACGCATCGGTCTGGCCGCCATTGTCTTGTTGGCCACTCTGCCGGCCATGGCCATCATCGCCTTCACCGGGTACGAATTCGAACAGCACGCCCGCGAGGACTGCCTGGACCAGGCGAAAAAATTGACGAGCTCCCTGGCGTCCATGCAGCAGGGCATCACCCAGGAAGCCCGGTCCCTGCTCATGACGTTGGCCAGCCTGCCCATGGTGCAAAACCGACGGCAAGCCGAGTGCGACGCGCTTTTCACCTCGCTCATGGAGCATCATCCGGAACTGACCAACATCTTTCTCACCGACGAAAAGGGAGTGGCCATCGCTTCGGCCCTGGCGCCGTTTCGGGGTTTCCGTCTGGACAACCGCAAATATTTTCAGGCCGCCATGCGCACCAACGCCTTCAGCGTCGGGGAATTCATCATCGGACGCACCTCGCACAAACCCGTCGTGGTTTTTTCCTATCCCGTTCGGGACAAAAACGGGAACGCCGTGGGCGTGCTGGGAATGTCGCTGCTTCTGGAAAAGTACCAGGCGTTTCTGAACAAATACTCCCTCCCGCCCAAGGCGCAGGTGAGCATTTTCGACCATGCCGGCATGCGCATGTTCACCTATCCGCGTAGTGATTTCTTCCAGCTGGGCGGTCGCCTGCGCGAGGAAGTCTTGACCGGCGTCATCCAGTCGACGGAAGATGAAGGACTGTTTTACGAAAAACGCCTGATCGGCGGAAACGACGGGCTCTTCACCTTCTCGCGCCTGCGCCTGGACAAGGACTCCCCACCCTACATGACCATTCTGGTCGTCTTCTCCATGGACCAGACCTTCGCGCGCGGGCACCGGCTCATGCTGCGCAATCTTTCCCTGACGGCCCTGGCCGGCTTGGCAGCCCTGGCCGTGGCCCTGCTCTTTGGAGAACGATCGGTGTTGCGCGGGCTCAACAACCTCATGGCCGTTGCCGACCGTCTGGGCCGGCTCGACCTGTCGGCCAGGGCCAAGACCGGGGAAGGCAGCCTGGAAGTGCGACGCCTGGGCGAATCCTTCAACGCCATGGCCCAGGCCTTGGACCATGAACGTAAGGCCCTGAAGGAATCGACCCGGAGCCTGATCAGAACCCGTGGCGTGCTGGCCAACATTCTCGAATCCATGCCCTCGGCCATCATCGGGCTGGACGCGAAGGGGTGGGTGACCCACTGGAACGAAAACGCGGCCAAGCTCTCCGGGACGCCCACCCGGGCGGCCCTGGGCAAGCCCTTGTCCGAATCCTTCGCCTGGCTGGCCCCCCTGGTGGACACGACCCGCCTACCCGGTCGTCATGACCAGCCCCTGGTCATGGAAAAGCGTCCCTTCGGTCAGGGGACCGACGAGCGATTTGTCGACGTTCTGGCCTACCCCCTGGTGTGCAACGGCGAAGAGGGCGTGGTGGTGCGCGTGGACGATGTGACCACCCGGGTGCGCATGGAAGAGCTGCTCATCCGCAACGAAAAGATGTCCACAGTGGGCAGTCTGGCCGGAGGCATGGCCCACGAGATCAACAACCCCCTGTCGGGCATCTTGCAGTCGTTGCAGATCATCATGCGCCGGCTGTCGCCGGACCTGCCGGCCAACGTCCGGACCGCGACGGACCTTGGATGCGATCTCGCCGCCATGCGGGCCTACCTGGAGGCCAGGGGCATTCTGGGATTTCTCGAATCCATGCGGGAATCGGGAGAACGGGCCACCAAGATCGTCAGGAACATGTTGGGCTTCATCCGCAAGAGCGCGTCGGCCAAGACCCCGCAAAACCTGCCCGAACTCCTGGACTGCGTGGTGGATATCGCCTCGTCGGATTACGATCTCAAAAAGAAGTACGACTTCCGCCAGATCGAGATCGTTCGGGAATACGCCCCCGACACCCCCGACGTGCCCTGCTCGGCGGCGGAAATCGAACAGGTGGTCTTCAACCTGCTCTACAACGCCGCCCAGGCCATGGCCTCGCAACCGACGCCCCACGCCCCGCCCAGGCTGATCCTGCGCGTCCACAGCCAAGGCGAGCACTGCGTCTTCGAAGTGGAGGACAACGGCCCCGGCATGGAGGAAAGCGTCCGCCAGCGCATCTTCGAGCCCCTGTTCAGCACCAAGGCCCCGGGAGAAGGCACCGGCTTGGGACTGGCCTTGGCCTATTTCATCGTGGTCAATACGCACGGAGGGACCATCGAAGCCGTTACCGCACCCGGCCAGGGGACCCGCTTCGTCATCCGCCTGCCCTACGCGGCGACGACCGAAATTTCTCCCGCCCAAAAGGCGTAGCCCGGCCGAAGCCCCGCTTTCCCGCACGACCGTACGACGCGGGCGTAACCGATACGCCCTGCGGCACATCCTCTGACACAAGGGCCTGAAGCGCCCTCGGCTTGCGAAGGCTCCCCAAAGGCCGGACCGGGGAAGACGCAAACGCGAAACCGGTCCGCTCCGGGAAAAGAAGCGCCCGGACCCGCTTGCCAAAAAAACGGCCATGGCCCACCATGAACGGACATCCCCCAACGCAAAGGACAATCGCGATGATACTCGTGGGCACGCCCTGCTACGCCGGAACCGTCACCGTCAACTACATGATCTCGCTCTTCAACATGGTCAACCGTCTGGGACGCGACGGCCTGCACGTGGACATCATGACTCCTTCGCACGAAAGCCTCATCACCAGGGCCAGGAACTTCATCGCCAACGAATTCGTCCGCCAGGAGGAATACTCCCACCTGTTGTTCATCGATTCCGATATCGGGTTCGCTCCCGAGGTGCTGTTGCGCTACCTGGAGGCCGACAAGGACATCGCCTGCGGCATCTATCCCCTCAAGCACCTGGATGTGAAGAAGCTGCGTTCCATTCCGACGAAATACAACGCGGAAGAAGCCGAGGCGGCCGCCCTTTCCTATACCGTGAAGTTCAAACTGGGCGGCAAGGCCGACAACCACGGCTTTCGCAGTGTGGAGTACGGCTCCACGGGATTCATGCTCATCAAACGCCACGTGTTCACAAAGATGATCGAGGCCTATCCCGAGCTCAAGTACCACTACTCCTACGCTTCGACCTACGATCACATGTACGACAACTACGCCTTTTTCGATACCTTCATCGACCCGGAAACCCGCGAGTACCTTCCCGAGGACTACGCCTTTTGCAAACGCTGGACAGCCCTGGGGGGCGAAGTCTACGCCGACACCCTCTCTACCTTCACCCACGTGGGGACGCGGGCCTACACGGGCAACTATCCGGTATTTCTCAATAACCTTGCCAGAAAGACGCAAAAGGAAAGCACCGGGCCAGAAACCGAACCCCAAGCGACGCCCACTGAAGGCCAAGCCTGACGGAACCGGTGACGGACACGGCCGTTCCGCCCCGGTTTTCGGCCGAGATCGCGCGCGTGCGCAGCCCCCGAAAGGATGCCACCACGGCGGGAAGAGGAAACGCCTTCCGGCCCGCCCGTGCCCGCCCCGAGGCCAAGGCGAGGCACGCCGCGCTCATTCCTGACCCGCCGGCTCCGCTTCCCGGTCGCTTTCGAAAAGCTCCACGCGATTGCGCCCGTTCTGCTTGGCCTTGTACAGCGCCTGGTCCGCGCGGGCGACGGCCAGATCCGCCTGGGGTTCTCCCGGCCTGACCAGGGAGACGCCCAGGCTCACGGTCACGGGGCGGGACAGTCCCTCCAGGGTCATGCCGGCCACCGAGGCGCGAAGACGTTCGGCCACGGCCAACGCCCCTTCGATGCCGGTTTCGGGCAGCAGCAGGCAGAATTCCTCCCCGCCCAGGCGTCCCACCACGTCGCAGTCGCGCAAAAGCCCCAGGCAGAGCCTGGCAAAGGCCTTGAGCGCCTTGTCGCCGGCTTCGTGGCCAAAGGTGTCGTTGATATCCTTGAAATAGTCGATATCCAACATGACCACGGCCAGCGACCTGCCGTAGCGTTCCGCGCGTCTGATCTCCTCGTCGGCCAAAGCGAAAAACCGGCTCCGGTTGTACAGGCCGGTGAGCGGATCGACGCTGGCCAGATGATGCAACCGGGCTTCCAGGAGCTTGTGCGGCGTGATGTCCACCACCGAAACCAACAGGGCCCGCTCGCCGTGCACCCGCACCACGGCCGTGGCCAACAGCACGTTCAGCCAAGTGCCGTCGCCCAGACGCAGGCGGGTTTCGAACTCCTTGGACCGCCCGTCCAGAGGTTGGTTGCGGGCAAGCCTGAGCAGCTCCTTTCTGTCGAAGATTTTGGTCACGTCCAGGGTGGAGTCCGGCATGAGCTCATGAAAGTAGGTGCGGGCCGCGTCGTTGGCCAGAATCACGCGTCCGGTGATCATGGACATGACCACCAACGGCGTGGGGACGGCGCGCACCAGGGCCGACAGCATATGATGCTGCTCCGAAAGCTCCCGGTTGACGGTCCGAAGCTGACGGGTGGACGCCCATTCCGTACGACGCAGCCGGTTGGATTGCAGGCGGACCAAGCCCAGGAGCACGTTGGCGAACAACAGGCTCAGCGCCAGGCCCACGCGCGTTCCCCATTCCGGGACCGTCATGAGATAGGCGCTCAGGGTGGATACCCCGCACACCAGGCCCGCGGCCAGCGTGAGCCGAAAGGACATGGGTAACAGCAGGTGAAAGATCAAAGGCAACAGGAAGATCACGACCAGGGCCACGGTCGTGCCAATGCTGACGAGCACCGAACAGGCCGCGATGGCCGGAACACACCAGGCCACGCAGAGGTTTTGCAGCCTGCGAAAGGTTCCCGCCCGGGACGCCAGGACGAAACACGCCGCCGAAATCAGTACCAGGACCGTGCGCCCCGCCAACGCCGGCAGAAAATGCGGCGTGTCCAGATAGCGCAGGTCGTTGGCGTAAAACAGCGCGTTGCACGCCACAGCGCAGGCGAAAACCGTTCGGACAAACCGCGCGGTTTCCGGCAAACGCTGGGCGCGATAGGCGGCTTCGAGAACATGGTCCTTGAATTCGCCGCACCAGGAAAGAGGAGGGTTCAGGTCGTTCGTCATTGGGGAATCTTGAGCGCCAGGACCGGATGCCGTGCGCGCCCTATGCTTTTGATACGGCTTCCCAGCCAGACAGGCAAGGGGGCCACGCCCCGTGTCCGGCGGCTCTTCCACGACCGGGAACCCCCCGTGCGAAAAGGAAAACGACTGTCCGGGGTTGCGGCTCGCGTCGCCGCATGCCTCCGGCGCGTCATCCGTACTGCTTGCGCCACTCGTCGAGGAACAGGATGGCCGTTTCCAGGGGCGTGAGGCGTCCGGCCTTGGCCCGTACGGCCCACACCAGGTCGTCGAACGGCGCGGATTCGGTCAGGCCCAGGCCGCCCAGCAGGTCGGCTGCCTCTTGGCGATAGGCTTCGGGCAGGGCGGACAAGGCCGCCTGGCCGCTTCGGGGCGTCGGCCAGCCGGGAAAGCGATCGGCCACGAAGTCGAGAAGGGTTTGCATGCGCGCCTGATAGGTGTGGTCGCGAAGCGCCCGGGCGCGGGCCCGATCCGCGAAGGCCTGGCGTTCTTGCGGATGAGCCAGGAAATGGACGATGGCCGCCTTGAGTTCCTCCACGGTGCGGAAGGTGGCCAGCTCGTCCGGAGCGAAAAGCTCGGGCAAGAGGGTGCGTTCGTCCACCAGTTGAAAGGCCCCGCACATGGCCAGCTCGAAGGTGCGCGGGTTCACGAAGTCGCCGCGGCTCACCAGGTCCTTGACGGAAACGCTCGAATGCAGATTGAGGTTCACGGCGGTGGCGCCAAAGATCTTCACCGCCTCCTCGGGCGCTATGCGCTCCCCGCGCCGTTGCAGGTAGGGGGCCAGCACCTCTTCGCCGTCCCAGTCCGAGCCCCATATCCTGGGCTTGAACTCCATGAGTTCCCGAAACGCCAGGCGACGATTGGGATAGCCCGCGCCCAAAAACGAGACATCCGCGCCGTAGAGCCGGCGTTCCACCGGGGAAAGCTCCAGGGGGCGATGGAAGTCCGGATCGGCGGCCAGGGGCAAGTACAGGGCGTTTCGCACCCCGATTTCCGCCAGCTTGCCAAGCAACGGTTCCTTCTGGATCACCGCGAACACGTCGTAGAACGGCGCGTAGGACTCCCAGTAGGTGAAAAGACGAAAATCCTCCACGAACCACATGACCGTGGGCACGCCGGCCTTGGACAGCCTCTTGAGCGCCTGCCGGGTGAGCGGCGCCTGGGCCATGGCCAGCACCAAATCCGGCACGAAGGTCTCGGCCTTGGCCAAAGCCGCCTGGGACACCACCTGCAGAAAGGACTGCTCCAGATAGGCGAGCCGCTCGGAGGTGACCCGCAGGGTCTTGAGAGCCGAAAACGCTCCGTAAAAGTCCGGGGCCTCGAACACCTCCACCAGATGTCCCATGGAAGCCAGGGCTCTGGCGCAGCTCAAGCCGACGGACAGGGAGCCGCCGTAAAGCGGCAGCACCACCAGCACGCGCAGGGGGGAAGCGGCGTTCATGCGTCACTCCAAGGCCCGGGAAAGGGGCCGGGACGATGGGGCAGAAAGACGTCCGTGTCCGCGGACAGGGACTCCTCCAGGTCGGGGGCCGCGGGCAAGGCCTGTCCGGCCTCGACGCCCAAACGTCTGGCCAGATAGCCCCTGAGCCTGGCCCGGCTTCCGGCGCCGGGGTCCCGGCCGGCAAAGAGCGCGTTCACCGCGCCCAGGGCGTCCAGGTCCGTGCGATACCCGGACAGACCGGCCGGGGGCTCGCCGCCCCTTCCGGCGGCCTGGCGCAACAGCTCGCGGCTCTTGAAAGGTTCCAGGCAGGCCAGGGCGTTTTCGCAGGGCGCGGACTCCAGGCACGGGGCGCACTCGGTCACGGCCTGCCAGACGGTGTGTCCCCGGCCGTAGGGGCCGGTCTCGTGGCACCATGCCGACGAAAGAAAAAACGCCGTGATCGGCACGCCCACGTGCGCGGCCACATGCATGAGCCCGGTGTCCGGGGTGAGCAGACGGTCCAGGCCGGACAGGGCTTCGGGCAGGTCGGCCAGGGACGTGCGGCCGGTGAGGTCTTCGATGACGCCTTGCAGACGGGCGGGCAACAAGGCGATGAGCGCTCTGGCCGCGCTCCGCTCGGCCGACGAGCCGAACAGGACGATGCGCGCCTTGCCGCCCAGCCCTCCGGCCGAAGCCGCCACCAGGCAGGCCAGCGCTTCGGGTGGCAGGGAGCGTCTGGCCTGGCGTCCGGCCAGCACCACGCCCAGGCCCCGCCCGCCCGGTTCGGCCTCGGGATTGACCGCGCCCGGATCGACCATGGGCACGGCGTGCGCCGCCCACAAATCGGCCAGGTTGACGCCCCAGGGCCTGCGCCTGGCGGTCAGACGAAAGGCCAGGGCGGTCAAGGGGTCGCGGTGGGGCTGGCCCTGGCGCAAAACGTGTCCGCGCACCCGGTCCGGGTCGAAGAGTGTGGACAGGGCCAAATTCAGGCCGGAAAAATTGAGATTGTAGACAGCCTTGAAATCGATGTCGCGCAACTCGGACAGATGCGCGAGCAGCGCCTGGGGGTCCGGCCGGGAATGGGCGTCCACGACGTGGACCTCGGCCCGGGGGTAGATCCGCACGGCCAGCCCGCCCAGACTCCGGTCCACCAGCAGGTGGACGCGCGGGCCTTGGGCCGAAAGCGAGCGCACCAGCCGCTTGGTCTGCACCAGATCGCCCAACCGGGCCAGTTGAATGACAAGCACGTTTTTCATGGGCGCTCCGCGCGAAACCCAGCTTGCGAAAGGGTCGCGGGGCGACCGGAAAACGGCGCAACCTGGGAAAAATCCTGTCGCCGCGCGCCCCGGTGTGACGGCGGATTTCCCGGCCCCGTCTTTCTCCGGCGGCGGGCGTGTCCTCTTCCGGCGTTACGTTTCAGGCTGTTAGCCCAAGGTCTCGGGGAAAGAAAGCGGTTTTCGGCCGGCTGGTGTTTTGCTAGGGTGCCGCCCATGCGTTATTATCCCCTCTTCGCCGACCTGACCCGCAAGGACTGCCTGGTGGTGGGCGCGGGCGAGGTGGGCCGTCGCAAGATCGGCTCCCTGTCCGCCTGCGGGGCCAGACGCGTGCTGGTGCTCGACATCCGTCCGCCTGATTCCGAACTCGAAGAGGTTCTGGCCCATCCGGCCGTGAGCTTCGAGCAACGCCCCTTCGACGAGTCCGACCTGGAAGGACGGTTCCTGGTCATCGCCTCCACCTCGAACGAAGACCTCAACTGGCGTATCAGCCGGGCCTGCCGGGAACGCAACATCCTGTGCAACATTGTGGACCAGCCCGAAAAGTGCAGCTTCATCGTGCCGGCCCTCTACACCCAGGGCGACCTCACGGTGGCCATCTCCACCGGCGGGGGCTCCCCGGCCCTGGCCCGCAAGATCCGCCAGGACATGGAAGACTACCTGGGAAGCCAGTACGGAGCCGTGCTCACGCTCATGAGCCGTCTGCGGCCCATGGTGCTGGCCCTGGGCCTGGGTTCGCCGGCCAACGGCGCGATTTTCAAGGGACTGGTCCACTCGGGACTGCTGGACGCCCTGAAACGCGCCGACCGGGACGCGGCCGGCCGGGAACTGGCCCAATTTCTCCCCGAGGCGCTCCACGCCCGGATTGCGGAGCTTCTTGATGGACTCTGTTGACGCCTTGCAACTCGCCGCCCTGGCGGCGTACTTTCTGGGCAGTTGCGGCCACATCGCCGGCGCGCTCCTGCGCAGTCAGCGACCCAAGATGGCGGGCGGAGCGGTCACGGCCGCGGGCTTCGTCCTGCACACCGCGGCCCTGGCCCGCATGGTTCTGGGCGGCTGGGGACTTTCCAGCGGCGAATTCTACGTAAGCCTGCTTTCCTGGAGCGTGCTGCTCATCCTGTTTCTGCTCTGGTTCAAGCTGCGCCTTTCCTTTCTGGCCCTGGTGGCCACGCCCCTGGCCATGGTGCTGCTTATGGGCTCCCGAGCCGTGACCTTCGCCGGCGTCAAGCTGCCCACCGCCCTTTCCGGCCTGTTTTTCGGCCTGCACATCTGCGCGCTGTTCGCGGCCATCGGGCTTTTGGCCGTGGCCTGCGGCGCGGGAGTGGGCTATCTCATCGTGCACCGCAAAATAAAAAGCAAAGAGAAACTCACCGGCCCCTGGGCCGCCATGCCCCCCCTGGAAAGCCTGGACAAGGCCAACCGCCTGGCCGTGGCCCTGGGTTTTCCCCTCTACACCATCGGATTGGTTTCGGGGTTCGCCTGGGCCGCGGTCACCTGGAACCGCTTTTTTTCCTTCGATCCCAAGGAAATCACCGCCGTGGCCATCTGGGTGCTGTTCGCCTTCCTGTTCCACCAGCGCTTCACCGTGGGCTGGCGCGGACGCAAAACCGCCTGGCTGGCCATCTGGGTCTTCGGCCTGTGCCTGGCGTCCATACTCATCATCAACTTCCTGGTGAGATCGCACCACAGTTTGGCCTGATGCAGCACGAAATCCATCTCTTCGGACTCAATCACCGCACCACAGACGTGGAAGAGCGGGAATGCTTCGCCCTGAGCGCCCAGGAGCGCTTTGAATTGGCCCTGGCCGGACTTTCGAGCGCCGTCAACGAGGCCATGGTGCTTTCCACCTGCAATCGGGTGGAAATCCTGGCCGTGGCCCCGCCCCGGATCGACGTGCGCCGCGAGGTGCTCGCCTGCTGGGCCGAGGCCTCGGGACAATCCGTGGCCAGGCTCACGCCCCATGTCTACCACAAGACCGGCCTCGAAGCCGTGCGCCATCTCTTCACCGTGGCCTCGGGACTCGACTCCCTGGTCTTGGGCGAACCCCAAATTCTGGGGCAACTCAAGCAGTCCTATCGCACCGCGGTGGACAAGGGACTGGCCAAGGTGGTGGTCAACCGTCTGCTGCACAAGGCCTTTTCCACGGCCAAACGCGTGCGCACGGAAACCGGCATCGGCGCCAGCGCCGTCTCCATCAGCTACGCCGCCGTGGAGCTGGCCAAGCGCATCTTCGGGTCCATGACCGACAAGAAAGCCCTGCTCATCGGCGCGGGAGAAATGGCCGAACTGGCCGCCACCCATCTGGCCGGCGCCGGCGTGCGCTCGATTTTGGTGGCGAACCGCACCTTCGAACGCGCCGAGGAATTGGCCAAACGATTCAAAGGCAAGGCCGTGACCTTTTCCGGGGTCATAGACGCCTTGCCCGAGGTGGATATCGTCATCAGCTCCACCGGATCGCCCGAGCCCATCATCCGGGCGCGCGACATCAAGAGCGTGCTGAAAAAACGCAAGAACAAGCCCATGTTCTTCATCGACATCGCCGTGCCCCGCGACATCGACCCGGACGTGAACAGCCTGGACAACGTCTACCTCTACGACATAGACGACTTGAAAGAAGTGGTGGAGGAAAACAAGGCCCAACGCCAGGCCGAGGCCGAAAAAGCCCGAGAGATCATCGGAGCCGAGACCCACAAGTTTTCCCTGTGGCTCAGGTCGTTGGATCTGCAACCCACCATCGTCGACCTGCTGGGGCGCGGCGAAATCCTGGCCCGCAAGGAAATCGCCACCACCCTGCGTCGGCTCGGCCCGTCCTGTCCCGAGGAAACGCGCCAGGCCGTGGAGGTCATGGCCTTGACGCTGGCCCGCAAGCTCTATCGGGAACCCATGCTTTTTCTCAAGCGTCGAGCCGAGGAAGAAGACGGCGGCGAACGGTTTCTCGACCTGGCCCGGCGCATGTTCAACCTCGACGACGAATGTCCGCCCCCCGACGCTCATCAGGACCGCAAGCCCGGGGCCAGGGACGGCGAGGAGGTTTAGCCCATGCGCGGTTACATCGTGGACGAACTCGACCCCAAGGACGTGGAGCGCATCGAGGAATTCCTGCACCGCAAGAACATGAGCGGCTCCCTGGCCGGCATCTACTATCTGCCCGTGCCGGAAGAATTTCTCACGCCGGAGCAGATCGCCCACAAGGACTCCTGCGGGCCCTTTTTCATGGCCCTGGAGACCGGCGACACCTGGGTGCGCCTGGAACTGCTCGTGCGTTCGCGCCAAAGGCTGCGCTGCTCGTGCATCGCCTACGCCTGCGCCCCCCTGCGCGAGCACATGATCAAGCAGCTCGACGCCTGGATCAAGGACCTGGACATCGCCGTCTGACCCGGGGCGCACCCGGCCCCCGAAGACTCCGGCTTTCCCCAAGGCGGCTTTCGCGGACGAAACGCCCATCCGTCAGGACTTTCCCATGCCCCCGCCCTTGAGCCTTTCCGCGCTGTCTCCCTGGTCGGCCCACCTGTGCCTGCGGGTGGAAGCCTTCCTGCGCGCCACGGCCTGCCCGCCTCCAAAACCGCGCCTGGTGCTGGGCCTCTCCGGCGGGCTGGATTCGTCCGTGTTGGCCTACATGCTGCGCCTGCTCTCCGGGCGGGTGCGCGCACGCGTCACGGCCGTGCACCTGGATCACGGCCTGCGTCCCGAATCCGCCCTGGACGCGGATCACTGCGCCGCCTTGTGCGCCGACCTGGGGTTCGATTTCGTTCTCGAACGCCAGGACATCGCCGACCAGGCCAAACGCTTGGGCGCGGGCCTGGAGGAAACCGGACGCCTGGCCCGCTACGCCCTGTTCGAAACGGTACGCGAAAAAACCGGAGCCTTCGCCGTGCTCACGGCCCATCACCTGGACGACCAGGCCGAAGACGTGCTCATGCGCCTGATGCGCGGGGCCGGCTGGCCAGCCCTTTCCGGCATGCGGGCCTTTGATCCGCACCGGCGCCTGGCCCGCCCCTTGCTGGAGACGCCCAAGGCCCACCTGCTGCGTCTGGCCCGAGAGACGGGCTTGGCCTGGCGCGAGGACGCGAGCAACACGGATCGAACATTCCTGCGCAACCGGGTGCGCGCAGAGGTCTTGCCTCTGTTTCTTCGCGAAAACCCGGATTTTCTCCGCGCCGCTTCCGAAATCCGCCGCCAGGGCGAAACCGACCGGGTCTACTGGGACCACGTCATGGATCAGGCCGTCCCCCACTGGCCTTCGGCCGGAAGGCCGGTGTTGTTGCCGGCCAAAGAACTTTCGACCTGGCCCCAGGCCCTGCGCCTTCGCTTGTACAAGCGGGCCGTGTCGTCTTTGGGCCCCGGACAGGCCCTGGCCGACACCCTGCACCGGCTGGATCTGGCCTGGGAGGCCGGACAATCCGGCAAGGTTTTTCAATTCCCCGGATCGAAGCAGGCCAAGATCACCCGCGAAGGCGTTCTCTTTCAACGCTTCACGGCCCCTTGACGCGTTGACAGAACAGAGGCTTGCGGATAGAAACTTTCGATTGTTCCATTTTATCACAAGGAGGCGGGGAGCGTGAACATCCTCATTTTCGGACCCAACGGCAGCGGCAAGGGCACCCAGGGCGCCCTGGTCAAGAAAAAATACGATCTGGCTCACATCGAATCCGGCGCGATCTTCCGCGAACACATCAGCGGCGGCACCGAACTCGGCAAGAAAGCCAAGGAATTCATCGACCGCGGCGCGCTCGTGCCCGACGACATCACCATCCCCATGGTGGTGGCCACCCTCAAGGAACGCGGCAAGAACGGCTGGCTGCTCGACGGCTTCCCCCGCAACATGGTTCAGGCCAAGAAGCTCTATGAAGTGCTCCAGCAGGAAGGCATGAAGCTCGACTTCGTGATCGAGATCCTTCTGCCCCGCGAAGTGGCCAAGAACCGCATCATGGGCCGCCGCATCTGCAAGAACGACCCCAACCATCCCAACAACATCTTCATCGACGCCATCAAGCCCAACGGCGACAAGTGCCGGGTGTGCGGCGGCGACCTCTCCGCCCGTTCCGACGACCAGGACGAGAACGCCATCAACGTGCGCCACGACATCTACTACGACACCAAGGAAGGCACCCTGGCCGCCGCCTACTACTACAAGGATCTGGCCGCCCAGGGCAAAACCACCTACATCGAGCTCAACGGCGAAGGCACCATCGACTCCATCAGGGACACCCTGCTCGCCAAGTTGGCTTAATTCTTCGTCCGGCCGGGCGAGCCCGGCCTGGTTTCGCCTTTCGATCCGGCGGCCAGGCCGTTTGCGTCGCGCCGCCGGACCCGCGTTCACGCGCAATCGAAAAGCGCCCCGGCCATTGCGGCCAGGGCGCTTTTTTCGCATCCCCGGTTCCGGTGATGCACGCGTCCGTCCCGAAAATTCTGCTCACGCGCCGTTGTCCATGGCGGACAACAGATTGCGCAGGGCCAGGGCCTGGTCGTTGAGCCCGGTCACGGCGTCCGCGGAATGGCGCATGGCCTTGGAAGTCTGGGCCGAGATGCGATTGACCTCCTCGATGGAACGATTGATCTGCTCGGACGCCGCCGACTGCTGCTGCGAAGCCGCCGCGATGGAACGCACCTGATCGGTGGCCGAGTCCACCAGGCGCACGATTTCGGCCAAGGCCTCTCCCGAGGTGGTGGCCAGGCCCGTGGCCTGCTGAATGGTGACCACGGCCTGCTGCATGTGCTCCACGTTGGACCGCGTGCCGCTTTGAATGGCGGCTATGGCCTGTCCCACCTCCTTGGTGGCGTGCATGGTCTTTTCGGCCAGCTTGCGCACCTCGTCGGCCACCACGGCGAAACCGCGTCCGGCCTCTCCGGCGCGCGCGGCCTCGATGGCGGCATTCAAGGCCAGCAGGTTGGTCTGGTCCGCAATGTCCGAGATCACGTCCATCACCCGGCCGATGCCCTCGGCCTGTTGGCCCAAGGTCGACATTTCCTCCTTGAGCCCCAAGGCCTGGCGTTCGGCCAGACCGATGCCGGCCACCACCTTGTCCACGACCTGAGCGCCCTCCTGGGCCATCTGCTTGGCCTGACCCGCCGCGTCGGCCGCCTGGGAGGCGTTTTTGGCCACCTCGAACACGCTCTGGGTCATTTCGGACATGGCCGCCGCCGTCTCGGACACCCGTTCGGCCTGCCGGCTGGCCCCCTCGCTGGAATCGCGCACCTGATCGGCCAGTTTGTCCGAAGAATGTTCCACCACCTTGGCCACATCGGTTATCTCCCTGGCCAACTGGACTATCTGGTCCTGCTTGCTCACCACCACAAGTTTGGCCTCGTCCGCCTCGCAGGCCGCCTGTTTGGCCTTTTCCGCCTCCTGGCAGGCCAAGTCGCTCTGCTCGCGGGCCTTTTCCATCTGAAGTTTGAGGGTTCGCACCATCAAGCGCAGGTGATCAGCCAAAAGACCGATCTCGTCCCGCTGGGTCACGTGAAGCTCGGAATCCAGACGGCCTTCCGACAGGTCGTTGGCATATTGCATCACCTTGCCCAGAGGACGGGTGATCCTTAGAGTGATGGCCAGCCCCAATCCAAGCATGCACAGCACCGTCGCCAGACCGGCAAGACCGACATGGAGCACAATCCGCCGGATGTCGCGATCGGCCTGGGCCTCCGTGTCCTTGACCCGGGCGTTGACCACGGTCACCAGCTCGTCCACGGCCTTGCGGTGCGCATCGTATTGGTCGCGCAAGGTCGTGGAAATAATTTCGCCGGCCCGGACGGAATCGCCACTGGTCATGGCCGGAACCACCTGATTGAACAGCGTGTCGTAGAAGGCCCGCCCCGTGGCGTAGACGCGGCCTCCCACCATTCGCTTGATGTTTTCCGGCAGGGTCGAGCCCATCCAGTATGTTTTGCGCTCCTCGAAATCGGCGTTCAATTCCTTGAGCTTGGCCACGACGCGTCCGATTTCGGCCGGATCGCGCAAGTCGCCCAAGCGGTGCACCCAGACATAGGTTTCCACCAAAAACATGGGTGGCGGCAAAATGTCCGCAACCAGGTCCTTGTCGCTTACGACCTGCTCGTACACCTGCCCGTTGACCACAATGGCGCTCACGCTCAGCCAGGCGTAGGTTCCCAACGCCAACATGGCTCCAATGAGCAGAGCGATGATGCAAAAAATCTTCATCCGCACGGAGAGATTGCCCAGAAAGGCGTTCATGTCGCACCTCGAAAAACGTGTGGCCCAACACCGTCGGCCACAACCGGTTTTGGGCCGCCGCTCCGGCGGACCCGCCTTTTCGGAAAACGTCCTTCCCTATCCTTTTGTCTGGCGGACAGGAAGCGGTTCACCGACATGTCGGAAGAACGTCACATACGAACGAACGCTTTCAATCGACTGGCGAAAGGGAAAAACACCGGAGGAAACGAAGGGTGGGGAAAAAGAGGAAAGGCCGAAGGAACGGAAAGGAAACACGGCAAAGAGCCCGGCCGCGTGGCGGCGGGCTCTTTGCTTGCGGATGAAAATTCGCTTGGTGCGACGAACGGCTAGGCCGAAAGCTTGTTGACGGCCAGGCTCAACCGGGAAACTTTGCGGGCGGCGGTCTTCCAGTGGAGGACTTTGTTGCCGGCGGCTTTGTCCAGAACGGCGGTGGCGGCGCGCAAGGCGGCCTGGGCGGCTTCGCCGTTGTTGTCGTCCAGGGCGGCGCGCACGGCCTTGATGGCGTTCTTCACGCGGGTTTTTTCGGAGCGGTTACGGGCGCGAGCCACCAGGCTCTGACGATGCCGTTTCAACGCGGATTTATGATTGGCCAAGGGAAAGCCCTCCTCGAAAGGTCATGTTCAAAGACGGGTTGTTTACGCACAAGCCCGTGTTTCTGTCAAGCGGCATACGCCGGAAAAGCGGCGCCTTTCGGCCCAAAAGAGCGCCGAAGACGCGGCCCGCTCCGGCCCGGGGGGAAACGATCGTTCCCCGACGGGAGCCCGCCTTTCCGGTTTCGAAACACCGCATCCCCATTACATCTGCAAGGCCCCGAAGTCCGCCAAGCGCCCCAACCGGTCCACCAAGGACTTGAGCAGGTTCAGGCGGTTTTGCCGCAGGGTCTGATCGTCGCACATCACCATGACGGAGTCGAAAAAGGCGTCCACGGCCGGACGAATCTCGCCCAACAGGCCGAAGAGCCCGTCGAAGTCGCTGGCTCCCCACAGGGCTTCGAACCGTGCGGCGTTGGCGTCCAGGGCGGCGTCCAGCTTGATCTCGCCCTCCTCCGTCAGCTGGGACTTGTCGAAGTCGCCGGACAGGGTCTGCCCGTCTCCCTGCTTGCGGATGATGTTGGCCGCGCGCTTGAAAGCCAGCACGGCCTGGTCGAAGTCCTCGCGCTTGCTGAAGCGCGACAGGGCCGACAGCCGTGCGTCCAGGGCCCACACGTCGGCAAATCCCGCGCCGAGCGCGGCGTCCACCACCTGGGGACGTTCGCCCTTGCCCAGGTACCAGGCGCGCAGGCGCGAACCGAAGAACTCCAGCAGGCGCGCCTTGGCCTCGGCCGGATCGAGCTTCCAGGACACCCCCTGGTAGCCGGCCAGGGCGCGCTCGGCCAGTTCGGCCAGATCCAGGCGCAGACCGTGCTCCACGATGATGCGGCACACGCCCAGGGCCTGACGGCGCAAGGCATAGGGGTCGGCCGCGCCGGTGGGGATCATGTCCAGCCCGAAACACCCGGCCAGGGTGTCGAATTTGTCGGCAATGGCCAGAAGCGCCCCGGCCAGACTGGCCGGGACCGGGCTTTCGGGCCCGAGGGGCAGGTAGTGCTCGTATACCGCCTGGGCCACCTGCTCGGTTTCGCCCTTGCGCCGGGCGTAAATGCCGCCCATGATTCCCTGAAGGTCGGAGAACTCGCCCACCATCTCGCTGACCAGATCGGCCTTGCACAGGCGACCGGCCTGGCGCAGATCCAGGGTGATTTCGGGTTTGACCCGGCCGGACAGGACGTCGCACAGGGCCGTGATGCGCCGGGTTTTGGCCCCCATGGAGCCCAGCGGGGCGAGAAAGATCACGTTTTCCAGCTTGGCCAGCCAGGCGTCGAAGTCCTGGGCCAGATCGGTCTCCCAGAAAAACCGGGCGTCTTCCAGACGGGCCTTGAGCACCCGTTCCCAGCCCTTGCGCACCAGGGCCACGTCCTTGGGAATCAAGCCCACGGTGGTGAGGAAGTGGGCCATGAGCCGGCCCGAGGCGTCCTCCACGCCGAAGCTCTTCTGATGGGTCTCCATGCTGGTGAGCAGCACCTCGCGGGGCAATTCCAGGTACCGCTTGTCGAAGTTGCCCATGACCACCAGGGGATATTCCACCAGGCCGCAGACCTCTTCCAGCAGGCGTTCGCCGATGATGGGCTTGCCGCCCACCCGGCCGGTCGCTTCGGCGCACTGGGTGAGCACGGCTTCGCGCCGGGCGGCGGGATCGAGCACCACTTTGGCCTGGTCGCGCAGCACGTCGAAATAGCTGGCGGGATCGGACACCGCGAACGGTCCCGGCCCCATGACCCGATGGCCGCGGGTGAGGCGATCCGAGGCCACGCGGGCGAACTCGAAGGGAACGACCCGGTCGTTCAACAGGGCCACGATCCAGCGCACGGGCCGGCCGAAGGTCACGTCCAGGGAGCCCCAGCGCATCTTCTTGGGGAAACTCAATCCCTTGATGGCCGCCAGGCACACTCCGGGCAGGATGTCCATGGCCCCGGCCCCGCCGCTTTGCTTTTTCACCGCCAGGTACTGGCCCTTGGGAGTGTCGATGGTAAAAAGGCTCTCCAGGGACACGCCCTGCCCCTTGGCGAAGCCCAGGGCGGCCGACGTGGGGTTGCCGGAGGAATCGTAGGCCGCGCGCACCGGGGGACCGGTGAGGGTTTCCTCCTGGCGGGGCTGCACCTCGGCCAAGTCTTCCACCAGGGCCGTCAGGCGCCTGGGGGTGGCCAGGGCGCGCACGGCGCCGTGGGAAAGGCGTTCCTGTTCCAGTCCCGAGTCGATGAGCCGGGTCAATTCCTCCGCCAGGGGGGCCAGAAAGCGCGAGGGCATTTCCTCGAAGCCGATTTCCAGAAGAAACGAAGGCATGGTGTCGGTTCCTTTAGCTTGCGAGCAGAGGATAGCCCATGTCGCGACGCTGGGCCGCGTAGAGCCGGGCCAGGGCCGAAGCCAGAGCCCGCACCCGGCCGATGTAGCCGGTGCGCTCGGTTATGGAGATGGCCCCGCGCGCCTGGAGCATGTTGAACGTGTGCGAGCAGCGCAGGCAGTAGTCGTAGGCCGGCCAGGGCAGACCCAGCTCGCAGAGTTTGCGGCACTCGGCCTCGCAGGCGTTGAAAAAATGCAGCAGCATGTCCGCGTCGCTGTATTCGAAGTTGTACTTCGAATGCTCCACTTCGCCCTGGTGGTGCACCTGGCCGTAGGTGACGGTGTCGTTCCACATGAGATCGTAGACCGACTCCTTTTCCTGCAGGTACATGTTGATGCGTTCCAAACCGTAGGTGATCTCGACCGACACGGGCGACAGCTCGATGCCGCCCACCTGCTGGAAATAGGTGAACTGCGTGACCTCCATGCCGTTGAGCCAGACTTCCCAGCCCAGACCCGAGGCGCCCAGGGTGGGCGACTCCCAGTCGTCTTCCACAAAGCGGATGTCGTGGGACTCGGGATGCACGCCCAGCGCCCGCAGACTGTCCAGGTAAAGCTCCTGCACGTTGTCGGGCGAGGGTTTGAGAATCACCTGGAACTGATAGTAGTGCTGAAGACGGTTGGGATTTTCCCCGTAGCGTCCGTCTGTGGGACGGCGCGATGGCTCCACATAGGCCACGCGCCAGGGTTCGGGTCCGATGACCCGAAAGAACGTGGCGGGATTGAAAGTGCCGGCCCCGACCTCCAGGTCGTAGGGCTGGCCGATCAGGCAGCCCTGGTCGGCCCAGTAGCGTTGCAGGGCCATGATCACGTCTTGAAAGTGCATGTCATCTCCTCAAGTTGGACGAACGCGTGGCGTCAGATGCGGGTAAAGGAGCCGTGGCGCCAGGTCAATCCCAGATGGCGCGAAACGAAAAGGTCGAGCGCCCGGGCGAGCTCCATGCGGGCCTGGGCGGATACGTCGCGGTGGGCCCAGACGGCGGGGGGCTCGGCGCTTACGGCGCGCAGGGCGTCCAGGGCTTCCCGCCCCAGGGCCGCGAACGCCCCTCGCCCCGTCCGGCGACAATCCGGGCAGCGCATCCGTCCCTCCTCCACAAAGAGCAGGCAGTGCCCGCCCCGTTCCAGGGGAGAGCCGCAGACGGCGCAGGTCGCCAATTCCGGGCGAAATCCCTGGTCAAAGGCCATCCTGGCCCGAAAAAAAAGCGGCAGCAGCCGGGTGGGCGGTTCCTGGCCGTCCAGGGCGGCCAGGGTGTCGGTAAGCAGGGCGTAGGCCGCCTGGCTGCCGGTGGGGCCAATGTGGGCCGCCTCGACGAATTTCAGGCAGTTCACGGCCATGCCCAGGCGCTCGCCTTCCCGACGCAGCCGGCTGTGGCCTTCCATGAGCGCGCCTTCGAGCAGCGTGGCGTAACCCTTGCGGTCTTTTTTGAGCTTGAAACGCACGAGGTTGAAGGGATCCAGGCAGCCGCAAAACCGTCGCCGGCTCACGCAGCCGCCAAAGGCGAAGGCTGTAAAGACCCCCTGTCGCGGAGAAAACAGCCGCACCCAGGCGTCAACTTCGCGGAATTTGCCCACCTTGAGCACCAGGGCCGTTTCGGTGGATTCCATATGTCCTCGCGTGAGCCGCGCCCCGCCCGGTGCGAAACGCGATCGCGCCCGCTAGGGGAACTGGATCGTACGCCCGTCGGCCTTGCCGCCCCCCAGGGAGTAATCCTTGCCGTTGAGCTTGACCGACATGGACGGAGCCGAACCGAAACGGACCGTCAACTTGTTCTGAAACCGCAAGGTCAGACGCTGGCCCTTGACCAGGGAGAAGTCCCGGCTCTGGCCCGACTCGTCGGTAACCGTCAGCTTGGCCGGCTGGTTGGCCGTCAACTCCGTCACCTGGGAGCCCTTGTCCGCGAACTGGGCCTCGGCCGCCATCTGGGACAAGAGGTCACCGCCGGAATCGGACTGCGCCTTCCCCGAAGCCGAACTCGAGGGCGTGAGCGCCAGAAGGTCGCGCTGCACGGTCGGAGCGGACTCGGCGGCCTGGGGCTTGGCCGGCGTCGCGGGCGCGGCTTCGGTTGCGCCCGCATCGGCCTTGGCGTCGGTCTTGGAGTCGGCCTTGGCCGGCTCGGATGTGGCCGGGGCCTGGGTCACGCTGGAAGAAAACAACTGGGTCACGGAGTCGAAGGAAAAGCCCTTCCAAAACGAGGACGTGAAGAAAAACCAGGCCAGTAGGCCAAACGCCGCCAGCACAACCGGAATGCCCAGCCACAGCGAAGGCTTGAACGAGGAGGACGAAGTGCCCCGCTCGCGGATGCTGGGGGACGACTCCTTCACCTCGTACCGGGGGGCGTCGCGCAGGTGGTTGTCGTCCACGACGTAGTAGCGGCCGAGGACCTCGCCGAATTCCTCGGGGTCCAGTTCCAGGAACCGGGCGTAGTTTTTGACGAACCCCTTCGCATACACCGGATGCGGCAGGCCGTCGGTACGTCCTTCCTCCAGGGAAGCCAAATATTTCTTGCTGATCCTCACGGCGCCGGCCGCCTTTTCCAGGCTGATCCCGCGTCGTTCCCGCTCCTGACGAAGCAGCAAGCCCATTTCTTCGAGATTCATCCGTGTATATCCTCCAGGACGCCGGCGAACCGGCGTACGCCCGGACATTCTGCGTGACCGGGCCGCCCAGGCCGGACCTGGTTACAAATTGGTTTTGATGACGGACTTGGCCCGAAGCTTATCCATGTATTCGGTGAACTGCTTTTCGAGCTTTTCCCGGTAGAGCCGCTCCATAATTTCGCTCCGCACGCTCTCAAAGGACGGCGAGGAGGACGCGGACGCGGACGCCTCGGCCTTGGGGTCTGGAGCGGAGCTCATGGTCAAGAGCACAGGCTTTCCGTCGAGCACCACGGGTTCGCTCACGCCTCCCGAGGGAAGGCCGGTCAAGGCGCGTTGCAGTTCGGGCGCGAGGTCCTTCCAGGCCACCCGTCCCAGGTCGCCGCCCTGAGCCGCGCCGGGCCCCACGGAATACTTGCGGGCCGCGTCCTCGAAGGAGATCTGCTTGCCCACGATGCGCGCGCGCAGGGCCTTGGCCTCGTCCATCTTGTTCACCATGATGAGCCCGATGCGCTGGCCGGTCTGGGTCTTCATGTCGCCGCTGTGGGCTTCGTAGTATTGACGGGCTTCGGCTTCGGTCACCAGGACCTTGCGCTGCACCATGTAGCCGAGGAGCTGCTTCTTGACGATTTCTTTCTTCAGGCTTTCGGCGAACTGTTTGCGGGTATAGCCTTCCAGCCGCAATTGTTGCTGGAATTGCTCTTCGTTCAGACCGCCTTTTTCACGAAGCTCGCGCATGCGGTTTTCCACCTCGGCGTCGGAGACGTTCACCTTGAGGCGTTTGGCTTCCTGGCGGACGAGGATATCCTCGATCATGGATTGCAGAATGCGCTTCTGCAACTCGCCGATCTGCGGATCGGACGGGTTGAACGGTTTCTTTTCCACCTGGGTGACGTACATCTTCACCCGCTGGTTGAGATCGAACAAAGTGATGATTTCGCCGTTGACCTGCGCGACCATCTTGTCCACCACCTGGGCGGACGAGAAGGCGGGAGTAAGCGCGAGAACCATAACGGCGGCGAGCAGAGTGCGGATAAAGACGGTCAAAGGCTCCCTCCAGGGCGACAGGGCCGTCTCGGCCCGGACGGTTGTGGTGCTGCCTTGCTGACGAGGCCTGAAAGCCAGCCCCTTCTATGCTTTTTTACTTGACGATGCAATGCGCCCCTCCCGATCACGAGCCCGGTTTTTTCGGCTCCAGGGCGGGGTTGATCTCAATGCGCGCGACCGACAGGGAATCCTCCAGCCAGCCGGCGAACGCCCGTTCCATTTTGCCCTCGATGAGGCGTTTTTCCACCAGGGGATAGGCCCGAACCAGCCCATCGACCTTGGCCCCGACCCGTTCCAGCAGGATAAAGGCCTGAAACCCCAATCCGCCGGAGCGCACCGCACTGGCCTGGCCGGGCGAAAGTTTTCCGAGGACGTCCTTCCAGTTCGGGGGCAGCTTTTCCTCCGGGGCCGTCTGGGCCTGCACGGACACGTCGTCGAAGGCCCGCAGCATGTCCGCCGGGTCCCGGGAGGCCAGGGCGGCGTCCAGGGCGGCGCGCAACGATTGCGCGTGCTTGGACTCCACGCAGAGAAAGGTCACCCGAGCGGCCTGGGAAAATTCCTGGGCGTGGTCCTTGTAATACTGGCGCACCTCTTCCGCGCTGACGCTCACCCGGGGTCTGAGGACGCGCGCGGCGAACCTGTCCAGATCGGCCCGGGATTTGAGTTGGCGACGCCAGAGCTGGTAGTCGAGCCCCTCTTCGGCCAAGGTGTCTTCGAACGCGCGTCCCGGATAGCCCTGCCGCGCGGTCGCCTCCACGGCGCGCAGGTCGGCCTCGGTCAGGGCCATGCCCCGGCGTTTCAGATCCTGGGCCACCAGTTCCTGCACAACGAGTTGGGCCAGGGCCTGGCCGTAGCGGTCCCCGAGGGCGGCCAGCACGCCGTTCAGGTCGCCGGCCGGAGCGGCGGGAGCCTGGGCCTGCAGGAACTCCAGATCGGTCTGGGGGATGGGCGAGCCGTTCACCCGGGCCACCACGCCCTGTTCCAGGGGATCGCGCCAGCATCCGGCGACCAGGAGCACGGCCAACGCCAGCCACCACCGTCTCACGGAGCAAGTCCCGCCAGTTGCGAGGCCGCGTCTTCCAGGGCCGCCTTCAGGGGGACGCCCGCCTCGAAGCGGTATTCCAGCTTGGCCGGCGGCAAAAGCCTGGCCCGTTCCCGACGGGGAGACAACCAGGCCAAAAGCGCCTCCGGGTCCGGGCCTTGCGCGTTTTCCTCCCAGGTGAGCGACACCTTGGTGGGATGCACGTCGGCCCGTCTGACCCCCAGGCGGCCGAGCAGGCGCTTGAGTTCGAGCACGGCCACGAAATTGTCCACCTCGGCCGGAAGATGGCCGAAACGGTCCTTCAGGTCGGCCACGATGTTCACGGTCTCGGCCTGGTCCTGGCTGGCGCTCAGGTTCTTGTAGAGGCGCAGGCGTTCCTTGGAGTCGGGCACGAAAGTCTCGGGAATGCGCGCCGGTATGGCCAGGTTGAGTTCGGTTTCCACCACTTCGCGGGCCGGCTCGCCCTTGATGCGGCGCACCTCGTCGTCGAGCATTTCGAGAAACATGTCCAACCCGATCTTGGCAATGTGTCCGGACTGGCTCTCGCCCAGGATGTTGCCGGCTCCGCGCAGGCGCAGGTCCTCCATGGCGATCTGGAAGCCCGCGCCCAGATAGTCCATGTCGAGAATGACCTGAAGGCGTTTGCGGGCCATCTCGGGCACATGATCGAGCGAAGGCACTACGAAATAGGCGTAGGCCTGGCGTTCGGAGCGTCCCACCCGGCCGCGCAGCTGGTAGAGTTGGCCCAGGCCGAACATCTGGGCGTTGTCCACCACCAGGGTGTTGGCCCTGGGAAAGTCCAGCCCGCTTTCGATGATGGCCGTGCACACCAGCACGTCGATCTCGCCGTGCCAGAACTTGTGCATGGCCTCTTCGAGTTCCTTTTCGGCCATCTGGCCGTGCGCCATGCCGATGCGCGCCTGCGGGGCCAGCTTTTGCACAAAGTCGGCCACAGCGGCCAGGCTCTGCACCCGGTTGTGCACCCAGAACACCTGGCCCTGGCGTTCGAGCTCTCGGGCCACGATGTTCTTGAGCATGGTTTCGTTGCGGTCCACCAGGGCGGTTTCCACGGCCTTGCGGTCGGCTGGCGGGGTTTCCATGACCGAAAGCCCGCGAATACCCGAAAGTGAGAGCTGCAAGGTCCTCGGGATGGGCGTGGCCGTGAGCGTCAGGGCGTCCACATTGCGCTTGAGGCTCTTGAGCTTTTCCTTGTGCTTGACCCCGAAACGTTGCTCCTCGTCGAGTATGATGAGCCCGAGTTTGGGCAGGCTCACATCCTTGGAGAGCAGACGATGGGTGCCGATAAGGATGTCGATCTCGCCCTTGGCCGCCGCCTGGATGACCATCTTGGCCCGCTTGGGCGGCACGAACCGGCTGAGCATGCCCACCTGGACGGGAAAGCTCTCCAGTCGTTTGACGAAATTCTGATAATGCTGTTCGGCCAGCACCGTGGTGGGACACAAAAGCGCCACCTGACGGCCTTCCAGAACGGCCCGGAAAGCCGCGCGCAAAGCCACCTCGGTCTTGCCGAAGCCCACATCGCCGCAGACCAGGCGATCCATGGGTTCGGGACGCTCCATATCCGCGAGCACCTCGGAAATGGCCCGGTCCTGGTCCGGGGTCTCCTCGAAACCGAAGGTGGCTTCGAACTCCCAGTAGAGCTCGCTCGGCGGACCGTAGGCGTAGCCCTTGGCCACCCGGCGATAGGCGTACATCTCCACCAGGTCGTTGGCGATCTTCTCGATGGCCTTTTGGGCCTTTTCCCGGCTGGATTTCCATCGGGAGCCGCCCAGACGATCCAACGGCGGCACAAGCCCCTCGGGCCCCTTGTAGCGCTGAAGCAGGCCGATGCGGTCCACGGGCAGGTAAAGCTTGTCGTCGCCGTCGAAAAGCAACAGCAGATAGTCGTTGGCGTTCTGGTCCACCGAAAGCCGGGTCAGGGCCTCGAAGCGGGCCAGCCCGTAGTCGCGGTGCACGAGCAGATCGCCGGGGCTCATGTCCTCGAAAGCGGCCAGGCCCTTGAATCCCTTGTCCGGCCTGGGCTTGGCGGCGCGGCCCGCGCCCGGGGCCAGCACGTCCTCGGGCAGGATGAGCGTCCCGCTCCAGGTGAGCTCCATGCCCCGACGCAGGGGCGAAACCAGGGCGTGAAGCCCCCCCTTGCCCCGCGAAGGCTCCTGGCTGAGGGAGAGCCCTTCGTGTTCGGCCAGCTTGAGGAACTTGCGCCGCGACTGATGGGAACGAAAGGACAAGAGCACCTGGCGTCCCTGCTGCTCCCACTCCTTCAGGCCGGCGACCAGGGTGCTCCAGGGCCGACGGGCCTCGTCGGGACGCCAGAACAGGTCGGAAAAATTTTCGATCTTGCGCTCGGGCAGATCAAAACCGTGCTTCTCGCGGCCGATGACCAGATCCTCGAACACGAGCTGGGGCTTGTCGCGCCAAGCGCGCCGCGCCATGGCTTCGGGCCATACGGCCACGTTGCGGGGCCAGGGCATGCCCGTGTCGCGGGCGAGTTTTTGCAGGTGCTCGTGCCAGGCGAACTCCTGCTCCTCGAGCCGGGGCCGCAAGTTGGACGACTGGGCCAGCACCCAGACCACGTCGCCGGCGAACCACTGGTCCAGGGTGGTCGGGGATTCGTAATAGAGGCCGGGCCAGATGTCGCCCTCGCCCCGAAGCAGCTTTTCCTCCAGGTGGGCCTGGGTTCCCCGGTCCAACTCGCCGGTCTGGGCCATCCTGGCCCAAAGGGCGCGGGCCTGGTCCTGGAAGTCGCTGCCCGGCACGGCCGGAACCACGGGCAAGATCTGCACCTGGCGCGTCTCCATCCGGGAGCGCTGGGTGCCCTCGTCGAACAGGCGGATGGCTTCCAGAGTGTCGCCGAAAAACTCCAGGCGGACCGGATGGCCGTAGCCGGGGGGAAACACGTCCAGCAGGTCTCCGCGCAAGGCGATGTCGCCCGGTTGCGAGACCATGCCCTGGCGGCGATATCCCCAGCCCACGGTCTGCTCGATGATCATTTCGGGCGAGATTTCCTCGCCCTGGCGCAATTCGAGCAGGTTGTGAGCCAGGGCCGAAAGGGGCGGCCACTTGGGCAGCAGGTTGTCCACCGTGAAGCAGAGAATGCGCCCGCGCCCGGAATGGGCCGCCGCATGCAGAAAGGCCCACCTTCTGGCCCAGGCCGAAACCAAGGGCAGGCCCGGCATGAAGGACGGCAGGGACAGCCAGGGCCTTTCTTCCAGGGGCTCGTCGCCCACGGGAAGAAAAAGCTCGAGCAAGGCGGTCATCTGGGCCATGTCGGCCGCGCCGGGGACCGCCAAGGCGACCGTGCGCCCGGCCGCGGCCAGGTCGCGGCAGAGCGAAACCACGGCGCCGGGGCCCGCCTTGTACAGGCTGACGCTTGCGGTTTTCCCGGCCAGGATATCCGCCAGGGGCGAGGGGGTGCGGTTCATGTCGTGAAAAAAGGAAAGAAGCCGCCGCGCTCCGAAAGGAACGCGGCGGCCGCACTGTAGCGGAAGGTTTCGGCCTAGACTCCGGCCAGGGTTTCCTGCTCCTCGTTGGAGAGCAGGCGATCGAGATCAAGCAGGATGAGCAGCCGGTCCTCCAGCTTGCCCACGCCGCTTATGTATTCGCTCTCGAGTCCGGAAACAACGGGCGGCGGCGGCTCCACCGTGCTCGAGGGTATGCGCAGCACCTCGGAGACGGAATCCACCACAAAGCCCACGATCATGTTGTTGATCTCGATGACGATGATGCGCGTATGCTTGTCGTGGCCGCGAGCCATGAGCCCGAATCGTTTTCGCAGATCCAGGATGGGTATCACCTTGCCGCGCAGATTGATCACGCCCTCGACAAATTCGGGAGCGCGCGGCACCTTGGTGATTTCCATCATGCGGATGATTTCCTGCACTTTGAGAATGTCGACGCCAAATTCTTCTTCACCGATGCTAAAAGTCACCAGTTGCATGAGTTCGGCGTCTTGCTTTTTTTGAGCCTCATCCATCCGTAGTCTCCTCCAGGTGGATTAGGTTTCCCGCCCGGGACGATCGCGTCTGATATTCACAACACCGCCTTTCTAGCCCTAAAAGGTGCTTGTGGCAATACGAAAAACGTCTTCGTCGAACCGAAAATCCCGACCGTCCCGGGTATTGCAAAAAAATGAAACTGCTTTATGCTCTGCCCTTCCCGACGAAGGTCCGGTCTTGGAGGCATCGCGCGAATGGGTCAATTTTTCCCCGAAAACGATCAGTACCCCCTGGAAGACCAACTCAAGACGCTGGCCGACGACGAGTTGCTCGACTTCTGGGAGGAAACCCAGCACCTTGAGCGCGCTCTGGACGACGCCCCGCCCGCGGGAGAAAGTCATGTCGAATACGAGCGCATCATCCTGCACGAACTCATGCTCAGGTCTTGTCTGCGCCTGGTCAGTCGCTGACGGCCGACGCTTCCCGCAACCGCGTTTTTTCGCCCCGCCCGTTCGTCACGACGAGGACCGTTTCTGCCCCTCGCTCCATCCCGATGCGAACCGGGCGTGAAGCGTCGCACGTTGTTTTCTTTTGAGGGTGCGACGCTAGCAGATTCGCGGCAGTTGCTCCCCTTCCAGCATGCCCAGCAGCCGGCGGCCGCCCAGAGACGTGCGCAACGCCACTTTGCCCGCGTTTTCCGCCGTGATCCTGCCGATGGCGCAGGCCCTGCGCCCCAATTTGTCCATGTGCAAAATCCCAAGGGCCTTTTCGGCCTGGCCGGGCTCCACAACGCACAAGAACTTGCCTTCGTTGGCCAAATACAACGGGTCAAGCCCCAGGATCTCGCAGCCTGAGGCCACGGCCGGGTCCACGGGCACGGCGCTCTCCTCGATTTCGACGCCCACACCCGACTGCAGGGCTATTTCGTTGAGCGTGGTGGCCAGCCCGCCCCGAGTGGGGTCGCGCAGCACCCGGGGACGCACCCCGGCGCGCAACAGCTTGAGCACCACATGGTTAAGCGAGGCGCAGTCGCTTCGCACCGGTGCGTCCAAGCCGAGGCCCTGGCGGCAGGACAACACCGTCAGCCCGTGATCGCCCACCGTGCCGCTGAGAAGGACCACATCCCCCGGCCTGGCCCGTCGGCCTCCGGGCGCGGGTTTTGCCACCACCTCGCCCAGGCCCGTGGTGTTGATGAAAATCTTGTCCGCCATGCCCCGAGGCACCACCTTGGTGTCGCCGGCCACCACCTTCACTCCCGCGTGGCGGGCGGCCTGGGCCATGGAGGCCACGATGCGCTCCAGGTCGTCGAATTCGAACCCCTCTTCCAGGATGAAACCGCAGGTCAGGTAGCGGGGTCTGGCCCCCATCATGGCCACGTCGTTGACCGTTCCGTGGACGGCCAGGCACCCGATGTCCCCGCCGGGGAAAAAAATCGGATCCACGGTAAAGCTGTCTGTGCTCACGGCCACGGGACCGTTCAGCTTGACAAGCGCCGCGTCGTCCATGCGGGCGAGAAAGGCGTTGGAAAGATGTTTGACGAACACCTCGGCCACCAGACGTTGCGAAGCCAGTCCGCCGCTGCCGTAATCGAGAAGAATCTTCTTGCCCACCCGTGCATCCTTCCATGGCGCCTCGCGCGCCGGGTCCGTCATCGCCACCTGGTTGACCGTCCGAAAAGCCCGCCTCCCCCTCGCGCGGGGGGGGGGGAAAAACCGGTCCGGGGGAAGCGTTTCTTCTTCCGTGGCCGCCTTCTAGTCCGCCAACCGGTACTTGAAGTACGCCGCGCACCCGCCCTCGGTGGAGACCATGCACGGTCCCACGGGAGAGGAAGGCGTGCACACCTTGCCAAAGAGGGGGCACTTGTTCGGCGGCAACAGGCCCTTGAGCACGTCTCCGCATCGACAGCCCGGAATGGCCGGCGTTTCGCGCAGTGTGATTCCCAGCGCTTCGAAGGCGTCGAAGGCCTTGTATTCGGGTCGCAAGGCCAGGCCGCTGCCGCAAATGAGCCCAATGCCGCGCCACAGGGCGTCGCAGGGCTGGAAAACCTCGTCCACGATGGCTCGCGCCTTGGGATTGCCCTCCGGGGGCACCACGCGCCGGTAGTTGTTGACCACCCGGGGATTTTGGGTGCGAAGCATCTCGACCATGAGAAAAATCGACTGCAAGAGGTCGAGCGGCTCGAAACCAGTGATGACCGACGGCAAGCGGTACTTTTCCGCCAGGGGGAGGTAGGGCTCCACGCCGATGATGGCCGAGACATGCCCGGGCAACATGAAGGCCTGGACCGCCATGTTCGAATCTTGCACCAAGGCTTCCAGGGCCGGGGGCACGATCTTATGAAAGGGCAGGACAAAAAAATTCGTCACTCCTTCCCGTTTGGCCAGACGCAAGGTGGCGGCCACGGTGGGCGTTGTGGTCTCGAAGCCCACTCCCGGAAAAACCACCTTGTCCCCCGGGTTCCTCCTGGCCAATTCCAGCGCGTCCATGGGCGAATAGACCACCTCGACACGCGCCCCCTCGGCCTGGGCGTCCTTGAGGCTGGCCCCGTCCGGTCCGGGCACGCGCATGAGATCGCCGAAGGTGGCCACCACCACGCCGCGCATGCGGGCGGCCTCCAGAAAGGCCGCCACTTCGGAGTCGTGGGTGACGCAGACGGGACAGCCGGGTCCGGTCAGATGGACCACGGATCGGGGCAAAAGCGAATGCACCCCACTGCGAAACAGAGCCACGGTGTGGGTACCGCAGACTTCCATGAAGCGCATGCGCCGCCCGTCCAGGGATTTCTCGATACGTTCGAGAACGGCCCGGCAACGGTCAGGGTCGCGCAAGGCTTCAAAGGAGTTCAACGTTCCAGCCTTCCTGAAAAATCTGGATGGTCTCCAGGGCGGCCTCGCGGCTCAAGCTCTGTATGGCGAATCCGGCGTGGATGATGACGAATTCGCCCTCCCGGGGTTTTTCCTCCAGCAGGTCGAGACGGATCTGCTTGCGCACGCCGCCGATTTCCACATCGGCCACTTCGCCTTCGACACGTTTGACTTCCATGGGTACGGCCAGACACATTGGGCACCCCCCGTCGGGTCTTGAAAGAACGTGCGGCCGCAGGGAAGGCGGCCGCAGGAAAAGTCGCCTCAACTATGCTCGGGTCGGGTTCAAGTCAAGGCAGCCGGACTTCCCTGTTCCGACTGGTCGATCAAGCGCTTGAGACGCTCGGTGTTGTCGCGCAGGGTCACCAGGGCCTGCTCGGCCTCGCCTGCCGCCTCCACCGAAAGCGAAGCCAGATGGTTGATGTCCGAAAAGGACTGGTTCACGTCGCGCACCGCTTCGGACTGGCTTTCGGCGTTGTGGGCGATGTCGAACATCTGCGTGCTCGCTCCTTCCACCAGCACCACGATGTCGCGCAGGGCCTGGCCGGAATCGCGCGTCATGTCGTAGGTTTGGCCGACGGCTTCCACGGCCTGGTCCACCTGCTCGACATTGACGCCCACCCCGTGCTGTATATCCGCGATGGCCGACCCCACCTCCTTGGTGGCGCTCATGGTCTTTTCGGCCAGCTTGCGCACCTCGTCGGCCACCACGGCGAAACCGCGTCCGGCCTCTCCGGCCCGGGCGGCCTCGATGGCGGCGTTGAGCGCCAAGAGGTTGGTCTGATCCGCGATGTCGGAAATCACGGTCATGATCTGCCCGATGGACTGGGCCTGCTGCCCCAGACCGCCCATGGCGTGCCGCAGCCCGGTGGCCAGGTCGCGCACCCGCTCCATGGCGTCGCCCAGCTTGGCCACCATCCCTTCGCCCTCGCGCGCCTTGCGCCCGGCGTCGGCCGACGTTTCCGCGACCCGCTTGGCCCCGGAGGCCACCTGGGCCGCGTTCTCGTCGATGAGACCGACGGCCCCCCCGGCCTGGTCCAGCCGGTCCCTTTGCCTGCTGGAGCCTTCGACCACGGCGTCCAACCGCTGTTCGAGGGTCTTGGCGTCCTCTTCCACCTGGGCGGAAATCACCTCGGCGGACTGCACCGCCTGGGTGATCGCCTGGTTGCGTCGGGTGATCTCGGCCTCCTGCGCGCGCACGGCCGAAAGGTCCGTGAACAGGCACAGGCCGCCCATGAGGTCCCCGGTGATCTTGTTGAAAATGGGCGAAGCCGCGGTGAGAATCTGGCGCACCGACCCCTTTTTGGCCACGGTCTCCACCTCGTGCACCACGGAGGAGCGCCGTGTGATGGCCTCGCCAAGGTAGGTCCGCCGATTTTCGTCGCCGTAAAAGAACAGGGCCGCGCTTTGGCCATAGTAGCTTTCGGGCGCGCCGTCGCATTCCAAAAGATCGAGCAGGGCCTGGTTGGTCAAGGTGAGCTTCTGATTTTCGTCCACCACGAGAAAGGGCGTCTTGATGCCGTCAAGAACCCCCTGGGCGAATCCCAAGGACTTGAGCAACTGGACGCTCATGGACTTGAGCGCCACCACGGTTTCGCGCAATTCGGCCTGGAAATCCCCTTCCAGCGTGACCGAATAATCGCCCGAGGCGTTGCTGACGGCGAAGCGATGCACTTCCCGAAGCGGGGCGAGCACGTGCCGGCTCATGCCCAACACGATGATCAGCCCCACGCAGGCCAAGCCCGCCGCTCCCGCCAGGAGGACGACAACCGACAACCGGGAACGGGATTCGGCCTGGCTCTGCATGAGCGACACCGCGCTGTTGACGGCCCCTGTCACGGCATCGCTGTCGGCAAGCAGTTTGCGGGAAAGTGGCGTCGCCTCGGCCTGGCCCACGGAAGCGGCCGTCGCGGCCAGAACGTCCGCGCGCAGGTTGTTCCACGCGGGAACGACGGCCTGCAACAGCGTCTTGACCTCGGGGGACGCCTCGACCAGGGTCATGGAACTCCCTCTGGGATCAAGGCTCGCCGGGGCCGCTCCACCCTGGGCAAGGGCCGTTTGCGTGGCTTCAAACACCTCGATCAAAGCCTGCAACGTGGCTTTGGCCTTGGCTTTGTCCTCCTGAACGTTCCACACGGAAGCCATGGCCTGCTTGGCGATCCGCTGGGAAAGCATGCGTTGGCGCCCGGCCAGGTTGACCGATGCGCTTACCCCTTCCTGGTGTTTGTCCAGGGTCCAGAGCGAAAAAAACACTCCCAGAGCGATGGCCAACATGCCTATGACCGAGGCCATAAGACGAAATCGAATGCTCACGAGAGTCCTCCTTCAATGCATGGTGTCAAGGCGATCCTTGCGCATCTGCCCGGAGCCAAGCCGTTTTCTCCCGAATCCGAGCCCCTGAGCGCCTCGCCGGGGGAGACGCGGCGCTCACGCCACGAATACGACGATTCAAATTATCCTACCAAACCGGCCAAGGATTGACCACCCTCGTTTCAAATTTTCCATGAAATTCCCGAGCTCGGCCCAGATCGACCGCTGGCCGTGGCTCCCCCCAGTCCGCAAATTCGCGGGCGGAACGGGTCCATGCGCTCGGCTTCGCCAGGCGCGCGCCCTGGCTTGGCCCGACGCCCCGGAAGCGGGAGGCCGTCATCGCGCCCGCCAGCGCGATATCGCCGTCGCCAGGCCGGCTCCCCGCGCACGGACGTGGCGCGAGGCAAAATTTCCTACGGATGACAAGAGGTTGCCCTTGAGGTATGAGAAGGCCCACGCTCGGGAATGATGCGACGCTCTTGAAGCGTCCCCCCTGACGAACAAATCCCAGGGCCGGCCGGCCGAAGAGCACACGGATCGAGAGTTTCCAGATACCGTTTCACGGGATAGCGCCGCGCATCCCGCCGGTGGACGCCATCGTCCGGGGATGGGGGGGGGGTGGCGAAAGCGTTTTGCGGCCGCGGCGCATGCGGCGACCGGCGAAACGCGCGGCGCTCCTGAGGAGAGTCACTTCTCCCCCTATCCGCTTCGTATCCCGCGCGCCATGAGATTGCGGAGGAAATTTTCTCATGCCCAAGACCATATACGATGTCATCCGAAAGATGATCGACACCTCGGACAAACCCGCCAAGCAGTTGGCCAAGGAGGCGGGCAAGCCCTACTCCACGCTCATGCGCGAGATAAACACCGAGGACAAAGGGGCCAAGCTCGGGGTGGAGACCCTTCTACCCCTCATGCAGGCCTGCCAGTCCATCATGCCGCTTCGCTACCTGGCCGCGCGCATGAACTGCCGCGTGGTGGCCACGGACGACATCTTTCCCGACAAACCCACCCTGCACGAAGAGCTTCTGGACTCCTACGACGCCATGGCCCAGTACCACCGCGCCATCATGGACCGCGAAGCACCTGAAACCATCGCCGAACTGCGCGAAATGGTCATCCGCCAGGTGCATGAGGACTTCGTGGCCTACACGCGCGAAATCGATGGGCAAAATTCACAGCGCTGAACGAAAGAGCACTCGCGAAAAACAGAATGGCCACACTAGGCAGCATCAAAACACATCACTCACAAGCATATAAAAATTTTTCTACGACAAAAAAACAAAACAAATCCATTCATCACTGCCAGGAAAAGATTTGGGATTCTATAAATCCCTTGACTTTTACCGCGCGGTGATATACGCCTATGACATATAAATATTACGGCACGTGTTCCGTGTCTACTCATATGGCGTTACTTTTTCAAACACAACCAGGTGTAACTATTAATGAAAAGCCACAAGATTTCCCTTTTGACGCAGAAAAATGTCAAGCCAATTAAGCCCCTCTACATCTATCATTCTGCCATGTGTTATGTTATTTTGTTTATTATGTTAGCTCTCTCCGGATGCGTTGCAACGGCTGGACAGCATAAATTTGAAGTATCTGACAACTCTTTCGGCATATTTGACAAGGTCTATACCTCTGCGGAGTACCCAAAATCCCGCACCTCATACATTCCGACAAACAAAGAATTGCAGCGCATAAACGGATCAGACTGTGTAAAACGGCTTGAGAACAATTATTTTTATCTGAAAACATCGTTCAACAATTCGACAGATGTATATATTCAAAAGACAGATAACGACTGTTGGGCAGCATGTTCCATTATGCTCCTAAACCATGACAAGGTAAAATTTTCATCAAAAGACATTGATCGAATTCGAGATGAACTTTTCCATGCAGACTCCCCAAAGAATGAGGCCGATATTTTTGCCAAGCTTATCAACTCGTTCAAAAAAGTCACCTACACAAGGCCTATAACAGGAGACATGCTTTATGGCTCAATAGGCATGGATCACCTTCTCTTAGTTGGGTTTCAAAACCCAAATCAGGACATTGGACACATTGAAATTGTTATTGCACTGTATTTTTCATATATTGAGCCAACCTTCGCCGACAGTCTTGTCAAAAGAAAAATTCAAATGTGCCTTGACAAGGTTGTCTTACTTGATCCTGCCAACGGAGAGACACAAGAGGTTACCGGAGACGAGTTCGTTCGCAGGGCTAACTTTGGCATTAGCTTTTTGCCTTCGATCTCTCAGGTTGGCCTTATCAACTTTAAAATGAAATAACAGTCCTTTTCACACATCAAACAAGGCAAATCACTTGCCTTGTTTGATGACATTTTCTTCTACTACTTCTCACCCTTGGGCTAATCGTTGGTATATCTTTCCAGCCTACAGGGCATTCCATCCTTTATATCAAACTCACCAGATCTATTTCCAACCTGAATCACGCGCGCCACGCTTATCCGCTTTTCCAAGAAAATTTCACCATCGCCAGAAATCAAATTCGTCCCTCCTTGACAGCCCCCTCTTCCGGAACTAGTTATGAACATAATTTCAAAACAGGAGCACACATGCCCCGTCCCAGGAAACGCCGTTGCATCCAGGCCCTGCCGCCCGCCCTGTTCTACAAGCCCCAGGGCGTGGCCCTGGCCGACCTGCGCGGGGTCACCCTGCCGCTGGACGGATACGAGGCCATGCGCCTGGTGGACGCCCTGGGCCTGAGCCAGGAAGAAGCGGCCCAACGCATGGGCGTTTCCCGTCCCACTCTGTGCCGGGTGCTGGCCGAAGCCCGCTGCGTGGTGGCCAGGGCCATAAGCAACGGTTGGGCCATTCGTGTGGAGACCGAAGAGGACGCAATCGAAACGGTTCCCACGCGCAACGGTCGGGGTCCGGGCCGGCGCGGCCAGGGCGGACGAGGCCAGGGGCGCGCCAACCGGAACGAAACGGGACAAGCTCCCAAGGAGGAAACATCATGAGACAAATGAATCAAACGCGATGCGGTCGAGGACAAGGTTCCGGTCGTGGATGCGCCGGTCAAGGTCAAGGCCAGGGCGGCCGGGGCATGGGTGCCGGCCAGGGCCAGGGCGGACGCGGCATGGGCGTCGGTCAGGGCCAGGGCGGACGCGGCATGGGCCGCAACGCAGCGGCCTTCGAAGACAACTCCGCGACCAGCCTGCCCGCGGGTTCCGAGTTCGCCGGCCAAGGAGCCAACGGCTACGGGAACGGCCAAGGCCAAGGCGGTATGCGACGCCGCCGCCGCGACGGCAGTTGCCTCAGGGAACAGGGCAGATAGCCGTCCTGACGGCAGCAGCGGTTGACAAGTCGATCGATCGGTCATAACGCTCGTTTGAGCAAAATCAAGGAGTGGCCATGGCACGGCCCCGCCTCTGTCGGAAGGTGTCCGCTAAACCCCGGGCCACCTACTTCAAGCCCAGGGGAATCCCCTTAAGCGATCTGGCCGAGGTCTACCTGCCCCTTGAAGGGCTCGAAGCCCTCAGACTGGCCGACCTGCAAAGCCTCACCACCTCCGAGGCGGCGGCCCGCATGGGGATTTCGCGACACACGTTCGGACGCATTCTGGGCGAGGCCCGCCGTCAAGTGGCCAATGCCCTGGTCAACGCCCTGGCCCTGCGCATCGAGGAAGGCGAAACGCCTTTCCCGGAGCGCGGGGAGGGCGTGGCCGAGGCGCAATCCTCAAGGAGAATCAGCATGGAACGCATTGCAGTCACAGCGGAGGCCCCGGGCCTGGACAGCCCGGTCGATCCCCGTTTCGGACGGGCCGCCGGTTTTGTCGTCGTGGACACGCAAACCATGGAATGTTCCTGGGTCGACAACGGCGCCTCCCAGGCCATGTCGCACGGCGCGGGCATTCAGGCCGCCGAACGCGTGGCCGATGCCGGAGCGGGCGTCCTGCTCACGGGGTTCGTCGGCCCCAAGGCCTTTCAGGCCCTCAAGGCGGCCGGCGTCAAAGTCGGCCAGGGCTTGGACGGGGGCAGCGTCCGGGACGCGGTGGAAAGTTTCAAAGCCGGGAACGTCGCCTTTGCCGACGCCCCGAACAAGTAGGCTCCCCATGCGCGTGGCGGTGGTGAGCGGCAAGGGCGGAGTGGGCAAGACCACTGTGGCCTCGGGCCTGATCAGCGTGTGGGATCGGCCCGTGGTGGCCGTGGATCTCGACGTGGAAGAGCCCAACCTCCACCTCTTTCTGCGCCCCGATCTGAACCCCGGGGAAGACGTGTACATGGAAGTGCCCGTGGCCGACGCGTCGAAGTGCGTGTTCTGCAAGAAATGCTCGCGACTTTGCCAGTTCGGCGCCATCGCGGTCATGGGGAAAAAGCTGCTCGTTTTTCCCGACCTGTGCCACAGTTGCGGCGGCTGCTTGGCCATCTGCCCCGAGGAGGGAGCGCTGACCCCGGGTAAACGCCTGCTGGGCTCGCTCCTCTCGGGCAAATCGCCCTACGGCGACTTTCTCATGGGCGATTTGCGCGTGGGCGAAGCCATGAGCCCCCCGCTGATCCGGGCGGTGAAACACCGCGTGGACGACTACGGACCAAGCGCCGCCATGGACGCGGTGTTGGACTGCCCTCCGGGGGTGAGCTGCCCGGCGATCAACGCCGCCCGGGACAGCGACCTGATCCTCATCGTCGTGGAGCCCACCCGTTTCGGGTTCCACGACTTCAACCTGGCCTGGCAGGCCTTCTCCACCCTGGACAGACCCCTCGCCGTGGTCATAAACCGGGCGGGCACGGGGGACACGTCCGTGGAGTCGTTCTGCCGGGAAAAGGGACTGCCCGTGTTGTGCAAGATACCCTACGACCGAACCGTGGCCGCGGCCAGCGCCAAGGCCGAAGTGGCCCATGAGCGCGACCCCGCCCTGCGCAAGGCCTTCGAGGCCCTGCGCGACGGTCTGCGCCGCGTGGCCGGCCAGGGGGGCGACCATGCGTGAGATCGTGATCGTGAGCGGGAAAGGCGGCTCGGGCAAGACCTCGGTCACGGCCGCCCTGGCCCACATGGCCAAAAACGCCGTGCTTTGCGACCTGGACGTGGACGCTCCAGACCTGCATCTGCTGCTTGACCCGAAAGTCTTCAAGCGCGAGGATTTCGTGTCCGGGTTGGAGGCGGTGGTGGACCCCCAGAAGTGCGAAGGCTGCGCAGTGTGCGCGGACATGTGTCGGTTCGACGCCGTTTCCATGGTGGAAGACCGGGCGGTCGTCTCCCCGATGTATTGCGAGGGCTGCGCGGTGTGCGAGGCCTTCTGTCCGGCCAAGGCCATAACGCTTGTGCCCAAGCGCTGCGGCGAATGGTACGTCAGCGAAACGCGCTTTGGCGTCATGGCCCACGCCCAGCTCATACCGGGCGAGGAAAATTCCGGACGCCTGGTGGCCCTGCTCAAGAAACAGGCCCGGGAAATCGCCCGCGAGCGCGGCGCCGACACCATTGTGTGCGACGGCGCGCCCGGCATCGGTTGCCCGGTCATCAGCTCGTTTTCCGGAGCCACCCTTGCCGTGTGCGTCCCGGAGGCCACGGCCGCGGGCCTCCACGATCTGGGGCGGCTGCTTGACCTGTGCGCGCACTTCAGGATGCGGGCCTGCGTGATCGTGAACAAGAGCGACCTGAACGAGAAGGCCGCCGAAGAAATCGAAACCCTGGCCAAGGCCAGGGACTGTGAAGTGGTGGCGCGCCTGGCCCACGACGACATTTTCTTCCAGGCCATGCTCCAGGGCAAGGCGGTCACGGAAATGCCGGGCAATAACGCCATGGCCGAAGAACTCGGGCGCGCCTGGGCGCGCATTTACGACCTGGCCGTGCCGGATCGGACCCTGAAGGTCGAACTCAAACGCCTCTGATCGCCGCACTGACCCGGCCGCCGAATCGAAGGAGGATATTCATGCCCATTTATGACGTCGTATGCCGTTCCTGCGGCCATACCTGCGAGACGATCACCCTGGCGGCGGGCGACTTGCCCCCCTGCCCGGCCTGCGGCGAAAAAGCCCTGGCCCGGCTCATGTCTCCCACCAGCAGCCTGACCGGCAAGACCGGGCAACGCCTGCCCGGCCCCAAGGACACGGGATGCTGCGGGTCGACTCCCGGAGCGGCCGGATGCGCCGGTCCCGGGTCGTGCTGCGGCAAGGCCAACGTTCAATAACACTCACAGCAACCTGAAAACAAAGCGAAGCAGCAATGAACAACCAGTCCTGCGACGCCGGGGGCTCCTGCCCCGGCCACGAGCCCAACTCGGCCCCTGAAAGCCTTTCCCTGGACCACATTCGCCACAAAATCGTGGTGCTCTCCGGCAAGGGCGGGGTGGGCAAGAGCACCGTCTCCGCCAATCTGGCCGTGGGCCTTTCCCTCGAAGGCAAACAGACCGGCCTTCTGGACGTGGACATCCACGGTCCGAGCATTCCCCGCATCATGGGCCTGGAGGAAGCCAAGCCCAAGACCACGGACAAGGCCATCCTGCCCGTGGAATGGAGCTGGAACCTCAAGGTGGTTTCCATGGGATTTTTCCTGCCCGGCCCGGGCGTCCCGGTCATCTGGCGCGGCCCGGTCAAGGGCGGGGTCATCAAGCAGTTTCTCGAAGACGTGGACTGGGGTCCCCTCGACTATCTGGTGGTGGACTGCCCTCCCGGAACGGGTGACGAACCGCTTTCCGTCATGCAGTTCCTCGGCCAGGACGCCCTGGCCCTGATCGTCACCACGCCCCAGCAGGTGGCCGTGGACGACGTGCGCCGCTCGGTGAGCTTCTGCCGCGAACTGGGTAACCCGATTTTGGGCATTGTCGAAAACTTTTCCGGGTTCACCTGCCCCAACTGCAACACGGTGCACGACATCTTCCGGTCGGGCGGCGGCGAGCGGCTGGCCGAGGAAACCGGAGTGCCCTTCCTGGGACGCATCCCCCTCGAACCCGGCGTGGCGGAAGAGGCCGATCACGGCCAGGCGGCCTTGGCCGTCAAGGGCACCACTCCGGCCGCCTTGGCTTTCAAGAACGTAGTGTCCAAGGTCCTTGGTTTGGGCGACATCGCCAAGGGGCAAACCAAGAGCTAAGATCGAGCGCCGACGGGGGGCGCGAAGAATCGACAGGTCGTTCGGGACGGACGCTCGTGGACCGTCCCGGCGACTTCCAAGCAAGGAGCACGCACATGAGCGCGAAGCGCATCGTCGTCATCGGAGGCACAGCCGCCGGGCCCAAGGCCGCGGCCAGGGCCAAACGACTGGACCAGGGAGCCGAAGTGGTTCTCGTGCAAAAGGCCCCGGAACTTTCCATGGCCTCTTGCGGATACCCCTATTACGTGTCGGGCCAAGTGGCCCAGCGCAACCAGCTGCTCAGCACCCCCGTGGGCGTCGTACGAGACCCGGCCTTTTTTGGCGGGGCCAAGGGCGTGAAGGCCTTGGTGAACACCGAAGTCACCGCCGTGAACCGGGCCGAAAAGACCGTGAGCTACGCCTGCGCCGCTACCGGCGAGGCCGGCACCCTGCCCTATGACAAACTCATTCTTTGCACGGGCGCCAAGCCGCGCATGCCGAAATTTCCCGGCATCGAACTCGAAGGCGTCACCGCCCTGCACTCCATGGAAGACGCCGACCGCCTGCGCGCCGCCGGACAGGCGTCCAAGGGCCGGCCGGCCGTGGTCTGCGGCGGCGGACTCATCGGCATGGAAGCCTGCGAGGCCCTGACCGAATGCGGCATGCATGTGGCCGTGGTGGAAAAATTGCCCCACGTGCTGCCCTTTCTCGATCCCGAACTGGCCATGCTGGTGGAAAACCATGCCCGATCCAAGGGCGTGCGCCTTCTGACAGGAATCGGCGTGTCCGCCTTCAAGGGCCAAAACGGAAAGCTCTCTTCCGTGGTGCTGGAAGACGGCCAGGAACTGCCCTGCGAACTGGCCGTGGTGGCCCTGGGCGTGACGCCCAACGTGGACCTGGCCCGCCAAGCCGGACTCGCCATCGGTGACACCGGCGGCATTCTGGTCGACAAGACCATGCGCACCTCGGACCCGGACATTTTCGCAGCCGGCGACTGCGCCGAAGTGACCTGCCGCATTACGGGCCGCAAGACCCTGGCCCCCTTCGGCGACCTGGCCAACCTGGAAGGCCGCGCGGCCGGCGAAAACGCCGCCCTGGACGCCCAGGTGGAGTTTCCCGGCACCATCTATTCGGGCATCTGCAAGGTGTTCGACTTCACGGCCGGCTCCACGGGCTTTTCCGAAGCCAAGGCGCGCCAGTTGGGCTTCAACGTGATGACCGCGGTCAACGCCGGGCCGGACAAGCCGGGATTCATGGGCGGCAAACCCATCATCTCCAAAATCATCGCGGACGCCGCGACCGGACGCGTCCTGGGCTATGCCTGCGTGGGACTGGGCGAGGTCAACCGGCAGGTGGCCGAAGCCGCCGTGGCCGTGATGGCCGGACTCAAGGTTTCCGACCTGGTCATGGCCGACTTGCCCTACGCCCCGCCCTACTCCCAGGCCATCGATCACTTCATCGCCACGGCCCACGTGCTGGAAAACAAGATGCGCGGACGAATGCTCGGCGTTTCCAGCCTGGAGGTGCATGACATGCTCGAGTCGGCGGACAAGCCCTATCTGCTGGACGTGCGCGGACCCGCCGAGCAGGAGGAGATGCTCCTGGGCGCTGGAGAGACGCTCATCCCCCTGGGCCAGTTGCGTTCCCGCCTGGGCGAACTGCCCGCGGACAAGACGACCAAGGTGGTGACCTACTGCAAGGTCTCCATGCGCGGCTACGAGGCCCAGCAAGTGCTCTGGGCCAACGGATACACCAATGTCCTGGTCATGGAGGGCGGCCTGGTGGCTTGGCCCTTCCCCAGGGCCAAATAGATCGACTCGGGTCCCGCCGTCCCCTCCAAGCGGCGGGACTCAGCCCCAGGGCGCGCCGCTCCGCGCCCGCCCGCGCCTCACGAAGACCGGCCGGTCGTCATACGACAAACGGCCGGTCCTCCTTTTCTCGACGCGAAGGCGAAATAGCGGCAAATCCGGCGTCTCTCAGCCCACGTACGACGAGAACGACCTTCTGCCCCTGTCGGGCTTGCAGCATCTTCTCTACTGCGAGCGCCAGTGCGCGCCTCATCCATGTGGAGGGGCTGTGGGCCGACAACCGCTTCACGGCGAAAGGCGCGGTGGCGCACGAGCGGGTCCCCGGGGGCGGAGGTCGTAGCGAACCGGGCGTCCGCACGGCCTTTGCCTTGCACCTGCGTTCGCTCAGGCTTGGCCTTTCCGGCGTGGCGGACGTGGTGGAGTTCCACAACCCCGCCACGAAAGGCCCGTGGCGGCCTTTCCCCGTGGAACACAAGCGGGGGCGGCCCAAGCGAGGCGACAGGAACCGCGTCCAGCTCGCCCCCCGCGCAAGGGCGTGGATTGAAACGCGACCAGCTACTACGCCCTATCTCCCGAGGCGGCGTGCCGAATCGCGCTCCGCCTTACACCTGCTGCATGGGGCAGAAGGATTTCTCAAACTGAAGTGCGCGTTCTAACAATCCTCAATGTGGGAAAATAATTCAACACCAACGAAAAAGGGGTCAGGCCTTTCGGCTTGACCCCTTGTCTTTTCTGGAGCCAGCAAGGAGACTCGAACTCCTGACCTGCTGATTACGAATCAGCTGCTCTACCAACTGAGCTATGCTGGCGATTGGGCGGAAATGCTTGATACACGGGGCCTAGAGGCCAGTCAAGCCGTTTCCGTGAAGTGGTCAAATGAGGTCATTTTTGGTCAAAACAGTATGCACCATGCATACTGTTTGCAAACCTTGAGGTTCGCCCAGGCACGAAACATGCTTGCCCTACCCTTTTGCGCGCATCCGCGAAAACACGCGCCTTGACCATTTTCGTGACGCCACGAAAAAGGCCACCCCGAAGGATGGCCCAGCTTGTAAGAAATCCTTACAGGTTCAACCGTTGCATTTTTTGCAACCATTCGAAAATTTCGAACAGTTCACTCCCGCCCCTTGGAGCGGCCAGTTTATCCAGTTTATAAGGAATCCTTTATAACTCACTCCCGCCCCTTCCGCCAATCCCACGGCGGGACGGCCTCGCTTAGACCCCACAATCCAACCCCCTGCGCCTGTGCCCTGGCCTGAGCATCCGACCATGGGCCGCACAAGGCCTTCTTCCGGCAGTACCCCAAATCGACCCAGGCCCACCCGGCGGCCACCATCTCGCCCGAGACGTGCCGGCTGTCGGTCAAGGTGATGTCACCCACGATCCGATCGTAGCTTCGGCCTTTCTGTTCCACCTCGACGACCTGCCAAAGCACGAGCCCGGCGAGAAAGTCTCGCGCCTGGTCCGCGCCCGGTTGCCGGGCCCACTTGCGGGACGGCTCCTCGGGGGCGTCCACACCCCACAAGCGCACCCTCTGGCCGGTGTCCAGGGTCACGGTGTCGCCATCATGAACCGCGGTGACGGTGGCTTGGAACGCAAAGGCGCTCGTGGCCACGCACAAGGCCAGAAACAGGCCTAGAATCAATCCTGGCGCTTTTCGCATGTCTTTGGTCATCCTTTTTGTTTTCGTTCGTCTCGCTCCAAATCTGAAGGGCGTTTTATGCCTCCGGCCAGCCGGCGGTAATGTCGAGGGTTTGCACGGCGGCCACGTCCGTCAATGCCGAGCCATTAATTGATTCTTTGAGAGCCCAAGAAGCGCTGTAGACAGCCTGGATGCCATCGGCCACCTGCTGGCCGAAATCAACCGCCTCGGCTGGGCTCATGGTGTGGTTGTTGTTGGCGGCGTCCCGAAAAACAAGCGGATCGGTCTTGCCCTGCACCAGGGAGGCCAGGCCTTGAGAGGCCACCCCCTGGACGTTGCGCAAATCCGCCTCGTCCCGAGTTTGCACCACGGCCGAGCCGTCCGGGAACGTCACTGTAACCCCGGCCGCAATCTTGGCGTCGCGCAAGGCGTTGACCTCCGCGCATCTGGCCGCCTTGGCCTCCTCCAGTGTCGGACCGGCCGGCGCGACATACGCCACCTCCTCGGCCACGCCCCCAGCCGCCAGCCAGGCCAGATAGGTAGGGTGAGCCGCAGCCACGATGCGCGTCAGGCCGTCCGCGCGGACCTCCTGCACGATGTACGTCCCGTCCATCTGTATTAGATGCTGATATGTACGATCCATAGCTCCCCCCCTCTAGTACGCCCGTTGTGGCGGCGTGAAATCGCGCGTCCAGCGGGCGATGCCCTTGGAGATGCGCAGGTTAGCGATTTGGCCCGGAAAATAATACGAGCTAACAGTCCAGTAGCCTATGTGATACACGGCAGAATCAGACACTGAAAACGGCTCACTCCCGGCGAGTGTATCGGCGCTGAACGTAATGGCCACCCCATCTTTATATATACGCATCGCGCCGTCAGATCGTACCCATGCCAGATGCGACCATGCATTCGCTGCCAGAGCGGCGCAAGATCCTTGTGCATAATACTGCGACCCGCCGACTTCGTGCTGACATCTAAGGAAATTCCCTCCAAGAATCATGAAGTCAACCCGATTGCTGTTATCAAGGTATTGTTGAAATAGTGCATAGTTGTTATGTAATGCGTTATATGGGCACACCCACGCATCAAGGGTAAAGTCGCCAGATCCGAAGTTGAAGTCGTCGGAATACGGAATCGCCAGCTTCGCGCTGCTTCCGTTGAAATATAACGATTTGGCTACACCCGCCGGCTTGTCCGTTCCGGTGGCGTCCATCACGGTGACGCCGTTGTTGGTCAGGGTCCGGCCCGACAGGGACGCGTCTGCCACAGCGTCGCCGGTCAGGAGCAACTTGGTGTAGGGATCGCGCCCGCGTTGGCCGGGAGGAGAAACGATCACGCCCATAATCTACTCCAACACCAGGTTGACGATTACGGTGAGGTCGCGTGCGTCGTCGTTGGTTCCGGCCGCGTCGATGACCACTTCGAGCGGCTGACCAAACCCAATCGCCGCGTTGGCCACGGAGATGTCCGTGGTGGTGGCTGTCCAGGCCGCATCGCTCACGGCCAGGCCGGCACCCGCGTTGGCCGTCCCGACCAGCGCGCCGTTGCACGAGACGTTGACGTGGGGCTGGTCTGCCCCGGAATCGTCCACCAGCGGGCGCACCCGGAAGCCCACGCAATGCGCCGCGCCGCGCGTCCAGACGTACCGGAGCAAAAGCATATCCTGGATGGCCTGGGTGGTGGCCACAGCCGCGAAGCGGCCGGCAAAGGCGACGGTCTCCTGTACCAGGCGGGCCATGTCGCCGGAGTGCATCTCGCGCCCCGAATCGGCTCCGATAGTGGACGTGTAGGGCGCTCCGGCGATGGTTACCACGCCCGCGTTGTAGGCCGTGACCAGGGCGTAGACCCAGGACGTGGACGAATTGGCGCGAAACCGGATCGGCCGCCCGGCCACAAAAACCGCCTGATTATCGGCGGTGTCTGCGACGGAGACGGTGGAATCATCGGTGCGGGCGGGAAGGGCGCCGAAGTCGGTCCAGGGCCCGGCGCTGGCCGCCCCGGACGAGCCTCCACCGCCAACCAGCATGTACGAGTCGAGAGCGGAGACGTAGCCCACCAGGACAAGTTGACCGGCGACGATGGCCCCGGCGGACAGGGCGGCCCCGGCGCTGTCCACGATGGCCTTGGCTCCGAGGGCGCTGACGTTGAGCGTGCTCGCGCCCGTGTTGGCGTTAGCAGCCTTGAATAGATAGAGACGAGCCGGGTCGAGGGCGGCCAGGGCCGGGTCGGGCGTCATGACATAGGCGTCGGTTGCGCCGGTATCGGCGGCGTATATAAGGCCCGGGTCGCCGGCAGGCCCAAGGAGGTTCCCTTTAAGCTCCCAGGTGTCTGAGGCCCGATAGTAGAGGTCGCCGCTGCTAGTGTCGAGAAAGTAGTTTCCGGCCTGCCCCAGCGTGGAATCCGGTGCGACCGTTCCATTAAGTATCACGTTCGAAAGGGAGCCAAGGCTGTCTCCGAACGCGTTGACCGCTGTCGTCCAGGTGTTTATTTGTTGGGAAAAAACAACAAGTGCGGCAAGATACTCAAGCGCGTCTGCCCTAAATGTCGAAAGCTCCTCATTAGGAAACTCGGCCATTTCGTCTACCAAAGGTATTGTCATGATACACCCCTTACACCGTTCCAGATATTTCTACGCTGCACTCAAGAACTGTCATTCTCGGTATAACAACGTCAAAGTTCTTCAAATACCCGCTAATAATCATATAGTTATAAAGGTTGTACTTGTCGTCTTTATTTGCGCAGAAAAAGGCTGTAACCGTGGCACGAAGCTCAGACTTGGTGTTTTCTATGTCCTGTATGTCTACAGAGTCTACATAAACGTCTCCGCTAAGGTTTCGTGCATAGTTCCCGCGTGAAAGATAAATCTGCCCAAACGTGTCGGTAGAATATACAGAATAGTCAGTTGTAGAAAATTTAGGTTCATACCTTGTTCTTCCTAAATTCTTAACTTCCCCCAGTCTTATCATACCGGCGGCAGGAGACGCCCCAGTAATTGTTATTTCTATTGTGGAATGCGCCCGTAGCGGGAACTCTATCCACGCAGACTTAGAAAACCTCCGTGCAGAAAAAAAGAGTTCTTCAATGTTCGTTATTACTGTAGTCATTAATGACGTTGATTGTGAAAAAATTTCATCGCCATATGCGTTTTTTACAACCACAGATACAGACGCAGCGTCCAGATTCAACAGAGCAATTCCATTACAATAACTGCTATCCAGCGTGTACGTTATTGGGGAACCATCAGCGCTCTTTCCTTGCGTATTCGTATAATCGTCAAACGGCTTCCACTTATTTGTGTATGTGCCTTTAGACCATACTGGCGATGTTTCCGATACGTTAGCGCTCGGCTCAATACCTACGTTTGAGTTCTCAAGCGATGTGTAGACTATGTGTTCGACGTGACATGTGCCTCCAAGGCTGTACACAGTATCCGGGTCATAAGCCTCAACGTCCTCTACGAGAGAAGAGTCAATGAGGCGCGCATCATCCATCACGACGGGTATGATAGTCTTCATGCTGTCGCCTCTTCGCGGGTAGCCGGGAGGCCTTCAGCGTCCCAATTGTCCACCGTTGTTCGAATCGCAGACTCATCGTCACTCTTTGTCTTCAGGCCGTTTACGGTCCACTCATCCGTTCGCCTGTTCAGGCTCAACACTTGGCCTGCAATGCCCCGGTTCTCTTCCGTATTGGCGCGTCGCAGATCGCGTACTTCTTGGCGCAGGGCCGCTATTTCTGCGAGTAGGTCTTTTATGAGGCTGTTGTCTCCACTACCATAAACCAAGGCTTCAAACGCGCGATTCTGTTGCGCCGTCAAAACGCGCTCGCCGTTGTTTGCGAAAAGCATCGTGTTGTCCCCACTGGTAGTTCCAGTAGAAACAACACCGCCAAAGGCGAACCCATACTGGCTCTTGAGGTCCTGCCACGAGGTGTATGCGTCTTGTGCCTGAGAATAGAGGGCAGACACGTTTCCAGGAAGAGCGCTCTTGCTTGCCCACAGAGCTATGGCACTATCCCAATCGACGTAGCCCGATCCAGTTCCGTAGGCGTTCATGAACCAGCCAACATAATCCGCCCATGAAAGCGAGCCGTTCAATATTCGCTGTAGCTGGCTTACATTGTATGGAGCGTACACATTGAACATGTCGGAAACAGTCTGCCACCCCGCCCCAGTAGCGGCCATTCCGCTTGTGTATGTCCCGGCGTAGCTGTCCTTGAACGCGGCGAGAGCTTGCCCGTACAACGTCTCGTAGGTGGTCTTGAGTTGGGCGACTTCCGCTTGCTTCAAAGCGGTTTCGGCCTCGCCTATCTGGTCGTTCGTCACCTGAGTAGCGATGTCGGTGAGGCCAGATGTCGTAGACGTGGCCCCGGACGCGAGCTTACCCAACAGGTTTGTCACGTAATCCACGCCAGTCTGGTACACAGATGCGTCCGCCGTGCTAGACTTCAGCGCCGTAAGGTACTGCGTGGCATAGCTCGTGACATTGGACATTGCGGTTGTGTCGCCAGCAGCGGCCGCAGCATACTGCTCGTCAAAATAGCTCTTCGCTGTGGCCGCTTTTACGTCGGCTGTCTGGGTAGAGTCATCTCCAGTGCGAATGCTTGAGATTGTCGAGTTTATACTTTCGACCATGCTGGACACGGCGGAGGCAATTGATTCAAGGGAGGAGACGATTGAATCGGCAAGATCCGTTTCTCCGGCATTATACCTGTCAAACAGCGCGTAGAGTTGCTGTACGGCGGTCTGCGTGTTTCCGGTGAGAGTGCCAAGAAGAGAAGACTGTGTTGCGTACAGGTCGTTCAACGCAGTTTTCATGTCGCTGATCGTGTCTGACCAATACTTCGCCAATTCGTCGAGCTGAGTCTGCACCAACTCGGAAATCAGGTCGCTGTCCAGGCCGTTTTCGTAAGCCTGGGTCAGCTCATTGGTGAAGCTGGCGACCTTCTGAATCGCGGAGGCCTCCTGGTCGTAGCCGGCAATGGTGGCCTGGCGTGCGTCAAGGTCAAGACGCATGGACTCAGTGGCTTTGGCCGTGGCTTCAGCCACCTCCTGAATCGTGTTCACCAGTTCGAGCGTTTGGGCGCGCCATGTGGCGATGAATAGGTACTCTTCGCTGCTGCCCGGAGACCAGTCGTAGGTTTTTGTCAATTCCACAAGTGCTCGCTCATTCTCTGCGACTTGGGCCGCAATCGCTGCCGCCGTGTCGCCCAAGGCGTCGGCAATCCGGGATTCGGCGCTGCGCACCGCATCCGCATACTCTTCAGCATGCTGCGCAACTAGGGCGGCCATTTCCATCTGCTGCACTTCAGCAAGGCGGGCGATTGTGGCCGCATCATAACCGTCAACGCGCGCCTGGGTAAGCTCTTGCTCTTGTGAGGCGAGCATAGAAACGATAGATGCCTGATAGGTCAGTCCTTGTGCCGTAAGGAACCGAGCTTCAAGGGATAGCTGAAATTGTCTTATGCCAGATGCCGTTTGTAGGGCCGCGTTTTCAGCATCTTCAAGGCTATCTGTCAGGGTGTCAATGCTATCAACTTTACTTGCGGCGTCAGCCCATTCGGCAAATACATCTGGATCAATGGCTCCATTTGCCGTTGCAGCATCAAATGCACTCCAAAAATTTTCTATGTCCGTACCAAGCTTAGAGAGTGTTGGGCTTACAGACTGCTCTGTCTGCGCTATCTGGGCGCGTATTAGACCAGCGTCGTCGGTTGTGTGCTCTACAAGGAGGCCCAGCGCCGTTTGAACGCCCTCAAGCGACCCAACCGAATCAGCAAGCTGCGAAACATAGTCGGCCGCTTTGAGCTTGGACATTCCAGCAGTAAGATTGTCAAAATCGAATCCTGTTGCGCGAGCTATGGAATCCATGCCTGTCAAGGCCGTAGCCAGGCGAGACAGGGCATCCTGATATGACTCATCGCTTTGAACAACAGACGCCAGGTCCTCCCCCATTCCAAGGTTGTCAGCGATATATTTCGCCAGCATATTGGAAAGGATTCCGTACGCGTCTGTAACGGACGTACTCATGAAGTCGGAAGTAAAGCCCTCGGACGCTTTTGCAATTTGCTCATCGGAAAGCCCAAGAGCGTCCGTAAAACTCGTCAATCCGGCCGTTGCCTCCTCCCACGCAGCCTCTTCTTGAGCAGCCATTTCCGCGTCGGCCTGAGAAAACCAAATAGCGTGGGAAGTTGACGATGAGCCAAACATCCCGGACGTTGTAGTTTTGGTTGTCCCATAGCTCCCGGTTACAAGTTGCCCGTTGTATAGGGCAATCGCGGCCTGCGATCCGGGGAGGTTTGTCCATGTGGTGCTTGTCTGGCCAGTGCTTCCAAAAAGGCTGACGCCCAGACCAACCAACGCCCCAACAGCCCCTACAACAGGAACCGCAGCAGCCAAGGTAGAGCCGAGTGTCGTAGCGGCCGCAGTTGTCGTAGTCGCCGCTGCGGCTGTCGCGTCAAGCGCGGCCGTTCCCGCGCCCTCAATCGCGCTAAGGGAGAGCCCCCCTGCGGACTCTATAGCAGACGCGGCAGAAGCAGTTGCCTCTGTAAACGAACTCGAAAAAATTCCAGTCGTATCAACAAGCGCTTCGCCGGACGCTAACGAGCTAACAACGGTGTCGGCGTCTGCGGCTACAGAACCAGCGGAGAACAGGTCTGTTATTGAACTCCACGTGTCTCCAAGGCTGTCGGTATTAGAGATTTTGTTTCCAAGGCTTTTGATACTCGACAGCAAGCTAGACGACGAAGAATCGGAAGACGACTCCGTTATGGATGCCAGTATGCTGACCTTTATAGGGTTCAGCACAGCCAATTTGACCATTTCCGTGATCCATTGGCTAAACGCTTGCTTCAGTGAGTTGAGCAGCGACGTAGTGTAGGACTCAATTCCTTTGAACTGTCCAGTAATGACATCACCGAGGGCATCACCAAACGTACTGCCTATGGCATCTGAAATCCCGTCAAACAACTTAATGATTGAATCGGAATATTGCTTCCATAGGTCAAGCTGCTTTCCGTAAGCGCTCTTGTATGCTCCATACTGAAGAGCGAGAGCATCGGATAGATAGTCTGAGAAGGAGTTTTCATACTGAAGGCGTGTTTCAAGGAATTCCTTGGCGTTCTTGTCCTTCTTCAGCGAAACTTCCTGGGCAATGTGGGTCTCGCTTACGCCAAGCTCGCGGAGTGCCTTTTCAAGGTTCTTGAACCCCTCTTCACGGCGCGCCTGATACGCGTCATCGAGTTTGGCCAGGTCGCCCAAGTTATCTTCGTGGAGTTTGACCTTTTTGAGTTCGGCCTCCTGGTTGTTGGCCTCCGTCTGGTCCAGACGCCTCTTTTCCGTGGCAAGCCACTTGTCGTTGACGCCGGCCCATATGGCGGAAATGTCGGCCCCGTCCTTCCGGCTGGCTTCGACGGCATCATCCCATATTCGCCGGGCCTGGGCCGAAGCGCGCGAGTCGATCTGGCGCTGGGTGTCCGTGGTCTGCTGGTCGATGCCCATGGTATCGCCCGCCATGGTCTTGGACGGGTCGAAGCTCATTTGCCCCACAAACTTCAAGTTGTTCGCCCAGAAGGTCATGTCCTCCTTCCAGGCGTCATAAGCGATTTGGGCCTTCTTGATGCCGTATTCGTACTCGGCCCAATACTTGAGGCCTTCGGAAAGGGCCTCCTTCTGGGTGCCTTTGTAGCCGGCGAGTTTGACGTTCAGTTCGTCCAGGGACTTCTGGTATTCGGTGGTCGCTTGGGCTTCCTTCTGGCCCCACGGGTCGCCGAGAAGATTCGCTTCGGCGGCCTGGGCCTTGCCCCTGGCCTCGTTGATAAGCTTGACGGCCTCGGCGTCGGCTTTGGCAACGCCTTTGCCGCCCTTTTCTGTCGCTTCGATGGCTGCGTTGTACTCGTTGTCGATTATGCCCTTGAGCGAATTGAACCGCTCAAGTCCCTTCTCTCCCTTGCCGTACTTCCCAGAATTGTAGTCATCCATCAGTTCCCAGATGGCTTTGTCTCTTTCCCTGGAGGCTCTTTCCTTCTTGTTTGTTGTTCCCTTGGCCCATCCCTTTAGATATTCATCAGTATATTCCTTTGCCTCCTTTTCTCCTTGCTCCTTTGCCTTGTCTACAATCGGGGACACTTTGTATCCGGCACCCTTGGGCACGGACCCGTCGGCGAACGCTTTTTCCGCTGAGGCCCTTTCCGTGCTGTATACCCCGGCCACTTCTTTCTCCGCGATTAGTGCTGATTTCGCACCTTTTTTCCAATCCTCCCAATATTCCTTTTGCTTTTTCAGGAGTTCAATTTCTTTATCTTTTGAAACGAAGCGTCCGTTGGCGTTCAAAAAACCTTTGGCATTCGAGATGTCTTCATCGATTCTGCTTATATTGAAGTCTGCCCTTTTTATTCCGGCAACTGCCCCTGGATTGTCGAGGCTCGCTATATTGGACGCATATTGCCAGAGCTCTTTCACATAGCCAACGGCAGTTGCAAGGCCAACGATTGCAGCCCTTATCTTAGCGCCGCCGATAAGCGCTGCGACAAGTCCAACATCTCTTATCGGCTCGGGAAGAGAGTTCCACCCGGTGAGCGTTGTGTTCAACAGCTTGCCCACCGCTACGGCAACATTGCCAACTGCGCTTGCCGTCTCTTTTGCGGACTTGCCGATCTCCTCCATCTTCTTTCGCACTTCGTCCGCGTCGAAGTCCTTGGAAGCAGATTTCAGGTAGTCGATGAACTCGCGCGTCAGGGAAACCAGTTCCTTTCCAAGATACTCGCCGATCTCACGCATTCCTGCGGATATCTGCTGCATCTCGCCGCCAAGTCCGGCGTTCTTCGTGTCCAGGGCGAAGGCCGCGAACTCGGACATGGCCTGCTTTGCCCCGGTGAAAAGACCCTGTGTGGCGCTTCCGGCGAACACCTCAAGCACTTCTTTGGTGTTGGATGCCAGGCCTGCCCACGTCTTGGCCGATTCCGCGCCGGCAAGCCTGAAGAACTCAAGCTTCTTGTTCAGGTTCTCAACATAGGTCCCCTGCCTCTGCCATGTCAGCACCATCTCCTTGGTAATGCCAAGAACACCGGCCAGGCGGTCCTGGCCAAGTTTTATGTCGCCATCAAAGAGACTGCGGGCTTCTGCGGAAAGCTGCTCCATGGGAATTTTCAGGGCCGCGAAGGCCTGAACGATCCCAACCATAGTGTCTTTTGCCTGGTCGAGAGTAAGGCCTGCGGACGTTGCGGGGCCGACAAGTGCCTGGAAACCGTCAACAAGTTGTTGGGTTGTTGCGGTCGTTTCCAATCCCATGCGCTGAATGTCTTTCATCAGATCGCGGGAAATGGCCTGGGCGGCATTGAGCTTCTCCATGCCACTCAGTCGCCGACCCTCTGCGTTGGCGATATTTTGGGTAGCGGACAAAACGGAAGCAATACCGAGTTGGGCGGATTCGATGGAAGAGTTGAACCCTATTCCCATCTCCACAAAACCTTTAACTCCGCGCATGGCCTCACGAAGAGAAATATAGGCCGTTGCTAGGGCTCCGATTTTCAAAACCGCACTGCCAATCGAGCCGGTCAAGCCCTGCGTTTTGGAGTCAAGCGCTCCGGCTGACCGCGCGAGGTCTTCTTTGCTTTGTGCAAGCTTCTTGGCCGCATCTGAAGTAGCCCCAAGGCTGGAGGCCAGTTTGCTTGACTGATTGGCCACCTCGTCAAACTTGAACGAGGAGAACGCCGCAGATGTCTTCGTGACCACGGCGTTGAGGCTTGCCAGTTTGGCGTCGAGGTCGCTTATTGTCTTGGCCAGGGCGTCTTGACCAACAGAAAGCTTTTTAGCCGCGTCAGAGGCCAAGCCAAGGGACACGGAGAGCCCCTGCGCCTCCTTGGCGCTCAGGCCGGCAGAACGGGTGAACTGGTCCAGGGCGGAGGCAGCCTTGTCTGCCTGAAGCTTTTGCTTAAACCGTTCTTCGAGGCGTTTGATTTCGTTTTCGGTGAGCTTGCTTTCAGCGCCGGATTCTTTCAATGCCTGGCGAAATTCTGATAGGGAGGATGTCCCCCTTGAAATATCTACGCTAATACGAATTCCAGGCATGTTGCACCTCAAACGGTTCAGTGTCCGGGACAACCGGAGGTGCGTCATTCGCTGGTTTCGTGTCCTCGATTCCGTCTTGCCATTCCCGTCGGCTGGTCGGTATGGGGAGAGGGAAAGGAGGCATGGCATGCCACAATACGGATCATATATATGCAAGAATTGCGGAAAGCAGACACTTCATGTCCGTGAGTCTGGGCCAAACCACCTCTTTCACTTGATACTCACCATACTTACCTGCGGCGTTTGGGTTATTATTTGGATAATGCGGTGCGCAGATTCCACAGGAACTCCATATCGATGTACTGCATGCGGCACTCCAACAAATAGCGGGGGCTGGGGTGTGTTTGGTGCATTGTCCAGGGAGATAAGGCAGGGGAAAATGAAGCGTGGTCCAACGAAAGAAGAATGTTCGCCGTCAAGTTTAGACGGGCAATGGGAGTCCATGGTATTTTCTGGACACATAATGAAACGCTGTCCAGTGTGTAACACATGGAATGATGCAGCAGCATCTTCCTGTACGAAATGCGGATTGAAAGCCCCTTAATGTTGACAAGCACCACTTTAACGCAAGGGCAGGAACCCTAATGGATCAGACAAAAATATTCGAGTTGAGCAGCAGGGTCCGTCAAAATCAAGACAAGCAACTTAGCGAGGCCATGACGAAAACATCACTTGTCATGCCTTTCATCCAAGCCCTTGGGTACGATGTATTCGACCCAAATGAGGTTGTAGCCGAATTTACCTCTGACGTAGGGACGAAGAAAGGAGAGAAGGTTGATTTCGCGATTATCAGGAACGGAGAGCCCGTAATAATCATTGAGTGCAAGGCGCTCGGGTGTCCGCTCGATGCCGGGAAGTGCAATCAGCTTCTCAGGTACTTTCCCTCACATCTGACGGTGAAAATTGGAATTCTTACTGACGGGGCAAAGTATATGTTCTTTTCTGACCTTGAACAGCCGAACATAATGGACACGAAGCCGTTCATGGTCATTGACCTCAACAACTTCAACGAAAGACATCTCCCAGACCTTCAAAAATTGTCAAAAGAGAGATGGGACATAGAGAGCGCCTTGTCATCTGCTAACAGCTTGAAATACATCAACGAGGTGAAAAAGGTATTCTCTGAAGAGGTGTCTTCCCCGTCAGACGCTTTCATACGCTACTTTGCAACACGCGTTTACACTGGCCATCTTACGGCGAAGGTGCGAGAGCAATTTTCTTCGATTGTAAGACGCGCCATACAGGAATTTGTTAACGATCAAATCAACATGCGGCTTGAGTCTGCAAAGGTCGATGAAAGGGATGAACCTGCGGGTCCCCAACAGGACGACTTAGAGTCAGGAGCCCATGACGGAATCGAAACCACAGACGACGAAGTTATTTCATTCCTTGTTGTCCAAACAATACTCCGGCGTACTGTTTCCCCAGACAGGATATTCATTCGAGATGCAAAAAGCTATTGCTCAATAATCCTAGACGATAACAACAGGAAGCCGATTTGCAGGTTCTATTTCAACGGGAAGAAGAAGTATGTCGTAATATTTGGGAAAGATAAGAAGGAAGAAAAATTCATGGTTGATTCCGTTGACGACCTGTACGAATTTACTGAAAAATTCATTGAGTCTGCGCAGCAGTACCTAGACGCTTAGGGGTAGCTTGCCGCCTTTCACCGGCCCCGCCTTTCACCGGCCCCGCCTTTTTGAGGCGGGTTTTTTTTGCGTGCTTGACACTACACAAAAAAAGTGTATATTGACCGCATGAGGTGGACAGTTGAACTTTCTGGCAAGGCCAACAAGCAGGCCAAGAAGCTCCCGGCGCAAATTCGCGCCCGGTTGCTTGCCTTGCTGGTTGAAATGCGGACGTCTGGCCCCTTGCAGCCGGCCATGCCCCACTTCGGCCGGCTCAAGGGCCGCCCAGGTGAAATTTATCACTGCCACCTGAACAAGGGGCGACCCACGTATGTGGTGGTCTGGCGTGTTGAGCGCGAAGTTGTGACAGTGGAGGTGTTTTATGTTGGAACTCACGAAGGTGCCCCGTACTGACGGGACCGTGGCCCTTACCGTGGTGATTCCCGCCACCAAGGTTGAGGCTGTCACGCTCGCCATCGAGGAGGCCGCCGGGCCGAACGTCTCCATTGAGGAGGCCTTCCCCGAAAAGACCCCTGGAATGATCCTCCGAGGAGCGCGTGGCCTGCGCGAGATGACCCAGGTTCAGCTTGCAACGCAGATCGGCGTCCGGGCCACGATCATCTCCGACATGGAGAACAACCGCAGACCCATCGGCAAGGCCATGGCCAAGAAGCTCGGGGAAGCCCTGGGCTTTTCGTACAAGGCTTTCCTGTAGTGGCGGCCCGGCCAACACCGGGCCGCCCTTTTCAGCGAATAACGCATCCTTCGGTTGTCAAAGAGCTTCAAGGCTATGCGACCGCAGGCCGCTTGCTCTCGCCTCAGTCCTGATCTTCCCTGGCCTTGGCGGCTTCAACCGCTTGCTCGGCCCGGAGCGGGAAAAGGCGTCTTTCCACTTTCATGACCAACTCGAATGTTTCGAGGGTCTCGTCATATCCCCGGCAGAGGTCCATTGCCCTGGTGGCCGGGAACGTGTTGATGACAGGTGCCCCCATGCCGCCCGGCGGCGGGCGCTCGAAGCCGTCGCACAGGAGCCAAATCTTCCATGCTGGGTCGTCCTCAATGGTTGAGCGGAGAGGCTTGAGGTCCGGCCAGGGGCAGTCTTCGCATGGCGACTCCCCCCCGTAGGTGGCCTCGCACTCGTCGCAGTCTATTCCGTCGAGGAACCATTCGCCCCAGTCGACAAGTTTTTTTCGCGCTCCTCCGCAAGCATCGGGTCAACGCGTTCCGCCTCCGCCATCACCTCGGCGACGATTCCGTAGTGAAATTCGCAGAGTCCGAGGAGATTTTCCCTGGAAAAGGGGATCGGTTCTCCCTGGATTTCCAGGTCGTTCCATCCCGTGATCTGTTCTTCGGCTTTCGCATCGAAGAAAGCCTCGAGATCCAGCTTCTCGACAGGGGCATGCGAACGCCGATCGAAGGACTTGGTGGTATGCTGGACGCGCAGTTCCTTGAGGCGCTTGTTGCCAAGACGCCGCACGGTGAACACTGCCCCGGGGACGGACAGGATGCGAACGTCGAAAGGAGCGGTCGAGAAGGCCTTGAGAGCGGTGCTCATGGTGTGTTTCCTCCCAGGAAACTCCCGGTTGGTTCCGGAGCGCGGCAGGGGCCGGGAATCCCTCTTCCTGCCATGGACAGTAGCCGCGCACCGAATATCTAAGGCGCAACGGCTACTTGAACGTGTAGGTCCGTTCGTCGTCGCCGCTGGTCTCCAGGGCGGTCCATTCCATTGCGATGTTGACGATGGGCTTGCTGGTCGAGCGCTTGGGCATCTTGAACTGGCAACGGGGGTCGTCGACCTGGAACTTGCTTCCAGCCGCGGAACCGAACAGGAGCGACACCGCTCCTTCTTCGCCGCCGTAGATGCTGTCAAACAGGGCCAGGTCGTTGCGCCGGAATCCGGCCGTGCAGCTCCCGCCGATGGTGCGGTCATCCTCGTAGTAGTCTTCCGGGAAGCCGCTCGCGGTGATCTCGTCGGTCGCCATCTGGGGCTTGTCGTCCCAGGTGAGCTTCAGGTCCTTGCAGGTGCGAGTCTGGCCGAACAGGGTGATGTTCTGGATGGTGCGGGTTTCGAGCGGGGAGCCCGGGGCGTTCGCGGTCGGCAGGTAGCCCTCGATCACGTCGTCAGCATCCCAATCCGTGCCGATGCCTTCGCCCAGGGTGAGCACGCCCGTGGTCTTGTTAACGGCGGTGACTTCGTAGCCATTGGTGCCGCTGTCCGCCTTGGTCTTGTTCCAGATACGCGCGCCAACGTCGTACTTCTTCCCGTCGTCCACGGTGATGGACGAGGCGGCAGAGACGGCGGCGGAGGCAAGCTGCGAGGTACCGGCCTTGCCGAGTTTCATGAACTCGCCGCTGACCTCGCACTTGAGCGCGCCCTTGTTGGTGATGGAGAGAGGATTCCCCCCCGCAACGCCGCCGGAGCCGAAGAACACGGTGTGGTCCTGGCGAATCCAAACGGAGACGGAAGGCTTCTCCATGGCCGGGGAGTACACGACGCTCACGCCGGCGTTGACGGTCTTCTTCCCGCACAGGCTTTGCCAAAGGGCGTCAGCCATGGGGACGGAGCCGGCCGTGCCGGAGGGGCGCACGTAGAAGGGGACGGAGAAGGTCCCGGCCGGGGTCTGGTCAACGAACTGGTTGCGCTTGCCACGGGTGTTCTGAATCTCTTCGGAATCCGTGAAGCTCAGGTCCTGGTCGATGGCGGCATAGCCGGCGCAGTCAATGGCCTCGACGCCGGTGGAGAGAGGGAATTCGAGAGCCCCTTTGGCGGACTCGATGACGACGAAGCAGCTTTGCGCCCGTGCGAGGGCGACTTTGTTTGCGAGGGTGCCCATGGGAGCCTCCGAAACGGGTAGTCCTGGTTGTTCCAGGGCCTCCGGTCTTCGAGAGACTCCGGGCCTCGCATGGGCGGCCTACTGCCGGCCGCCTCCAAAAACATTCATGGCCTTGCACCTTGGGCAGACGACTTCCACCCATTCCGCCTGGGCCCGGAGGAGCTTCCTCCCACACGCCCGACAGCGGTATTCCTGGCCGCCGCTACACCCAGTACCAGAAGGGGCAGTTGACGACGTGCATGTAGCGGTTGTGCCCGTCATCGCCATGGTGCCCATCATCGTAGGGCTCATCGAAGTAGACATCTTCCACATCCTTCCTTCTGAAGAGGGCTTTCACCGTGCCGGACAGGCGGTCGCCGTCACGGGTGCCTATCCCCAGCGGGGTGAACACGCGCACCTTAAGCGCGCCGACCTGGCGTGATGCCCCATTGGGGCCCATTTCTTCCTCGAACACCCCGCCAAGCTGAACGCTTACGCTGATGTAGGGCCCGGCCGGCGGATCGAAGCGCAGGTTGTCATACTGCACGGGCGTGGCCGTCCAGTTCGCCTTCACGTAGGCCTGAATCGCCTTGGTGATGGCGTCGGGGGTCATTCCACGTACTCCAGCCCCAGACTTTCGGCCGCCCGCCGGAAGTAGTCGGACAACTCAGCGAAGGTCAGGGCGATGAAACCGCGCGGGGCCTGCTGGGAGTGGCCGTTTTCCAGAGGGAGAATGTACGCCACGTTGTTCTCAATGTTGTAGATGGCCTGGGCCACGCCGAAGGGCTTTACGTCATTCGGGTTCAATTCCCGGTAGTCGCCTGGGGGCGGCGCATAGTCGCTCTGGCTGTCCACGGACACCTGCCACCCGGCCGTGGCGCGCCCCGTGTCCTTGGGCGTGCGCAGCATGACCTGCTGCAAAAACATCATGATGCCTTTTTGCACCACAAGGTCGAACGAATCGGCATAGGCGTCGGCAATCACGGACAAATCCTTGGCGAAGTCGTCTGCGTTGGCACTGATTTTCCCTTGCAGGGATTCGAGGTCTATGGGCCTGCTCACTTCCGCACCTGCACCTTGTAGAGGATGGCCACGCCGCCGGGGTCAACAACCTTGGCCCGCACGACGTTCCACGATTCCCCCTTGATGATGAGCGTGTCCCTGGTCGGGTCCGGTTCGGCCAGGCCCTGAGCCGGGACGATGGCCAAGCGGTCGCCGAGCTTGATCAGGTCCCCGTCGATCATCTTCAGGGAATAGTCCGTCAGCACGGCCTTGCACGACGTTTCCGTGGGATCTCCCTCGGCATATCGCCCCGTCTCCGGGTCGAACTCGCCTTGCTCACCGGCCCGGCGCATGATGGCGTCAGCCCCTACCTCGGTGATGGCGTTCAGGGCTTCGGCGGAAATGGCGTCCCAGTCCATCAGCGCCTATCCCTCCACTCCATCCAAAGTGCGTAGAGGACAACTCCCAGCCCGAAGAGGAGGGCGCACCCACTAAACACGGGGTTTCCCTCTCCATGATTTGCCGTCGAGAGCGAAATCACAGCCACCACGTCGGCCCCGCCCATTAGGCGTCCCCCTGTAGTGCTTGCAAAGTAGCCTGCGCCTCATCCCAAAGTTTGCGCACTTCCTGCTCGGAGAGGCCCTGGCCGGGAGAAAGTGCTTCCGACAACCACGCGAGGGCGCGAGCGCCGTTGTAGGTCCCGTCCGGATTCCTTGCGGCCTCTTCCAGCGTGGCGGCCTTGCGCGGATCGTGAATCATTGCGCGCCTCCCTCTTTGCGTTCCCACCCCTGGGGCTGGTCGTATTTCCACAAGAACTTGTAGACGTGCTGCACCCAGCGCCCGAAGTCGTAGCAGACCTCTTCCTCCTGGCTCATGTCGCCGTCTCGGAGGATGGCAAGATAGCTCGGACAGAGCGTCGCCAGCCTCCAGAAGGCCGCATGCATGAGTTCGTGGGCCACAACCTCCATGCTCCAACAGCCGCAACAAAAATGCACCTCTCCCATCTTGCGCCGAGGGAGTAGGTCGCCGCTTTCGGGGTCCGCCAGCACCGGGACGGCCTGATGCAAGGCGGCAGCGTGAGGGTCTTCCTCCCCGGTGTTCACCCGCATGGCGCTTCGGTCAGGCCACAAGAACACGTCCCAAAAATGCGGGGTGCCCTTGACGCGAATGCGCGTCCTGGCGACCACGCGGGATAGGTCTTTGTTGCGCTGCACGCTCACACCTTCTCCCTCACGATTTCAAACCTGACCCCTCGGTCCACCTGCCGGGCCACCTTGCCCATGTCGGGCTTGGTTCCCATGAGCAGGCACAAGGAGCACAGGGTGTTCAAGTAGACCCTGAGCCACCAGGACAGCTTTATGCGCAAGACCAGCGCCGCCATCGCGCTACCCCCTCACCATCCGCGCACCGGCGGACGAATGCAGGAACGGCCGCAGCAAGGCCATGATCGCCGGGTAGGTCTTCCCGGCCGGGGCCCCGGCTTCGTACTGCGTGGTGATAACGTCCACGCGCTGCATGACCACCCGGCCGCCACGGTTGAGGTCGGGCATCATGTCCGTTCCCGTCAGGTAGCGCAGGGCGGCCTCGCATTGCGCGTCCAGAACCTGGGCGGGGATTTCGCCGGAAGGCCATGAACCCGTGAGGCCGGATCCCATGGCGAAGCCGTCCTGGTAGTAGCTCCGGCTGCATCCCGTTTCGATGGGGACCTCGTATCGGGGCCAGCAAAGAGGCTGGTTGTAGGTCACGGGGCAGCCCTTCCAGCTCAAGCCGTTGAGCCAGTCCATGGCCCGGGCCAGGGCCGCCTCTTTCGCGGCGGCCTCGCCGGCCCAGGTCGTCAGGCCACGCGCCAAGAAATAGGCGTCGGCCCTGGCCACGTCCGCCAGGGTGTTCGCGCCCGAAACACCAGCGCCGGTTTCAACAGTCAGGGCCATGCTTGGTTCCTCGCTTCAGTCGAGCCCAGGGCGTTCCTGGGCTCTCAGGGGGGAGGAGGAGAACGCAGCGAAATTCACGCCTGGGACTCCAGGGTCACGCCGGCCGCCTCAAGGATGCCCACGACGGCATCCTTCGTGGTCGCATCGGCCGGGATGGGCACGCCCTTTTCCTTGGCCAGTTCGCGCAGGGCCTTGACGGTCATGTCCGAAAGGGACTTGGGAGGCCCGTCTTCGCTCTGTTCGACCATTCGGCCAGAGGCGATTTCTCCAGGGGCCAGCGCGTCGGATATGTCGGCCACCAGAGAGCCGTCTTCCTGGACTTCGAAGGCGTACCCGAAGTGATTCTCGATGGAACCAGGGGCCGCCGGGGATTCCTGCCCTTTCAGCTTCACACGCATGGGTTTCTCCTGTTGGTAAGGCCGCCGGAGCGGCCCCCACGGGCTAGTTGTTGATCGAGGCGAGCCGAGCCAGGCCGCGCCGGTTGAAGCTGGCGAAGTTCGCGTATTGCTTCACGCGCCAGATGTTGGAGTCCTTGCTTTCCTGGGCTCCGACGTTCTCAACCACGATGCCGGCGGGGACGCCGTTGGGGTGAATGCCGGCGACGCCGACCTTGTTGGTGCCATCGTCGAAGTTACCAGCCCAGACCGAGGTCAACACCCCGCCGGTCAAGGCCGCGCCGTTGGCGGTTTCGGCAACCGAAAGGTACTCGTTTTTGAAGATGGGGGTGCCCTCGTAGCCAATGGTGGTCCGTCCGTCAGGCAGCGTGACCACCCAATCGGCAGAGGTCCCGCCCAGGGCGCGCAGGAGGGCCTTGTAGGAGCGCATGGTGCGCGGGGCCATCATGATCCAGTCCACCATGCCGTCCTTCGACTTCACAAGGTCCATGAGTTCGTCCAGGAGATCGAAGCTGAGGGCCTGTCCGGCGCTGGCCGTGGTGTACTGGCCGGAGTCGCAGAGGGTGTGCAGGCTGTTCATGTCCGGGGAAACGCCGGTCCCGGTGGCCATGCCGGTCTGAAACAAACGGCCGATGGTCTTGGCCTTGGAGGAGATTTCCACGGCGATCTGATTGACTCCGGCCGAAGCGGACTGAGCCTGGACCAGCCCATCCATTTCGGCGTCGCCTATGAGCTTGGTGGCGCTGTAGGAGGCCTGAGTGAAGGTCGCGGCGGCCTTGGCGGTAATGGTGGCGTCCACACCGAAGAAGCCGGCGTCGCCCAGAGCGTTCTCGCGGTTCACGAGAATGGCCTGGCCGTCGTAGCCGGTGAAGGGGAGCAGGCCGTAGAGGGGGTTGATAGAGATGATGTCCTCCACCACGCCCACGACGATCTGGTTGTTGATGAGCTTTTTCGCTTCGACAAGGGTCTGGGAAGCCATCTGGCTTACTCCTTATGGGGTTGTCCGAGCGCGACTAAACGCCAAGGGCCTTGAGCCCGGCCTCTATCTTGCTCACGCTCGAAAGGTTCTTGTCCGAGACCCCGCCCCGCGAGGCTTGCCCACCGGTGGCCCCGCCGCCGGGCTGAAAATTGGTCTGCACGAGGTTCTTATTCTCCGGGAGGCCCAAGAAGGCCTTCACAGCTTCCCCGGCCGGGAGCACCTTTTCCACGCGCTTGTCGCCGTCCATGGTGACCACGGTGGTCTTGGGTTCGTAGCGACCGGTGGGCTTGCCGTCGTCGTCCAAGACAGGCTCAAGCACGGTTCGGCCGGCGAGAAGCCCGTGCACCTGGCCGGCGTTCACGGCCCCGTGCTCCTGCGCGGCCTTCACGAGCGCGCCCTCGATGGTGCTCGTGGTGTAGAGTCCCTTGAAGTGGTCGGCATCGGCCTTGACCTTGGCTACCTCGGAAGCCGCTTCGTCCTTGGCTTGCCTGACTTTCTTGGCGGCCAGCTCGTCGGCGGTCATAACCTGCTTTTCGAGCTCGTCCACCTTGCCCTGCAGCTCGGCGCGCTGCGCGTCCGTGAGCTTCTGGGTTTCCAGGATTTCGTTGTACTGCCCGAGCAGCTTCTTCTTTTCGGCAAGAAGCTCGTCGTTCTTCGCCTTGAGGCCCTTCACGTCGGACTCGGGCACCACGCCCTCCACATCGAGCACGTAGCCGCCGTCCTTTTGGACGTAGAGCGAACGCAGCGCCTCGGGCGCAGCGGTCAGGTCGGAAATTTTGAAGGCAAGCGCCATGTTCCCCTCCGGGGAGTACGCCCGGCCCCGCCAGGCGGTTGGAGTTGATTTGCCTCTAGGGATGCGGGACGGGAGAGGAGAAAAAAAGCAAGATTTGGAGAAAATGGAAAAGTTTTTGCGGGTGCGAAACGTCATATTTCCAATGCAAGTGGTTTAAGAACGGGAACCTGCATATCGTCTTCAAACGTCTTGACCTCCTGGAGAAGCTGAACAGGATTGGGGCTGGCGGCAGCAACGCCGTAGGGAGATGAGCTTGGCCGATGACAAAGACAGACTGACAGCCCCCGAAGTGGCCTGGCACCTGGACGTGACCCCCGTAAGGGTGTGGCAACTGCGCCATGCCCTCGGGGGGGCAAAGGTGGGCCGTGACTGGCTGTACACGTGGAGCGGCCTGTGCGCCTACCTGGAGGCGTGGAGCGCAGCCCAGCGAGAGCGCCAGGCGAGGAGGAGAGAGCAGCAGAGGGAGGCAACCAGGAGGAGACGAGGGAAGGGAGGCAAACCGGAAGCAGCCGGCAAGATGGTGGGGTAGCTATTGCAACATGTTGATTTTGCGATTGATTATTTTCTTGCGCTAGCGCAAGTTTTTTTGTTGACAAAATGTTTACGCTAGCGCAAATATTTTCTCAACGGCGACGGGAACAGGCCCTCGCCGGCAACTCCAGGAGACACACCATGAGCACCGACACCTTCGCCACCCTGCAGGACGCCATCACCTGGTTGGGCAACTCCGGCCTCCTCGATATGAATCACGAGAACCTGCCCTATGACGAACTGGAATGCGCTCGTTACCTGCGTGCCCATGCCGAGTATACGGAGCAAGAGCGTGAAGAAATTGAGGATCGCGACGAGAGCGTCACCGATTTTACCGCCATGCGCGCGTATGCCCAATACATTGTTTCCATCGGCGGCAACCTGGCCGACTACGACGAGCTGCAAAACTGCGCCTAGCCCGTTCGTTTTCCCCGCTGTGCGGGGATGGACCTCCAAGGCGAAACCAGGCGGTCAAAAAGCGTTCCCCACTTTCGTGGGGATGGACCTCTAAGACGAAATCGAAAGGCAAAGAAAAGTTCCCCACTTTTGTGGGGCTATTCTCTCGACCGTTGGGGACTGCATGTATCTCACATTCCAAATATATTCGCCCATATCTGGTTTCGGCGGGAGCGCCTCGACAGGGGAAATTCGCCACACAAATCCGTTCCCGATGACCTCGCACATCGTCGGCCTGTTTTGCGCCTGCCTGGGCGAGGGGCTTGACTCTGATCGACGCGGCAAGCTGGCGCAACAACTCGGGTTCGCAATAAAATTGTGGGGCCGGGTCGCCGAACAACAGCGCCTCATAGATTTCCATGTGGCGCAGGTCCCCATCTCTCAGCCGAGATTGCACGAGTGCAACACCAGGCGCGAGGAGGTCGAGCGGTACAGCCACCAACACGCGACGCTCTCCAAATTTTATCGTCCAGAACCCATCGTCTCCAACAGGCATTACATACTAGACTGTCCGTTTGTGGTCACCGCCTGGGGCGAGGAGGCGCTGCTGCGCGAACTGGCCGCCGCCCTGGTGAACCCAAAAAAAATCCCCTACGCCGGCCGCAAATCCTGCGCCCTCGCCCTGCCCATGGCCCCCTGGATAACCGACGGCGGCCTGTTCTACGCCCTGGACGGATACCCCCTGGACAGCCACATGGCCCCGGTGGTGGCCCGACTCCTCCCGGAATACTGGATGCGGGAGGGGAATCACGTCGAGGGGGTGCGCCTGGATCCCGAGGAAGGTCCTGATCACGTGATTCGCGATCACACGTTTCCCGTTTCCCCCGGTCGGCAATTTCGGGCGGAAAGCTGGCGCCGCATCATCCCCCCGCACGAGGCCGCCAGCGAACCCAGCGGGGCGATGATGACGACAGCCCAGGTCGCCGAGTGTTTGGGAATATCGCCGACACGAGTGCGCCAAATCGCCGCGACGTTGGGGGGAATTCGTTCCGGCCGGGACTGGCAATTCCCAGCCGAAGCGGTCGCCGCCTACGCGAAGAGCGACCGCCCGAAGCCCGGCCGCCCGCCGAAACGGCCTAATAACGTATGAAACCTCGTACCACCTGCCCGCTCTGCCGTTTCGAATTCGTCACGGTCGAGCACTTCGACAGCCACGCCGGCCGCGAAACGGTCTACACCTGCCCCGGCTGCGGCGCGCGCTGGAACCAGGCCGGCGAGTTCGCGCCCCTGCCCGATGTTCGCCCCGATCCCGACCCCTGGCCGGATGATTTGCCGGTCGCCCCGGCCTGACGCACAAGAAAATAGTTCTCAAAAATGAGAACTATTTTCTTGACAAGCCGCCCGAGGATGATAAACTCTCTCCATGAACGGCAAGGCAAAGAAGATGCGGGTGATAAAGCGTGCGACGCTGGAAGCCTTTTGGACGGAGCACGCCTCCGCACAAGGCCCGCTCGTGAACTGGTATGATACCATTATAGGACGCAGGTGGGCAGGACTTGCCGAGTTGAAGCAGTATTTTTCACGATCTGTGGATTTTGTGGGCGGCAAGCGCTACGTTTTCAACGTGGGCGAATACCGCCTTGTTGCAAAGATTGACTTCAAAGCCCAAATCGCTTTCGTGCGCTTTATTGGCACACACGCAGAATACGACAAGATACAGAATATTGACGAAATTTAATTGTGCTACACCTCAGATGGAGGTGGATATGGAACGCTTGATAAAGACTGAAATTGATTATGACAATGCGCTCGCCATCATTGATGAACTGATGGACAAGGACGACCGCAACGACCAAGACGCCGAACGCTTGGAGTTCTGGGTCACCCTCGTTGAACTCTACGAAGACGAGCACTATCCGATCCCTAGGCCGACGCCCGTCGAAGCCATCGACTACGCCATGGAGCGAATGGGACTCACCCGGAAAGACTTGGAGCCCTACATCGGCAACAAGGCCAAGGTGTCCGAGGTCCTTTCCGGCAAGCGTCCCCTCACCCTGCCAATGATCCGCCAGCTTCATGCAGCCCTCGCCATCCCCCTGGACACGCTGGCCCAGGAGATGCCCGTGGACTCGGAAGGCCTGGATTGGGAGAAATTCCCGGTCAAGGAGATGGTCAAGCGGGGCTGGCTTGAGGCTGTCGCTGGCGCTGAGGACATCACAGCCCAGGTCCAGGACATGCTTGCTCGCGCCGGTCTCCATGATGGCCGCCTGGCGCATTGCGCTCGCGCGTCCTCACGTATGGGCACGCGCGGCGACGCCTACGGCATCCTTGCCTGGGTGTCGCAGGTCCAAATCACCGCCTCGCAGCAAGAGATTCCGGGCACTTTCGACAAGTCCCGGTTGAACGCTTCTTTCTTTCGTGGCCTCTACGCCTTGAGTGTGCACGAGGACGGTCCGGCCAGGGCCAGGGACTATCTCGCCGGGTTCGGCATCCGCTTCGTGGTGCTCCCGCATCTGCCGAAGACCTACCTCGATGGCGCGGCCATGCTTCGGGACGACGGGACCGCCGTCGTGGGCATGACGATCCGCTACGACCGCGTAGATAATTTCTGGTTCACCCTCGGGCACGAGCTTGCCCACCTGGCGCTTGGCCATGTCGAGCCCGGCGGGTTCGTGGTGGACGACCTCGATGCGCAGAGCCAGGACGACAAGGAACGCGACGCGGACGCCTTGGCCTCGGATATGGCCATACCGCCCGAAACTTGGGACGCCGTCCCGGCGAGCGAGCGCGCTACCCTGAGCTTCATCCTGCACACGGCCAAGGCCCTGGGCATCAGCCCGGCCATCGTGGCAGGACGAGTCCAGAACGAGACGCGGAACTTCAAGCGGTTCTCGCGGATGTTAGGCAGGGGGAAGGTTCGGAAGGTGTTCACAATCTAAAGATGAGGGGGTGGACAATGGCTGGTTTCACCAAAGGACCGTGGGCGTTTTGGGACGAATGCGGATCAACCCCAGACAATTCGTGTACTCCATGGGGCGGGGCTGGCGAACTTACCCAGGAAATCTACAACGCCGAAGGTAAGCATATTGGCGAAGTGGTGCTGACCGTTTGCGAAAAGGTTCTTGCGACCAACCAAGCTTGCGACAATTGTTCAAACGATGGCAAGCCCTGTGCAGGAGTGCTTCGGGTCAGCCGCGAAAACGCTCTGCTGATTGCCGCCGCTCCTGACCTTTTCGAGGCTCTTGAGCCGCTGGAGTGGGCCGGCCCTGGCGAGACCTGCCTTTCGTGCAAAAGAAGCAAGTCATCCGGCCACGCCAAGTCCTGCCCGGTAGCGAAAGCGCTTGGTAAGGCTTTGGGGGAGATATCCGAAGTGTCATTTCAATCGAAGGGGTGAGCATGTCCGAAAGAAACAAAAGACTAGGGGCGCAAGACATCGTCAACCAGGGTGGATTTGTGTTTGGCGAACCGGTTGCCTTTGAAAAGGCTTTCCCCACTATTGACACAATAAAGCTTCAGTATGAGATTAGTTTCGTTGGCGGATTCCCCAAAAAAGATGAATACGACCAAGGAAAGTACACGATCACAGACAAAAAATACATAGGTGAATACATTCGCTGCACAAACAACAAATGCTACAATGGAGGATTTCAAATCGGATGGATATTGCGAGATATGGTCAGGGACGGCAAGACGGAGCAAGAGGGAGAGATCATGTGTCGCGGCGACGAAGGCTCCCCAAAAGGAAGAAAAATTTATAGGAAGTGCTTAAACAGGTGCACCTACAAGATAAGCATCACATTCAAAACAGAAGGGCAGACGTCAGCTTGACCACTTGTCCCCGTTTGCAATCTGCTTGCAGTACCGAACAAACGCTTCACGCCCATATTTCCCGTAGACCACAAGTCCCTGCCCGAGCCGAGCAAGCTCACCCCGTGGGGCTACAAAAATCAGCAGTTGGTACAAGGCCACCGACACGATCAAGCGAAATGTGCTCATAGCTCCTCCAATTCCTTCAGCGTCCTCAGCTCCCCCGTTTTCCCATCCACCAAATCCTGGAAGGCCACCCGGCCGCTTCGCACGAGCTCAGTCCGGCGCGGGCCAACCACCCGCGCTTGCTGCTCCTCGGGGAGTTTCTCCCACCAGGCACCGAAGTCGCCCTTGTGCTGTCCAACCTCGATGATCGCGCGCCGGCCGCCTTCGTCCACGTTGCCCGGCCCTCGGATCGTGAAGGGCCTGGCCGCCTCTTCAAGCTCGTCAAGTGGTATGCCCATGTCGCGCCAAGACATGAGGCTTGGGGTCATCACGCATCGGCAGCGGGGATGTAGCGGCATCGGCGGCCGATCCTGCCCCGTCTTGTAAATCCTGCCGTCCAGGGCCGCGCACCGAGGGCAGGTGGACGTGTCGAGTGTGGTTGTCCACCGGAGGCCCTGCACCACACCGGCGTTGGCTTCGAACACGCGGCGCTGCGCCCCGACGTTGGCGCTCTGGATGTACGTCCTGGCCAGGGTGATAGCCTCGGTGCGCGTGAGCTGGTCAAAGCCTTCTTCCAGGCGCTTCACCAGGCCTGGATAGCCTTCGCCAAGGAGCGCCCCGGTGTTGAGGGCGCTGCGCATCTTGGCCTGCACGGCGTGGTCAAAGGTGCGATTCACCCACCCGGCCAGCGCCTCCCCGCCCAGGGGCGTTTCCGCGTAGAGCGACCGGAGTTGTTCGGCGGGCAAGGAGACGGTGTTGAAGAGCGTAGCCGCGGCTGCGCCTTCCACGGTGATGGTGGCCATGTGCCAGGCCGAGGAGGACGCGCCTGCCTGGGCAGAGGATTCAAGGATATCCTGCCCCAGGGCGCGCCTGGCCCCTGCCGTCATGTCGTCCAGGGCGTAAAGCACTTGCTCCAACCGGTCGGCCGTCCAGTCGCCCATGCCGGAATACTGCGCGGCGAACTTAGCCATGATCTCGCGCCTGGCTGCTTGCAGGTCGGCAAGCATGGTTTCAAGGGCCGCGTCCGTGTAGCGGTCCATCTTGTAGCGCCAGACCATGGCCCGGCCCAAGGCGTAGAGGTTCAGGAGGTCTTGTGGGCTGTAAACGGCCATGCTACCGGTCCTTCATCATGCGCAAACGCACCATCACGCCCGAACTCGCCCAGCGGCTTCTTGCCGAAATGGACGAAGGCAAACCGGGGCATATCCCCATCATGACGCCGGAACGTCGCGCCAAGATCGCGCAAGCGGAAGCCGGCATGGCCGCCGAAGAACACCGCAAGGCCCGAAAGCTCCTGGAGGGCCTGGACATCAAGATCCCTGGCCCCGGGCCTGGCCAGCCTGCGGGCCGGGTTCCTTCCCGCCAAGAAGATCACCAGCCAGATTCCCGAACGGACGGGCCTGGTACTGATCCTTCGTGATCGCCTCGGCCTCGGCATCGGGGTCGAAGTCGTCGCTCAAGATTCCGCGCTTCACCAGCTCGGCCCACAGAGTCTTTCTGGAAAGCAGCCCCTTCGTGTAGGTGTCCACCAGGATTTGCAAGGCCAGGTCGTCGCCGGCCATGGGCGGCCGGTATTCGGTGTTGACCACCACGGACGGCGGCTTGACTGTGCTCCCCATGAACACGGCCGCGAAGACCAGGGCCTGTTCGAGCGCGTCCTTCCACTCCAGGGCCCACCCCTTCAGCGTTGAATCGTTCTCCGCTGAGCTCAGGGACCGCTCCGTGGCGGTCACGTCGCCGGTTCTGGGCATGAGCAGTTGCAGGCCGAACAGCGCCATCTGCCGCACAAGGTCTTCAAGCTCCTGTCGGGAAGCAGCCACAGAAGAGGGGTCCTGGCCGATGGCCGCGATGCGTCCGGTCGGGTCACTGAGCTTGGTCATGATGCCAGGGCCGAAGGGCACGTCTGATTCTTCGGCAATGCCTGCGGCGTACATTCCGGGGCTGCGCACCCAGGTCATGAGCTGGTTGTGCTCGGCCTGCTTCTGCCAGTGCTCGACGTTCTTGTCGGCCAGGGCGCGCAAGGCCGGCTCGCATGTGACCTCGGAGAGCGGCTTGCCCGGCCGAAAAAAAACGACGGGGAGGTCCCGCATGGGCAATGCCCCTTCGGAGTGAAGCCCCCATTCGTCCTTCTCGTCGTTCACCCTCCGCCAGACCTGCCAACGCCCGGGTGTGAGCACGCGCACCTGGGGCTTCTCTTCGTCTCCCGAGTCCCACTCCCCAGCCTCCTTGTAGGACTCCAGGAAGCGGAACATGACGAGTTTCTTGGCCCCACCCACGAGCTCGTAGCGCCAGCCCAGCACGCTTTCGGCGGACACGTAGATGAGCCTCGGGCGCAGGCCTTCGGCCTCGGCAGTGGCAGCCGTGAGAGGGGCCCACACTTCGTTTCCGACCGCGTCTTCTCCCTTCAGGTACTCGCGCCCCATTTCACCCTGGCGCACCACCATGGCCGGCGCATCCACGAGGATGGCCCCGAAGCCGTCATTGAGGCCCCGGTGGAAGGCGCGCTTGGACCAAACGGAGATGCTGTTTCCCTCGCCGTCCGCGTTCTCAACCATGGCCGCAAATTCGCCCAGGCTGGCCTCCTGTTCCGTCTCGCCGTCTCCCTGAAGACGCAGGTCCTTCGAGAAGACCTGACCGCACAGGTAAGCCAGGGTACGCTCGTAGGCGTTGAGCAGCGTGGCCTGTGCGACGCGAGCTTCCCACTTCCCGGCCGGCTCCTGCTCGAACTGCACGAGGTAACGCTTGCCGGCCTTGCGCATGTCGTCTTGGCCGCCCATGAGATCCTTCACCACCTGCAACTTGGGCAGGTAGGCGGTCATCTCGTCTCGGGCCGTGGCCACGGTCTTCTTGGTATTCAGGCTCATTTCTTGGCCCAACCTCCGGTCTGTTGTACGGCGGACGCCGTGCGCTTCACGCCCAGCACGCGATACCGGGTCATGTCGTACGGGTGATCTTCAGCTTTGGTGTCCACGTCATCCAGGATCACGCGCGACCTGGGCAAGGTGGGAAAAGTGCGAAGGAAATGACGGCAGGTGTCAAAAACAAAAAGGCCTGGCTCTTCCATGGGGCTGGACAGGGCCGCCTTCAGGTACTTGCGGATTCTCTCCGCGCCGTTCTTGCGGGAGCCGGGGGACTTGTCGGCAGGCACCCAGCGCACACCGGCCCTGGCCATGTCGTCGGCGATGCACACCCCATTTTCGGCGTCGTAAATGGAACTGTCGGCCGGGCCCGGATGCACGGTGCGCAATGGGAACATGGCCTTTTGCATCTCGACGATCTTCTTGGCGACGTCGGCGGCAATCATGCGGCACCCGGTGTCAGGCTCTCCGTTCCAACCGTACCACTCTGCGACGTGGAACAAAGAACCGCGCGGAAAAGAGCGGCGCACCCCGTTCGCCATGACGGCTTCCGTGCCGTCGCTCTCGGCCCACCACCCGACGCTGAAGGGCTTGGAACTTCCCCAGTCGAAGGAACGGTCAATGCGCCACGTGGCCGGGACCTGGAAGGGGGCGAGCACATGCACGTCTTGCCGCCAGAGGTCATCGAACATGCCGCCGGCCACAATATCCCAGTCGCCGTTGAGCCATGCCCGCACCAGCCAATCCGGGCCTGATTGGCGGATTCGATCCACGTAGCCAGGATCGTTTGCCATGAGGATAAGATTGTCTTGAACTTTGGCCGGGATGAAGACCGCCCACCCGCCTTCGGTCTTCCGAGGTGTCATTGCCGGGGTCGGATCAATGTAGCGAGCCTTGACCCAGTTGTGGCCAACGCCGCCGGGGTTGCAGGACAGGACCATGCGAACCTTCACGCCCTCGGCTGAACGAAGGCAGGAGCGGAGACGGTCGAGGGGGGCGAACGAAGGCCAGTTCCCTATTTCGTCGAACCCCATCCAGTTGTATTCGTGGCCCTGGTAGTTGTCGGCATCGGAGTCTTTGTCCAAATACCGAAACTTGAGCGTCGCCCCGGTCGGGAAGACCCACGTCTTTCGCTGACTCCTAAAGGCCCCGCCAAACGCCGGGAAGATGCCCTCGGCTTTCGACATGAGGTCTTCGAGCTCGGGCATGGTGCGGCGGAAAAGGATGCCCTTGGCCAAGCGACCGTAGCGCGCCTCGTGCGCTGTCCAGTCGAGCAGCATGCCGTAGCTCTTCCCCCCACCCCGTGCGCCGCCGTACATGATCTCGTCACACGGGCAGGAGAGAAGGGAGGCCTGCGGCCCCGGCTGCGGCCCGATGGCTAGGAATTCTTGTGCTTCTTGGCCCATTCTTCGGGACTCTCAAACTGTTCTGGCGCTACGAAGACAACGCGACGCGATGTTGTTTCCTGCTGTATCTGTTGGGTTTCACCCCACCCACGGTCTTTACCCTTGCAGTTCAAGAGGTACTTCGTAGCGTTGAAATCTCCACCTTGGACAAGCGCATAGAGTGATCCCTCCCCAAGATCGAGAATCTTGTCACGTTCATCCTGCAATGCCTGCTCTACTTTCGGGAATCTTCGCAGGTAGTCATAAAAAGTTTGCCGAGAACAACCAAGCCGCTCGCATATGTTCGTGACAATTCCGCCAGTGTCATTGATGGCTTCAATCATCGCCTTTTGAGAATACTTGAGCCTTGTGGCCTTCTTTCTCCCCTTTGGCGGCTTTTTGCCTTGACTATTTTTATTATTTGTGGTTGCCATAGTTTTTATGGAATGCCAAAGCTACGAAGAAATTATTGCCCACGTGAAAGCCCACACGCCTGGCGGCCATGTGCTGCTCTCTTTTTCTGGGGGCAAGGACGCCTGGGTGACCTGGCTGGCATGCCGAGACCACTTTGAGCTGACCCCCTTCTACTACTACCTGGTGCCGGGGCTGGAGTTTGTGGAAGACTACCTGGCTTACGCCGAGCGCCGGCTGGGGAAGCACATTATACGGCTTCCCAACCCCAGGCTCTTTGACATGCTGCGCGAGGGAGTTTTCCAACCTCCTGAGCGTTGGCCGGTGATCAACGCTGCCCAGTTGCCCAAGATGACCTATGACGACCTGAGTCGGGCGGCGGAAGACGCGGCCGATCTGCCCGAAAGGTGTTGGACCGCCCTCGGTGTGAGGGCGGCGGACTCTGCGCGTCGGGCACTGGTATTCAAGACACATGGCGCCATAAACGAGACCAGGCGTTATTTTTATCCTGTCTGGGATTGGAGAAAGGACAGGTTGGTGGAGGCCCTGCAAAAAGAATGCATCAAGCTTCCCATCGACTACGAGCTTTTTGGCCGAACCTTCGACGGGATTTATCTTCTCTACCTGTGGAACATTAAAAACCATTTCCCGAGGGACTATCAGCGTATCCTGGAATGGTTTCCAGATGCTGACATGGAGGTATGGCGGTATGAAAGAAGCCTCAAAAAAGCCGGGTAAGGCCTTTTCTCTGAAAGGAGACAGCCCAGCCATGGGGAAGACGCAGTTCTCACTGGGAAAAAAGGCAAAAGTCCCGGACCCCCTGGCCAACGTGGAGTACACCGGAGACCCGGAGATGGACGCGACGCGCGAGTTGGACGCCCTGAAAGCCGCCATGGATAAAGCGGCCGAAGACGCCAAGCACAAGGCCATACGTGACCGCGAAAAGAATGTTGCCCGCAAGATTGACGGCATGACCAACCCCTGGTTTTACTCCCGGTTGGGTTTTGAGAGCGAGGAGCAAGCGCGGGCGTTCAACGAGGCTCTGGGCATGACTGGAGACGCCATGGTGTTGGACGGGGTAGAGCTCGCCCGCCGGCTTGGCATCAACCTTCCATCTGCTGATGTGCCCATGCGAGCCAATGCCAAGCCGGACAAAAAGTTGAACAGCTTGGTGCGCAAGTTCCGCGAAGACTAGGACCCCGAGGTCTGAGCCCCGCCGCGCTGGCCGGCCGGAAGAGCCAGAGGCTCGGACTGCCGGCGCCTGCCGAAGGCCGAACGAACGCGGTTTACAACCCTGCCGATACCTTCCCTGATGCGCCTGATCATAACAACCTCCTTTTGATGCCAAGGGCTTTCCCGGCCCCGAAAATTTGTTGTACCTGCGGCTACTTGCCGTCGCCGATCACCAGCGTTTCCACGCGCGTGATGCGGGTCTCATGTTGGTCAATCTTGTCCCACTGTTTGGCACTGTCCGCCTCGGCCTCTCGCTTCAGGCGGTAATCACAAGCGAAATCGAGCCTGGCTTGCTGCAACTGTTTACCCACGTCCTCAATGGCCTTTTCGATCTTGTCCACCCAGCGCTTGCCAAGCCAAAGAATGGTGCCCAGCAACACGGGTGTAGCCATCTGCATCATCACCGACGCCACTTCGGAGCGCTCAACCATTGGACACCTCAATTTCTCTGGTTTCCCCGGCAAACCACTCGGGGATGTCTCCTGGCCTGGCTGCGCGCTCGTCGCGGAATGAAGCGATTCGGTTGATACCGGCCTGTTCAAGGGCGACCGCCGCAAATTCGCTGCAAAAGTACCGTCTGGCGTCCTGGCTCACGCGCCCGAACATGTTGGCAAACAAACCGCCGTAGTCGTAGCGGATGCCGCGCCCGCACTGGTCGAGGGCGAAGGACTTGACGCGCCCCCGTGCCCCCTTCGTGAGCCCGAAAGGCCGAAACGCGAACGCCCGCCCCTCGTAGTCCTTGATGCGCTCGGAAAGCAGGCGCAGCTCGAGGCCTGTTTCCAGCGCCTCAACCAGGAAAACCCGGTTGCGGTCGAGACTGTCCAGGCCACGAATCGCCATGGAGGCATGGCTGTATGGCGTGAAAAGACGGATGGCTCGCGAGAGCAACGAATCGCCGCTCCACAAAATCACCGTTCCCGTGGTCAACCACGGACGGATTATGGGATAAGGCACGGGCAAGCTGCGCACGGCTACTTCCCCAACGGCTGGCCGGTGATGGCCCGCAAAACGACGTTGAGGGCGGCCAGCCCGGCAACGCCAACGGCCGTCGTGGGGGTGATGGTCGAGACGGCGGCCAGGCCTGCGGCCCCGATGACAGCGCCGACGTTGGTCCAAAGGGTTTTGGACTTCCACCAGGATTTCGATTCTCCGCCCATGGCCTACTCCTCGTCCGGCACTTCCTGGCCGGGGCATGTGTTGGATTCGTCGCGACGGGGGTGCAGGCATTCGCCCTGACCAAAGCGAGCGCGATGCGGACACCGATCGCAGCTCCTGTCGGCACGAGCCTCTTCGATGGTCCTGTGGTCGCTCATTCCGGCCACCTCCCGGCTTCGAGCATTCTGGCCAGCCGCTCAACGCGGTTGCGGGCCTGGCGATACCAGAGAGCGCCGCGCAGGCGCTTGGCCGCTCCGGCGTAATCCCCGGACTGGACGAGTTTGAGCGTAGGCCTGAAGGCCGCCATTCCGTGCTCGCCGAGAACAAAACCCATGGAGAGCATTACGAATTGGCGCGCGTCGTCGAGGTCCGCCCACCAGGGCCAACGGCGCAAAACAAAATCGACGACCGCTTTGACGTCTTCGACCAGAAGCGCTTCGGCCTGCTCACGAGAAAGAGGGCGCTTGGGCGGTATCTCGCCCCTGGCGTCGAGGTTGTGACCGTAGCCGACCGTCAGCCTGCCTCTTGTGCACCGATATGGCGTGGCGCGAAAGCCTTCGTCGGCCTTGAGCCGGGAGAGAGTTTGCGGCCAGTTCATAACCTGCGACATGCCCGTCCCGACGACAAGGGAATCAATTTCGGTGCTCATGCCAAGCTTGTGCGAGTCCTCGGCAGAGAAAAAAAGCAAGAAATCAGAAAAATGGAGAAATTACTGTCTGACCTCGGCTTTTCGAGGCCTCCCCCTCCGCTCGTGGCGTACCAGTTCGGCTGTTACAACCGCTGTCACCTCGCCTTTGAAGTCGCAGTTGTCGCAGGCTCGCTCTTGAATCGTCTCGCCAGGCGTCTCGTTAAGCGTGCGGCCTGGAACCACTTTGAGATTTCCTTTTCCGCATTTTGGGCAAATCACATGGCCTCCTTTGGTCGACTTATGCAACGTCGTCACGCTCCGCACGCGTGGATGTCCAGAATGTAAAGAGGCGTTCTTATTTACTCTTCTTCGCCTTCGTTTCGATCATCTCCAGCCATCGCCAGCACACAGCCGCAACATGGGCCAGTTCCTCGCGCAGATTCGGCCAGTCTCGACGCAGCAGCGCCCACACGACTTCGAAGACCTCCTCAAGCAAGACCACCAGGGCATGCAGGTGGCCACGGCAGAAGGCCGGGTGTTTCCGACGCGCATAGACCAGGGCCTGAACGATTTGGTCAGACGGTCTGGCCTTTGAAAGGGCGGCCCTGGTTCGGGCCGCTGTCATGTGCGGTTGACCGTTCACGCCTACGCGCCCTTCTTTTCGGCCTTGCGCCGTTCCCACAGCCGCATGTCCTGCATCTTCTTGCGGCGTTCACGGGCGAGCGCTTTCGCGGCCAGGGCTTGGCCCTTCTTGTAGCCGTATTTGGCCCTGTACTCGTCCGGGGTGAGGCCATGGGTGCTCAAGTGTTTCTTGGTGAGAATCTTGAAGGTCTTTCCGCACTCCAAGCACACGATGCTGCTCTCCCGAATGGCCTTCTTCGGGTCCATGGCCGGAGCAGCCGCGGCGATTTCGTCCAGGGCCTGGCCCTTCATGCCGTCGATTCCCTGGGCGATGCTTTTGGCCATGGCCACGATCTCTTCGGCGGTCATGGGGCGAACGCTGGCCTGGGCGCGCACAATTTCCAAAGCAGCCTGCATGTTTTCGCTGGTCGTCATACTGTCTCCTGAGTCTGTTGAATGTTTTGCAATAGGCGTTATGCCGCCATTTCTCCAAACGTAGCGATTTTGACTACTACGCATCCGCCTTTTACAACGTCTCCCCATTCGACCACCGTCTTTCGCTTCTGCGAGTCATCAAACCACACGCCGGCATGGGTGAGAGCATCGAAGAGTACTTTGCCCGCGAAGTTGTCATCATCGCGCCGTCGCCTGTCTGGCGGGTAAAGCGTGACAAAAGCTTCCAGCGGCCCTTGTAGCGGCAGCCCGGGTATCTTCGCGGCAACGACGATGCTCTTGACCGCGATACGGTAGGCGCTTGCCTTCGGGTTTCTCCTCAGACGGTTCCCACGGGGCTTCCAGGCCTTGTTGGTCGAGACCGGCCAGGGAAGTTTTAGCGTAACCATCCTGCCTCCCTGGCTTCGGCCATTAATTCAACCAGTTTGGACAGTTCATCTTTCGTAAGCCTTTTGAAGTCCGTTCCTTCTGCGAAACGTCCTTCTGTTTCTGACCACGACAGATGGAACACAGACTTGCTTCGCAACGGAAGTTTTCTCGCGAGTACCTTGATCCAGCCTTTTTTCCCTGGCCTGAACCAGATCGACCACTTTTTCTTGTTCTCGTCGCTCATTTTGGCCTCGTTTTTGCTTTTCACGTGCGCTCGTGCGTGCCTGCGCGCACACATACGCGCCTAGCCTAAGAGGCTAGGCGCTAGTATGTGCGATCCAGCCCGTAACCGGGAACCTGCATGGATGCTGGATTTTACCCCTCCGTTACGGGCGTTCCGGACAACTCCGGCTAATTCGTCCGAAACGATATTCTCAACCATTATCAATTTCCCCTTCGATATTATTCAACCCTTCGTAGTCGCCATGCTCGAGGGTTCCGATCCCCTGGGCGAAGGGTCCGGTAGGAATGTCGAGCCACACCTCGGCCTTGCTTCCGGCTGCCCGGTACTTGGCGATTTTATTCTCATCGAGGAGCACACGCCCCAGCCAAAGGAGTTTGTCTTTTCCGAACGCACGCAGGGACTCAGGGAGCATTTCCCGACGCTCATAGAGTCCGTATCGTCCACTGTGCTGAAAGGGGTGGCCCTGGGCTGCGGCGTGCTCGATGGCTCGGACCAACAGCTTGAGCGCTTTCGAAATGGTCACGGCCTCCATCTGCTTCACGCGGTCGGTGGAAACCACCAGGAGGCCCCGTTCGTCCCGCAGGAACGTCTTGAGTTCCTGGTCTCCAGGGTAGTTGCACTTTGCCAGCCCCCCGCAAACGACGTTTCCGCGCTTGTAGTCCACCTTGAGGTCCTTGCAGAGTTTCTTGGCTCTGCTCTCCTCTTCCGGCCAGAGGACGTAGGCCCCGCGCACGTGGTCTACGAACCCCGCAGAGCCGCTGATTTTGGCTTTGGCGGCGTCCAGATCCTTGATCCCGTCCGGAAGCTTGTTGAGATGGTGGATGACAACCACGGCGGATTGAGCCTGCTTGGCGAGGTGCGTGAGCATACCCATCACGGACGCGCCCACTTTGCGATCGTTGAGGTCTGCCCACACGAAGCAGGCCAGCGGGTCGATAATGATCAGTTTGGGCTTGATCTGGATGATCTGCTCAACCATTTCAAGCCACCAGGCCGTTGGCTCGCAACCGCCGCGCGTTTCCGTGGCGATGGCCTTGAGCCCGTCCATGTCGGGGAGGCAGAGGACGTAGAGGCCTCGAGGAAACTCACCGCAGAGACCGGCGGCGCGGCGATGGATTTCGTCGATGTCGTCTTCCGCCGAGAAGATGATCACGGGCCCATGCTGCAGGACCTTGTGTCCCAGGGCTCCGGCCGAGGCGTTCAAGTCGATCCCTTTCCCTGGCCCCAGGCAAACCTTGATGGCCAGATCGAGCGTCAGGAGCCCCTTGCCTGTCCCCCCCGGGGCGGCCAGGATGAACGCACCGTTCATCGGAATCACGTCTTCCACCAGCCATTCCCGCTGGGGTACCTGGCGCCCGTTGAGCTGGGCGAGGTCGTATTCGCGGATGCGCGTGCTGTAGCCCTTGACTTGGGTGCGGACCGAATCCAACCCTTCCAGGACGTGCAAATCGTTAAAATCCGTGGGCCTGGTAGACAGGTCACGAAACTCCGGGACCATGATAGTGGCCCCGACCGCTTCTGCTGCCCGGTGGGCCTTCTCAATGCCCACATTCCAGGGTGTGCCGTCCTGCTTGGTTGTCCAGCGGTCGTTGTCCGCTGCGACGATAATGCGTGCTCGGGGGAAAACCTCCTTGACCGCCGTTGCGGCCGGCTCGAGGTTGCCGGCGTTGAACGCCAGGGCCACGGCTTGACCGGTGGCCATGTGGACGCTTGCACCAGTGGCGTAGCCTTCGGTGAGGTAGATCGTGGATTTGTCGCCCTCGATCCAGCCGAACACCCCTTTGGGGTCCACGCCTTTCAGGAACAGCTTGTCGCCGTTCTCCGTGATTCGTTGCAACCCTCTAACCTGGCCAGCCATGTCGAACATGGGCACCAGGAGTTGGTTGCGCTCTCCGAGTTTGAGCCCCAGGGCATGGATCCGCTTGCGCTGAAGATAGGGATGCTCATCGGACGCGTCAGGTGATGCTGAGAGTAGCGCGGTAGCTTTGCTTGCCGCCTCGTCAGCCTCGCGCCTGCGTTCCTCATCCCGAACAAGCCTCGCTTGGCGTAGGTGTTCGGTGAGTTGGTCCCGCTCCTGCGAAGACAGTTCCCAATTGGCCTTGGAACTCCATGACTCGGAAAATTCGTGCTTCCATGCTCCGAACGCACCAGCCGGGCATGGGTTATTGTCAGGGTAAAATACGTACCAGCCGCCTCTCTTGCCCGGTTTTTCGTCCGGCAGGTCAAACCGATGAACGCGCCTGCTCCCATCTGCCACGATCTCGGGCCGCCCCAGGCCGGCCGCTGCGATGGCGTCACGGAATCCCTCCACCACCTGGCCGAAAGACAGCCTGGCCGGAGGCGATGGATCCTCGTCCTGGCGACGAGCGAGGTTCAGGTCGATGACCCGGCTCATGGGCGGCCGCTCCTCTTCGCTCATTTTGTCGCCCAGCACGTGGCTGCGAAGTTGCACATGCGGCACTCCATGCGGGTTTCCTGTCCGTAGCCGCGGGGAAGCAGTTTCTGGGCCTGGATGGCCAGGAAGACGCGTGCGGCCCGGGCCAGGAGGTTGTCGTAGGCGGCCTGGTCAAAGGGGACCACCACGTGGTGGCGCTCCATGGTGTCGGCGTTGACGGAAGTGAAGAGCGTCCTGGGCAGGTTGAAGCCCCCCATGAGGAGCTGCACCTGGCCAAAGTAGCGCGGGAACGCCCAGCGCAGCCCGTCCTTGATGCCTTTCTTCCACCACTTCGCGCCCAACCCCTTGCATTCCCAGATGGCGGGGAGTTCCACGGGTGAGGCCCCTTCGCCCAACCAGTGCAGGAGCATCCCGTCAGGATGCCCCATGACCTGGCCGCCCATGCCTGGCCAGGAGCACTCGAACTGCTGGCCGGTACGCGGGTCCACGTCGGCCAGCAGGAAGCCGGCGCCGCGCAGGCGACGAATCATGAGCGACTCGATCCAATGGCCCCGGGCGAAGATGTCGTGCTTGTGGCCTGTAGGCACACGATCCTGACGGGCCTGCATGGCGTAAAACTGGACGGCCCTCTCGCAGGGGTCGCCCAGGATCGACGCACCGAGGTACGTGCGCTTGGGCTCTGCCTGCGCCTCGCGGTCGATGGCGGTGTTGATGTGCCAGTCCACGCGCTCGGACACGGCGTTGGATGAGTAGCTGTTGAGGTCGATCATGGCTCTAGGCAGCCGGCTCCGTTCCGGCCTTGATGACAATGCCCCAGGGGTAGAACTCGACGGGGAGCCGCTTTCGGTTTTCGACGCCCAACCGCTCGATCAGCGCACGGCAAGAGATGTAACGGCTCGATCCGGGCTTTCCACACAGCTTCGCCGTGTTCTGGTCAGGACTTCCTGGAGGGGCCTTCCTGATGGCGATTTCGCTGGTCCCCTGGCGGTAAGCGAGTTCCAGTCGGTCGCCGACAGCGAGGCCGGAAAGTTCGAGCACAGCAACGGACAGGTCGATTTTCCCCGCCCGGATCGAGGCGTGACAGCTGTTGGGCCTGGTCTTGGACGAGGTGTACGGCGTGAAGTCGTCCCAGGAAGGGGGAATCTCCACGGAGCGCGCTGATTCGGCGGGTTGTTTCGGCTCCGGCAGCTCGTCGGCCAGCTGGGCCTTGGGTAACGTATGGAGCGCTCGGCAGGCATGGCACAGACGTTTTCCGTTCGTGAGGTAGACCATGACATTTTCGTCTCCGCAGCCTTCGCAGATTCCTTTTTTCACGCTGGGCACTTCTGCCTCCTCAGTTTTTGGCAAAATATTCGGGATGGAGCAGCCCGCGCACAGGCGGTCCTCGCCGGCGAGATGGGCAGCTCGGCACTGAGCGTTGGTCACGCGCACTTTGCGCTTGGAGCATATCCAGGGCCGGTTCTGCTTCTGGAGCCTAGTCGTTTTCATTGCGGCAGAGTCGGCCGCGCCGAGCGTGCTCTTGAAAAGCGGATCGACAGTGGAGACGGAGGAAAGGCCGGCTGGGTTGATCTGGTCCATGCTATTCAACCCCTCAGACACGGACTTTTTTTGACTGCCCGAGTTCGATGACGTGACCAATGTCACCCGCTTTTGCTGCTTCGAGATTCGCCAGGTTTCCTGCGTAGGCGCGCAACTCGATGCCGCCGACCGCCTGGGAGAGTTTCACGACGTGCTCGCGGATATTCTGACGCTCGATCTCGGTGAGCTTACCATCTTCCCAGCTCTCGATGATGACACGTTCGAGATTGGACAAATGACGTATCGTTTCACAGATGGACCCCTCGACTGTTTGGCGAATAGATTGATCGGCTTCGTCAGCAGGGACGATCTTATGTCCGCGAGGACAAAGGACATCGTGTAAGTGAGCACGAGTCGGAGGGAAATGTTGATACAGAGATGCGAACGCTTCGATGGGGCATGCCACTTCACCAAGGATATACTTTTCCCAGGTTTGTCTGGGTATTTCCGTGGCAAACTCGGCCTCTTTCGGGGTCAAGAGGCCGTCGTACCGAAAAATGTGATAGAGCACATGCGCAGAACGGTGGAAATGCTTCTTGCGTGCTTCGCGGTCTTCTCCGCTCATGGAAAAATCCTCTTGTTTATTTCCTTGGCAGGGGTTTCAGCCCTCGTGCAGGTTGTTCCCATGGACATCCGAGTCACGTTCCAGGCCGGACCTTCCGGGACCCTGGCGCTTCTCCGCATGAAGGAGCCGGGGAAACTCCCCGAGTTCCGCAATCTTCCGCTGGCTGGCCCTCTTGAAGATGAAATCGAAAATATCGTCGCGTTCATTTGGGCGCACCTCGATGAGGGCCAGGGGCACCAGCGCCAGGGGTTCCTGTGGGAAACGTGATATTCAGTGGTGATGTTGGGCGGCAAACTAGCTCTCTTTTTTCGGAGCAGTGCACATCCAATCATGAGCATTTTTTACATACCCAAGGGCCTCCAGGGCGAACGCCACACGTTCAAAATTCTTTTTTCCCATGCCCTTCCACTTCAAAACACCAAACCCCTGTTGCACAATGGTGGATATCTGGTCGGCAAACGACAGGTCCCACAAATAGTGCTGGATGACATTGGAAGCGGACACGCCACACCGCTTGAAGAACTGTTCGCGAGGGTTCATAAGCTACTCCTCGACCTTACGGCCTGGCTGAAAATTCTTTTCCGTACACTCATCAACCCACCAAGCCGCTTCCACCGGGCGCCACGCAGCACATGCTTCGTAAGGCTCGGATGAGTAGATCGGCAGGGCACGGACGGACGACGCGGCCCGGTACGCGCCGGGCAACATGGCCCTGGCGATGTCGGGAGTAATGGCGCAGGTCGCCGCTCCGCGACGTGGCCAGTCGCCGGCGAGGCGCTTGGCCAGGCCGCAGTTGAGGCAGGTGTGGGGGATCAGTTCGGGCATGCTGGCTCCTTGAGCGCTCCACCGGCCTGAAGGTTCAGGAATGGGGCCAGCTTCAGCAGGTTTGACGAGTGCATCCCCTTGCGTTCCCCCGTGCGAACACGCGAGATGCACGGGATAGGGACATGCGAGGCCTCGGCAAGCTGGGTCACCGTCCAACCTCGTGCCGCCAGGCACGCCTCGATGGCTTCTTTGAGTTCCATGGAGACATTTTACCGATAGGCAAAATAAAAGCAACCCAAATTTGCCAACTGGCTATTCCCAAATGGTAAAAGCTTATGCATCAAGACAAAATGGGAGCGTATGAGGACATTCTGCGTGGCTTGGAAAGGGCTGTCGTTTCCAAGGGGAATGTCTCACGTCTAGCGGAAGCAGCAGGTGAAGCCCCGAGCCTTCTTACGCGCTGGATCAAAAGAGAACGCGTGCCCAAACTCGATAAGCTCGGGCCAATTTTGGATATGCTAGGGGCTCGAGTCATCTTCCCTGGCGAGGACCAAGCCTACCCACTTTCCGAAGGCCCGGCCGGGATCTACTCTTTTCACGAGCCTGGGCGGCCTTACGGGGAGCTTGGTGGCGAACCATCTTCCCGCGATGTCTGTTGGGTCGAACCCAAAATCATCAGCGCCGAAAACGGCGCGCCCCCGCCCCTCGCCGAGAAATACTTGGCCGTGCCACTGGCCGAAGGGCCGGTTGCTGCAGGGCCGGGCATGGTGCCGGAAGACAAGATCAAGTCATGGGTGCTCGTTTTCCGCGACCATCCGAGCGTCAAATTCAGGACGAACCTGGTGGCCGTGGAGATCGGCCGAGGCCAGGAGTCCATGGTGCCGACGCTGCATCCCCAGGATATTGTGCTGGTAGACAAGGACGACCGCCGGCCGGAGCCAGATGGGCAAATTTTTCTCGTGCGCGATCCTGACGATTCCGTTACCGTCAAGCGCGTCTACGTGCAGCGCAAGAACGGGGACACCATGCTCCAGTTTGTTTCGGACAACCCCGACAAGCGGTCATATTCGCCCATGCTGTACAATCTGGGCACCGACTACCAGGACGACATCACCAGGGCTATCGTGGGTAAGTGCGTGTGGGCATGGTCGGATTTGACGAGGAAATAATGTCCGCCATCTACCTCGCCGGACCAGTGTCTTGCGATGTCCGCCACTTGGTGCCTCGGTGCCAACGCTGACGGGCATCCGCACCGACTTATGCCAGGACGGAGACGTGCCCGGCGCGTGCGTCAACGCCATAATCTATGGAAGCTGCTGGGTTATTGTGCGGACGGTGGAGGAGTTGGTGGGGGTGGTGTGGAATGCCGGATAGACTATCACCTAACATGAAAATCCGTTGCCAAGAAGGGGGAAATGTTGCATAGGCGTGGCGAGTGGACTTTTTTGCTCTTAAAGTATCGTTGCGTTCCCGCCTTGGAGGATTGTTATGAAAAAGCAAGAAAATGAGATTCGGTTCAAGTTTATTTATGACGAGCAGTATAATCTAAAGTATATAAATGGTGTCTGGGGAGGGGTGACTCCGTCTGGAGAATTTAATATGAACTTTTTTGTTGACAGGTTGCCAGTTCCAAAAAACACATATCAAGAAGTTACAGGAGAGGGCATAATAACCGATAGGGTAAGGCAAGATATTGAAGAAAAATTGATGGTTAGATGTGTTCAGACTGGTGTGGTTTTTAATTATGTAACTGCAAAAATATTGCATCAATGGCTAGGGGAACAGATTGGACAATTTGAAGAACGGACAAGAATAGTTTCTCAAAACGTCACACCTGAGAACCAATAAGATGATTGCTGTTGATTTGAAAAAGATAGCTGAAGAAGAGCGCTCACGGCATAATCTTTCCACATACTCAAAACCTTCTTCTTCTTCTTCTTTGCTTACTCCAGGAACGCGTATTTTTTTCAAGGCCATGTCGGGAACTCTTTTTATACATGGCCACGGGCCTATGACGATTGATATTCATCGCTTGATAGATTTGTTTTTAAAAATACCTCTTCATGTGATAATAGAGCCGGATGAGGAGTATTGGATAGCAAGATGTCCAGACCTGCCACTACTTTATGGTACGGATGAATCGCCATACGAAGCTGTGGAGATGCTTAAAAGAGAGGTCGAATCAACATATTACGAACTGATGGGAGAGGCTAAAATGTCAAAACGCCTTTTTGCTATGTTTAACTTTTTGAGTGGTGTAATTGCAAGCCATGCTTAATGCATCGTTCAATTGCGAGCAGATCAAAAAGATCTGCGAAAACAAAGCTTGCGCGAAATTCGACGGATCCAAGGAGTTGAAGGGGAAGGTGTATGTTGGAGATGTACATGTCGCCAGCGTCACCATCCCTAAAGGGAAAAAAGGCGTTCCCCCAAAAACGTATAAGTCAATGGCCACACAGTTGGGACTTGAGGTGGAGGAGTTTGACCTGTTCTTAAAATGTTCAATGAAAAAAGACGAGTACATTAAGATAGTAAGTAAACGAACTGACGAATATAATCGCGAAGAATAAAAGGCCCTCCCCGGAGGGCCTTTTCTTTTCCCTTCTGACTACGAGCGCCCGACGCCGACCTACCACCAGTAAACCCGACTTTCGTTGCTCCTGCACTTCTCGGTTGCTCCTGAACTTCTCGGTTGCTCCTGCCGTTTTACGCTCCTCCCGCCTGACCCCTCGCCCGCGAACTGAACTCGCCTGAACAGCCTGGCCATGGTCTGAAATGGGCTTGTGCTCTAGGTGATGGAAAACTGCGCCCTTTAATTTGCCTATTGGCAAAATAATTATTGACCTTGTTTTGCCATGTGGTAAAAGTAAGCCGACGACGACGCGCACCGGCCCAACGGCCACGGCGCGCCGCCGAGCGCTAAACGCGGTGAGGCCGGTACCGGCAGACCCAAGGCCGCAAGGCCCCGAGCCCCAATAACGGCGGGCGAGGCGGGAGAGAGGGAAGACCACAAGCTAGCGGGCGCAAGCTGAGACGATGTTTGAAAATTCGAGGCTTGGAAGAGTGGCGGCGGCGTGGAAAGCGCGCCACGGCGAATGCCCGATCACGGGGATGCACGTTACAAATGGTGTGTTCTTGGGAGCAAAAAGCCGGAGTAGGCTCCCGGCCCGCCACTCTTCCGAGCCTCGGAAGGTCGGAGCCTGAATGAAGATGCAGAACCCCGATGGAGGGGGCGGTGAAGACCGTCCTGGACGGGTGGAGCACCGGCGATGCCGGCGGATGCGGAACTACTCCTGACGCTCTGGCTCCCGTCTGCAACCAGGCGATTTGAGGCCCTGAACAAAACGCCAACCCCGAGGAGGAGCCAAATGACCTAGCACCACAGCGCTTTACATGCGTGGCAACCGGCCGGACAGGGGAAGCCCGGCCATATGGACAACGGCGGCCCAACCAACGGGTGGTCTGGGCCGCCAACAAAAACAACTCGCTGTCTCTGGTGGCGTCATCCTCCCCCCAGCCAAAGGGCGGGAGCGCATCCCCCTGAGCCGAAAGGCCGGCTCCCGCCCCCACCAGAGAAAGCGAGCGACCACACAAAAACAAGGTGGGAGGGTAACCATGGAAGCTCTGTATTTTGTGCAGCAACGTATGCGCCGGGACCTCGGGTGGTTCACGGTGGACGAGTTCCAGACCTTCGAGAAGGCCACCTTGTTCGCCAAGGAGTTTGGACCGGATGCGGAAGGGGAAGTCCAAGTTGTTGTGGCGTTTTGTGTCCCGCCGGCCCAATGGGGAGCGCCGTCCACGGCTGCGCTGTACGGCCTGACTCCTGGCATAGACTTCCCAGCCAGCCTTTCGGGGGTGTGAGTCGTGGAACTGAACAACGTCAAGATAGATGACCCGTCAGACCGGAACGCCGTGCGCGATGCTGTCCGCATGGCCCTGGGGATTGACTGGAACGACGTGAAGCGGATGGCGAGCCAGTCCCAGGGCGTGCGTGAGGCCCGCGTTCTGGAAGCGCAGAAGTGCGCTGGACAAGAATAAACCCTCTAACACCAGGAGAAGTCCCATGAAGACGGCCCAAGCAAGCGTTCTTCAATTCCCGAAGGAACCGGAAGCCGTCGCCCTCATCCGTGAAGGCGCGGAGCTCAAGGACGAAATCGACGAATCCACCGCCAGGCTGCGTGAAATCCATCGCCGGCTGGAAGAGCTGGCCACGTTCCCTCCGGGCAAGAACACCGCGAAGATCGAAGGCCAGGGCATCGACGTGACCATCCAGCGTAAGGAGTACGTGAAGTTCGACCAGGGGAAGCTGAACACCCTGCGCCTGGCCATGGGCAACGACGCATTCCTTAAGCCATTCGGCTTCAAGTTCGAGCCCCGCTCCAAGAAGGAGTTGGACGCGTTCCTCGAGTACGGCGACAAGGCGTTCGCCAACCAGGCGCGCGCCGCCATGACCATTACCGGCGGCGCTCCGGCGGTGACCTACAAGCGCAAGGAGGACTAGGCCATGACCTTCTCGCTTGACACCATCACTAGCGCTGCGGCGACGTTCGGCCCGCAAAAAGCGCTCATCTACGGGGTGCAGGGCCTGGGAAAGACGACGTTCGCATGCACGTTCGACAGACCCATCCTGCTTCGCGTTGAGGATGGCGCAGCCGCCATCGACGTGCCGACGTTTTCCAGCCTGGTCACGTCCATGTCCGAGATCATTGAGGCCATCCAGGCCCTGCATGGAGACCACCCGTACGGCACTCTTGTGGTGGACTCGCTCGACTGGATGGAGCCGATTGTTTGGGCAAACACCTGCGCCCGGCTGGAGATAACCAGCATCGAAAAGGCCGGCTACGGCAAGGGCTACGTCGAAGCCGACGCCGATTGGCGCATGGTCATGGGCGGTTTCGACTCCCTGCGCCTCAATCGCGGCATGGCCATCGTCCTGGTGGCCCACGCCGAGATCAAGCGCCATGACCCGCCGGACGGCGAGCCCTACGACCGCTACCAGATCAAGCTCCACAAGCGGGCCTGGGCGCTCTGGCAGGAGTGGGCCGACATGGTCCTGTTCGCCAACTATCGCCGCCAGGCCATCAAGACCAAGGACGGCGGGGCGAAGGGCGAAGACAAGTTCCGTGCGGTCGGCACCGGTGAGCGCGTCCTCTACACCGACGAGCGCCCGGCCTATGTGGCCAAGAACCGGTGGAGCCTCCCGCATGAAATCTATATCGGCCAGGACCGCTCCTGGGCCGGGTTTCACCAGGCGTTGGCTACGGCCACCGACGGACGCTACGCGCTGCCTTCCAGCTTGGCTCAGCAGACGCAGCCCCAACCCCAAACCGACGCCGCGTAGGCAGGAGGTGTGTCATGGTCATTGATTTCAACGATTGCGAGCAGCAGCGCGACGTCGTCGGGGCCATCCCTCCGGACTCCATCGTTTTGGTCCGGCTGAATCTCAGGCAGCCCAAAAAACCAGGGTCTCATCCTCTGATTTGCCGGGCGGATTCCGGGTTCGAATATCTGGATGGTGAGCTTGAGGTTCTGGCCGGTACCTACACCGGCCGCAAAGTTTGGGAAAATTTTGGCGTGGGAGCCCAGACCGAGGGCGGCATGAAGGCGGTCAAGATCGCCGGGCAAAAGCTCCGCGCCATCGTCGAGGCATCGCGCAACATTCTCCCCGACGATCAAAGCCCGACTGCTATGCAGGGACGCAGGCTCAACGATTGGGCAGAGCTGAACGGCGTCATGTTTGGCATCGTGGTTGGCTGCGCGAAGCCTAGGGCGGGTGACCAGTACGTCAACAATCAGATCAAGAAGATCGTCACCCCAGACCACGAAGTCTATTCCTCGGTCATGAACGGCGGAGAGTTCATTTCCGATAAGCCCTTGCCCGAAATCCCCCAGGTTACCGGTGGTGCTGCTCCGTCTTGGACCGCCCCGATAAACCATCAGAAGCCGGCCCCCTCTGCCGCCCCTACCGCTTGGGGAGCTCCGCCGGCCACCAGCCAGCAGCCTGCCCAGCAGGCGCAGCCTCAGCAGAGCGTTGCCGCCCCTAACTGGGCTCAACCGGCCCAGGGCCAACCGGCTGGGCAACAGCCCCATTCTTACGGTGCTGCACAAGGGCAGGCCCCGGCTACCGGTCAGCATGTTTTCCCCTCCGAAGCCTCGGGCATGGACGACGTGCCGTTCTAGGATTGTTCCATGATCGCCAGACCGTACCAAAATCGTCTTGTGGACAAGGCCTGCACCGCCCTGGCTGGCCACGGCAACACTCTGGCCGTGGCCGCCACCGGCGCGGGCAAGAGCATCATGATGGCCATGCTTGGCGGCCGTATCGGCGGCCGCCAACTGGTCCTGCAACACCGGCAGGAGCTCGTCAGCCAGAATCTCGCTAAGTACCGAAAAGTCCTCACTGGAGCGAAGGTTGGCCTGTTTACGTCCGACGTGAAGTCCTGGCGCGGCGACGTGACCTTCGCCATGGACAAGACGCTCCACCGGCACCTGGCCGGCATCCCTGAAATCGACCTGCTCATGCTCGACGAAGCGCACCACTGCGTCTCCAAGACCTGGCTGGACATCATTGAGGCGGTCAAGGCGCGCAACCCCAAGTGCATGGTGGCCGGGTTCACGGCCACCCCGGGCCGATCCGACAAGAAGGGCCTGCGCCGGGTGTTCGACAACGTGGCCGATCAAATCACCATCCGCGAACTCGTCGCCTTGGGCTTCCTGGTTCGCCCCGTGGCCTATGTGGTGGACGTGAGCGGTACTCAAGACGCCTTGCGCGCCCTGGGAAACGTCTCGGACTGGGCCGACCAGGTCGAGGTCGAGAAGATCCTCAACACCGTGGCCGTGAACGCCGAAGTGGTCCGGCACTGGCGCGAGAAGGCCGGCGCCCGGCAGACTGTCATCTTCTGCTCGACCGTTCAGCACGCCGAAGACGTAGCCGCGGCCTTCCGGTCGGCGGGCGTGTCCGCTGAGTGCGTCCATGGCGGCCTGCAGGACTCCCGGCGCGAGATGATCCTGCGCCGGTTCGACCGCCGCGAAATTCAGGTGGTCACCAACGTCATGGTGCTCACCGAAGGGTGGGATTCCCAGCCCACCTCGTGCGTGGTCCTGCTCCGCAAGTCCAGCGCCAAGGGGCCGCTGATCCAGATGGCCGGGCGTGGCCTGCGCACCGTCGATCCCAACCTGCACCCGGGCGTGGTCAAACGGGACTGCATCATCCTCGACTTCGGGACGTCGCTGCTCAACCACGGCGACTTGTCCCAAGACGCACTGCTCAAGGATGACGTCGAGCGCGAGCCAGGCGAGGCCATCATCAAGATTTGCCCGGTCGAGGACAGCGACAACTATCGCGTGCCGGATTCGACCGGGGCCAGGGGCTGCGGGGCGGAAGTCCCCGCCAACGTGAAGACCTGCCCGCTCTGCGGTTTCCGGTTCGAACGCCTGGGGGCCGACGACGGCGTGACCATCCAACAGGTGGAACTCACGGAGATGGACATCCTCGACGCCTCGCCGTTCCGCTACACAGATCTGTTCGGGTCTGGTCGGGCCATGATCGCCAAAGGGTTCGAGGCCTGGGCCGGGATATTCTCGGCGGATGGGGACACCTGGCACGCCTTGGGAAAGGTCAAGGGCGGCCACGGCTTGCAACGCATCGCCGTCTCGGATCGGCTCCCGGCCATGGCCGCCGCTGACGATTACCTCCGCGAGCATGAGACGGACGGGGGCACCCGCAAAAGCCGCCGTTGGCTCGACGAGCCGGCCACAACCAAGCAGATCGAGATGCTGGCCAGGTTCGGCTACGTCATCGAACAGGACCTGCTCGGGGCCTCGAATTTCACCAAGTATTCGGCCGCCTGCCACTTTGAGTTCCAGGTACAGCGCGCGCTGATCGAACGCGCCCTGGGGGTTGCGGCGTGACCACTTCCCTCTCCTTCCCCTCCGTCGCTGTCTCCGTTCGTCAGCCCTGGGCCTGGTTCATCTGCAACGGCGGGAAAGATGTCGAAAACCGCACTTGGCACACCCGACATCGCGGGCCCGTGCTCATCCACGCCAGCGCCTGGTTCAACATGGACGAGGTCTGCGCCGCCACGGAATATGCGGTGTCCATCGCCTGGGGGGCGGGCCACACCCTGCCCGACCGCCTGACCCTCAATATGCTCAAGGACCTGACCGGCGGCATCGTGGGCGTGGCCACCATCGTCGATTGCGTTCGCAACCACCCGTCGCCCTGGGCCATGCCCGGGCACTGGCACTGGGTTCTCGCCGACGCCCGGCCGCTGGCGTTCATGGCCTGCAAGGGCCGGCTGGGCTTCTTCCCTGTCGAATATGTCGCGCCCAGCGTGAGAGCGCAGGACGCGATTACACAGGGGGTGCTCGCGTGAACCTCCCCCGTCTCGCGCAGCACCTGCAGGACCAGGGCATCATGGGCAAGCCCTTCAATGAGCTCTCCCGCGAAGAGGTGGAAGCCCTGGTCCGCGCCTGCTGGGATGCGGCAGACGCCGAGGATGTGCGCCGCTTCCCCTACTTCCAGCAAATGCCAGCCAGCGGAGAACGGGTGCTGGTTTCACCCTGCGATGCTCCGACCGTGTTTCGGACGTGGCTTTGCGAGGATGGCTGGATCGAGATGTACCACATGCTGAAGATGCTTGGGGCCACGGACGAGGAGATGGCGCGCTACCTTGGGCCTGACTGGCTGGAGCGCATGCACAAGCGGACCAAGTTCAAACCAAACCCGCACTGCCCGGTGTGCGGACGACCCATGTCGAAGGAGACGTCATGAACGCTGCACCTGCCCAACACCTTACCGTTGTCGGGGGCAAGGCCGGACCCGGCCGTCCCAGCAAGGAAGAGGCCGCCCAGCGCCAGGCCGAAGCCGAAGCCAAGCGCGCCGAAACCAGGGCCTACCTGGAAAGAGTGGGGCTGTTCGAGGAGGCCAACAACAAGCGCTCCAAGCCATTCGACCGCTGGAGCGTCAAGGAATGCGACGCGACCCTGAAGTGGGCGCAGAAGCAGATCGAGAAGAACGGCGTGGAAGCCCCGCCTGTCGAGAAGGTCGCTCCGGCCGTGGCCACGCCTCCCATGCCCGAAGAACCCGCCCGGGCGGAGTCGGTGCGCGCCTGCGGTCGGGTTGTTGATGCCTTCCTCGACGATCCCCGGTCCTGGCCCACGCCGTACGTGCATGAGGTGGTTGCCTGGACGAAGGTGTTCGAGCTCGAGGATCGCGTGCGGGAGCTCGAAGCCGAGCTGGAGGGGGCCTTTGGCGAGATCCATCGCCTGACCACGGACCACGAGTACAAGGCCAGCCTGGCTGACATCCTGATCGTAGCCGGAATCGACCGTGGCCGCCTGGTGCGGGACCTGAGACGCAAGCTGCAACAGGTCATCACGGACGCGGTGGACCGCGACGATCCCAGCTACAAGGCTAAGGTTAAGGCCTTGCTGACCATCACGTTCGACAAGGCCAGCGGCCTGCCGTCCGAGGCCATGGCCGCCATCATCACCTGCGAGGTCAACGAGGACACCCCGCCAGCCGTGTGCGGAAGCCGACTCTACTTCGACGCCAAGGCCAACATCATCCCGCCCAAGGAATACGCCAAGAATATGCCGCTGATGGCGGCGGGAGGTGCGGAGTGATCAACATAAACACCACCATGGGGCAAGCGCTGGCCATTTGCAGGAAACTCGGGGCCGGGCAGGCCAGCATGATTGGAAGGGAAAAGGACGGGACGCTTCGTTTTGGAATTTTCATCGTCGACGAGCCCGAGCTTACGGCCAGGATTGAGCGGACCTGCGCGGAGTGGGATCGGGAGCAAGATGAAAAAGCGGAGGGCGCGTAGCCATGGCCTCCTTCAGGTTGGGCGACAACGTGACGTGGACGTCTTCCGCACAAGGGAGTTGGACGTGGAAAACCGGGACGGTCGTCTACGTCCTTGCCCCCAACGAAGACCCTTGGAAGGTCATCCCCAAACTGCGCAGCCAACTCTACCTCGAAGGGAAGCGGGACGACTTCAAGTGCCAATTTGACGGGCGGTTCGGGCGTCCCGCCGAAAGCTACTTTGTGCTGGTTGGAGACGGAAAACGTCAGGCGAAGCTCTACTGGCCCCGACTGAACCGTCTTGAGCCGGCTTGACATACAGCCTTGACCCTCCCCGCCTCCCTCTGGCCGCCCGTCCTGGGCGGTCCGAGATGAGGTGAGGAACCGGTAACAGAAGGAGAAATACCATGCCGATGTACAGAAAGAAGCCTGTCGTGATTGAGGCCGTGCGGTTTGATTGGTCCCCGCACACTGCTGATGAAATTTGCCGCATGAATGGCGGGGAAGATGGCCTTGTGTTCGATGAGAAGGGAGTCACGATCCGAACGCTGGAAGGCAATATGCTCGGGCAGTGCGGCGACTACATCATCAAGGGCGTCCAGGGGGAGCTTTACCCCTGCAAGCCGGAAATATTCGAAGCCACCTACGAACGGATCTAACCTCCTCCCCTCCCTGCCCCCGCGAGCAATCGTGGGGCCAGATGAGGCGAGGAGCATAGGATTTTGGAGGTGTGGAATGTACAAGACGAAAGTAACGCGCTGGTTTCATATAACGAAACACAACGCTTGCGGATGGGGAGTAAAGGTGAAGCCAAAAAAAGGCGACCATTGGCATTATGTCGGAAAGTACGGTGCCCCGTTGCTTTTTGATCTTAAATATGACGCCTGTGCATTTGCCAAGAGTATGGTGGAGAGGTGACAATGGCCACCATTAAACAATGCGACAGATGCACGTCTATAGAGTGGGTGAACCATGGCTAAACGCCCCATACCCCTTCGCCCCGACGAAGTGCGGGGCATCCTGAACAACAGGAAGACAATGACGCGGCGGGTGGTGAAGTTCCCTGCCGGGTTCATGGCTGAGTCCGTGCGCAAAGTGGATTTTCACAGCATTTGGGGGCCTGACTCCTGGGTGTTCAACGGGACCGGAGTGCTCAACAACGAAACGCTCAAGGGGTTTCACAAGGGGCTCCAGTGCCCTTACGGCCAGCCCGGGGACGTGCTGTGGGTGCGGGAGGCTTTTGGCGAAGCGACCAGGCGGGCCGAGATTACCCCCACCGGGGACATTATTGAACCGACCTACACGGCATACCGGGCCACTGATCCCGAAGCGAACGTAGAAAAGTGGCGTCCTTCCATCCACATGCCCCGCTGGGCCGCCCGAATCTTTCTTGAAGTGCAGGAAGTTCGCGTGGAGCGGTTGCAGGACATCAGCGAGGAGGGCGCAAAGGCGGAGGGGTTCAGCACCAGAGTTGAGTTTTTCGATTATTGGGACTCCCTCGCGAAGCATGGTCCACACGTCAAAGACAACCCGTGGGTGTGGCCCATAACGTTTAAGCGACTGGAGGACTACCATGGATGAACGCATGACACAGGAACAATTGGCCGAAATAGACGCATGGTTACGGACGGAAGAAAGTCCATGGGACAGTGACGAGAAGGTTCGGCCTGCGAAGTACATCCGCGCCCTGCTGGACGAGGTGAAGCGGCTGAAAGCGGAGCTTGAGCACGAACGCCTTCGACTGGCGGCATGTGGGGTTGCGGCCCTGGGCTACACAAACGACGCCGGAGGTGCGGAGAGTGCGTCGTTTGACGAGGTGGTGCGTCTCCGCGCCCGCGCCGAGAAGGCCGAACGCCACCTGGCCGCTGCGGGAAGCCGTGGAGAAGGCGAAGGGAGGGTCTGGGGATGTTTAGCAAAGCAACACACATAGGGAAGGAATTCCGCAGTGTGTTATGCCGCGATGTGTTCAAGGACGCAGACGAAAGTGCCCCACGATTTTGGTTTGTAACAGATACTCAAATACAGTCGGAGGTGTCCACGTACATGTTCGAACACGGTTGGACGCTTTCTACGCGAAGCACAAGACATGAACATGTGGCACGCTTTTTTAAGCGGGGGAGAATTTTCACCGCATCTGCTAAAATTATGCCTGTTGCTGTCGCGTGTGCTGCGTTAAAGGCTGTAGGAGGACGGTGATGTTCTTTCAACAATTCGGAACGAGGCTCGATGTTGCCATGACAAAACGCCTGGATAAACCGAACATGAGCGGTCTAAAAAAGCTCAACATCACAGTGGCAAGTTTCTACGGTGTGCACACCAGGGAGCACGCCGAGGCGATTAAGCGCATGGTGCGGGAGAATGAGGCCGTTTTCGGGGAAGAAAACAGCCATGAGTAATAAACGAATAAACCCCTACAAAGCGGCTGTTGAACAATCACAATCCGTGCTTGCGCGTTTCCTCGAACCAGGAGGAGACGTTGTGAGCGAAGCGTCCGCGCTGACGCTCTTGCTCACAATACTGGACGACGAAAGGTTTATTGCGGCGTGTCGCGAGTACGACACGGGGAGCGCTTGGCGCTCCATTGACGAGGCCCCGACAGACGAAACTCCCGTCCTCATCACCGGGTTCCGCAGGGGGAAGCCCTGGCTGGAGCGTTTCGTTCATGAGGCGTCGTATCAGGGAGGGCGCTGGCGCGACGCTACGGGATTCAGCCTCTATCCCCCTACCCACTTCATGCCCCTGCCCGATCCGCCGGTGGACGTGCGGCCCGAGACCTGCCGGGAATACGCCTGCGCCGGAGACGAGCGAGTGGGGGAAGAGTGAACTACCGCAACCGCATCCTGATCGGCGACGTGCTCGACATGCTGGCCAGCCTGCCGGACGAGTCCGTGCATTGCGTGGTCACCTCGCCGCCGTACTGGGGCCTGCGCGATTACGGCGTGGCCGGGCAGATCGGGCTCGAGCCCACGATCGACGAATATCTGGCCCGCATGGTGGCCGTATTCCGCGAAGTGCGGCGGGTGCTGCGCCGCGACGGCACGCTGTGGCTCAACATGGGGGACAGCTACGCCGGCTCGTGGGGCGCGCAGGGCAGACAAGGCAAGTCTGGGGTGGCCGGTCGGTCGGGCTGCGCCGCGCGCCTGATTGCAGCGGCCGCCAAGCGCGAAAGCGGCACGGGCAGCCTTTCCCAAACTCCTGGCCTCAAGGCCAAGGACCTCGTGGGCCAGCCCTGGCGTCTGGCCCTGGCCCTGCAGGCGGACGGCTGGTGGCTGCGGTCTGATATCATTTGGTCCAAGCCCAACCCGATGCCCTCAAGCGTCACCGACCGGCCCGGAGTGGCGCATGAGTACGTTTTTCTGCTCACCAAGAGCGCCAAATATTTCTACGATGCCGAGGCCGTGCGGGTGCCGTCGAAATGGCCTGACCACCCTCGAACGCTTTCCGTCGCTCCCAAAGCCCCCGGCCAGCCAGAGCACAAAGGTCTGCGCAAGCAAGCCATGAAGGCCGGGACGCTTCAGGGCTCGCACGGATCCATGGCCCACGACGGCAACGGCCATCGCTACGCCGAAGTCTACAACAATCCCGCCGGGCGCAACCTGCGCTCGGTCTGGACTATCCCTGTCGGTGGATTCCCCGGCGCGCATTTCGCGACGTTTCCGCCGGCACTGGTCGAGCCGTGCATCAAGGCGGGCACGTCCCAGCGCGGCGTGTGCGCGCAGTGCGGCGCGCCCTGGGTGCGGGAGGTCGAGAAGACCTTCATACGCCAGCAGGATGTTTCCGAGGAGCGTGCGTATCACCGGCCGGGCTCACTCGACCCGAGTAGCGGGTGGGCTGGAACGCCTCGTGGCACCACGCACACGACCACCACCGGCTGGCGTCCGGGCTGCATCTGCGCGACGCGCGAAACCCGCCCGGCCGTGGTGCTCGACCCGTTTTTGGGTTCAGGCACAACGGCGCTCGTCGCCCTGACCATGGGCCGCGATTTCGTGGGCATCGAGCTCAACCCCGAGTACGCGGCCATGGCCCAGCGCCGCATTGACGAAAAAATGGACAACCTGCGCCTGGCCCGCATGGCCATGGGCGCGTGATCCAATTAAACAAAACGGCCAGAAAGTTTAACGCGGGCCGGGACGATTAAAGCGGAGTTGAATGTGGCTTCAAATTCGGTCGGGCTAGACATCTCGGTCATCGCCCAAAAGCGTTGGCTGACCCTTCGGGAGGCCATGCTTTGGGCTGGGTGTCGGTCGCGAAACACTATGAAAAAACGTTTGCGCGAGGGCATGTACAGTTTCGATCAGGTTAAAAACGGTCGAGGGGACTACCTCGTAGACCGCGAGTCCATAGACGCTCACCATGGCCGGACCCAAGCCCAGGCGCTTGCCATTTTGGCGGGATTGCGTAGATGAATCTGGGCATGAGGCTATGGCAAAAACCTTCCGGCGTCTTCTACATTGAGTTCGAACGGGGGAAACACCGCTCGCTCAAGACAAAGAACGAGTCCGAAGCCAAGCGTGCCTTCGCATTGTTCAAAAAAGAAGCCCTAGCCGGACGCCTGGCCGAAATAACTGGTCAGTGCGCAAAGACGCTCGGAGAGTTCTACGACGAATTTACGGCTTGGGGGGAGAGCGCCCAAGAACGATCCACATTCCGGGCGAACCGTCTAGCCCTCGAAAAGCTCATCCATCACGCCGGCCGAAGCTGCAAGCTCGACAGAATTTCCCCCCGACACGTCGACCTCATGCGCGCCGACGCAAAAAAGTCGGGCCTGCGTCCTGCATCCATCAGCTGCTACGTGAGACATTCCCGCGCAGCCCTCAACAAGGCCGTTGAGTGGGGCTATATCAAGGCGAATCCTCTGGCGAAGGCCAAGGAAGAGCCCAGAGAGAAGCGCCCTCCAGTCTTCATCCATCCGAAAGATGTGCTGCGTTTTTTGGGGAAAATCTCGGATGTGGACAGAAGACGCTTGCTCACCGCCTACATCTACACCGGCCGTCGACGCACCGAACTTCTAGGGCTGCGGTGGGAAAACGTAAACATGGAAGCCGAAGAGTATTTGATTGAGAAATCCAAAGCACATTTGCACAAATGGTACTCCATGCACCCCATGTTCAAGGCTGTCCTCCAATCCATTGGCCCCAAGAAAGGCGGGAGGGTCTTCGACCGTTGGGACCATCCCGACACCATCAGCGACATCGCCAAAGAGGAGCTGAGGGCCGCCGGATATCCCGACCTATCCCTACACAAGCTGCGCCACACGTTCGCCGTCCTGCTGAAGGAAGGCGGGATAGATGACGCCACCATTGGCGACCTCCTGGGGCACACCGACCGCAGAGCCGTCGAGATTTATGCTCACGTCACGGGGACCAGGCAGCAGGCCGCGCTCAAAGTCATTCGTGGCGGCCCTATCGACCTGGAAGACGGGAAAAAATAAAAGGGCTCGAAAGGAGCCCTTTGCATACCGTTTGCATACTCATACAGTGAGAAGCCCCGCCATATCTCATCGCCAGCCTGATTACGAATCAGCTGCTCTACCAACTGAGCTATGCTGGCGATTGGGCGGAAACGCTTGATACACGGGGGCTAGGGGGGGAGTCAAGACGTTTCCTGAGCGTGATCGAACCGGACCGTTTCGCCCCGAAGCGTATGCGCCCCGCATCCCGCTCGCACCTTTCCCCGCCTGCCGCCGCGACCCGATGTTCATGGCGCCCGTCCGTGACGCGACGCCTTCGCGTTTCCGAGCCGTCACGCGTCCCGCGCAGAAGGATACGTCCGGTCAGGCCGACTCTGCATCGGCCCGACCGGCATTTAGGCCGCGGAGACGATACCGGACCTATTTTTCCAGGGCGATCAGATCCTCGTAGGTCTCGCGCCGGCGAGCCAGGATCACCGTGTCCCCGTCCACAATGATTTCGGCGGCCCGGGGGCGCGAGTTGTAATTCGACGACATGGTGAAGCCGTAGGCGCCGGCGGAGAACACGGCCAGACGTTCGCCCGGCTCCACGGCAGGCAGGGCCCGGTCCCGGGCCAGAAAGTCGCCGGACTCGCAGATGGGGCCCACCACATCCACGTTGAGGCTGGGCCGGTCCTTGGGAGTCACTTCCTTGATGGTGTGAAACGCCCCGTAGAGCGAAGGACGCACAAGGTCGTTCATGGCCGCGTCCACGATGACAAAATCCTTGCTGGGGGTCTTTTTCGTGTACACCGCCTCGGTGACCAGGATGCCCGAATTGCCGGCGATGACCCGTCCCGGCTCCAGGATCAGGGTCAGGGGGTAGTCCTTGAGCACGTTCGTCAAGGCCTGGCCGAACACGGAGGGATGGGGCGGCTCTTCCTCGTCATAGGTGATGCCAAGCCCCCCGCCCAGGTCGAGGTACTCGATGCGCAGTCCCAGTCCCTTGAGTCGGTCGTGGAACAGGGACAGGCGATCCAGGGCCTCAAGGAAGGGCTCGATGGTGGTGAGCTGCGAGCCGATGTGACAATCGATGCCCACGGGGTCCACGCCGGGCAGGGTCATGGCCCGGGCGTAGGCCGCATAGGACTGCTCCAGGTCGAGGCCGAACTTGTTCTTTTTGAGCCCGGTGGAAATATACGGGTGCGTCTTGGGGTCCACGTCGGGGTTGATGCGCAGGCTGATGCGCGCCACCTTGCCCATGTCCGAGGCCTGAACGCTGATGCGTTCGAGTTCGCCCATGGACTCCACGTTGAACATGAGGATCCCCGCCTCCAAGGCCTGACGGATTTCCTCGGTGCGCTTGCCCACGCCCGAATATACGATCTTCTCCGGATTCACCCCGGCGGCCAGGGCGCGATAGAGCTCGCCTCCGGAGACGATGTCCATGCCGGCTCCGCATTCGGCAAGAATCTTGAGAAGCGACAAGTTGGAATTGGCCTTCACCGAATAGCAGGTCAGGTGGGGCAACCCCTCGAAGGCCGAGTCGAAGGCCTTGAAGTGCCTGCGCAGGGTGGCCGCCGAATAGATGTACAGCGGCGTTCCGTAGGTATCGGCCAGGTCCTGGACCTTGACCCCCTCGGCGTAGAGCTCGCCGTTCTTGTACTCGAAGTAATGCATGTCAACTTCTCCTCGGGTGTTGGTCCGTGCACCATTTGGCCTTGAGGCCGCTTAGGATGTTCAGGGCTTCGATGGGGGTGAGGGAGTCCACGGCGATGCGCCTCAATTCCTCCACCAGGGGGTGTTCGTTTCCGGAATCGCCGGAGGACGCGTCCGTCCTGTCCGGCAGAAGACTTGTCTGTCTGGGCGGGGGGGCCGGAGCGTAGGCTCTTGCGTCGCGGGCCTTTTTTTCCAGTGCGGCCAGGATGTCCTTGGCCCGCTGCACCACCCGGGAAGGTACTCCCGCCAGCCTGGCCACCTCGATGCCGTAACTGCGGTCCGAAGGCCCTGGCACCAGCCGACGCAAAAAGATGATGTCCCCGCGCCACTCCTTGACCGCGATGTTGACGTTTCGCAGCCCCGGGATCTTGCCTTCGAGCTGGGTGAGTTCGTGGTAGTGGGTGGCGAAAAGCGTGCGAATGCCGCCACAGTCGCGGGCATCGTTCTTGCGGGTGCGACCGGCCAGGTCTTCCACCACGGCCCAGGCCAGGGCCAGGCCGTCGAAGGTGGAGGTGCCCCGGCCGATCTCGTCCAGGATCACCAGGCTGCGCCGCGTGGCCTGGCGCAGGATGCGCGCGGTTTCCATCATTTCCACCATGAAGGTGGAATGGCCCTGGGCCAGATTGTCCGAAGCGCCCACGCGCGAAAAGATGCGGTCCGTGAGCCCGATGCGGGCCTTGGTGGCCGGCACGTAGGCCCCGATCTGGGCCAGGATGACGATGATGGCCGACTGTCTGAGCACCGTGGACTTGCCCGCCATGTTGGGGCCGGTGATGAGCAGGATGCGCCGTTCGTCGTCGAGCACCAGATCGTTGGGAATATAGTTGGCCGCGCCCTGAACGGCCTCCACGGCGGGATGGCGCCCGGCCTGGATGTCGATGTCCAGGCCCTGGTGCAGGGTGGGACGGGTCCACTCCCACTTGCGGGCCGCGTCGGCCAAACCCTGCCAGTAGTCGAGTCCGGCCAAGGCGGCGGCCACGGACTTGAAACGGGGACGTTCGGCGGCCACCAACTCGCGCAACTGGCCGAAAAGACGGTATTCCAGGCTCTTGCGACGCTCACTGGCCGAAAGCAGGCGGTCTTCCAGCTTCTTGAGCGCGTCGGTGACGTAGCGCTCCGAATTGGCCAGGGTCTGGCGACGGGCGAAATGGGCGGGCGGCTCCTGCCCACCGGCCCGGGACAGTTCGAAGTAGTAGCCGAACACCCGGTTGTAGCCCAGGCGCAACTTGGGCAGATTGTTGGCGGCCTGCTCCGCTTCAAGCAGTTCTTTGAGCTTGGATTCGCCGTGCTCGGTCAGGCCGATGAGTTCATCAAGGGTCTGATCGTACCCGGGCTTGAAAAGTCCGCCCTCGGTGATGAGCAGGGGCGGATTGTCTGCCAGGGCGCGCACGAGCAGTTCGCGCACGTCTTCAAGCGGATCCCAGGCGGCCAGCAGCTCGTCCAGGAGCTTGGGCGCCGTTTCCTGAGGATCGCGCTGGGCTTGCTCCTCTTCGAAAAGCGCCATCAGGGCCGGCAGCGAGGTCAGGGTCTCGCGCAGGGACAGGAAGTCGCGCGGCGTGGCCCGGCCGAGAAAGATACGGGTGGAAAGGCGCTCCAGATCGTGGATACCGGCCAGGGCCTGGCGCAGACTTTCGCGCAGATGGTCCTGCTTGTAGAAAAAGCGTACGGCCTCCTGATTGGACACGATCGGGTCCATGTCCACCCAGGGCTGACGCAGCCGCGTTTCCAGCAGGCGTCCGCCCATGGGGGTGACGGTGTGGTCCAGGGCCTGCCACAGGGTGCCCGGACCTTTCCGACCATCCAGGCGGCGAAAAATCTCCAGGTTGCGCTCGGTCACCTCGTCGAGCAGGAGATGCCGGGAAAGATTCACCGGGCGAAAGGCCCCCAGGTGTCCGAACTTCTGCTTCTGGGTCTGTTCCAGATAGGTGACGAGGGCTCCCATGGCCCGCACCAACTGAGGCTTGTCCGCCAGGTCCAGGGCGTCGAGTCCGGCCACGTTCTGCACCGACAAGACTTTCTGCGTGGCCGCGCCCAGATCGAAATGGGGCTTGAGGGCGAAATGGGTGATCTGCACGCCCAGGGAGGAAAAATGACGAGGCGGATTCTGCATATCGGGCAAAAGCAGTTCGCGCGGGCCGAGCTTTTCCACCCACTGCCAGAGCTGGGCCTGGTCGCGGCAGGAAAGCCCCGACCATTCGCCCGTGGAGAACTCGATCCAGGCCAAGCCGCCGCATCGGGCGGCCTCGTCCCAAAACAGGGCGCTGAGAAAGTTGCTGCGCTTGGCTTCGAGGTTGGCGTCCTCCACCACGGTGCCGGGAGTGAGCACGCGGGTCACCTGACGCTTGACCAGCCCCTTGGCCTGCTTGGGGTCTTCCACCTGGTCGCAGATGGCCACCTTGTAGCCTTTTTCCAAAAGCTGAGCCAGGTAACCGCCCACGGCGTGGTGGGGCACTCCGCACATGGGCACCGGAGAACCGGAATGCTTGTCGCGCGAGGTGAGCGCGATGGACAGTTCGCGCGCGGCCGTCTCGGCGTCTTCGAAGAACATCTCGTAGAAGTCGCCCATGCGATACATGAGCAAGGCGTCAGGGTATTCGCCCTTGATGCTCAGATACTGCTCCAGCATGGGGGTAAGCTTGGGAGTGTTCATCGAATGACGACCGATCGGAGGATTACAGGTTGCCGGAAAAACCGCGGGATATTTGCCCGCGGCCCCGCGGTCTCTCCGGAGAAAAACGCCACATGGAACGCGTCGCCTCGTTGGCGTCGACGACGGTGCTTCGTGTCACCGCGCGCGGTGCACCCGGCGCGCTACCCTTCTTGGGCGGGTTCGGGCGTCACGGGCGGGGAGAGCACCTGCGGGGTTTGGCTGGCCTTGAGCGAGGTCAACTCGCTCTTGAGCTCGCCGATCTCGTTTTGGGCCTTGCGCAGGGTCAGGTCCACACGAATGCGGTCGATGACGAAAAACACGGTGCTGAAAAGCGCTCCCAACGTGAAAAAAATGAGCAACACCAAATAAAACGGGATGGGCTGGCTCTTGTAGGCGAACATGAACAGGTCGAACCGCAACTCCAGACCGGTGCTCAACTGGCCGTTGTTCTGGATGAAAAAGACCATGAACACCAGAAAGAAGAGCACAAGAAAGGTGAATTTGACAAACCGCATGACCGCCTCCCATTAGGTGTTGTTCCGGGAGCAAACGCTGCGCCGATTTGCGCCCCTTGAAGCTCGTACGAATACAAAAGCCGGCGCACGGCGCATCCCCCTGCGGTCGGATCCGAATCGCCTTCCGGCCGCATCCAAAGAATCATCCGCCTATTTGCCGCTTCCGGCGTCGGCGAAAAGGGCCGTTTCGGAAAAGCGCGGAAGCAACTTGTCATAGGTTTGCTCCAGCAGTTCGGGAATCACGTGGGTCTGCCCGAATACGGCCATGAAGGAGTTGTCGCCGTTCCAGCGCGGCACCACCTGAAAGTGCAGGTGCTGGGCGATGCCCGCGCCGGCCGCCTCCCCCAGGTTGAGCCCGGCGTTTATGCCGTGGGGCCGAAACGCCTCGGACAAAATGGCCGTCACCGCCTGCAGGGCCTCCATCATCTCATGGCTTTCCTCGACGCTGAGCTCGGTCAGGCAACTGACGTGCCGGTAGGGCGTGACCATGAGATGGCCGGAGTTGTAGGGAAACTTGTTCATGATCACGTAGCAGTGGCGAGCCCGGCCAAGAATGAGCCGTTCCCGGTCCTGCCCGGTGTGGGACGGCACGCAGAACACGCACTCGTCGGGCTTGGGGCCGATAATGTAATTCATGCGCCAGGGCGCCCACAAAACGTCCACGAAGTGTCAGATCCTCTTGTTGCGAGCTTGTCGGTCCAGAATGCGGGACACGGCTTCTTCCGGGGAAGCGACCCCCGTCACCCCCTCCAGGCCGGACCAGCGGCCCAGGGCGATCACCGGCACCCCGGACTTGAGCGCCAATCCGATCTCGGAAAGCGTGCCCGCTCCGCCTTCCACGGCCACGGCCACGTCGCCGTTTTTCACCACGAGAAAGTTGCGCATCTGCCCAAGGCCCGTGACCACGGGATAATCCACGAATTCGTTGGCCTCGGCGGGATCGATCCCGGGCAATATGCCCAGGGTGGTTCCTCCCCGGGCCTTGGCTCCCTTGCAGGCGGCCCGCTGGACGCCCAAACGACCGCCGCAGACCAGAAGCCATCCCCGGGACGCGATGAGTCCGCCCAGGCGCTCGGCCAAGGCTTCGGTTTCCGGCCCGCAGGAACCGGACCCGATGACGCTCACCCGATAGGGACGTCCCATGCCACCTCAAGAATTCCAAGGGTTTTAACGAACCAGTGGGAAGACCGCGCCAAGCGCCGCGTGTGAACACGGGGCGGGCCATCGGTAGTCGCGTGCGGCCGGCGGATCGGCCGAACCCCACGGCTGGCGCGGTCCCTTGACGCAAGCAGGGTGTTACACGCCAACTCGGTTCAGGGCAAGCCGGGAAAGGACTTGTGCACGCTCGTTCTTCAAGGCACAAGGCGGCCATGTTCGCCTTTTCGCCTCAGGACTTTCCCGCGGACCCCGGTGTCTACCTCATGAAAAGCGCCCAGGGCAAGGTGCTCTACGTGGGCAAGGCCAAGAGCCTGCGCGCCAGGCTGTCTTCGTATTTTCGGGGGGAAATTTCCCATCCCAAGACGCGCGCCCTCGTCTCCCGAGTGGCCGGAGTGGACGTGCTGGTCACGGGGACGGAAAAAGAGGCCCTGCTGCTCGAAGCGAGCCTCATCAAGAAGCACCGCCCGCGCTACAACATCGTGCTACGCGACGACAAAAGCTATATTCTCTTCAAGCTGGGCAAGGGCCACGACTTTCCCCGCATCACCTTCACCCGACGGGTGGTGCGCGACGGCTCGGTCTACTTCGGCCCCTTCACCTCCGCGACGGCCGCGCGGCAGACATGGCGGGAGCTCGGGCGCATGTTTCCCTTGCGCAAGTGTCGGGACAAGAGTTTCGAAAACCGGGTGCGCCCCTGCCTGTACCATGCCATCGGCCAATGTCTGGGGCCCTGCGTGGGCTTGGTCGGCCGGGAGGACTACGCCGTGCTGGTACGCCGGGTGGAGGCCTTTCTTTCCGGGCGATCGGGCGAAGTGATCCGCCGGCTCGAACGCGAAATGCACCAGGCCGCCGAGGACCTGCTCTTCGAACGGGCGGCCGAGCTGCGCGACCTGGTGGCCGCCATGAAAAAAACCGTGGAAGGCCAGGCCGTGGTGTTGCCCAATCAGGCCGACCTGGACGCCGTGGACGTGTTTTCCGCCGGCGAAGGCATGGGCATCTGCGTGCTCTTCGTGCGGCAGGGACGACTGCTGGATCGGGCCAGCTTCTTTTGGCCGGATTTCGACGCCGAAGACTTGCCCGCCGCCCTGCCCAGCTTCCTGGTGCAGTTCTACCGCCCGGAGAGCTTTGTGCCCGACCGGGTTCTTCTGCCTCAACGGCTTCTGGCCCTCATGGAAGACGAACTCGAACCCACGGCGGAACTTTTGTCCGAACGCCGGGGCGGACTCGTGCGCCTGGGACCGCCGCGCACGCCCGAGGAGACGGCGCTCACCGAGATGGCCCAGGCCAACGCGGCCAGGGCCGTACGCGAACGCGCCGAAGCCCCCCGCGAGAGCGTGCCGGGACTCTTGGGGCGCAAACTTCACCTGGGACGCGAAATTGGACGCATCGAGGTGGTGGACGTCTCGCACTGGGGGGGAAAGGGGACACGGGTGGGCATGGTGGTCTTCGAAAACGGCGCCTTGCAGCCCGACCAGTACCGCCAATACGCCATGCCCGAGATCGAAGGGGGCGACGACTACGCGGCCTTGGCCGCCTGGGCCTCCCGGCGTCTGGCCTCGGGTCCGCCCTTCGCCGACCTGGTGCTTCTCGACGGAGGCAAGGGACAACTCGCGGCCGTGGAGCGCGCCCTGGCCGAGGCCGGTGCGCCGAAAGCCTGGGAACTGGCCTCCATAGCCAAGTCGGGTCGAAGCAAAAACGCCCTGGACGATCGGATCTTTCGTCCCGGCCGCAAGAATCCCCTGCCCCTGCGCCCCGGGGGCAAGGAACTGCTATTTCTCCAACGCCTTCGCGATGCGGTGCACGATTTCGTCATCGGGAGGGTGCGCCGGGCCGGTCGCAAAAAGGCCCTGGCCAGCCAACTCACCGGACTGACCGGAGTGGGACCCAAGACGGCCAAGCTTCTCTGGGAACACTTCCCGAGCGTCGAAGCCATGCGCGCCGCCACGGTCGAGGATCTGTCCCGCCTGCCGGGAATCGGCCTCAAAAAGGCCCAGGCCCTGCACGACTCGCTCCAGACCCTTGGCTAGCGTCGCGTCCTTGAAAACCATGCCGGGGTTTTGCAATGCCCCCGCACAGCAGCCGTCATCGCGAAACCGAAGGGGATTGCAAAGGGATTCGCCCCCTTGGCCGCCGGAGGCTCGCACAACAAGGCCTTGCGCAAAAGCCTTGTGCCTATGCGTTTCCGCAAGACAACCAGGGACGACAAAGCCTCACCCGCAAGACACGTCGGCGCGTATTCCGTGGACACCGCACTCGCGCGGCCCAAACGCCCAGACAATCCCAACCCGAGCGCCTCGCGTCAAAGCGCCCTGGCGCAAAAGCGTTCCCACCCCATGAGGGCCGCTCCCGCCGCGACGGTGGTCCCGTAGAAGATAACCGGACGCCCCACCAAAAACCGACCGATGGTGTCGTTGGCCAAGGTGGAGCCGGTAACCACCAACAGCTCGGCCCAGGCCAAGGTTTCGTCCGTGTGTTCAGGGCCGAGAATTTCGGCTCCGTGGCGGACCGTTCCGATGTTGTCGGGATCGAGATCCAACACCTTCAAGGGAAAGCGTTGACTCAAGGCCTCAATGATCTTGGGCTGATAACCGACCTGCGCAATGCGCACACTCCCGTAACGCTCGGCGATGTGATCGCGAAAAAGGGCGGCGCACTCTCCGGGCTCCTTGTTGCGGCAATGCACCGTGCGGTCGCATAGTCCCAGCCAGCGCATGCTGGCGTTGAGCGACGAAACGAACACGGCCCTGCGAAAGTTGTTCGCCAGATCCATGCGCGCCACGTCGGCCAGGGTTCCGCTGAAGTCGCCGTACCGATCCGTGAATGCCTGGCCCTTGGCGCCGCGAAACTCGGCCTCCATGAGCTGTTCCTTGCCCTTTTGCAGGGGAAAGTCGTCCCCGTCCGGGTCGCCTATGGCCTCGTGCACGGTCAGAGTCCTGGCCATGATCGCCACGGGTTCGTCCAACAGGTCGTGCGCGCGCCAGATTTCCAAGGCTTTGCGTTGCACGGTTTCCAGCGTCGTGGGCTCCATCGCCCTCCTCCTCTCGAACGGCTTCGCGTTCGTCTGTCCATGCGTCAGGCGGCAGAACCTCCGCCCCTTCCTGACGGACGCCCCAGACGAAACCGCCCAAAGAACCTGCGCGAACGGTTCCCGCTCGCCCGATGCACCCGGCGGATTCCGGCAACGCCTCACGCAAGCCGACCTGGTTTTGTACGCGGCGGCATTCAACCGCCGACTTCATGCGTCCCTACAAGGGTCGTATCCGCGCTCGCCCCACTCCCGGGACAGGCCTCGCGCTCTTTCAACGGAAGCAAGCATGACCGCCCCCTCTACGCGCGGGACTGTTTGCAAAGCCCGGCAACGAACTTTGCAAACAGCCTCAGGCCGCCCCAGGGGCACGATGCGTCACCGCAGACATCGTGTGTCCCCTTGAGCACTTGCCGCTACTGACGCACCATCGCGACCCCGCAGTCCGGACAACGCATATCCGCGCACGGAGAACCCGGCTTGTGGGGGGCGGTCCGCCCGCATTGCGGACATTGGCACATCCCGCTATCCACCTGGGAAAACGTACTGTCGTCGCTCGAAGCGCCTTCGCTCTTGCCCCGTGCGAAACCGCGTCCCTGTCCGCACGATCCGCCGCCCCGGCCGCCCTGGCCCTGGCCCTGGCTCCTGCCTTGACCTTGGCCGCAACGACCCTGCCCGCCTCCACCGCCACGTCCGCATTGCGTTCCATCTCCTCGTCGCATGCTCGCTTCCTCCATGGTTTGCACATTTCGAACAGCCCTCTCGCAGGCGCTATTGGCCTGCCGCCGTTCGGGAGTCAGATCCTCGGCGGCATGGCCCCCCGCCGGGCTTACTTCGTAATGGCCGCCCTCGATGCGAAGGGCCATGCCCGTCACCAAGGCCCTGGCCACCCTGGCCCTGGCCTCGGCCAGAATCCGACCGAAGGTGTGGCGCGACACGCCCATGCCCACGGCCGCCTCCTCGGCGGTTAAACCCAACATGTCGGCCAGGCGCAAGGCTTCCAACTCTTCGACGCACAGCGTTATTTCCGCAAGGGAATCGAGGGGGACGCCTTGCGGCTTGAAATAGGTGACCTTGGGAACTGCCGACACCCACCGAAGCAGGCGAGGGTTTGCCATGCGCGTCTCCTTGGTATGCTCAAAAGAGCAAATAGGAATCCCCTCTGCGGCGTCAAGACCGAGGGGGCAATTTTATGCTCAAATGAGCAAAAAAAACGTCCGACGCGGTTTTCCTCCTCACGCGAAGGGGGGGGAAGCCAAACCGCCGCGCGATCGCGTTTTGCTCCGGGACGGAGGGAACAAAAAAAGGGACCGGCCAAACGGCCGGTCCCCAGGAATGCGGAGGCGAATCGAACTAGAACTCGAGACCAGCCACTTCCGCACCGGCCATGCCGCCTTCGAGGAAGCAAACGTCCTTGAAGCCCAGCTGGGTCAGATGGAGCAGGGACTCGTAGGAACGAGCGCCGGAGCTGCACAGCACCACGATGCGCTTGTCCGTGGGAATCGGGTTGCCGCCGGCAATGATCTGCTTCTGGGTGAAGTTGTGCCAACGTTCGGGGAACTTGGCCACCATGTCTTCGGCTTCGATCTTGTCGCGGCAGTCGAGGATGTAGGTGTCGCCCTTGTCGTTGGCCCACAGGTCGCCGAACTCGAGAGCGTTGACGGTCTTGCAGCGACCCTGCGCGACGTTGTCGGCCACGTTGGCCAGGGCATTGAGGATGTCCATGGCCGAGGCGAACGGCGGGGAGTAGGCCATCTCCAGGTTGGAGATGTCGAGGATGGTCGGGGAGTAGGGCAGGATGGCGGCCATCGAGTTGACCTTGGCCACAACGGCGTCGCCGTTGACGCCATAGCCCTGCAGGCCGAGCACGCGGCGGGTGCCGTTCTCAACGACGATCTCGAGGGACATGGCGCCGCGCTCGGGATAGAAGTGCGCCCGGTCGGGAGCGGTGACCTGAACGGAGAAGGCGTCCAAACCGGCTCGTTTGGCGCCGGCCAGGGTCAGGCCCGTGCCGGAGCAGCTCATCTCGAACAGATGCACGCACCAGGAGCCGACAACGCCCTTGAAGCTGGACTTGATGCCGGCCAGGTTGTCGCCGATGACGCGGCCCTGGCGGTTGGCCATGGAGCCCATGGGCAGGAACATGGGCTGCTTGGTGATCAGGTTCTTGACCAGCACGCAGTCGCCGCCGGCGAAGATGTTGGGGTCGGAGGTGCACATGTGCTCGTCGACGATGATGCCGCCGCGCTCGGAAACCTCAAGACCGCAATCCTTGGCCAACTGGTCGTTGGGGATGACGCCCACGGAGGCGATGACCATGTCGCAGTCGATGGTCAGCTTGTCGGTGATCACGCGCTGGACTTTGCCGTCGCCTTCGATGGCCTTCACCTGGTCGCCCATGTGGAAGACCACGCCCTTTTCCTCCATGTGCTTCTGAGCCATGCGGGAAAGGACCGGGCTGTTCGCGCCGGGCAGGATCTGGTCGAAAATTTCGATGACGTGGACTTCAAGGCCCCACATGTCGGCGAAAGCCACGGCCATTTCCAGGCCGATGAAACCGGAACCGATGATCGCCACGGTGCCGACGTTGCCGGCGATGACGGCGTTCTTGATGCCTTCGGCGGCGTCCAGGTTGTTGACCGCATGCACGCCGGGCAGGTCGATTCCCGGGATGGGAAGCTTGCGGGGCGAAGCGCCGGTGGCGATGACCAGCTTGTCGTAGGGGATCGTCTCTTCCTTGCCGGTGGGCAAGTGGCGGGCGGTCACGGTCTTGGCCTTGCGGTCGATGGCGGTGACTTCGGTCTCAACCCGAGTGTCCACGCCCTTGAGTTCCTTGAAGTATTCGGGCGAACGCAGGGTGTGGAAGCTGGTCTCCTGCAGAGCCTTCAACTCGCTGACCTCGCCGGAAACGTAGAAGGGAATGCCGCAACCCCCGTAGGAGATACGTTTGTCCCGGTCGAGCATGATCACTTTGCTGTCCGGCGAGATCCTCTTGAAGCGGCAGGCGGCCTTGGGCCCCAGGGCCACGGCTCCGATAACGACAACCTGTTCTGACATGGCGAGTCCTTGCGGTTCGAGTTGTTGCGATCCGAGCGATAGCGGGAGCGACTTGACAGACAAGCTTTCACCGCCATACTCGCGGGGCCTGGAAAACGGCCGATTTTGCCGCCCCAAACTCCATCGGTCCTAAACAAATTTTCTTTTTTTAGTCCACAGTTTTTGTCATGTCAAGGGCCTGCTCTTCTTTGACCGATTGGAACATCCGAAACCCGAAGGAAGCGAACGCACTGCCGATTCAGACAGGATCGCGTCCGTTTGCCCCGTTCTGTCCCGGTCGAGCCGCGTTCGCGTCGGGCCCGGATCCGGTTTCTCCGCGTTTTTCGAGCAGACGTTCGACCAGACGGCCCACGCGGCGTTTGAGCCCGTCGGGAACCAAACGCGTGTACAAACCGTGGTACACGAGATCGGCCAGGCGATGGTGCAGCGGTTCGCCGACGGAAGCCCCGGCCCCGCCCGCCAACGCCGCCTGGAGTTCGCGCACGTGAAACGGTCGCTCCAGGCGCACGGCGGCCAGGGCCGGGAGCCAATGGCGCTCGGCCACCCGGAGGGCGTTTCTGCGTTCCCACACCGCCCGGGCCAACTCCGGCCCCTGCCGCCACCCCGTGTCGTACTGGGCTTCCAGGGCGTCAATCCAGGCCTGGCGGGTATTTTCCACCAGCGGCCCGCCGCACAGGTCGGACTCGGCATACGGCGGCGAGAGGCTGTACACCCCGGCGTGTCCGGCCCCGGCGTATTCCGCCATTTTCACGTCGGACTTGCAGGCGATGAACTCCAGCGTGTCGGCGTCGCCCCGGGTTTCCAGCGGGGCCGCTCCGATCAGGGCCGGACCGCAGGCCAGAAAGTGCTTGTGTCGCCAGTAATCCATCACGCCCAGGTCGCGCCGGCCGGTGAAGGGGACGGGAAAGTCTCCGGCCGTGTACACGGGCAGGCCCCGCCGAATCGAAAACGCCTCCACGGCGTCGAACACGGCCCGGGCCGATACGGTCAGGGCCGGCAGGTCGCTCGACGTGAAAAAGATCCCCCGAGGCCTGGCCGCCGGCCGAAAAAGGGGTTCCGTCCGGGGCGAGGCGTTGGGCAGCCACCGGGCCTTGTCGGACAGGGTCAAGCCCAGGCGGCGCTCCAGGGCGCGGGTCAGGCGGTCGCTGGTGACCCCGAGCGCGCGACAGTGGACCAGGCTCAGGGCCACGCCCGCGAGCGCCCGTCGATCCGGCCGGTAGCGGGAATACGCAGGGGGATGCACGAGCAGGTCGTCGATGTCGTAGAGAAAGGGCGCATTGCGGCGAACGAAAAAATTCACCGCCGCGTGACTGGTCTCGCGTTGCAGCACCACGGCGTCGAAGCGTTCGTGACGGTAATGGTTGGAAAGCTCGCCGCTCAAGGGGTCGATCAGGCGAAATCCCGCGAGCTTTCCCCTCTGGACCAGGGCCGCCAGGGGCAGCACCGCCCGGACCTGGCTCAGGAAACCCCGGTCACGGGTGACGACCAGCACCGTCGCGGCGGACGTGTCCGACACGGCTCAACCGGGACGGCCCAGCCGCACCGGCTCGGACGGCAGGGGGGCAAGCGACGCGCGGGTATTGCTTTCAGCCTCCGGAGGAAGCGGACACGGCCCACCCGGCGACAAGCGAAACGCCTCCGACCGGAAAGCTCTTGTGCCGGAGCGCAGAAAGCGCCCGGCCCGAAGGCAATGCAGGCCGCTTTTGACGAGGTGTCCGACCATGTCGGTCACGGCCCCGAATTGGCGCGACCGACCATGCGCGCGCCGACACATGGGGACTTCGACCTCGTCCACGCGGAAGCCTCCCTCGTCCAGCAGCATGAGCACCCCCACGTCCTGGTAGTGAAGGCGACCGGCCTCTTCGCTGAGCAGGGCCAGGGCGGCCCGGCGGTTGTAGGCCCGCAGCCCGGAGGTCACGTCGCGCACCCGGCTGCCGCACAAGCGGCGAAGCACCGACCAGGCGGCCTTCTTGAGCGGCCCGGCCCGGCCCGGACAGGACCCCACGCACACGTCCGCCCCGCCCCCGTCCACCCTAAGCAGCACCCGGACGATGGTTTCGGGCAGATGTTGGCCGTCGGCGTCGAAGGTGACCACCAGTTGATAGCCCCGGCCCAGGGCGTGGCCCAGCCCGACCTGCGCGGCCCGCCAGGCCCCGCGGCGCTCGGCCAGGCGCAACACCGTGGCCCCGGCCTCCCTGGCGGCACGGCCCGTGCCGTCGCCGCTGGCGTCGTCCACCACCACCACTTCGCAGGCGTGCAGGGCGCGGATGCGACGCACCAGGCCGCCGACGGTGGGATATTCGTCCCTGGCGGGCATGACCACGCAAAAAGGCTTGACGCCGGACGGCGCCGGGTCGCACCCTTGTTGCGTGTGATGAACGTGCGCGGACATCGGGGCTCCCAAAACGGCTACGGCGCGGCCGAAAAGTCGCACGCGCCGGTGTATTCGCTTCTCTCCCTAACAGACTCCCTTGCCAAAAGCCATGACGGCGAAACGGGGCACACGGTGCGCATTCTTCATCTGGGCAAATTCGCGCCTCCGGCCGTGGGCGGGATGGAAAGCTTCCTGACCGCCCTCATGGATCGCCAGATCCGCGACGGTCACCGCGTTCACGCCGTGCGCCTGGCCGCTTCAGGCGGCGGATCGGTTTCCGACGACCGGCCCGGCGTTCCCCTCCGGGACGGCGCGCAGGACGCTCCTCCCCGGTTCGCGGACGTCCCGGCCGTGTGGCCCAGCGGACCGGCCCCGTTCGCGCCGGGATACGGCGCGGCCGTGCGCGACATGGTCCGCCAAATCCGCCCGGACGTGGTCCACGCCCACCTGCCCAACCTTTCGGTCCTGTGGTCCCTGCCGAGCGCCTCGATTCCCCTGGTGGTCCACTGGCATGCCGACGTCCCCCCGGAGGCCCTGCCCGTGGCGGCGCGCCTGGCCTATCCCCTTTACCGCCCGCCGCTTTCGCGGGTCCTGGCGCGCGCGGCGCGCATCGTCTGCACCTCGGACGCGGGCCGCGACGCCAGCGACGCCCTGCGAAAGCATCGAAACAAATGCGTGGTCGTTCCGCTGGGCATCGCGCTCGACAGCCCCCACACGCCCGAACGCAGCCCCTTCCCGGCCAAAGCCGAACCCGAACGCACTGTGCCCCAAAGCCCGGGTGGTCCCCTCACGGTTCTGGGCCTCGGACGCTTCGCGGCCTACAAGGGCTTCGACATCCTGGTGCGAGCCGCCGCGCAGACGCCGCCGCCTCTGCGATTCGTGCTGGCGGGCGACGGGCCGTTTCTCGATGCGACGCGTTCGCTGGCCGACGGGCTCGGTCTGCGCGACCGGATCGCGTTTCCGGGCAAAGTGAGCGACGCCCGGCGCGATCGGCTGCTGGCCGAATGCGACATCTTCTGCCTGCCCGCCGTGAACCGGGCTGAAGCCTTCGGGCTGGTCGCGCTGGAGGCCATGTCCTTTTCCAGACCCGTGGTGGCCTGCTCCCCCGCCGGGTCGGGAGTGGCCGAGGTGGTAAAGCACGGGGCCACGGGGCTTGTGGTCCCCCCCTCCGACCCCGCGTCCCTGGCCCGGGCGCTCACGCGGCTGGCCGACAGCCCGAACGAACGTCTGCGCATGGGACAAGCCGGACGCCACCGCCTGATCGAGCGTTTCGACCTTTCGCGTGTGGCCCGCGCCCTGGAAGTCGTCTACCGGCAAGCCGTGGCGACCCGAAGTTGACCCCGCCGGAAACGGCCCCTCCTTGACTTTTTGGGCCAGCCCTTACAGAAAAAAACGTACCCGCTCACCGGCCCAGCGGCCCAACCCCCTACCGACGCATCCCCGCGTCGCGACGCCTTTGGACAGGACCCGCCATGAGACGATTTCCGGCCTTTGCCGCCCTTATTCTCCTCTGCTGTCTGCTCGCATCGGTCTGCCTGCTCCAGGCGGCGGAAATCAATCCGGGCGATGTGCTGCTCACCGTGCTGGGCAATGATTATCCCCCCCAGACGCCGCTTTTGCCCGAAGGGACCAAGGTGGTCACCCAGTACAGGGAGCTTTCCGACAACCCTGTCGGCTCCGTGGACTTCGTGCAAAACGAGGCCTACGTGCTGCACGCCGACGACAAGACCCAGGCCTACAAGGCCGAAAAGGCCAAGCCGGTCTACGCCGGAGACACCCTGGTGGCCGGGGCCAACTCGCGCATGGTCGTTCTCATGAACGACAAGAGCCAGTTTTCCATGGCGTCGCTCTCCAAGGTCACCCTGGACAAGACCGTCTACGACGCCAACGAAGGCAAACGCGACACCGTGGTGGGCCTGGCCGAGGGCAAGGCCCGCTTCGTGGTGCAGAAGCTGGGCAAGGGCCAGGACAACGACTTTCAGGTGCAGACGCCCCTGGCGGTCATCGGCGTGCGCGGCTCGGACTTCGTGGTGGCCATCGTGCCCGAGAAGGAAATACCCAATGTGACCAGAAGCGCCGGAAAGCCGACGAGCTTTCTCGATCTGTTCCGGTTCGTGGGCACGGCCCACGCCCAATCCACAATTAATAGCTCCCCAAATGCTCCGCAATTGATAATAAATCCGGGTAGCAGCGCCGTCCAAATAAACGCCGCCGGCGTCCAACAAAACACCCCCACCAACACCGTGGTGCTTTCCGGCGCCAACACCAACGTGGGCGTGACCGGATTCGTGGGAGGCTTGCCTACTACCGGCGCCCCGGTGATCGTCAGATCATTCCAGGTGACGACCGTGTCCCCCGCCGGCGTTACCGCGCCTCCGGTCCCCGTGACGCCGCAACAGGTTCCCGGAGTCCTGAATCGGGTGGGGACCCCCACGTCGGGCACGAGCATGCCCAGCGTTTTCGAATGATCCTTGCGCGCCCGGCCGCTTGGCCAGCGGCCGGGCGCACTTTTGAAAGCTTCGCATGAACCGCCTTTCGCGCTTTCGATTCCGCTTGCGTGGAAGAGTCCGCTTCGGGCGGACGGCGGCCCTGCTGACCGCCCTGTCGGTCCTGTTTGCCCTGGGCTGCGCCTCAAACGGAGGACGGACCGCTTCAAAGCCCCAGTTTGCGGGTCCGCTTCTGGAGCCGCCCGTTGCCGGACAATACCTCGTCTCGCCCCAGACTCCGCCTTCGCCCAAGGTGGAGCGCATCGCCCGGTCGCTGGCCGGAACAAACGACGTGGAGCGCCTGCTCTCGGCCATGCGCTACGTGGGCGAACACCTGGCCTACGATCCGGCGGAAAACCCCAATCAGTTCGACCACACCGCCCCCCAGGTGTTCGAACGCAAGACCCTGGGCGCGTGCAGCGAATTCGCCCTGGCCACCCTGGCCCTGTGCCGGGCCATGGGGTATCCCGCGCGGCTGGTGGTGACCATGAACGCCAAATGGGTGAAGCGACACCGCGACAACAGCCTGAGCATACCCTACGGACACTGCTTCGTGGAGGCCTGGGCCGACGGACGCTGGGTCCTGCTCGACTCCACCGCGTTCGAGGTCTACGACTGCGGCGGCCGGGCCATCCCCTACCTGCCGGGCAACGAAATATACATTCTGCGCGCCGCCGACCTCTGGGACGCGGGCATGACCGACATCGAACGGGCCAACGACATCCTGCGCCGCGCGGCCGACGCCTTTCAGGGCGTCTACGTCAAGCCCGGCTGCCCAGTGCTGGGCAAGGTGGACTTCGATTACCCGACCGCATTCGCCAACCTGGGCCAAGTGTTTTACGACCATGGCAAGCTCGTGCTGGCCAAGCGGCTCTTTCGCAAATCCGTTGAGCTCGACCCGAACACGGTGCAAGGTTTGGTGGGACTGGGGCGCTGCCTGCTGGCCGAAGGCGCGCGCGATCAGGCGGCGGCCCGCTTCGCCCGCGCATTGGAGGTCGATCCGGGCTGCGCCCCGGCCAGGGCCGAGCTGGACCGTCTGAAAGCCGCTTCGCCGGGTCCGTCGGCCCGGCCCGGCCCCACGGACGCCGACTCCGAGGCCCGCCCGTCCCGACCCCGTTTTAAGACCGAGCCCCTTGCGGGGCGAAACGCCGGGCGTTAATCCCCTATGCCTTCGGCCTCTCCACGTCCGCCCGTCCGGCTGGTGGCCCTCCTGCTGCTGGCCTGCGCCGCGTTCACCGCGCTCAAGGCCCAAAGCGATTACCACTTCCTGATGCAAAGCCCGTATCGCTTGAGCGATTCGGGGCGCCCCATGCTGGTCAACGCCGACGGCTACCACTTTCTACGCCTGGCCGGCCTGTCGGGCCAGGCCGAAGGGCAGACGCCTCCCGCCCCCTCCGGCCAGGCGCAAACGGCCGCGGCCAGGCCTCCGGATACGCCCGCCCTGTCGCGGGTGTTGGCCCTGGTCGCACAACTCTTCGGCCTGCCGCTCGACAGCGTGGCCCTGTGGCTATCGCCGCTGCTCTCCCTGTCGCTGATCCTGCCGGCGTGGGCCTGGGGTCGACGCCTGGGCGGAGACGAAGCCGGACCGGCCGCCGCCCTGGCGGCCATGACCTGCCCGTACTGGGTGGAGGTGACCGCCCTGGGCCGATGTCAGACGCCCTGCCTGGTTCCCGCCCTGCTGCTCTCGTGCGCCCTGGCCCTGGACGGTCTGCTTGCCGACACGCCCACCAGGAGACGAACGCACTTGGCCGTGTACGCGGTTTGCACCGGGATTTGCGCCTGGTGGTGGCGACCCGGCGGCTATCTCTGCGCGGCCGTTTTGGTCTGCGCTCTTACGGCTCCGGGTCGGTGGATGGGCAAATCCACCCGGTTCGTCCGGGCCGGCACGCTGCTTCTGGCCACGGCCTGCGCCGCGCTTTTGTTCAGCGGAACCTGGCGACACCTGCCCGACCCGCTCGCCGGGCTCTTTTTCTACGCCGAACGCCACATCGGCCTGGCCCTCGGGACCAATGCCGAGCAGGCCTCCATGGCCGCCTCCATTATCGAACTCGGCCCCTTGCGCCCCGAGGAACTGGCCGAACTGGTCTCCGGTTCCGGTCCGGCCTTTCTCGCCGCCCTGGCCGGGCTGGGGCTGGGACTTTTCCGGCGGCCCCGCGCCGTTTGGCCCCTGCTGCCCCTGTTGGCCGCCGGCCCCCTGGCCTTGCGCTCCATGCGCATGACGCTTTTCTTTTTTCCCCTGGCCGCCGTGGGCCTGGGGGTGTTGGCGGCAACGGTGGTCCGGCTTCGTCCGGCCGGCCCCTCCGCGCCCGTTCGTTGTTTGGCCGCCCTGGTCCTGACCGGGCTGGTCTGCCTGCCGGCGGTGCGACGCGACTTCACATGGAAACCCGAATTCGTCCTCGACTCCCGCTTCGACGCCCTGGTCCTTGAAGCGACCAGCTCCATGCCCCCGGACGCCGTGTTGTGGAGCTGGTGGGACTACGGATACTATCTCGCCTGGCGCACCGGACGCACCCCGTTTTTCGACGGCGGCTCCCAGACCGCCGGGGACGCCTTCGTAGCCGCCTTCCCCCTGGTCTGTCCGGACGCCCGGCTGGCTGCGAACTGGATGCGTTTCTTCGCCGCCCGGGGACAAGGCGAATTCGACCGCTTGGCCGCGCGCGTCGGGTCAAGGGAAAAGACGCTGGACCTGCTCATCCGTCTGTTTTCCGGGGCCAGCGATCCCGTCGCGCTCATGCGCGCCCTGAGTGGCGACGATCTGACCGATCTCCACGCCCATTTCTTCCCCTCCGTCACGGTCTTTCTCGCCCTGCCCTGGGACATGTGGCGACGAAACGGCCACTGGATGGCCTACGGGTCCTCCCCGGAGCCGCCCCAGGGGCCGCCGGTAAACTGCGTGGACGTCTTTTCGACCAGAGGGCTGCGCGTGGACGTCCGGGCCGGCCGTCTTGTCCTGCCGGACGAGGCCAGGGCCAAGGGGTACGCCTCGGTGCGATCCGTGGTGGACCTTGCCTGGCGCGTCCCCACCCCCGAGTTGGTCGACTCCCTGGACGACCCCATCCTTTTGTTTCACACGCCGACGGATCTGGCCTTCATCGCCAACCGTCCCCTGGCTCGCAGCTTGGCCTTCCGGCTTCTGACCCCCACGGGACAGGCCCCTCCCCGATTCTCCCCCCTGGCCTATCGGCCGGGAGTGGGCGGAGTGTGGCGCGTGCTCCCGGAAACGCGGGCCCGCTGACCTTTCCTCGCCGGCGTCTCCGGGAAAGCCTTCGCCGTTGGCCGGTCGACCCGACAAAAAAGCGGACCGCCCCGTCAGGGACAGTCCGCGAAAAAGGCGGCACGGCCGGATGCGCGGCCCGACGTCAAAACTCGTAGCGAAGCATGCCCGTCAGTCCGGTGTTTCGCGTGTAGTCGCGGAAAAAGGAGTTGGAGAGCTCCATGTTGAAGAGCAAGGCGTCCGTGAGCTGACAGTTCACCCCCAGCAGGGCCTGAACCTCGTCGCGGTCCAGATTGGGGGCGGTGTCGAAGTCGTAGAGGTAGTTGGCCCCGGCCTGCACCGTAAACCGCCCGAAACGATACCCCGCCTTGCCGCCCACGATGAGCTCGCCCAGGAAGGTATCCGCCCCCACATGAAAGCTGCCGTCCCCTTCGGTATAGGACCGTCTGTGCTCGTTGGTGAGCAGGACGCCGCCCTTGACCGCGAAAGTCCAATTGTCGATCAGGTAATAATAGGTCAGGTTCGACGTGCCCAACACGCGCAGGGAGGAATAGTCGCCCCGGGCCACCACCCCCTTGTACAAGTCGGTGCGCGAAGTCTGGTTGTTCAGAAAGGTCACGCCGAACGACGCGTCCAGAATGAGATTTTCCATCAGGGTATAGCTGCCATAGGGCATGAGCATCAGCCCCTGATTGTTCGAATAGCCGTTGTTGTAGCTGGTGTTCAGGTTCATGGCCTGATAGCCGCCGGAAAGGCCGACTACCGTGCGGGCCGTGGGCTTGAAGTCATAGCCCAGCATGCCGGTGTAGATATTGCCGTCGTAGCGCGTACTGCTCTTGAAGTTGCCCAACCAGTTGGTGGAGACCATGGCCCACAGGCCGCTGCGATTTTCCGGGGTCTCGTCACCGGCGGAAAGGCCGGTCTGGCGAGTGAATCCCTGCATGGCCAACATCTTCTGACCGGAGCCGAAGGGATTGAACAACCGGAGCGAAGCCCGCTCCTTGGAGGGCACCGGCACGCTCTGCTGGCCCCCCGAGTCGCCGGAGCCGCTTCCCGAGCCACTGCCCGAGCCGCTTCCGCCGGAGCCCCCGGAGCCGCTTCCAGACTCCCCACCGGAGCCGCCGCTGCCCAGGCTGCCCCCGCTCACGCCGGAACCGCCGCTATTTCCCGCGCCGCCCAAACCTCCGGCGCTTCCTCCAGCGCCGCCGGCCCCCGTCGGAGCGGTGACGTATGACAAACGATCGCCGATGATGGTGCTGGTGGCCGTGGTCGCGCTTTGCAGGCTGGCCGTGGCGACGGTGGTGGACTGAACGTTGCGATTATTGGTGTCCTGGGTGGAGTTCCCCGCGCCGTTGGAGGTCTGCGCCAGGGCCGGACGCAGACAACAAACCGCCAGGGCCAGCGCGAAGGCGGCGAAACAACACGCCGTGAAAAACGAACCGGCCTTGCCGTGGCGCGCGCCCGCATTTTTCAAGCCGTGGTCTCCCCGCATCCCCGTTGCTCCCCTTCCGATTTTTCCCACCCCGTGACGCGCGGGTCTATCGCATCGGTTTTGTTTCCGATCCGATATACGACCATGACAGTTCCTTGGCATTCGTCGTCAACTCCTTCGAGGGCGGAAGCGACAGAATGCCACAGTCCGTATCCACTCCCCAACGTCCCTATGGGGTAGAAAATCGACGTATCAAAGTCAATTTGTTTACTGAATTCCGGTGGATTTTGACCTTGCGGACTGGACACGGCCCGCAAATTGCTCCATAGCCTGAAAAAACCACGAAAAGAATCGTTCTTCAGCCAGGAGGCCCGCCCATGTCGCGCGTTTCGTTCATCACATTCGCCGTATGCCTTTTCGTCTGCCTGGCCGTGTGTCCGATCCTGGCCGCTCCGCCCGCGACACTGGGGGCCGCGTCCCGGGCCCAGGTGCAGGGAGTGGAAGCGGGGCGCGCCGCCTTCGTGACCGTGGGCAATCCGGCCAAGGCCGAAGCCGTCGGACTTTCCGGCCTGAAGGCCGGACAAAAGGTCAAGGTGGAAAAGACCGGAGACGGCCGCTGGCAGGTCACCGATCCCGCGACCGAGCGCAGCGTGACCGTGGACCAGGCGCCGGACCTGGCCCAGTGACCGCCCGTCCCAGGACGAAGTCGCGCAGGGCCGAAAAAAGCGGGCCGGCCAGGTAAAGTTCCCGCCGCCAGGCAAGCACGCCCAGCTTGCCGACCACACGTGCGGCCAAGGCCAGCGGAAAGCTGCGCCGTCGCCTTTTCCAGGCGAAACGCAACGCGCCCAGGTTTTCATGGTAGTTGGCCAGCCGCTTGCGTTCCCGCTCGTCAGGGAGGGCCAGGGCCAGGCAGCCTCCCCCCAGATGGCGCGCCACCGCGGACCGGCACCAACCGAGTTTCCACCCGGCTCGTCGGGCTCGCAGGCAGAAATCCGCCTCCTCGTAATACAGCAGCCCGTCCGATGCGAACAGCCCGATCCGCTCGAACACCTGCCGGCGCACGTACATGCAGGCCCCGAGCACGTAATCGATCCGAGGTTCCGGGACGCGCGCCGCCAGGGACCGATGCACGCCGGCATGGGCCGGAAGCACCACGGTGGCTTGGTGCAGGTAACGGCATCCCGCCGCGCACTCCAGCCGGTCGCCGACCGGCCCCTTGAGCACGGTGGCCCCGGCCGCTCCCACGTCGAGATGGGCGTCCAGGTAGCGCTCCAAGGCTTCCAGGCAGTCCGAAGACGCCACGGTGTCGGGATTGAGAAACCAGAACCCCGTGACGCCCCGGCCGAGCAAGGCCAGGTTGAGCGCGGCGTTGTTGCCTGCGCCCCACCCCAGGTTGCGATCCAGGCGCACGAGAACGAAGTCCGCCTCCGGGGCGAACGTTCGCCCGTCCACGGCCAAGACCGGACGCTTGAAACACGCGCCCGCGAAGGCTAACACCTCCTCGGAATCGAGGTCTTTCGAGGCGTTGTCCACCACGACGGTCAGGGCCGGACGACGCGTCTGGACAGCCACCGCTTCCAGGCAAGTCCGGGTGAGGGGCCAGCAGTTCCAGTTCACAATGATGACGCAGGTGCGATGCATGGGGCACTTCCTTTTCGACACGGCTGACCGCTCGCGCATGGCGGTCGTGGTGGTGAACCACCACGGCCCCGGGTTGCTGGCGCGCTGTCTTGCGTCCCTGGACGCCCAAGGAGGCGGCCGGGGCCGCATCCTGGTGGTGGACAATGCCTCGCCGCCCGAAGAGTTGCGCGCCGCGCTCGGGAGATTTCCCGGAGTGCGGGTTTTGCGCAACCCCAAAAACCTGGGCTTCGCCGTCGCGGCCAACCGGGGACTGCGCCTGGCCCTGGCCGACAAGGCGCGCATGGTGCTCGTGCTCAATAATGACGTCTTTCTTCCCCCCGGTTGCCTGGACGACCTGGCCGCCTTTCTGGAAGCCACCCCCGAGGCCGGCGCCTGCCAACCGCTGCTGGTTTACGATTCCCGTCCCGAGGCGACACAATCGGCCGGGTGCGGCGCGGGGCTCACCGGCCGTTGCTGGGACCTGGAAGCGGGACGCCCCGCCGACACCCTGGGACGATCCATCCGCTACGTCCCCGGCGTGAGCGCCGCCGCCGCGCTCTACCGCGCCGAAGCCCTTGACCGCACGGGACTGTTCGACGAAACCTTCGGTATGTATTTTGAAGACGTGGACTTGAGCCTGCGCCTGCGCCGCACGGGCTATTCCCTGCACTGTGTGCCGGGAATTCGGGCCAGGCATGTGAGCCGGGGCAGCGCACACCCGCTTTCCCGGGCCAGACGCATTTTTCTTTGCGAACGAAACGCCCTTTTGCTGGCCGCGAAGAACTACCCGTCCTTGTCCGCCCTCCTGGCCTTGACGCTCGGACCGCTCTCCAGTCTGGCGGGGCTGGCCGCACGCCTTGCTTCGGGACGGCCTTGCGAAGCCCTGGCCTATCCGGCCGGAGCCCTGGCCGGACTGGTCGTGGCTCTGCCCCGATTGGCCGCACGCCTGACCGGGAGCGCCTCCCGCCCCGGATGCGCTCCCGCGCCCGTGGTGTTCCCCCCCGTCGGAAACGGCCCATGACCCCCGTCGGACCCGATGCCATCGCCGTCCTTCTCGAGAGCCTGACCCGGGGAAACGAAGCCGCGTTTGAGCCCCTGCGCCTGGCCGACCCGCCCGACCGGTTGGAGCATACGCCCTTCATCCATTGGCTGGCGCGGACGGCGGCTCCGCTCCGGGCGGTGGAACTGGGCGTAGATTCGGGCAATTCGTACTGCGCCCTGGCACAATCTGTGGCCGAACTCGGCTTGAAGACAACCTGCCTGGGCGTGGCCCCCTGGCCCGGCGACGCTCCCCGCGAGGAGCCCTCGACGCTGGCCGACCTGGCCGCCCACCACGACCCCCTGTATGGCCATTTTTCGCGCCTGGTCCGCTCCACGTTCGACCAGGCCCTGTCTCTGGCCGCCGACGGATCGGTGGACATGCTGCACATCGACGCCCGCCCGGCCGTGGACACGGTGCGCCACGACTTCGAAACCTGGCGGCCGAAACTGAGTTCCAGCGGAGTGGCGCTTCTTTCCGGCGTATATGAAACCCGAAACGGATTTTGCGTTGACCAATATTGGGAGGGACTTCGCGCCACATTCCCCGGGTTCGTCTTCCCCCACGGCCACGGCCTGGGAGTTCTCCTGGTGGGCAAAGGCCCGCCAACGGCCCTGGCCGGTCTGGCCGCCCTGGACCGCACGCCGAAAGGCGACTGGGTGCGCGCCCATTTCGCCCGACTGGGCCAGGGCGTGGTCCAGACCTATGAACTCAGACGTCGTGAAAACGCCATGGACGCACTGCGCGAGGAGCGCGACGCCCTGACCCATTCGCTGCGCCGGGAACGGGAACTGCGCATGGAGTTGACGCGCTCCCTGGACCAGGCAAAAACCACGGAACTGGCCTTGCGCGCCCAGGTCAACGTCTTGAGGGAGGCGCTGGAACGCTCCGATCGCCTGGGCGAAGAACGTCTGGAAATCCTGGACCTCGCCCGGACCCAGATCCGCCAGTTGCGCACCGAAGGAATCCGTCTCGGATTCCAGGCCGAAGCCTGCCGAAATTCGCTCTCCTGGAAAATCACCGCACCGCTTCGTCGACTGGGCGCCGCCCTGCGTCGGGAACCACATCGGGAAGCGCAGGAGCGCGAAGCCCGAACCATTCGGGAAAGCGGCCTGTTCGACCAGGCCTTCTATCTGGAACAAAATCCCGACGTCGCCGCAACCGGACACGATCCGGCCCTGCACTACGTGGTCCACGGCTGGCGCGAAGGCCGCCGCGTTTCGTCGGTCTTTGACCAGGATTTCTACCTGAAGCACCACCCGGAAGCCCAAAACTCCGGCCTCTCCCCCCTTGCCTACTACCTGGCTCACGACAAAACTTCCGGCCACGACCCCAACCCGCTGTTCGATACGGCCTTTTACCTGGGCCACTCCCCGGACGTGGCCGAAGCCGACAGCAATCCCCTGGTCCACTACCTGGACCACGGCGCGGGCGAAGGACGCGACCCCCATGCGGATTTTGTCACCCGATTCGTGCTACTGAACAACCCGGAACTCGCTCGGAGCGGGGAAAATCCCCTGGCCTGGCATCTGCGCACAGGCCGAAGCGCCCCCACCGCGCCGTCTCCCGACCGCCTGGCCCAACTTTCGCGTCCCACACCCGCCGCCCTGGACTGGCAGCGTGACATGGGGCGCACTCTGCGGCCGCGCATCGCCTTCGCGGTCTTTCTCGACGCCAGGGGACAACGCCTCCCCCTGGCCATGGAAGCGGCCGAGTCGCTCCTGGCCCAGACGTATCCTTTTTGGCGCCTCGTCCTGCTCGCGGATGCCAACGACACCGCGCCCCTGCCTATTCTTTTGGACCGGGACCCACGAGTGGACGTGCGTCGAGACGATTTTTCCACCCGGATGGGCGCCGCATGCCTGGACCAAGTGGCCGAAGATGCGCGCGGGGCGGGCCCTTCAGGCCCCCCCCTGAACGTCGTGGCCTGGGCTGTCCACCTGACCTGCACCCGGCGGCTGGAACCCCAAGCGCTTTTCGAGATGGCCAGGGCCGTCGCGACCAGACGATCCCTGCTCCTTCTCACCGCCGACGACCTGGTTCCGGATTCGTGCGGACGGTTCCGGCCGCGCCTCAAGTACGGGCTGCCGCCTCTGCCGTCCGCCATGACCGTGCCCCGGGACGAACTGGTGGCCCTTTCTGGGGAAACCTTTAAGCGAAGCGGAGAACCTTTCCAACTGGACGAAGAACGCGGAGTCCGCGCGCTGTTCGACGGTCTCGCCCTGACCACGGACCAGGCCGTGAACCTGCCCCTGTTGTTGTCCCGAACGATGGGAAACGCCTGTCTCGACGCCGCGCCGGTCAAACCGGACCCGCCCGTTGCGGCAGCCGTGTCCGTTTCCGAACCGGCCTTCCCCCTGGCCAGCGTAATCATTCCCACGGCGGGTAAGCATATCACGGAAAATCTCGTCCCCTGCCTGGCTTCGCTGGCCGCCCGACCGGCTGGATTGGCATTCGAAGTCGTGCTGGTGGACAACAGCCCCGAAGGCCTGTCTCTGAACGATCTGGTTCGCCCACTGCCAGCCGAAATCAAAATCAGTCTGGTGCGCGACGATGGCCCCTTCAACTTTCCCCGTCTGATAAACGCCGGGGCCAAGGCCTCGCGCGGAGACCTTCTGGTCTTGCTAAACGATGACGTGGAAGTGCTGAACGACGGCTGGCTCACGGCCTTGGCCGACCTGGCCGCCATCCCCGGCTGTGCTGTGGTCGGGGCCAAGCTGCTCTATCCGAACGGCCGAATACAGCACGCGGGCATGTTTCACACCCGCAAGGGCTTTCGCCACGTCTTTCTCCGCACCCGTGACGATGGGGCGCTCAACCCCCTTCTCGCTCAGGCCAGACGTGTGACGGCCGTGACCTTCGCCTGCGCGGCCGTGCCCCGCACAGTATGGGACCGCCTGGGCGGACTGAACCCGAGTTACGCCGTCGAATGCAACGACACCGACTTCTGTCTGCGCGCGGCCCAGGCTGGCCTTTTCGCGGCTTGGACGCCGAAGGCCGTACTCCGGCACAAGGAATCGGCCTCCCGTCGGGGGATCCCGGTTTCAGCGGATCGGGCTCGACTGCTGGAGGCCTGGGCCGAGTCTCTGTCCGCCCAGGATTCTTACTCCCACCAACATCTCAGCCCGTGCGCGCCGCTTCCCCGCTCGACCTGCGTTCCCGTGTTCGTCGAGCGACACGTTCCCAGTCTCACGGCCGAAGACGCCGCTTGTCTTGGTCTGACCGCCGGACCCGGGGCAGCGAATCCTCAAACAATTTTGGCCATGGAACTCGGCCATTTGGGGGATCTGGTTCTGGCTTTGCCGGCTCTTACAGCCTTGCGCCGCACTTTCCCCGACGCGCGCCTGACCCTGGTCTGCTCACCGGCGAATCTGGATCTGGCCCTCCGGTTGTGCGACGTGGACGAAGTGGTGGCCCAGCCATTGTTTCACCCGCGTTCCGAAGAAGGCCTTCTTCCCGGTCGCGGTCCACGCCTGGTCGAGGAACTGACGGGGAGACGTTTCGATTTGGCCGTGGACCTGCGTCGCCATCCCGAAAGCCGCCCCCTGTTGGACGGCATTCAAGCGAACCTACGCGCGGGTTACGCTCCGGATGCAAATGGCCCGAATGGAAGTGGACCGACCGGGAATATTTGCCTCCCCCTGATCGACCGGGTGGCCGACCTGGCCGGCTATGTGGACAAACTTCACGCCGCCGCTCAAAAATTTGCCCTGGCCGTGGCCTGCGCCCCGCCCCAAAGGCGTTCCGGTCTTGTCCTGAACGAGTGTTTGCCAAGACTTGTCTCGCGCCTTGATCGACGCGTGGTTCTGGAACGCTTCAACCTGCCGGCGGGACGACCTTTGGTAGGCTTGCACCCCGGCTCGGGCTCCTCCATGCGACGCTGGCCCATATCCTTCTGGGCCGAATTAGCCGACCGGCTGATTCGAGACAAAACCGCTCACATT